>JBEKPW010000001.1:0-144558 GCA_049520315.1 Syntrophobacteraceae bacterium
CTCCGCGCAACCCCTCGATTTCCTTGCCAGGACGAAAAATGCCTCCTTTCCGAATCGAAAACTGCCAGTGACTTATAAGGTGAAATTCTCCTACGTTCATCCGGGTTTCCGGATGGACACCATCTAAGCCTTTTTAGACTTTTCGGCCACCCTGGCGTTGAATTTGTCGGCAACGATTATAAACCGCTCGTGTGTGGCTTCTCCGATTTTTTCCACCTCATCGAAGGCCTCCAGCTTAAAAGTGAGCTTTCGTCCTTCGACGGCAGTGACTTCGGTTCTTACCCGAATCTTCATCCCAAGCGGCGTGGCCGCAGTGTGCTTGAGATTCATCGAAACCCCTACGGATTGTTCGCCCGGATTGAGATGTTCGTTAATGAGTTCCGCCGAGACCCGTTCCATCAGGCCACCCAGGCACGGCGTAGCGAAGACGTCGGGGAGATTTGGATAAAAACGGCGTGCGGAATCCTCCTGTGTGGAATCTACTGTTAATTCCCGGCTCATGCCTGGCTGAAAAGGTGAACTAATCAACTCAAACCTCCCTGGCTGAAAGTGTTAAGTTAGGAATCGCAGGTGTTCATCCGGAGACCCCGGGGCATACGGCTTTGGTTCAGCGAAACAGGCGGCGTGCGTACTGCTTGCCCTTTTTCCGGACCGGCTTTAAGAGTCGGCCGATGGTCAAGAAGATTACATGTTTATTTTTTGCGGTCAAACAAAAATTCAACGATGGGTCTTGTGACCGCGTTCGGGCCGAAGGCAGGCTATTTGACTTTGGGTTGGCTCCTTCTTATTTTCAAAGTCCAATCCACAGAGCTTTGGCCCGGGAATCCCGTGTGGCTGTCTTCTTTAATATACTGATTTCTCAAACCAGGGAGAGAAGAGATGTCAAAGACCGAAAAGGACCTGTTGGATGCTTTTGCCGGCGAATCTCAGGCAAACAGAAGGTATCTGGCCTATTGTCAGAGGGCCGAAGATGAGTTCCTGCACGGAGTGGCAAAGCTTTTCCGGGCCATCGCCGAGGCCGAAACCATACACGCCATCAAGCACCTGCGCACCGCCGGCAGGGTTAAGAGCACCAGGGAAAACCTCGAGGACGCGATCGCCGGTGAAACGCATGAATTCAAGACTATGTATCCGGAAATGATAGCGCATGCGAAAGTGGAGGGGCAAAAGTCGGCCGAAATCAGCTTCGACTACGCCAACAAGGTGGAAGCCATCCATGCGCAACTGTACAGAAAGGCCCTTGCCGATCCCGACAAATTTCCCGTGCAGGATTACTGGATCTGCAAAATCTGCGGCTACACTGCAGAGAAAGAAGCGCCCGATGTGTGTCCGGTATGCGGCGCAAATATGAAGGCTTTTTTCAAGGTTTGATGTTGCCGGGCCGTGTGGGGTGGGTAAGGGTGTATCGCGCCAAAGGCCGCACCCCACAAAGGTCGTGGGCGCGATAAAAGCGTGCCCGCCCTGATCGCTGAAACGGGTATCCTTTCGAGACGAGAAACTTCCCTTTGAGAATGAATGCCGGGAATACTGCGCTCCTAATCACTGACAGCCGGTATCCTTGCGAGACTGTGAGCTTTTCGAACCGCCCTGAGGATCGCCTCCCCTGCCGCTATGACGGCCAGTGCGCCGATAAGGCTCACTTCCACGCCCTCCAGGGTGCCACAGCTCAAGGCAAAAACGGCGTCGCCGTCGTATTGTGTGTGTGTCGGATAGATGGTCCTGGCAAGTCCGTCGTGGGCCATCTGGGCTACCTTGGTCAATTGGACCTTGTTTAATAGAGCGTTGGTCGCAATCGCTCCGATAACTGTGCTTTCTCCGGCTGGAAATCCCCCTATGAAGCCGGTTATTTTCATTAGCGCAGGGATGGTTTCGACGAGTTCGTTGCTCCCGGGGCTCTTCCTTGCGCCGGCAATTTTGATACCCGTATTCGGGTCGACTATTTCTCCGAATGCGTTCACAACCATGAGCGCCCCAACTTTGAGTCCATCCGCTCCGTGGAGCAAACTGCTCCCAACGCCTCCCTTCATGCAGCGCTCGAACCCAAAAAGCTTTCCGACTGTCGCTCCAGTCCCGGCGCCCGCGTTGCCTTCCGCCACAGGTTCTGACGATGCGTTCCGGCAAGCCTCGAAGGCCAACTCCGTGCCTGGATAGACCCCCGTTCTGTTGACCCCCAAGTCAAAGATGATAGCTCCTGTGACGATAGGCACCACTCCGTAGCCGGTGTTAAAGCCTACGTTGCAATCTTGCAGGTATCTTTGCACCCCGCCGGCTACACTCAACCCGAAGGCGCTTCCTCCCGAGAAGAAGATTCCGTTTACTTTTTCAACCAGATTGAGAGGGTTCAATGTATCAGCGCCAAAGGTTCCCGGCGCCCCTCCTCTGATGTCAACTCCGGCCACCGCCCCCCGTTCGGGCAATATTACCGTACATCCGCTGGGGATCCCTTCCAATTGGGCGTGGCCGACCATTACACCTTCTATAGCCGTAATCGTATCGTTTTCCATTTGTCAGTTCTCCCGATAATGCTCAAGCAGGTATCTATAGATTTCTTTGCCAATTTCCATCCCGGTTTCAATGATCTCGGGGCCAAATTGCCGACCGGTGGGGGTCCTGAAGGTTTCTATGATGCGAACGGTCCCTGACATGCCCCATGGGAATTTTTCGATCAGGTCATGAGGGCTCATGGCCTGGTAATCCATCATGTGCCAGAGGGTGTGTGTGAATGTGTCAGCTCCCCAGCGGAACTTGTCGGCGTCATAGAGGCAGTCGCTGACAAGCTGGGCCCATTGGCTGTCGGCAGCGGCGGAAGGCCCGAATGCCTCGTGATTTCTTATGGCGTTGCTTATGCAGGCAATTTCGTTCTTACTGAGCGAAAAAGCGCGAAGTATCCTTTTTGCTTCCTCAGCGCCGCATTCCGCGTGGTTTTGTTCGTCGCGGCAGATATCGTGCAAAATCCCCGAATATATGCCCATCACCATGAGCCGTTCGACCGCAGCCGGTTTCATCCGGTCGCCATCGGTTTCAATAAGGATGAGAGCGGCGCAGTCGATGCTCACACGCGTGCAGTGGAAGATGCCGTGGCCGAGTGCTTCGTTGTAGCCGGGCTCCACCATCCCACGGAGGCGCACCGCCCCGTGGTGTTTATAGAAAAGCCTTTTTGCAGTAGCAAGCGGCGCATTGAACCGCGAGTAGAATTCGGGAAGCGGGTGTTTAGAGGCGATTCTTTGTGCCTGCCGTTGCAATTTCCAAATGACTTCGGTCATTGCATTTTCTTCCCTCTTCGTGTGTCCTTCGACGAAGAGTGCTTTTAGACGGACCTCACGAGAAGTCACAAGACGAACGGTATGTTACAGTAGGCTGAATTTTTCTGCAATAAGCCGCCGGAAACGAGGAGTATACAGTAGTTCGAAGGTCTCCTCCTTTCCGGGAAATAGCCTCATTGCCTGTTGCCGGACCGCCTGAACGATCCTGTGCGCCTCATCCAGAGACATGGGCGACTGTGCGATAAGAGCAAGAGAGAAATCAACCAGCCTCCTGAGATGTCTGATTCGTTTGTTCTCTTCCTTGATTTCAGCTTCGGTGTATTCACGTACAGGGGCGCTGTTTTCCATATTTATTGCCTCCTTTTCGAGCCGGAAATTTAGTCCGCATCACACTTCCAGAGTTTCAGCCCCTCGGAGATAGAAGGTAGTTGGTATATACTTAATCATAACCTTAAATCCATGCCGCATACAGTCGAGGTTGCGGATAGACATTGCGTTCGGTTTTGATAATGATTATCACGTTGCCTTCAACATGAAAAATGTTCCTGACTCTATTAGCTTTCAAGCGAAGACTGGCAAAAATTCAGAAGGGAGATTTCAATGGGACCGGTGGAAATTAAAAGGGACGTTTACTGGGTTGGCGCTCTGGACTGGAACATTCGCGACTTTCACGGTTACTCCACCCCGAAGGGGACCACTTATAACGCCTACCTGGTAATAGACGAGAAAATCGCGCTCTTCGATACGGTCAAGAAGCCTTTCAAAAATGACCTGATCGAGAGCATAAGCAAGATAATCGACCCCAGGCTGATCGACTACCTTGTGGTAAATCACGTGGAAATGGACCATTCGGGTAGCGTGCCGGACATTGTGGAACTGGTCGGGCCGGAGAAGGTGGTCTGCCCCCCGATGGGCAAAAAGGCCCTCATAGACCATTACGGCCGTCAGGACTGGCCATACCATGTGGTCGAGACTGGACAAACCCTCAAGCTCGGGAAAAAAACAGTAAGTTTTATTGAAACCCGAATGCTCCACTGGCCAGACAACATGATGTCATACATACCGGAAGACAGGCTGCTGCTGACCAGCGACGCCTTTGGGCAGCACTGGGCAACCAGCCCGAGATTTGACGACGAAGTAGACGCGGGGGAGCTCTATAATCACGCCGCCAAGTACTACGCCAATATTCTGCTTCTCTTTTCCCCCCTGGTCCAAAAACTGATAGCCAAGGTTGTTGAATCGGGGCTCGACATAGATATGATAGCTCCCGATCACGGCCTGATCTGGCGAAAGGACCCCGGAGGGATAATCCAGGCATATCAGAAATGGAGCAGGCAGGAAAGCCGTCGAAAAGCGCTTGTCATCTACGATACGATGTGGCAGGCGACCGAGAAGATGGCTTTTGCGGTAGCCGATGGGCTGAAAGAGGAGGGCTTTGACTTCAAAATGCTCAATTTGAAGTTCGATCACCGGAGCGACATTATGACTGAGGTGCTCGACTCAATGGCGCTTGTTGTGGGTTCTGCGACGATAAACAACGGCATGATGCCCGCAATGGCCGACCTGCTCTGCTACATGAAGGGCCTGCGTCCGGTCGGCAAAGTAGGGGCTGCGTTCGGCTCCTATGGCTGGAGCGGCGAGGCGGTAAAGCTTATCTCGGAAGCAATGCGTGAAATGAACATCAAACTGGTTAACGAGGGGGTCCGCGTTAAATATTCTCCCAAAAAAGAGGACCTGGACAGGTGCGTTGAACTGGGCCGGCAGGTTGCACGCGCAGCTTTGGACATGGATGTGAGCGGATTGGAGGCGCCCGCCAGAGCTTAGTGCGCGCGGACGAACTTTTCCGCGCAAAGACGCGGAAAAGAGAATGAGTCCAATTGCCCTGCATTGTTTTCGCGTGGCAATCATTCAGGATGAAGAGGCCTGGAGAATGCACGAGGCTTACATGGTGAATCGTAAAGCATTTCGAATAGAGCAGGACAAAGTGCTTTTCCTTTGCTACGGGAATGCCTGCCGGAGCATAATGGCCGAAGCCCTTGGGCGCCATTTCTGTGGAAACGAGATGGAAACCCGTTCGGCGGGATTTTTTCCTCTGGGGCATATTCCGCCCTTCACGCTTGAAGTACTGGAGGAGGCGGGTATTTCGACCGATGGGCTCTATTCGAAAGGACTTTCTGAAGCAGGGATCGATGATATCGACTACCTGGTGAATCTTACCGAACTTAGGGTTACCCCGCTGATATTGCACGGTTTTTCCGGAAAGCTGATTTCCTGTCCGGTCCGTGACCCTTTTGGACAGAATATCGAATTATACCGTGAGGTTAGAGAAGAGCTTGAATGGCTGGTGAGAGAAAAGCTGCCCGAGCTTATCGCCGCACAAAAGAAAGGGCGAGGGTGAACTTCGCCCGTGCGCGATTTGGCCTTGCGGTGGTCCTGCTTTTGTTTTCCATTACTCTTCCGGCTGCCGGCCAGGGGCCGCCCGACCTCGATACAATAATAAAAAACGGGTTGATATATGACGGCTCCGGGAGCGCGCCGTTCAAGGCCGACGTCGGGGTTAAGGGAGACCGCATCGCCGCAGTTGGAGACCTCAGTGGGGCTTCGGCCAGGACAGTCATCGATGCGAAAGACCTTGCCGTTGCGCCCGGTTTTATTAACATGCTTTCCTGGTCGACAGTTTCCCTGATAATAGACGGCCGTTCGCAGAGCGAACTTCGCCAGGGGGTTACGACCGAAATCTTCGGAGAAGGCCAATCGATGGGTCCGCTCACCGAGGAAATGAAACGCCGGACTGTTTCCCGGCAGGGTGAACTCAAATTTGATATTGCCTGGACAACGCTTTGTGAATACCTGAGCTACCTGGAAAAGCGGGGTATTTCTCCGAATGTCGCCTCCTTTGTGGGCGCTGGAACCGTACGGGAAAATGTCATCGGTTTGGAGAACAAAAGGGCGACTTCAGCTCAACTCAACAAGATGTGCGAACTGGTTCGGCTCGAGATGGAGGCCGGGGCGCTGGGGGTCGGCTCCTCACTGGGTTACGCGCCGGATATGTTTGCAACAACCGATGAGCTTATCGCGATGTGCCGCACTGCGGCGAAGTACGGCGGAATGTATATCTCTCACGTGCGCAACGAGGGAGACGGGTTGATCGAAGCGGTCGAAGAACTTCTTCGCATAAGCCGGGAGGCCGGGATTGCAGCGGAAATTTATCACCTCAAAGCCGGTGGAGAAAGAAACTGGCGCAAAATGGACCGTGTAATTTCGATGATCGAATCGGCTCGCAGGAAGGGTTCGCGTATAACCGCCGATATGTATCTCTACACGGCAAGTTCGAACAGGCTTTCATCGAGGCTGCCTGCCCGGGTGCACGAAGGAGGAGACGAAGCCCTGCTCGAAAGGCTTCGAGACCCGGCGTTGCGCAAAAAGATCGCCGCAGAGATGCGCCTGCGAGGCCCGATGCCCAAAACGATATTGGTAGGCTTCACTGCCGAAAGTCTGCGCCCGCTCACCGGCAAGACCCTGGAAGAGGCCGCCCGGATTCGCGGAAAAGACCAGGTGGAAACAATGATCGAGCTGGTTGACGAAGATAACGCCGCCACGCGCGTGGCCACATTCGTAATGAGCGAAGAAAACATCAGAAAGGAGATCCGCCAGCCCTGGGTGTCTATGGGATCGGATGCTGTTTCGATCTCGGCCGAAGGTGTGTTTCTAAACCAGTCGACCCACCCGCGCGCCTATGGAAACTTCGCCAGGCTGCTTGGAAAATATGTGCGCGAGGAAAAGGTAATTTGTCTTCAGGAAGCGATCCGCCGCTTGACGGGTCTTCCTGCCGCCAACCTGGGCCTGGACCGCCGGGGATTGATCAAAGAGGGATATTTTGCAGACCTGGTGGTGTTTGACTCCGAAACGACAGCAGACCGCGCAACCTATGACAATCCGCACCAGTATGCAACCGGCGTCAAAAATGTGCTGGTGAATGGTGTGCGTGTAATCGAAAATGGAGAGCACACAGGGGCAAAACCGGGAAGAGCGCTCTGGGGGCGGGGGAAGGTGAGGTAGCATATCCATGACCTTTGCTCCCTCGCATTCTCAGATTAGAATGTTAGCACGAGATACCGTTCCTTGCCATTTCATCAAAGAGTAGAGCAAGAGGGTAAAAGACTGTGACGCAATCGCTTATTCATTGCGGTTTCCTGGATTCCGGCCCACGGACTGGAAACTTCCGGGGCAGGCCCCGCCGGAATGACGAACAAGGGGCCTCTTACGATTTTCGCAGGGCTTTGGCCGGAGCGATGCTGCGCTTAAGTTAGCGCTTATGGTCCCCAGCCACCCGGGATGCCGCAATGGACTCACTACGCCGGGTTTTTACCGGGCTTTAGAATCTCACCCCGAACGCTTATGACTACCTCCTCGATCGGAATGGCCTTCCCCGCTTCCTGCATCCCTTTTCGAACGATAACCGGCAGGGCGGAACAACAGGGCACTTCCATATCTATTACCGTAACGCTGCGGATGTCAGCGGCATGAAAAATCTCGGCAAATTTCTTCACGTACTCCGGGGTATTGTCGAATTTGGGACAGCCGAGGAGAACCGCTTTGCCTCCAACGAACTTGCGGTGAAAATCGGGGAATGCCACAGGCGCGCAGTCGGACACAACCAGGAGGTCCGCTCCTTTGAGGAAAGGTGCACCAGGCGGAACGAGCCTTATCTGGATCGGCCAGTGAGAAAGCTCCGAGCTGCCTGCGTCAAGCTCTTCCAGCGGGCCCCCCTTTTGTGAAAGCGGCCCTTTGGCAAAGGTCTCGATTCGAGCAGAAGGACAGGCGCAGGCGGCTGTGAATTGTTTGCCCTCCGCCTGTTTGTGTTCTGCTTCCTTCTGCCGTTCCAGGTGCTCTTCAACCGCTTCCGGATCGAATTCGGGGGCTTCCCGCTCGATAACACGAACCGCGCCCTGCGGGCATCCTGAAAGACAGGCGCCCAGTCCGTCACAATAATATTCTTTTATCAGGCGCGCTTTCCCGTCTTTTATCTCCAGAGCACCCTCCGCACAGGCAATTGCGCACATGCCGCAGCCGTCGCAGAGTTCTTCGTCTATTTCAACTATTTTCCGAATGTTCCCCATCGCTTATTCTCCGGATCGAACTCATGTCGATCTCTAAATTTACAGTGAAATCATTTTCAGGGCCGGACAGCACTTTCATGTCTGGAAGCACTTTCATGTCTGGAAGAACTTTCATGTCTGGAAGAACTTTCATGTCTGGAGAAACTTTCGTCCAGGACCTGTTCCATCATTTTCTTGCCTGTTTGGGTGAGAAGAGAGTCACCAACCGCTGCATTCCCGGCGTCCTCGGGCTGGCCGGCCTTTATCGCTTCGCTCAGGTCCGCGATTCGTACCGCGTCAAAAACACACTTGAAATTGACCGAATCATCCGATCGGTCCATAACGCCAAGATTATTCAAGATAGAAAGAGTTGCACGGGCCAGCTCCTCTGGCGCTCCGGTTCTCGAGAGAACGGATTGGGCTTCAGTCATGTCTTCGGGAGAAAACCGTCTCCCGTTGCGGGCAGCTCCGGTCGAAGCTCCGCCTGCAATGGCAGAAAGGTATGCGGCCAGGGTAACAACTGCCGGATCGCCTCCTTCGGATTGCTGAATCTTGCCGGCGTACTCGACCACTTTCAGGGTTCGCCCGATCCGTTTAAAATTTCGGCCAAGGAATTTCTTGACTTCCGCCGCTACGCGGTCCTTAAGCAGATCGGTCCTTTGGGCCAGAAGCTCCGGGGGCATATCGGTCCCCAGGCACTGGGCGGCGAACCTGCAATAGGCGGCGCAGCCGAAATCCATTTTGGGATTGAGAACCTTTGTGCCGCACTTACGGCACTTTCTTGAACTCTCATCCTTGAAGAATTCAATCGGCCCGCCGCAGTTGGGGCAACCGGATTCGCTAATGGCTTCCGGCCCCCAAAACCGGCTGTCCTGACCAGGGCACTTCATGGGTTACTCCAGTGAAAGGGTGAAAAATGAAGGACCCGAATCCTGATGTCCTTTTCATCTCAAGAAATCCTCTGGCCCCCGGCCCCCGGAATAGACGCTTCCGGGGCATGCTTCGCCGGGGTGACAGACTTGATCCACTAGCCCAAAATAGCCTTCAGATCTTCATCCGGAGTGGTGATCGGCTTGATCTGGAAATTCTTGACGAGCACGTCGAGAACTCCGGAACTGAGGAAGGCCGGAAGTGACGGGCCGAGCCGGATGTTTTTTATCCCAAGGTGGAAAAGGGTCAGAAGAATGGCCACCGCCTTTTGTTCATACCATGACAGGATCATCGACAGCGGCAGATCGTTCACTCCAACGTTGAAAGCGTTTGCAAGCGCAACCGCGATCTGTATGGCCGAGTATGCGTCATTGCACTGACCGATGTCCAGAAGGCGCGGGATCCCTTCGATTGTCCCAAGGTCTTTGTCGAAAAAGCGGTACTTGCCACAGGCAAGCGTCAACACTATGCAGTCTTCGGGGACTTTTTCCACGAATTCCGTGTAGTAGTTGCGGCCCGGTTTTGCTCCGTCGCAGCCGGCGACCAGGAAAAAGTGACGGATTTTCTTTCCCTTCACCGCCTCGATCACCTTGCCGGCAACGCTCATGACCGTATTTCTTGCAAACCCCACCGTCACGGTCTTTCCGTTGGAATCCTCCACAAAGCCCGGAAGCGCCAGCGCCTTTTCGATAACAGGGGTAAAGTCCCGGTTTTCTATGTGGGTTACTCCCGGCCAACCCACGCAGCCGCTCGTGAAAAGGTTATCCGAGTACACAGCGGCCGGTCTTTGGATGCAGTTGGTGGTCATGAGAATTGCGCCGGGAAAGTTGGGGAATTCTTTTTGCTGATTCTGCCAGGCGGTTCCGAAATGTCCGTAGAAATGCGGATATTTTTTCAGGCCCGGGTAGCCGTGGGTTGGAAGCATCTCGCCATGGGTATAGACGTAAATGCCCTTGCCCTCGCTCTGCTTGAGAAGGGCCTCCATGTCCACGAGGTCGTGTCCGGAGATTAGTATCGCCTTGCCTTTTTTGTGTCCGAGCGGGACGGGTGTCGGGACGGGATGGCCATACCCGCCCGTGTTGCCCGCGTCGAGAAGCTCCATCGCGCGCAGGTTGATTTCACCGCATTTTAGGACGAGCCCGATCCGGTCATTTACCGAAATGTCGTCCCTGGTCAACGCCACAAGAGCTTCCTGAACAAAGGCGAAAACGGCGTCATCCTCCTGGCCGAGAATCCGTGCGTGGTCGGCGTAGGCCGAAACTCCCTTTATTCCGAAAAGCAGGGTGTGCTTGAGCGAGCGGACGTCGTCATTGTCGGCCGGATCGGACTTTAACCCAACGCCTGCGGCCTGGGAAAGAAGTCCCTCGATTGTGCCGGCGGGCTCGAAGCTGGCAGCCGGCGACGCGAAGCCGGTCTTGCCGCCGGCAGCCACAATTTTGCTCCTGAGCTTTTCGCGTATCTTTACCGCGCGCGGAATCGTTTCGAGAAAATATTTTTGATCGAAATTTACGTTCGTGAGCGTCGAAAAAAGAGAGGTACACGTAAAAGAGTTTGCCTCTTTATCGGTTATTCCAATTCTCCTGGCCTCCACTGCAAAAAGCGCAAGCCCCTGGAGAGCATATACGAGAAGATCGTGGAGATCGGCAACCTCGGGCTGCTTGCCGCAAACACCGATCTTATCGCACCCCTGGCCCTTTGCCGTCTGTTCGCATTGGTAACAAAACATCATTTGCCTCCTGATAAAATCTCTTTTTTAAGGTTAATTAATTGTAACTCGTGCACTCGATTCAGGAGGCAGAATAATACCTCTGCCAAAAAGATCCATTGACTTAGGTCAAAAAACCTGAATTTTTCCTACTTGCTGGTGGACGGTGGAGGGTGGACGGAAACGCGGTGGACTGGCGGGAAACCACGGATTTGGAGCGCAGCGCGGTGGATATCACGGGGTTTGAGTTTAGCAGCAACGTCTAAAACGGCCGCCTAACCACAAAGCGCACGAAGGGAGAGGACGCCAGGTGGGACCAAGAACAGAGATCAATCTTAACTAAAACGATAACTAATATACAAAATCCTGTTCAAGAAATAGGAAAATGCGGGATAGTAGGACGGATAGGAAAAAAGGGAGCGATAGACGAAGATTCTGCCTGCCAATTCTTAAGTTGACGGCTATGGGCTTTTGCCGGGGTGAGGCCAGTGCGAGTTTTTCGCCCCCAAGTTGGCACTCTGCTGAGGGTAAAAACAGACATGAAAATTTCTGATGAAATTTCAAAAGCATCGCTTTTCAACGGACTTCCCGCCGAACAGATTCAGGAGTTGGCCCAAATCTGCCTGGACCAAAAATATGAAAAGGGCCGGGAGCTTTTTTCGGAGGGAGACACCGCAAAGGGATTTTACCTCGTGGTATCCGGAAAAATAAAAATTTATAAACTCTCGCTCGAAGGAAAAGAGCAAATCCTCCACATATTCGGGAGCGGTGAAATTTTGGGGGAAGTCCCGGTTTTTGCGGGGGGAAGTTACCCGGCCAACGCCGAGGCCATCGAACCCAGCCGGATGCTGTTCTTTCCAAGAAAGTCCTTTGTAGAGCTGATAGGCAGGGAGCCTGCAATAGCTTTGAACCTGCTGGGCATCCTTTCGCAACGCCTGCGCCGGTTCACTCACCTGATCGAGGACCTGTCGCTTAAAGAGGTCCCGGGCAGACTTGCCGCATACCTGATCTATCTTGGCGAGCGGAGCGGAAGCCGGCAAGCCCTCGAACTCGAGATAACGAAGGCGCAACTGGCAAGCCTGCTTGGGACAATCCCCGAGACACTTTCACGTATCCTGACAAAATTGGCCCAGCAGGGGATCATCTCAGTCGAGGGCCGAAACATCAGGGTGCTCGACCGCAAAACTTTGGAATCGCTTGCGGCGGGGGGAAAAGGTCTGACTTGATCTCCCCATGTGGTGGCGCGCAGATGCGGAGATGGGGCGGCACGCAGACATCTTCCTCTTACCCCTCTTGTCGGTTCAGTTTATAATCAATGCCGTCCATGCAACTCGACATTGGGAGGATTTGTATCACACGCTCGTTTGACTGGATTCCGGCCCCCGGACTGGACACTTCCGTGGCAGGCCCCGCCGGAATGACGAACAAGAGGCCGCTGCCCTGCGCGTCGGGATGAAAGGATTCTATGCCAAAGTCTTCCTATTTTGCCGGCTGGCTAATCGACGGGACGGGAACTCCCGCTCAGCAGTCAGGCGCCAAGAGTGTGAATAGGCGCCCTTCAAAGACAAAAATGATTTATAATCCATGTTCTTGCTCTTACGATTGGGTTTTGTGGAGCGTAAGCGTGGGAGCCATCACACCTTCAGGAAAGAGGGGATCGAGGAAAAGATCAACTTGCAGCGGGACGATGGCCAAGCCAAGGCTTATCAGGTACGTCAAGTGCGGGCAGTGCTATTAAAGTACAAACTGGGAGGGGATCTTGTAGATGCAAAAGTATGAAATCATCATTTACTGGAGCAATGAGGACCGGGTATTTGTGGCCGAAGCTCCGGAATTGCCCGGTTGTATGGCTCATGGAGACACTGAGGAATTGGCGCTCAAGAATATCAAAGAGGCCATTCAGCTATGGATTGATACAGCTCGGGAGTTTGGTGACCCCGTGCCTGAGCCTAGAGGACGTCGTCTTATGTATGCGTGAATGGACTGACCTGGCCCAACCAAATGGTTCGAGCGGATGTGCAGGCTCAGGTGTTGGGGATGTCCAGAGTTCATTGACTGTGCGCCGATCACCCTCGTTCGTCTAACTTTTAGGTTCGCGACGTGCGGAATTCCCGATCTGGCTGAAAGGAGTCTATGTCAAAGTCTTCCTATTTTGCCGGCTGGCTAATCGACGGGACGGGAACCCCGGCGCAGCAGGATATCCTTATTTGCGTGGAAAACGGCCTGATTTTATCTCTGGAAAAGGCAAATCCTGCGGAATGCAACCGCGCGGGTCTCACGGTTGAAACAGATTCTCCCCCCTTTTCCAAAGGGGGGCGCCCTCACAAAAGATCGGGCGCGAACTTGAAGTATTTAACATCGGTCGGAAGCGTTAGCGCGAATCCGAACGAAGTGAGGGTGCGTCCTCACAAAAGATCGGACGCGAACTTGAAGCGTTTAGCATCGGTCGGAAGCGTTAGCGCGAATCCGAACGAAGTGAGGGTGCGTCCTCACAAAAGATCGGACGCGAACTTGAAGCGTTTAGCATCGGTCGGAAATGTCAACGCGAATCCGAGCGAAGTGAGGGTTCAGGGGGGATTTTATCCGGCCTGCACCATACTGCCAGGTCTTATTGACTGTCATGTTCATCTGTCCATGTCCGGAAAGATCGACCAAAATCTGCGTTTTAGGCAGCTTCTGAATGATTTCGCGCAAAACAGCCCCCTCATTTGTGAAAGAATAGAGAAAAGCCTTGCGTCCGGGATCATGGCGCTCAGAGATGGAGGGGATATCGGGGGCCACACTCTCACCTATATCAGACAAAACGGCCCTTCGCACGTCCGTGTCAAATGCCCCGGGAAGGCATGGCGTGCGCCCGGCAGGTACGGAAAGATCATAGGCCGCATTCCGGAGGACGGGTCAACTCTTGCCGAAAGCATAAAGGCGAACCGCGAGGTCGTCGATCACATAAAGATTATCAACTCCGGGCTGAACAGCCTGAGTGAATTCGGCCGGGAGACCCTGCCCCAATTCAACCGGGATGAACTCGAGGCGGCTTTTCAAAATGCGCGAAAGCTCGGACAAAAGGTCATGGTCCACGCAAACGGCAAGCTGCCGGTGCAATTCGCGGTTGAGGCAGGATGCGACTCAATAGAACACGGTTTCTTCATGGGCGAGGACAATATGAAAAGGATGGCCGACCGGCAGGTCTTCTGGGTCCCGACGGCGGTCACCATGAAAGCAATGCGTGCGCATATGCCCGCAGGGAACGAGGCTGCAAAAGATTCGCAGGTAGCGTCCAGAATGTTGGAAGCTCAACTGGAGCAAATGGGCCGAGCCCGTGAGCTTGGGGTAAGGCTTGCAGCGGGAACCGACGCCGGATCGTTTGGCGTCCGGCATGGCGTAGCCCTGGCCGAGGAATTGAAACTCATTATAGAGGCGGGGTTTTCCGTTGAAGAGGCGATCGGCTGCGCAACATCGGCAGGCGCCCGGCTGCTTGGTCTGGATCACGAACTCGGACGGCTTGCCCCGGGAATGCCTGCCAATTTTATAATTGTCCCCGGCCCCCCCTCCAGCCTTCCGGATTCGCTGGCGGACGTGAAAGCCGTCTGTGTAAATGGTAAAAGGATTATCATCTCTGGAGAAACAGTGTCCGGTTAGGTTCTTGCGTGGGGACAATCCAGAAGATTTCTAAACGCGTGAGGAGCTGTGCCCCCCACAGCGCAGAATGTATCCGCGTCTCAATAGCATCGATGAGGAACCCCCTGTCACTTACCGCACACTGTTTGCTTTTCCGGATACATTTGTGAAGGTTGCATCCCTTTGCAAAAGCCCGCTGTTAAATTCCGGCGGCTGGGGAACCGGTTCCTCCGATAACATGCATTCCGGCGACTCTTTGCAGGAGGAACTCAGAGCAATGGTGCTCGGAGTGTTTTTGCAAATTTGCATTTCCGAAGCGGAACTGATTATAAAACAGTCCCCCGGTCCCATGAAGCAGCACTTGTCTGAGGCCATGGCAACACTCGGGAAAAGTAACAGCAGAACCAGCAGCCATTTCATGGGGATCTCCTTATCCGGGTTTTGAGTGGAAATGTCATTGTCCGTGACATCTCAGAGATAGATATTAGAGGCTGCTGTTTCAATCATGCGAACACCCTATACGGGGCAGGGCGGGGGGTGTATTTGCACCTACGCCACCGTACCTCGACGCCGCGGGGTGAGGGGGACCTTGCGCATCTCTAATTCCGCGAGGCTATTCGGTCCTGGACATGATTTCATCACTACCCTTCGACAGGCTCAGGACAAGCTCAGATCACGAAGAGTCACGAAGAGACACAAGTTACGGTACCACCCAGGAAGAATCTCGTCTCACTTCTTTGCACTCGTGGTTTTTCCCATTCTTTTTGCTGATATTAGTCGGTGAGGCTATTAGAATATACAAACTTGAAGGTGGCCCATAGCCCCAGGAAGTTGGGGTCTTGAAATTGGGAGATTGCGAGGGGTCAGCCCTTGAAATTAGAAGATTATAGTATAATTCTCTTTTCCATTTTCTTGCCAATTTCCATTTTCAAGAACTGACCCCCGTCACTTCACTGGAAGGTGGTTCAGCCTATGCGTCCAGCCAATCTTCCGGACTGATTTTCATCTGCCTCAAGATGACTTTAATCAGAACCGGGTCTATCTGGTCTCCATGCGGATTAGGGATGGTCAACCGAAAGCTGCCCCTTTTCATATAAGAGTGACGCCCGCCAGGATAGGGACCGTTGAAACCCAACTGCTTCAGCTTTCGTATAAGTTCCTGTCGGCTGCATGGAGGAATCTTAGGCATTAACAGCCTCCGGCTCTTCCCCGTCTTCACTGATGGCAAGTTTGCAGTCATTTATTACCGGTAAGGGATCCCCGTCTTTCAACGCAGAAAGTATCCATGTTTCAATTGCATCAATGAGGAGATCTCTTGTCGCTTCAAACGTGTCCCCTTGCGTTATGCACCCGGGGAGCGCCTCCACAAAAGCAACGATACAATTACCGTCTTCGCAAGCCTCATAGGTGGCGCTTCTCAGCATCTCCTGCACGTATTGTCGGAAAGAAACCATCTTAGCCATCATTTTGCTCCTGAAATGGGGATGACATTTTCTTCTTTTCTCGGATTTTGCACAGAAAACTATTGAAATTCAAGATAAAAGGGTGCCAACCGATTTGACTCAGGATTCTTGCACGCATATTGCGTGCGTAAGTGCATTTTCTAAACCCTTACCAGCCTTCCAGCGTAACTGAAATTGTTGGGGGGCAGCCCTTGGAATCAAAAAATTATAGTTTCATCCTCCCTTCCACTTTCTTGTCGATTTCCATTTTCAATGGGTGATCCCTCACACTCACACAAAAATCAGGAAACCCTAAAGAGCGGGGGAATGTTTCCCCCGCGATCTCCAGGCTCCGCCAGGCGCTCACGCGCAAGCGCGAGAGTGCCGAGCGCTCGGCGCTGGTGGCGGTTGGCCTGGGGCCGCCGCAGCAGCGCCATATCTCGACGCTATCCCTGATCTGTTCATGACCAGAGGCGGAAGGGGGTGTGGGGGACGCAGCTCTCCACGCTTTTCAGGATTATTTATTTGCAGAATATTCTTGCGAATGCTGAATGTGACTGTAATATGTCTGTATAGCCGAGTTCACCTGCTTTGACCTCTTCCATCGATCGGCCTACCAGTTCCAGGGGGCGCGAATGGCAAGACTCAAATTTCTGTTTTTTGCGGCCGTGCTCGCCGGATTCACTGCCCTTGCATATGCCGGTTTCGATGATGGTAAAACGGCTTACGACAGGGCCGATACTGCCAAAGCCTACGAAGAGTTAAAGCCCCTGGCGGAGCAAAGATTCGCCGGATTGCAAGCCGATCTGGGGGTGACATACAATTTTGGCCTGGGCTCCCAGGAGTATGGAGAGGCGGTAAAGTTCTACCGTGGGGAGGCGGAACTGGGAAACATCGGGGCGCAATATCACCTGGGATTGATGTACGCCAAAGGCCGCGGCGTTCCACAGGATTATATCGAAGCGGCAAAGTGGTATCGCAAGGCGGCGGAGCAGGGGCACGCGGATGCACAGCATGATCTGGGGGTGATGTACCTCGATGGTGAAGGCGTCCCGCAGGATTTTGTGCAGGCGCATATGTGGTTGGATTTAGCGGCGGCACAGGGCGACCGGAAGTCCCAGCAACTCAGGGATGAGGTTGCCGGGAAAATGACCGCATCCGAGATCGCGGAAGCGCAGCGTTTAGCGAGTGAGCGGAGGCGGAAAGGCCGGGATTAGGGCTAACAAAGGTAGGGCCTAATGCCGTTAATTAAATAAATTTCTGAATTGCAAGGGCTTTTAGTATCGCTCTGTTGGCCTAACCTCTCGACCAGAGCAACATACCCCGGATAAGTGAGCAGGAGGGCGCTCAAACTTGGGAGGATTAGTATGCAAAAGAATAGATATTTGTCCTAAGTTAACGGCATTGTGCCCGACTGGGTCCGATCTGATCCGGCTTTATTTTGATTTTCAAAAAAAAGGCAAGCATCTGGCGCAAAAAACGTAATTTGCAATGGATACTCCAACCCGGTTAAAATCCTGAGAGGTACCCTATGGCCTCATCGAGAAATGTTCCGCGCACGCTCCCGAAATGTGAGCTGATAATGGCTATCAGCAAACAAGCTGAATCAAAAGTTGATATAGATTTCGATTTCATTGGCTGTTTGGAGCAGTTCAGGGCACGAGTAAGCGCTGAAGTCAGCCATATAAATGTGCTATTTCCAGAGTTTACTCCTCATGACGAAAAGAATCATCTTACTCCCCTCTTGCATGTGGCGGATAAAGTTCTGACTCGAACCAGATACGAAAAGATGAATGTGGTCGAACTTTTCCTGCTAGCCGTTGGCCTCTATGGTCATGACTGGGGCATGGCCGTGAGCGGACCTGAACGAGAGTATATAACCTCTCCCGAAATGAAGATCACAGAAAATCCGGATTTGCTCTTTTTACCGAACGAGCAGGTTTCTTTCAAAAGCTTTGCCAAACAGCAGGGGATTGAACATCAAGACCATGCTGAAGTTCCTGATGCCATTTGGAGGGAATACGTCCGGCAGACGCATGGGCAGCGAAGTGCAATGCGGGTTCGCAAGTTTTTTGAACAAATGGGAGGAGGGCTGCCAGGGGCAGCATCCCGGATATGTGAGGCCCATGTTCTCGACTTCGAGGAGTTACAGCGTTATGACCTTTACCCTCCAGATTTTGGCGTGTTGTCCGAAACAGTCAACCTTCGCGCCATTTCTGTCTATGTCCGACTAATCGATCTGCTCGACCTATCCGATCACAGGACTCCCTACGTGCTATGGAAGTTCGCAGCCCCCAAAGATTCCCGTTCAAAGATGGAATGGGCAAAGCATGCAGCTCTCAACCCGATCACCTGCCCGCCACATCAGCAGGGCCGGTGCATTCTTGTAGACGGAAGCACTGAAGACCACGAAGTATATGCAGCGCTCACCGATTTAAAACTGTATTGCGAGGAGCAGCTTCGTGGCTGTAATGACATTCTGGGACAAATGAATGATAGGCGTCACATGCTTGACTTGTCACATATCCATTGGCGTGTTGCAGCACGGAACTTTGAGCCTATTTCCATTCAATTCGAATTCAGTCGAAAACGGATGTTCGAAATTCTGGCTGACGAGATTTACGGCGGTGATCCATACGTCTTTCTTCGCGAACTTCTTCAGAATAGTATTGATGCAATAAAAATGCGGATCGAAGTCTTAATTCGCAACAACTTACCAACTCAGGGTCTGGGAACCATAAGAGTGAGTGTGGATCATCAAAAAGATGGACACGCCGTCATAACATGGACCGATGACGGGATCGGAATGGATGAGTTCATCGTCCGCAATTACCTAGCAATCGCTGGAAAAAGCTTTTATCGAAGTGACGAGTTCAAAAACGAGGGGCTCAAAATGGATCCCATTTCTCGATTCGGAGTGGGCATCCTGAGCTGCTTTATGGTCGCGGACAGAATTGAGATAACAACTAGGAAGGACCCCTACAAACCGCCCTACAGCAATCCCCTAAAAATCACCATTCCAGCAGTCGATAAACAATTCCGGATCGAGTCCTCACTTCCGGCAGAGACGCAGGTTGGAACCACCGTTAGAGTTTTTGTTGATGGGAAAAAATTGCCGGCGTCACAAACAGCAAACTCAATCATCTGGAGATTACTGATTACCTCTCAGAGATAGCTGGGTTTGTGGATTTTCCTATCATCATTACTGAGGGCGAACGCAAAACCGTGATCATCCATCCGGAAAGAACTCCTGAGGAGTACCACGATCGGTACGGGAAAGATTTTGAAGTCAAGAAACTTTCGACGAGTGTTGAGTGGGAGTCGGTAATTCTCCCTCAGGATCTGCCGCTTGCCCGTGAGATGATGAAAGAAATAACCTTTGATATGAAGAAGGATTTAGACCTTGATGGCTATGAAGGATCATTCAGCTATCTTGTACCTAAAGACCAATCTGCCCTTGCCTATGGCTCACGTTCTGAACTGAATTTCTTGGGAGGGGAGAAGGGGAGAATTCGAACAACTCGCGACTATCGTGAAAGCCTTATACCCTATTCTTACTCTAGGGCTCTTAGAGGGGTCAGCTCAAGCTCTTCGCACGTGCGTTGGTTTTCAGTTTATCGCAAAGGTATCCTGGTTGCAGATGTGGACCCGCCGAAGTCCTTCGCGGCTTCAGGAATCATTCTTTTTGAGCCGAAATTCGCCATCAACATAGTGGGATCAGGACCAGAAATCAACTTAGCCAGGAATACACTAGTTGGAGATAATCAAGACTGGTTTGAGCCTATACATACTGCATATTGCAAGAAAGTCGTACCAATCGATGACATTCTTTCAGCATGTCTAGATGAACGATTTCGGCTAATAAGCAGGGCATTTACACTTTCGTTCATTGAACATAGCCATCTCCTTGAACTATTACCACATACGTGTATCCCGATTCCCTACATTGAAAATAATGGAGTGTGTGGATTTATGGAATTGGGCAGATTAGGCAATACTGCTTTTGTATTTCCTAATATTTGTACTCCAATTGTTAATGATAGCTTTGTTTCTAGGGCATTCAACCTCAATATAAGTCAAGAAGATGACGTTCTGAGCCTGTGGGAGGGGGGAATGTGTCTATTAGTAGAATCATTTTCGAGTAGCCATTATACATTCGCTTATTTCGATTACATCAAGATCTTATATATAAATATTATTATACAACAGGTGTTAGATTCTTGGAACCACCATGGAGCAAGAAATGTCCAGTTGTTCAGAGAATTATTGAAAAAGGAGCAAGTCCAGGCTGGAATGACGCATTGAATTCTGTTGTTTCAGATAGTGGTTTATATTTCTCTTATGAGTTAGTAAACTTTGACGGCCAATCTAGTAAATATTTTAAATTTTCTGATTTACTTTTTAATTACTTTAACCTAAATCACCCCGTTATACTCTGGATAATGGATATTATTATGTCAGCGCAGACTGTAAAAAGCCAAATAGGAGCACGTTCCTATGGACAAATTATAGATGCGGTTACTGCGTTTTTTAACGCGTCTGATCGAGAATCAACCGAGAAAGAACTAATCAGTCTTTCTCAAATCTCCAGGTTTTATGGTATCCTTCCTAAGGAAGAGCTCCCCCAAAAATATGAATTGGATTTTGTGCCTGTAGTGGAGAGGGTAAATCCTTTTGAAGAAGAAATCGATTTGACAAGGCGCTTTGGAATGTTATACCAGGTTTAATAGGCATATGAATCTACACGACCTAATCGATATGCTGCCCTCGACCGTTGTCGACCCTATTATTCACTATTTATCAATCACTATTCACTGCAGGCGGCGACCTGCAAGACCAAATTGATAACACGCTACTTTCGGCCACCACCACGATGACCACCGCCGCCTCGATGACCACCGCCATGACCTCCGCCACCTTTAAATTGCGAGGGGTCAGCCCTTGAAATTAGAAATTTATAGTATAATCATACTTCCCACTTTCTTGCCAATTTCCATTTTCAAGGCCCCTTCCACCTCTAAGCTTGCCTAAACCATCTTTTCTCGGCAATGCTGAAGAGAAAAAGGATCACTATTGACCAGGCATTAAAGGCTTTGGAGTCTTACGGCAGAATACCGATCAGGTTTGTCGATGTCGAACTGGAGCTGTCTTTGAGGATCGCGGACGAACTAGGTATCTATGCTTATGATGCCAATATCTTAAGGTGCGCTCAAAAGTACCTGTCCCCCCTGGTTTCGCTCGATCGGTACCTGGTCGGTTGCGCGAAGAGCATGGGTATACGGGTCATGGAGGTAGATTGATGGCGGCAGTCTATAACTATTCAAAGGCGCGGCAGAACCTTGCAGCCGTGCTGAAGCAGGCGGCAAGAGAAGCCGAGGTCAGGATAAAGCGCAAAGACGGGCAGGTTTTTGTAGTCAGGCCCGAACCTGGAAAGGATTCCCCTCTGGATATCGAGGGAGTCAGCCTGAATATTACGACTGACGAAGTCGTGGCGATAATTCGTGAAGGCCGTGAGGAGAGAACTTGAAGAGCGGGAAGCGGGGAGCAGGGGGCTAAAGAGAAGGAAGCAAGAAGCAAGAAGCAGGAAGCGAAGAGCAAAAGCTACCCGCTATCCGCTACCCATTTTCATGCCATTCACTGTATCTTCAGAAGTTATCATGCACCCGCCTTTTTTAGGCTTGGAGCACTGGTTTTGACGCCAAGGGGAAGGGAGCAAGGAGCAGGGATCAGTAAGTAGAGGCCAGGGGCGAAAAGCTGCCCACTTCCCGCTCCTCATTGCGTCCGTTGAAGAAGAGCCTGGATACCTTGCGAATAACCGACTAGCGATAGACCTCTCTTCTATGGCCGATGCGCAAGACAAGGACCGTAAGCTCGGACCTGCGCAAAACATAGATAACTCTGTACAGGCCAACCCTTATCCGCCTGAGTCCTTTCCAACGGCCTTTAAGCGGCCTGCCTTTGAGTGGGTCGGCAACCAACTTCTCGATCGCGTCAACGATCCGCCTGCGGTCATCCTTTCGAACTTCCGCAACATCTTTCAAAGCCCGGCTATCCCACCTAATCGACCAAGCCGAGGGCACGCTTTGCCTCCTCGTGATCGATCAGTTTCGCGTCAGGATCCGCCAAGCGTTCCAGAGCAATCTCGTAGTCGGCTAATTCCTCCGCATAGTGGCGGATGGCCTCCCTAATGACCCAGTCCTTCGATCTGTCCAGATTGAGCGCAACCTCTTCGAGCTTCTTTTGCGTCTCGGCATCAAGCCTCACTGACAGGGGCACATCGAACCTCCTTAAATACAGAGTACCGATATGTATTCTATCATGAATTGAGCAGCACTCAAGATAAGAAAGAAGCGGGAAGCGGGAAGCGAGGAGCGGGAAGAGGGAATTAAGAGCGGGTGAATCGGTGAATGGGTGAATGGGAGGAGCAATGGCCAAAGGAGCAAGGAGCGAGAAGCAGGGGGCTACCCGCTACGCAAGCCCCAAGTCCGGCTTAGAGCTATCATTCTTGGGTCAAAAACGAGCTTTTAAGCGTAGATAGCGGATGTGTTTTTAACATTTACCCGTAGGAACCGGGTAACTACCTTGGTCCGACCCAAACCACCGATCCGCAGCTTTATTTTACGAGACTGACCCGTTTTTCCCAGTGCCCAGTTTGGTCCGTCCCGGGGAGCTTTTATTATAAGGCCAGGCAGAAATGTCCGGCCTTTTTTCATCTTGGGGAGCGACATGGAGTCAATGGCCGGTGGCGGTGCTAATAAAAGCATCCCAGCAGGCTTGGCGCCGGATGGTTATGCCTTAGTCCATATCCAAATGGCATTTCATCGCTTCCTTTACCTGGATCATGGTCTCTTTATCCAATGCCCCAATCATTTTGATGATCCTGCTTCGGTCGAGGGTACGGATTTGATCTGCTTTGACTTTTGAGGCCTTGGGGAGATTACCAATTCCCTTGGGAAGAAATACTTCGAAAGGGTAAACTTTTTCGATGTTGCCGGATGTTAGGGGCAGAACGGTTATTGTTCCCGAGAATTTATTGTTTATGTTGTTTGAAACAACGAGCACCGGTCTTGTCTTGGAGATCTCCCTGCCGATAACAGGATCGAGTGCGGCAAGATAGATTCCGCCGAGTTTAATAATCAACCCAGCCCTCCATGTCCGCTGCTTCGAATTCTCGGGCAAGGGCCTTACTCTCATCGGCGTTGGCTCGATATCCCTCTTCCATGATGCCGCGCAGTTGTTCTTTCTTCATCTCCTTTATCCGGCGCTTAATAGCGTCGGCTATGAACTGGCTGCGCTTCCCTGGATCTGTCACAGCTTCGAGTTCCCGTGCCAGCTTTTTGGGTAGAGTCAGGTTGAGTCTAATAGTATCCATATGCTTCACCTTTTAATGTGCACGGTTTTGTATCATAAAAGTTCACACTTAGTTTATCCATAATTGAGTCTCATGCAAATAGGAAAAGGTCCGGGGCTGCATAAAGATGCTCACACAGGTCGAAAAGACACTGAAGCTCGGACTCCACCGGAGTGACGGGCAGTGAAGATTTGCGCAGGTATCGTTGACGCTGAGTATAGAATGGCCTACCGGGCAAGTTGTCAGCTTCCGATAAACATCTTCTGCAGAATTCCATTTTAGAACATTCAGTCGTTCGCCTTCATCCAGATAGTGCATCCTATGACCCTGGACGTCCATCCAGCGGCTCTCGAATGGATAGATCTCCCTTACTGCACGGGGTATTTGAATCTCTTGCCCATAGACCTTCATATCGATGCCACACTCCTTTCGACGACCGGCTTTGTCCACTTCTCCGCCCATGTCTCCCCGAATGATAACCTAACATATAACTTGCGCGTTCAATTGAGAAATCGTATGATTTTCCCGGCTTTGTAGCGGTTCAAGAAGTTCTTTCGAGCAGAATCCGATCTGAAAATGCGGTTCGGATGCATCGCTACCAACTTGAAGTATTATTGCCGCTAAATCGGCGACACTGCAGTGTCATTTGCCGAAAAACGCTTATCTCTTTCGAGAGAAGGAAGATGTCGTGAACCTTGGGAAAAATCATGTATGCCCGGTTGGAATAGCAGGAAGTCTTGATAACAGAATCCGAAGATGGTTACAAGACCCTCGGAAAATACTGGCGCCCTATATTGAAGAAGGCATGACAGTGCTGGATCTGGGTTGTGGTCCAGGCTTTTTCTCTATTGATATGGCTGGAATGGTAGGAAAGTCAGGTCGAGTCATCGCTGTCGATCTGCAAGAGGGAATGCTGCACAAACTAAGAGACAAGATTCGTGGTACAGAATTTGAGGAACGTATCATACTGCATAAATGCGAAAAGAATAGCATAGGTGTGTCAAAGAAGGTTGATTTTGCTCTAGCGTTCTACATGGTTCATGAAGTCCCCAACAAAAAAACCGTTTTTTGATGAAAGAATATCAATAATCAATCCTAATGGGAAATTCTTCATAGTAGAACCAGTATTCCATGTTTCAAAGAAATCATTTGAAGATACTGTCAAAAAAGCCCAAACCGCCGGGTTCGTACCTGTTGAAAGGCCAAAATTGTTTTTTAGTCAAACTGTAATTATGCAAGCAGCCTGGGGTGAAAAGTAGGAGCGAGGAGCAAGAAGCGGGGAGCGGGAAGCGGGGAGCGGGGAAAGAGGACTGAGGACTGAGGACTGGGGACTGAGGACTGAACCCTCACTACGTTGCGGGTTCGCGGTTAGCGTTCTGGAAGCGCGTGAAATGCTTCAGGTTCGCGGCCGGAACCCTCACTTCGTTTCGGGTCCGCGCTTGATACTCTCGGCCCGTGCCCAAATGCTTCAAGTTCGCGCCCGATTCCTTGTGAGGGCGCTTTGTGAGGCCGCAGGACTGAGGACTGAGGACTGAGGAGCGGGAAGTGGGGAGCAGGGAGCGCGGGAAGAGTGAATTAAGAGCGGGCGAATAGGTGAATGGGAGGAGCAAGGAGCAAAAGATTGTGTGCGCAAAATTCTGCAAATTGCAAAAGCTCAAAAGAGCGGGGGAATGTTTTTTCACTTTAAAGATCCCCCCTCGATTTCCAGGCTATCCCTGATATGTCCTGGACCACAGGCGCTCACGCTCAAGCGCGTGAGGGCCGAGCGCAATATCTCGACGCTCCGCGAGGCGTGGCCGGAGGCCCGCCGCAGCACCACAAAGTTATTTTATTTGCTGAACTTTCGGTACACGGTCAATAGTTTCGTCCGATACACCCCCTCTACAACTGCTGGTAAACGGATGTCTCGAACCGAGCGAATAAATCCTCTGCCCGAGCATCAGCACCGGGGAGGACTTGGGTCAAGGCCCCACCGATCACTTGCTTGACGGGATCGACCCAGAAGTATGTGTTGGCGATTCCGCACCAGGACATGCTCCAGGCGCTCCTTCCGGTTGGAGCATCTTCAGTCGTTAGCATAAAGCCCAATCCCCACTTCTTGACCATGCCGGGAAAGAATTCGAGATCGTTAGCCAAGGCCGGGATTGCGGACTTGAGTGGGGGTACGTTCAGATCGCCGATCTGGTTGCGCCCCATTTTCTGCACCGTTTCCGGCTGCAGGATGCCCACGCCGTTGAGAGTGCCGCCATGTAAGATCATCTGCAGGAATGTCCGATAATCTCCCGCTGTCGAGTAGAGGCCGGAGCCGCCCATGCAGAACTCGGGTTCCTGAGGCATCTCAAACTCTATGCGGACAAGCGACCCGTCGGCATTGCGCACATGAACCGCCGCCAGTCGTGAACGCATCGCCGGTTTTATAATGAAGGCCGTATCGTTCATGCCAAGAGGCGCTAATATGTTGTCCCACAAATAATCATTAAACGGCTGACCGCTGGCGGCTTCAATGGCCTTCCCTGCCCAGTCGAGGCTGATTCCGTACTCCCACCGGTCACCAGGGTCGAAAAGCAGAGGCGTTTTGAGGAGGGTGATGTTTTTACATTCGCCGATTGGCGGAATTGTTTCATTCATATAGTAGCGCAACAGGCTCTCATTCAAAAAATCATAGGCAAATCCGGAGGTATGCGTGAGGAGGTGACGAAGCGTAACCGGCCTCTTCGAGTCCCTGAGGTGAGGAACGCCGTCATTATCGAATTCCTCGAGGACTTTAACCGTGACCAATTCAGGCAACAAACCACCTAACGGTTCGTCTAACTTGAGTTTGCCCTTCTCGACCAGTTGCAAAGCGGCTACCGTCGTTATCGGTTTCGACATCGAAGCAATCCAAAAAACCGTGTCGCAGGTCATGGGCGCATCGCTGTCTATGGCGCGGCGACCATAGGCGCCTTGGTAGATGACACCTTTACTGTCTGCTGCAAAGGCTACGACACCAGGAAGTTCACCATTTGATACAGCACCCTGCAATAATCCGTCGATCTTCGCAGTGCCCATCTAAAAACCTCCTTTCGATGTCTTCGACCCGGTCGTTGCTCAACTTCGGGTATCAGCGGCACAGTTTGACCCGGTCCTTTTAGCTTCCTTACTTTCTGGTCATCCCGCCGGCAAAAGAGAAGGCATCGGGTATCAACTCGATTTCAATGATGCCGGTTTGTCCGAGCAGTTCGCCATCAGCCTGGAACAAGATCGGCATCGAGGAGCCGAGCACCGCCCCACTTCCATAAAACCTGGATATCACGGAATCGTCCTGACGCAGCCCCAGGTAGGCTCGAGCAATGGGGGTCAACAAACCCAGCGGAGACATCGGCGCTGCGACTACGAATTCAAATCGATCATGTGAAGGAGATGCATCGACAGCGAGCCTCATTCCTTTTCCGAAGCAGCACCCGAGGGTCGCCGAAAAAAAGACCATGTCGGCCCGGAACGAGGAATCGCCCACCGTGCCCTCCAAGGTAAACGGCCGAAGCTGCCTCATCTCGGCAAGGGCGCTGATGCCGTAAGAAAACAAGCCGAATCGCTGGAGGTTCGAGCTTTTAAACCGGCGGACCACTTCTGCGTCATACCCCAGTCCCAGAACATTCGCGAAAACCCTTTGCCTCATTACGCCCTGGACCTTGTACCGGCATTTTCCAAGACTGACTTTGATGGCTGGATTTGCGAGGGCCGTTTTCAATCTGGCGGCCATCCCCGCCCCGTTTTCAAAGTTTCGAAAGTAGTCGCACCCGGTGCCGAAGGGCACCATGCCCACCGAGGGCATATTTCCATGTTCTTCCCACCATAGTCCGTTCAGGACCTCGGACAGAGTGCCGTCTCCGCCCACAGCGATCACCCTGTCGTATCCGGAGCGGCGGGCTGATGCAGCAATCGATTCGCAATGCCCGGGATATTCGCTCCAGAATGTGTCAACCATCTTTGCTTCCCACCCGATCGACCGGAGGAGAATGGGCCATTGTTTGCCGGCCGTCCGGCTTCCTGCGAATGGGTTCACGAGTGCAGCTACTCTCATCCCGCTTTCTCCTTTCAGCCGGAAAGCGCTTACCCGTTAAATGGGAATCAGTGTATTTCAGATGAAGGGGCAATTGAGAAGCATTACTCGGCTTTGATGTTGAGGGTGGCCCTTCCATAAAAGATGGACGGCGCCCGCAAGCGGTCTTAACCCGAGTAATGCGTCAACTTGACCCCACATGGAGGCGAACTGCATTTTGCGAATCGGATTCCATGAGAAAAAGCGTTCGGAATGCCGAATGTCCTTGAATCATACGCTATTCCAATCAAAACCCGCAAGAGAAATGCTGATAAATGAGGAGCGGGGAGCAGGGAGCGGGGAGCAGGGAGCAAGAAGCGAGGAGCGAGGAGCGGGGAGCGGGGAGCGAGGAGCAGGGAGCGGGGAAAAAGGACTGAGGACTGAGGACTGAGGACTGAGGACTGGGGAGCGAAGAGCAAAAGCTATGCGCTTCGTGCTTCATGCTCCTCTCAGGTTGTCGATGTCGCAAAAGTGAGGGCCTTGAAATTGAAAATTATAGTATGATTATGTTTCTCACTTACTTGGCAATTTCCATTTTCAAGGGCTTCACCCTTCCCTAAAGGTGTTCATCCGGTAAAGGAAGCGAAACCGGAGACCGTCTGTGAGGGATGAAGAAAGGACAAATTGCGATGTTTATCAAATTGGAGCCGGAAGCATACCGTGCGATCATGTCGGCATCGTCCGCAGAGGGGCTCAATCGCTGTGTTCGCGTAGAGATTCGCTTCACGGGTTGCTGCGATCCGTCGCTTGGCCTGGTGTTCGATAAACCGGGGCAAGCGGATCTGGTCCAAACCGAGGACGACCTGACAATCGTGGTGAGTCCCGACGTTTATGCACTTGTCGGCGAAGTTGCTGTCTCCTATGCCGATGATGCTGAAAGGAGGGGCTTCATTATCACTTCCGAGAAGCCGTTGAGTGAGTGGCAGGGCTTTGCCGCCTGTGATATCAGGAAGGCATCCGGTCCCGTCTCCGGTCTATCATACGAGGAATAGAAAGGCGCCGCCCGTTTTGAGCGCACGAAAAAAGCGTCACCGAAAAGCGGCCGGGAAGATTTTGCGGATGGAACCCGACCCGGAAATGGGCCATCATATGAAAATGACGGCTAAACGCTAACCGCCGGCTTTTCAACCATCTTCTTTTCTACATGAGTTGCGAAAACAATACAATGTTTCGCGCTAAAACGATAGTTTTAATGAAACACTGCATAGATTTGACAATCGTTTCAGAGTGCAATAAAATAGTAACTGCTCAACGTTGGAAAGCAGGGAATTTCCCAATCTATCCCATGATCCTATATCACAGTATCTACTATCTGTAAGGCTCCCTGATATCCCCGCCGGTCTGTTGTTTATCAACGGTCAAGATCAACATCCGCAACAGTCAGGAGGCAGGACCATGGCAAAATACGGAACACGGGAGTGGTTCGATCTTATCTTGCCCTCAGTCCGGCAGCAGGTCGTGTCTATTCTCTTGCGGGAAGTGGGCGAGAGAAAAGAACTGAAGCATCTCGAATTTGGCGTATGGCCAAAACCCAGCGACGGTTAATCCCAAGAGATCTCAAATCATGTGTGGCATTAGCGCTGTGTATTCCAGGTCTTACGCATCTGTCGTCAATATGTAGTGCGGCCTCGACGAGGTAGAGTGAGATTCCACCTCATTGAGGTTGTAGACCATGGCAGCCTCCACCAAGCCAGCCTCAAAGGCCAAAGAGAAAGGACAAAAGATGGATCATTACAAGCTGTTCATCGACGGGGAATTTGTAGAGGCACAGGACGGGAAGACCTTTATAACGTCGGACCCGGGCAACGGCGTTCCTATCGCAACAGTGGCAATGGCAGGTAAGGCCGATGCCGAGGCGGCCATTGCGGCGGCGCGCCGAGCCTTTGACAAGGGCGAGTGGAGCGGCATGACGCCAGCAGCCCGCGCCGAAAAAATTTATGACTTTGCCGACATGGTCAATCAGATGAGCTTGCAGTTGCTTATGGCCGAAGCCATGGATGCCGGTCAGATCATCAATTTCTGCAAACTGACGCCGGGTACATCCGCAGCCATGTTGCGCAACCTGGCTTACTACGCCGCCTCGAAGTTCCCGTGGGAAGAGGAGATTCCATATTCGGGCAATCCATTCGAGGTGGGCCGCGACTATATACGCCGAGAGCCGGTGGGAGTATGCGTAGGCATTATCCCCTGGAATTTCCCCATGACCATGGCCTTTTGGAAGATCGGCCAGGCCATCATTATGGGAAACAGCGTCGTATTGAAGCCGGCTTCGGCCACTCCGCTTTCTGCGCTGATTATCGCCGAGGCGGCCAAGGCCGTGGGCATTCCCGGGGGAGTGATCAACGTCCTTCCCGGAGATGGCGCCGGTTTGGGTGAGATCTTGTGCACCCACCCGGACGTGGACAAAATCTCCTTCACCGGAAGCACCGAGGTGGGCAGACAGATCATGCGCATGGCCTCCAGCACGGTTAAGCGGGTCACTCTCGAACTGGGCGGCAAGTCCGCCAACATCGTCCTGGAAGATGCCGATATGGACCACGCCGTAAACGGTTCGGCCATGGGCACCTTCTTCCACCAGGGCCAGGTTTGCGAGTCCGGTACCCGCATTCTGGTTTCTTCGAAAATCTACGACGAATTCTGCGAAAAGCTCAAGAAGCGCACAGAGGCGCTTCGGGTCGGGTACCAGCTCCTGCCCACCACTCATATCGGACCCCTGGTAAATGAGAGGCAGTTGGCCGTTGTTGACGGCTACGTCAAGCTGGGCCGGCAAGAGGGCGCCGAGGTGCTGTGCGGCGGCGGCCGCGTCGAGGTCGAGGACTTCGAAGACGGCTGCTATTACGCGCCCACGGTTTTCGCCAACGTGGACAACAAGATGCGCATAGCTCAGGAGGAGATTTTCGGCCCGGTTGTTTCGCTCATTAAATTCGACAGTGACGAAGAAGCAGTGGCAATCGCCAATGATTCCATATACGGCCTGGGCGGAGGCGTGTTTTCCGGCAATACCGGCCGGGCCGAACGCATTGCACGGCAGGTGCGCACCGGCACCATGTGGATAAACAACTACCACGCTTTCGGCGATTTCTGTCCTTTCGGAGGTTACAAGCAGTCCGGCGTCGGCCGTGAGCTTGGACATAGCGGTTTAGCCGAATACACACAGATCAAGCGGATGCACGTAGCAAGCTATACCCACCACGAATCGAACATCGTCTGTTCCATTCTCTCCGACAATAAAAGGCTGCAGGCGTATGAATATCACTGCCCCACCAAGGTGATCGCCGGTCATGGCACCCTGACGTCATTATCCAGGGAAGTGGCAAATCTTGGTTGTAAGAGGGTTCTGTTGATGACCGACCCCGGTGTGGTGAAGGCAGGCCTGGCAGAACTGGCCCGTAACGCATTGGCCGATTTCTGCGTGGGCGTTTTCGACAACATTGCCCAGGACACCGACCTGGCAACGGTGGACGCCGCAGCGGCAATGGCCCGGGGTCTGGGCGTGGACTGCATTGTAAGCGTGGGCGGCGGCAGCGTTATCGACACAGGCAAAACACTCTGCGTGGTCCTCAAACAAGGAGGCAGCGCCAATGACCACATCGCGATTCAGAGACTGCAAGGGCCTGTAACACCGCACATAGTGATTCCCACAACCTCGGGAACCGGCAGCGAGGTCACCTCGGCCGCCGTTATCAAAAGCAAGGCGGCCGGACGCAAGGTCTACATCCTCGACAAGTACATCATGCCTCAGGTAGCCATTCTGGACCCGCGTTTCGTTATGACCCTGCCCCCGTCAATGACCGCGTCCACGGCCATGGATGCCATGACCCACGCCGTGGAAGCCCTGACCACCCTTACCACTAACCCCATCTCCGATGCAAACGGCCTGCATGCCATAAAGCTGATCAGGCAGTATCTGCCCATTGCTATGGCCGACGGCAAGAACGAAGAGGCGCGGATGAATCTGCAGGTGGCAGCCACCATGGCCGGGTTTTCCTTCGCCATAGCCTCTGTGGCCCTGGCCCATGCCATGGCGCACACCGTGGGCATGCTTCACAACATCCCTCACGGCACCGCGTGCGGCATCATGCTGCCTGCAGTGATGCGTTTCAACGTCGATCATGCTACGGACAAGTTGGCGATGGTCGCCCAGGCGCTGGGAGTGAATACAGCGGGTATGGATAACCGCCAGGCTGCCTTGGCTGCTGCCGATGAGGTCGAAAAAATGATGCGCGAAGTCGGCCATCCTATGAAGCTAAGCGAACTGGGTGTTCCGGAAGAGAGCCTGCAGGACTGCTGCCTGCACGCCGCCGGTGACCTCGCCGGACTCTTCAATCCACGCCCGGTTGCCGCCCCCGATGAAATCTATGAGCTCTACTTGCAGGTGTTCTGACACAAACGGCCGAAGGCCCGGAGGCGGAGCGAGCAGGGGGCAGGGAGCAGGGAACAGGGAGCAGGGAACAGGGAGCGGGGAACAGGGAGCAGGGAGCAGGGAGAAAAACAGGAGTGGCGCAGATCCGGATTGCATGGAGATCAGCGCAAAAGCGTCATCAAAGGAAGAAGTTCAAAAGGAGGGTCAAGTCTACGTTTGATAGACTTGACCCCTACCATCGTCACAATAGAAGCAAGAAGCGGGGAAAGAGGACTGAGGACTGGGGACTGAGGACTGAGGAGCAAGGGAGAAAGGGAGCAGGGAGCAGGGAGCAAGAAGCAGGGAGCAGGGAGCAGGGGAGAAAGGGAGAAAGGGAGAAAGGGAGAAAGGGAGAAAAACAGGAGTGGCGCAGATCCGGAAATACAGCGTATTGCTTGTATTCATGGTGCTGTTGCTGGTTGCTTTCGTTTCGTCCGGCGCCTACGGGCAAGAGATGGAGCCAGCCGATCTGGTTCTTATTAACGGCAAAATAGTCACCGTGGATGAGAAGCAGCCTGATGCAGAAGCAATAGCAATTCGAAAAGACACTATTGTCGCGGTGGGAAGCAGACATGAGATAGAGCGCTACATCGGAAAGTCCACACAGTTACTGGATATCAAAGGCATGTTTGCCATGCCCGGCTTCATAGACGGCCACGGGCATCTGCTCTTTCTCGGCAAGTCAAAGATGGAACTGGATCTGACGAAGGCCGGGGATTGGGACCAGATCGTATCTATGGTTGAGGATAGCGTGCGGAAGGCCGGACCAGGTGAATGGATCATCGGATCGGGTTGGCACCAGGAGAAATGGAATAAGCGCCCCTCACCTCAAATTGAGGGATACCCGACCGATGACTCCCTGAATAAAGTATCTCCCGAGAATCCGGTGCTGCTCACTCATGCCAGCGGACATGCCCTTTTCGCCAATCTCAAGGCAAGGGAACTGGCAGGGGTAACAAAAGATACGAAGGACCCTGATGGCGGAGCAATACTGAGGGACTCCAGCGGGAACCCGGCGGGGGTCTTCTTTGATGCCGCCGAGGAGCTGATTTCAAGAGTCCATGAAGAGGCCATTGCAAAGCGGACGCCGGAGCAAGTCGAGGCGCAATGGCGCAAAGCCATCGGTCTCGCTGTTGAGGACTGCCTGTCCAAAGGGATCACCAGCTTTGAGGATGCCTCTTCCTCGTTCCGGGACATCGATCGTTACAAAAAGCTCGTTGAGGAAAACAATCTCGGAATCCGGCTCTGGGTGATGATTCACGAGCAAAACAAGGACCTTGCGGAAAATCTTGCCAAGTATAAGATTATTAATTTCGGCGATAAAAGGCTTACCGTGAGGGCCATTAAGAAATTCATGGACGGCGCCCTTGGCTCGCATACTGCGTGGTTGCTCGAACCATATTCCGACCTGCCCGGAAGCACGGGACTCAATGTCGAACCAACCCAAGACATTCTGGAGGCGGCCCGACTTGCCGTCAAGAACGGTTTTCAGCTTTGCGTGCATGCCATAGGAGACCGCGCCAATCGAGAAATGCTTAACATTTACGAAACCGTCTTCAGGGAGAATCCGGGCATCAACGGCAAAAGCCTCCGATGGCGAATCGAGCACGCCCAACACCTTGCCCCTGTCGATATCCCGCGGTTTGCCCAGCTTGGAATCATAGCATCCATGCAGGCGGTTCACTGCACATCGGATGGGCCCTGGGTCATCAAAAGGCTTGGAACAATGCGGGCAGAAGAGGGCGCCTACGTCTGGCAAAAGCTCATGCGGAGCGGGACAGTCGTGACGAACGGAACGGATACACCCGTCGAGGACGTGGACCCGATTCCAAATTTCTATGCCGCTGTGACCAGGAGGCTGTCCGATGGCTCAATTTTCTACCCGGACCAGCGCATGAGCCGGGAAGAGGCTCTTCGAGCGTACACCATCAACAATGCCTATGCTGCTTTTGAGGAGGGAATCAAAGGTTCGCTAACGCCAGGGAAACTTGCCGATATCACCATCCTTACAAAGGACATCATGACGATACCCGAAGAGGAGATCCGGTCGGCCCGGGTGGCCTACACCATAGTCGGCGGCAAGGTAATGTATCAGAGACGATAGTCGTCTGGTGTAGTTTTAGCGTGTGGTTTCAGCGGGAAGCGGGAAGCGGGGGAAGAGGACTGAGGACTGGGGACTGAGGACTGAGGACTGAGGACTGGGGACTGAGGACTGAGCGGGAAGCGTGAAGCAGGGGAGCGGGGGAAGAGGACTGAGGACTGGGGAAAGAGGACTGAGGACTGAGGACTGAGGACTGAGGACTGAGGACTGGGGACTGAGGACTGAGGAGCGGGGAGCAGGGGAGCAGGGAGCGAGGGAAGAGTACATTGTCAACAAAGTTTTTACATGTTGTAAGGGGTCGTCACGCCTGCGAAGCTTGTCCCCCGGAAGTCTTGAGTCCGGGAGCCGGGCTCGGGTATCTTTTGCTTTAAAACCAATTAATTGGGAAAATGCATGGACTCCGGCGCCCGCCCCGGAGCCGATCCGGGGTCCACAGATATGACGAAATCATCAGCAATGCGGGGCGATTTTCCCTCCAGAGAACCCTTTTTCATCACCCTTTAGAGAAGCATTTTGGACTAGCGGTGTCCATCCGGAAACACCCCATCCCCACTTCCACTTTCTTGCCAATTTCCATTTTAATGGGTAACCCCTCACACTTCCCTAAATGCCCTTCGAGATTCGCCGGTGGTCAAGTTGATACATTCTTCGGCCCTACGATGCCGCGAATATGGGCCTTTCGTTTAAGATACCGTTTTGAATGGATTTGTGCTCCGCAGTTTGCAGTCTTATTTTATGATTGTAGAAGCTTCCATAAAGATGACGCTGGAATGAAGAGGAGAAATGACATGGAGAAACTAAGCATTCTACTAGCCATTCTTCTGTTTCTGGCTATTTTTGCGGCCTCGAATACATACGTGCGGGCGGCAGGCGTGGGAGGAGCAGTCGGCAGCGGCGAGTATGCCGGCGGCATCGGGCCCAACTTAAGCGGCTCAGGCTCGTCAGGCACGGAGTCTTCCGGTTCACTTGGCACAGGATCTGCGGGTTCATTCGAACCGGGGCCATGCGGCGTACAGCCCTACTACCCGCCAGGTACGGACACAGGCATGGACAATGACAAGCCGGGCCTGGACACGGACCCGGGCTGCCCGATAGGGAGTCCATCGGGAACGGGATCGAGCTACTAAAGAACTTCCGTTATTGAACGGATTCGCTCAGCGGCAGGGATAGCGGGGGATGGTAAATCTGTTTGCCTTCAAAAGAAGCATGCATGATCCTAACTGATGCATGTAATTCCGTTTGGAGAAGGTGGAACCCTGCCATTGGGAGATGAAAGAATCTTCGGTTGTTTGACCGGAGAACGCTGGAAAGCCCTATTAAAACCGAAACAAATCATTCAAAGCAAAAAAAATATTGTTAAAGGCGCGACGCAATCCGTCCGATTCTGAGTTCGAGACAGTAAAAGGATATACCCTCAACTCATCGCGGATGCCAGCACTATTCAAATCAACCTCGAACGGTGAATCCGAGTAGCTAAGACTTTCGAGAAACGTGTTGTTTACTGGACCTTAAAAGATTGATTGGTGGGAGGATTTGAGATGCAACGGTTTAAGCTTTCCACGAAGATGATATCATTGGGGCTGGTATGTATCATCTGCGTTACACTGATCCTTATCTGGGTTTATTTTAAAATCGATGCGATGGTATACCGCGAGAAGCGGTCAGATCTAAAAGGTGTTACCGAGGTAGCATTCAATCTGTTGTCGGTTTATGAGGGCAGGGTTAAATCAGGAGAGCTTACTCTTGAAGATGCTCAAAAAAGAGTGGCCCTTCGAATCAAGGGCCTTCGTTACAGAGGCCAGGAATACTTTTGGATCAACGATTTAGGTCCCACCATGATCATGCATCCGTTTAAACCTGAGCTGGATGGAACAGATCTGCGCGACTTCGCGGACCCCAACGGAAAGCACCTCTTTATCGAGTTTGTCAAGGTCTGCAAAGAAAATAAAGACGGTTTTGTAGATTACATGTGGCCCAAGCCGGGTGAGAGTAAACCTGTACCCAAAATATCCTATGTCAAGTTGTTCGAGCCCTGGGGTTGGATTATCGGCTCCGGGGTCTACATAGACGATGTCCAAGCGGAGTTATCGGGAATACAAAAGCTCTTCATGGGTGTGGTGATTTTTTTTGCATTTATAGGAACACCACTGTCCTGGTGGATAGCAAGAAGTACAACTCGTCCCATCAATCTTGCTATCGAAGGGCTTACGTCAAACGCAGACATCGTTTGTCTTGCAGCCGGTCAGTTGTCATCTTCCAGCCAGAAACTGGCGGAGGGAGCCTCAGGGCAAGCATCGGCTCTTGAAGAGACGACTTCCTCTCTTGATGAGATGTCTTCAATGACCAAGAAGAATGCAGAAGGCGCCAAGCAGGCTGATCGACTGATGCAAGAAGCCACAGGCATCATCGTACGCGCCAATGATACAATGAAGAATCTTACGGTCTCCATGAATGAGATATCCCGAGCCAGCGAGGACACCCAGAAAATCATAAAAACCATTGACGAGATCGCTTTCCAGACAAATCTTCTGGCACTGAATGCAGCGGTTGAAGCTGCCAGGGCGGGAGAGATCGGAGCAGGATTTGCCGTAGTCGCCGACGAAGTGAGAAATTTGGCTATGAGAGCAGCGGAAGCTGCAAAAAGCACGGCAGATCTCATTGAGGGTACCGTTCAAAAGATAAATAACGGCTCGAGTGTAGTTCAAAAGACCAACACCGAATTTGCGGAAGTCGCTACTATAGTCACAAAAGCCAGTGCACTGGCCGGTGAAATAGCGGTTTCTTCCCAGGAACAGGCACAGGGAATAGAGCATCTCAATCGGGCGGTTCAGGAAATGGACAAAGTGGTCCAGCAGAATGCGGCCAGTGCTGAGGTAAATGCTTCGATGTCCCAAGAGATAGGGGCTCAGATCGATCCGATGAAGAAGATGATTTCCGAATTGGAGTTTTTGGTTGGCTCGAAAAAAGCAGCAATATCCGTAGCAGTTACGCATTGAATGGAAACGTTCGGATTCTCAAAAATGCATAGACCAGTATACATGCCATAAAATAGCCAAATGCCTGCCCCGGTCATGTTTTAACTCGCCTTTGAGTAGTGAATTTTCCAATTCGGGCAGGCAGAAAAGAGAGCAGCCGGTAGAACTCGATCTTCATTTTACTGTATCAGTAAATGCGAAATACACTCTAGACCTGATTTTCAAAAGGGGAAAAGCCGGCTATCTTACGAGCCATAAGACCCTGCTCACTTTTAAGTGACCCCCGTATCTATCCACCCCGGAAGCCAGGAGCCCCCGCCCTTGGCTTTCTCCTTTTTTGCTCCCTGTTTATTAAAAAACCTGTTAAGGAGAAGCATGGGGAAATGTTATAAGGAGTGACGGGCGATGACGTCCCGGGGTGGAGTTGACCATGAACAGATGGATCATGTGTGTTTTGCTTGCAATTTTTCTGAGCAGCCCGGCTGTATCGGGTGCGGCCAACGATACAGCGGATCAAGGTCGAGCCACCTTCTTTGATATCCCGTTTTTCAAAATTCCTCTTGGATCGAGTCCGGATTCCAAAGCCGCCAAGGAGAAAAAAGAGGAAGGCAAGGCAAAGAAGGACGATACAAAGGAGAAGGATAACGCGGACAAAAAAGTAGATGATGCCATCAAGAAGGCGTGGCAAGAAAAATAGTGCAGTGGGAAGTTCAATCCTTTTTCAGCACCTGCTAAAGCTCTCGAAATCGAATCAGGCGCGTTTTTCCGATCAAAGTTCCTCTCCGGCTTTTTTCTGAGTTGTCATCCTCTGAATAAGAGCATCGAAAGAATTATTCCTTAAGAATGCGCCGAAACCATTACGATAGGTTTCAACCGTGCCAACTCCATCGATTATCACATCTCTAATCATCCACTTCCGGCCTTTGGACTCGAGTATATAGTCGACCGGGATGTGCTCATTGGTTCGCATTATTACAGTGTTCACTCTTATGTATTTACCTTCGGGAGTCTCCCCGGGGTATTCAATTGTCTCCCTTTTGAGAAAATCCAAAACGCGCCTGGAATAGGAATCCGTAAAAATACTTGTGAAAAGCGTCTGGTACTGTTCGCGCTGCTTTGCTGAAAGTTTTTCCCAATAGCCCTGCAACGAATCCCTGGACATTTCTGCGGTCAGGAAATTTTCGGATATCAGTTTCCTGATGAGTGCAGCCCGTTCTTTGCGGTGTTCAGGCCCCTGGAGGCCGGGCCTGGTCTGGACGTCCATGGCGGCGTCGAGCACCGAGCGCACCTGGTCGGCAGCGCCGGATTGCGCTCTAAGAGGCGCGGCGGCGATGACGATCAAAAAGAATGCGAAAATAAAATTCCATACCCTAACGCCGAGCATTTATGGCCTCCTTGTCAGCAACCGGGGCCGGCATAAAAGAAAGGATCGCGGGCAAGATGAACAGCGCAGCAACAACAACGCAGATACTTCCGGCCCACGCTACAAAACCCAGGCTGAAAATCCCCCTGTGGTTTGATATCATCAACGTGCCAAAGCCAATAGTGGTAGTGAGGGATGCCAGGATGACCCCTTTGCCCGTACTGAAAGGAAGGCGTCCATACCCTGCCGGGCCCTCTCTCCATCTCTGGAGAATTATTACCCCGTATTCTACTCCCGCCCCAACCACGAGCGGCATGAATATGCTGTTTGCAAGATTGAAATCGAAGCCTGCGGCCGCCATTATGCCCACAGTCCAAATCGTGCCGGCCACGAGCGGGATAAGAGATATCAGCATAAGGCGCAAACTTCGGAATGTAAATGCAAGAAGCACCGAGATGGCGATCAGTGCGTAAATGGAGGCGTTGATGGACGCTTTCTTGAAGGCCGACGCAAAGACATAGAGATAAACCGGGTCGCCTAAGACATCAGGGTTAACTGATTGGATGTCGTTGACAAAGCGGGTCAGCGTTCCTTCCTCCCAGATAGGCTCCCTGGGATAAATCCTGACGAGGTATTGGTTCCCCTGAAGAAACTGGTCTCTCAGTTGAGATGGAAGATCGTGAATTCCCATTGGAGAAGCGGAAGAACTCTCCTTGATCAGGGTCCACTGCTCCACGATGTCTTTTTCAAAGTGCCTGCGGTATTTGAAAAGCCGCTCGGAATCAGTGGATGAGATGTCAAGCGCCTGGACGATCCCGTCTATCAGTTTCCTGACTTTAACCATTTGTTCCACCAAGGGTTTGGAAGCTCCCCACTCCCGGGCCTGTTCATCCTGCATCTTGAACCTTATCCTCTGAAGGACCTCGATCAATCCGGCCTTATAGGATGGACCGTCGCACGCATCTGCTGCGGCATCGAGATTGCTTTGGTCCTGCTTAGAAGCCAAACGGAGGACCGGGGGTTGCAGTTCGGGAACCAGGAGCGCAATAGAACACAAAACGGGCATTTTTTCTTCCTGGTCGTCGGGAAGGAGCGTAAAAATGTTATCCACGTGCGAAACGGTTCGGAGGGCCTTGAATTTTGCCGACTCCTTCATCACTTCTTCAGGGGAGTCCGTGAGGATGGCCGCCGAAATTATCGACCGGTCGGAATTCTCGACCAGGACTTTTTCCCAATAGACAGATTCGGCGTTTTTGGACTGGAGGCGCAGAGGATTCAGGTCGAACCGCACACGTGAAGCACTAAGGGAACCAGCTATACAGAAGATCAGGGCCAAGGCGAGAATCGTTCGCACGCCTCTCGGTCCGAGCCGCAGAAGATACCTGTTATTTGCCTGAGCGCTCGATCGTTTAACCGGGGGTTTTTCGACGGCCAGATAGTGACTCAGTGCGGGCAGCACCGTGAAGTCGGCCAGTATTATCAAAAGGATTCCCATCCCGGTTATCATGCCGAGTTCCATGAGTCCGCGAAAGCCCGTTAGAATAAAGGGAAGGAAGGAAAATGCCGTGCTAAGGCCCGCAAGCATTATTCCGGGGCCGGACTTATCCATGACCCTCCGGATAACAGCGGATCGGGTCCCGTCAGCGAGGTCCCTTTCCTCCTCAAATCTGGCAAACCAGTGGATCGCGTAATCAACTCCCAGACCACAGAGCATCGGCGCAAAAACGATCGAAAGGATATTCAAATGACCTATGAAAATGGCAGTCCAGCCAAATGTCCAGCACAGGCCGACTGCAAGAGATATGAGGATTATAACCGGATGGCGAAAACCCCTCAGAAACAGGACCATTATCAGCAAGACGCCCAGCATGGATAACCAGGTCGCATTGGTCATATCCGCCATTGCAGTGCTCATTTCATCGTTGTTAAGCGCCTCCTGCCCGGTGACCCCAGCCTCAACGTCACTGAAGCCCGATGCCCTGAGCTCATGTATATAATTTCGCAGTTGGGCAAGAGATTTCAGGGTCTTGCTCACCTGCCCGGACACTTTGGCGGGCATCACCTCGGCAATCAGCAGCTTCTTTTTGCCTTCCCAAAGGTAGCCCTCTTTTTCGAGGTCCCAGGCCCCGCTTTTGAAAAATGAGGACCAGGGGGAGGCATACTTTGAGCCGGAAAGATATCCTGAAAACCCATCGAGGACCTTTATCAGGAATTCGAGGTCCAAGGGCCTGGCCTCTTTACCGGGGCCTTGCGGGGTAACCTCCTCATCGAGAAAGCCGGTAAAAAACTCGCCGACCATTCTGGAGGCCATATCCCGGTTTACCAGTTCGAAAAAATTGAGCAGGTCCGGGTTTTCGGCCATCTTGTGGACGAGCACGGAGTTCTTTTCCAGCGTGTTCCTGATGGTTACGAGGTCGTCTTCATCGAGGTAATAGAGCAGCCATTTTTTGAACTCGTCCGGATTGATTCTGTAAAATACGTCTTGAAAATGTTCGGGGTCGGCCTGGATTTTTGAAACTATGGCGTTCATGAATTCGATAGCCCTGTCTTGTGTGGGGCCTCGAACGACGAGCGCGAAGGTGGTTTTGCCGTGAAAATTGAATTCGTCCAACGTCTGCGATTTGGCTATAAGGGGATTTCTGGTGGAGATGAGCTCAAGCTGGTCGGTTCGCACTTCAAGCCGAACAGCCGCAAGCCAGAGTGAGCCGATTACGCTCAGCAATGCGGCCGCCAGAATAAAACGTGGCCTGGGGAGGACCCAAGCCACGAGGTTTTGCGAAAATCTCCTGAGCAGACTCATTCTTATCCTGGCCGGAAACCTGTAACAATTTTCATATAAAGATCAAATATGCACTTCCATGGCAGATTGTTCAAGGCATATCGATTCTTTTCCCTGTCGCATAATCCAAACGCGCAAGCGACACGTGGTAATTGTACAGCGACTGAAGATAGTTGCCCTGGTTTTTTCCATAACGGTCTATTGCATCGAACATATCCCGGGCTGTGCCGATCCCCAGATCGAAATTGGAAAAAGCGGTAACAATCCAGCGGCGTGCACCCACAGCAGCCTGCTCATAAGCTGTGAAGGATTTGTAGGCTTCAACAGTGTCCTGGTAATATTTTATCACCTCGACGGGGATATTTTTTTCGGCGAATTCCTGAGTATTGCGCATCTTTTGATACTCGGCCCTGGCTTTGTCGAGCTTTCCCTGTCCGATACCGAAATCCAGGTGCCATTGGGCCCCGGCAAAGACTCCGGCGTAAGCATGATTGAAATTATCGATCAGGTATGAATTATCGAATTTTTCACGGTCGGGTGCGCCGGCAAGCGATCCTGTGGCAGCGGCAAAAAAGGAGGGATACAGGTCGGCTTCGGCGGCCTCAGTCAGTTTTCCCTTAGCTTCGACCCCTTTTTTGACCTCCAGGATCTCAGGTCTATTTGCGATGGCACGCTGAATGTATTCACCTTCAGGTTCAAGTTCCGCCGGATTTTTGGGCAGTTCAGTCTCTTTGAGTTTCAATTCTTCGTGATCGGGTAATCCGACGGCTTTTTTCAGAGCGGCGTAGGCGGTGATAGATCCTGACTCCGCCTTGGCGGCAAAAGCCTTAACTTCGGCTGCAAAAGCGTCCATCCGATAAAGATCGCTGGGGTCTACATTTTTTGCTTTCAGTTCGATTAACCGTTTGATGCGTTTGCCGGCGTCATCTATATACGTGTCGGCATCCCTGGCGGCGTTCTTGCCCTGAAGCGCTATAAGATATGCGTAGTAAAGCTCCTTGACGTTCAGAACGATCTTATTTCGCCGCTCTTCCCTGGCCGCTGTTTGAGCTTCGACCCCCAATGCGGCGGCATCTCTGCGGTTGGATATCTTCCCGAAGGTATAGAGGGGCTGTGTGATAGCAAAATCGAGCCTTCCGAAAACACTTATAGCCCCAAATCCTTCATCATGCGAAACGATCACGCCCGATTTCGGACCCGTCAATACGACCGTGGGGAATTTAGCGTCTTCGGCCGGACCGACTATTCCTACAAGATCAATCTGTGGCAGCTGGCCGCCCTTCGCCTCGTTATATTCGCTCTTGGCCGCCAGGATATCCTGTTCGGCCATTTTTAACTCAGGGCTGGTCTGCAGCGCCATCTGGATAAGTTGATCCAGACTGAAAGCCTTCGGTTCGGCGGCTTGAGAGGTCCCAAGGCTCAACGTGATGATAAAAATACAAAGGAGCGCCTGTAAAGAACGGCTTTGCAGCAGGGCTTTTTTAGTCATCACGCGACCTTTGCGAAGTGGAATTAATTTTAGATAATGGCAAACTCTTATACAGTACTTGTCGACTGATTTAAAGAATTAATCCTCGAAGCGCTTTTGAATTTGGAAGAGCGGGGTAAAGCGGCAGGCCAAGGAATCAGGCTTTGAAAAAATTGACATCGGCCTCCATCTCTGGTAGCGAACCTTGTTCCCGGTGAGGTGCATAATGCAGAAAGGCTGCGGCAGAGGCAGATTATGCGGCGACTGTTAATTATCAATGCTGACGATTTCGGGTTGACCAGAGGGATTAACCTTGCGGTATCCGAATGCGCCGATGCCGGACTGCTTCGAAGCGCCAGCTTAATGGCCAATGGAGAGGCTTTCGATGACGCGGTGAGAATTGTCAGAGGGCGGGAGGGGTTCGGGACGGGAATCCATTTTGTCCTCACTGGTTTAAAGCCGCTGTCGCCTGTAGAGAAACTTTCCGGCCTGATCGGTCCGGAGGGTTTTCTACCCTCAGGGCCTGGCGAGCTGCTGAAAAAAATCGCGGCGCGGAAGACGCTTAGGGATGCGATCCGAAGGGAGCTTTTTGCCCAGGCTGAGAGAGTTTTCGATTCCGGCATCACCCCTACGCATTTCGACAGCCATAAGCATGTTCATATCATTCCGGCGGTGCTCGATGTTATGATCGAAATAGCGAAACGTTTTTCGGTCAAATGGATGCGTACGCCTTTCGAAGCCGATGGCGCGTGGAGGTTTTTGCCGGACGTGGAAAAGGGCCAGCGGGCCAAATTCGTGAAACAGTTTGCCGTGGCTCGCTCAAGCATTATTGTTCGACCGATTTTCAGGTCGCGAATTCGCAAAGCCGGGATTAAAACGCCTGGCGGATTTTATGGCATTTCTCCCACTGGGTTCATCAACGAGAAAATAATTCGGCGCATCTGCCGGATGCTGAAACCGGGCCTTAGCGAGCTAATGACTCATCCGGGCATAGTGGACGCGGACCTTGTCCGCCGAAAGTCACGGCTGCTCTTTTCCCGGGCAAGAGAGAAAGATCTCCTGGTTTCCGCGATGGTCAAGAGCCTGTTTGAAGAGCACGAGATAGTGGTCACACATTTTGGAGAGGTGCGTAATGTGTGAGCCGATACTGGAGGAGGAAGCAGGGAGCAGGGAGCGGGGAGCAGGGAGCATTCCTCAATGGTCAAAGGGTTTCAGATGAATGTGCTTTATCTCCTCTTTCAGAAAAAACCTGCTTTCCTTTACCTTTTTCTCGAGCATACCGGTTGTGAAAATAACTTTGTTTACTGCTGCGAAACTGCCGAGGCTTTTGACCGCCGCCAAGGTAACCAGAGTGTCCAGGCAGATGGCGTAAACTATTTCGTTCCCCTCGTTGAGGGCTATAATGTCAACCGGCCGGTCAGCGATTCGTGGAGGCATGTAGTCGGCCACGGTACTGAAGCCGAGTTCCTGCAGAATTCTGTATAGATGGCATTGAAGCGTTCTGTGAACGGCCCGATCGCTGCGAAAGGGTTTGGGAATTCTGAGCCACGCTTTTTCGAGTTTGCTCTTCCATAAATCCAGATTACGGTCCAGGTCCTCGTTCATTTCACCCTCCGCTCACATTATCACCAGCTCTTCGGTGGCTGTATTCAAAGATTCAATGCCATCGCTTGTGACAAGGTAGGTATTTTCGAGTCCGGCAATTCCTTCGTCGGGAATTATGATCTTGGGTTCGAAGGCGAAAACCATTCCTTGCTGAAGCTCCAATTTCTGCCCCCGGGCTATAAATGGAAATTCGTCTACCTCAACGCCCAAACCGTGCGCCACAAAGGTAACCTTTGGTTGCGAGCAGCCCATGAACCACTCGGCCCATCCAGCTTCTCGAGCCCACCCCCATACGGCCTCATAGAGTTCGCCCGTGACAGCGCCCGGACGCGCCAGATCCCTGAAGCGGGCATGCACCGACCGAACGAATCCGTAAGCGCGGGCGAGCCTTGGAGGAGGCGGGCCGATGCAGAAATTCCTGGTCTGGTCATTTGCATACCCGTTCCAAATAATCATTGTATCGACGCTAACAATTTCACCAGGGAGTATTTTTTTGTTTCCGGCGCCTTGTCCGAACGCCGGCGAAATGCCCGGACCTCCCGTAGGCGCATCGGTACAGGAAGGGACTGCGGCATTGGGTCCCGACAGGACATGTCCGAAGACCATCTCCATGTTAAAGGCCCTTATGCGAATCATTCTTGAATCGCCGGCCTTGCGTGAGACAGCTTCCAACTCGGCGGAGAGTTCGAATTCGGTCATTCCCGCCGTGAGAAGACGCGGGACCGCTTCAGCCACCTGTTTCGATATGGCGGCTGCATCCCGCATTATGCGGATTTCCCGGGATGATTTTATCATGCGCACCTGACGTATGGGGCCGCTTATGTCAACGATCTGCTGTTTTGGAAAGATCTTTTCGTCGTAGAAGAAAAATGTATTGGCAGGCAGTACGTCCAGTTCAAGACCGACAGTTTTGGGTTCGCCGGTCCCGCATGCTTCAAATGTGACTTCGCGCAGTTCAACCAGGCTCTTCATCTGGATAATGGGACGCAGAGGCGATTCCGCCTCAGCCCGCTCAAGGCTTCGCCTCACCAGGAAAACCGGGTTCCCCGAGGAGGGCACGATGAGGTGAGAATCCTGAACCGTTCCTGTGAAGTAGAACAGATCGGCATTTTGCCGTATTATGGCAACATCGATTCCATTTTCCCTCAGCAGCGCCTGCAGGGCTACAATCCTGTTTGCAATCTCGCTTGCTGGTACCATCTGCAACTGGTTTCCTCCAAATCTGTCGAGACAAACCGTCATCGTTCGGGTCAGTGCAGGGCCGTGCCGGATGAAGCAGCCCCGGAGCGCCCCTTTCTAAGCAAAAAAGCAAACGGAATAAGAATAGCCGTCGCGATGGAAAGCACATAAAAAGTGTCGTTGAACGAAAGGATGCTCGCCTGACGCAAAATCTCCTGGTAAAGAAATGCAAGTCCTCCCGTCGATGGAGCGGCCGCCGAATGATTCATCTGGAGCAAATCGTGGGCCCTGCGATAGGCCTCCCGGAAGGCGGGATTGTAGGGGGTGATTCTTTCAGAAAGAAAGGTCTGATGAACTTGAGCGCGCTGCGAGAGGAGCGTGGTGCTGAAGGCGACTCCAAAACTGCCCCCCAGGTTTCTCACGAGGTTGAAAACTCCGGATGCGTTGCCCATCTGCTCGACCGGGACGTTAAAGTAAGCCGCCGTTGAGAGGGGAACAAAAAACATCCCGAGGCCAAAACCCTGGATCAGCCGAGGAAAAGCTATCGAGTAAAAGTTTCCCTGGAGGTTGAAATCCGACATCATCAATAATGCATAAGACGTGATGCCGAGACCCGCAATGAGCAGGAGCCATGGTTTGACTCCCTTTCTCATTAAAATGCCTGCAAGAGGCATTACAAAAAAGCTCGATAGACCTCCGGGACCCAGGACCAGTCCGGCCCAAAGGGCGGTGTATCCCATTAGCTGCTGAGTATAGAGGGGCAGCAGAACGAAGCTGCCGAACAGACAGAAAAAGGCCAGGAACATCATTACGGTTCCGGCGCTGAAACTCCTGTCCCTGAAAATCCTGAGATCGACAACGGGATGTTCGGTGCGCAGTTCCACGATAATGAAAAGAGTCAAAGCCAGCACAGCCGTGATTAATAGGATGAGAATGAAATCAGAGTGAAGCCAGTCTTCACGCTCTCCTTTATCCAGGACGATTTGAAGCGAACCAAGGCCGAGGGTAAGCAAGAAGAGGCCCCATTTGTCTATGCGGAACACTTTGCGCTTTATGTAGGCCGGATCGCGGATGAAAAGAGTCGCCATGAATACGGCGAGCACTCCGACAGGCAGGTTGATGTAGAAAACCCATCGCCAGGACCATGTATCGGTTATCCACCCGCCCAGGACCGGTCCAACTATGGGGGCCATTACGACGCCCATTCCGAAAACGGCCATTGCCATACCGTGTTCGCGCCGGGGGAAGGTTTCGAGCAAAATGGCCTGAGAAAGCGGCTGGAGCCCGCCGCCACCGAGGCCTTGCATGACCCGGGCCACTATGAGCAGTTTCAGAGACGGCGCGGCGCCGCAAAGAATCGAGCTGGCCGTGAAAAGGAAAAGGGAAAATATCAGATAGCGCCTTCTCCCGAAGACGCTGGCCAGCCAGCCGGTAATGGGGATTATGATGGCGTTGGACACAAGATAGGATGTAAGCACCCATGTGACTTCGTCCACCCCTGCGTTCATGCTCCCCTGAATGTGGGGAAGGGAGACGTTGACGACACTGGTGTCCATCACCTCGATGAAGGTCGGGAGCATGACCGAGAGGGCCACAACCCATTTATTGACCCCTGGAGTTTCCGCGAGCTGAGGGGTCATGGCTGTTGTGATGTTGACGAGAGAGCTTGGGGCGGGGTGGTTTGCAGCAGATTCAAACCGCTCGTGTCAGCCACATCTATGGTCACATCCAGAGACGCTCCGACCCTTAGCGGATGGTCAAGGAGGGGTTGTTTGTCCAGTTCGATTCTCACCGGAATCCTCTGAACGACTTTGATCCAGTTGCCGGTGGCATTTTCGGGTGGAATGAGGGAAAAAGCTGCGCCGGTCCCTGCCCGGATTCCGGACACCTTCCCCGTGTACGAGTATCCGGGATAGATATCGGCCGATATGGAGGCGGACTGCCCGATACGCACGTTGGTGAGCTGAGTTTCCTTGAAATTTGCTTCAACGTAAATCTTGCTCAGAGGGACAACGGCCATCAGGGCCTGTCCGGGCTGAATCCGGTCGCCCACCTGAATATTCTTTTGGGCAACGTAGCCTTCAATCGGCGCCGCAATCACGCAGTAAGAAAGATTTAGCCGAGCAGCCTCAAGGTCGGCCATTGCTTTGTCACGTTTAGCCTGGAGAGCCTCAACCTTGTGGAGCTGGACATCTACGTTGGCCCGCTCGCTTTTTGCGGTTTGAAGCTGAGCAACGGCTCGAGTCACCTGTTGAGAGGCGGCGGCAAGAGCCGACTCTGATGCGGCTATCTGGGCATCCACTGCTCGCAGTTGGGGCTTCGCCTTGTCAAATGCCGTTTGTGCCTGCTCTGTCTGGCGTTGTGTGCCGGCGCCGGAAGCCGAAAGGGTTTCGAAGCGTTTGTAATCGCGCTCGGCTTGGGCTAAATCGGCCGCGGAGGCGGCACGGCCGCTCCTTAATTGTTCGACGGTGTGCCTGGTTTGGTTCTCCGTGTCCCGGGCAGCCTTGAGAACAGCCTCTGCGGCCTCTACCTGAGAGGACGTCTGGATATTGACCGGAGGCACCATTATTTGTGCGGATTTGAGATCGGCTTCAGCTTCGTCGAGCGCCGCCTTTGCTTTATCGACGGCAACTTTGTAATCGGCTGAGTCCAGCTCGATGAGGGGTTGCCCGGTCTGGATCGCAAAATCGTTATCCACGAGCACCTTGAGGACAGTTCCGGGAACCCGGGCGCTAATCATAGCGCTGTCCGCCCTGGCGTAAGCGTCATCGGTAGATACATGATCTTTTGTTAAAACCCACCAGCAGATGCCCGCCACAATCGCCACAACCAAGACGATGAATCCTATGATCCTGATTCGCCGCGCACCGCCATTATTCTTCGTGGGCTCGGACCCGGTTGGTTCTGTATTTGCCATATTCGATGCCATGATAGTCCGTCAGAAAGTTAAAATTTTAATCTATCGGCCCGCCAATCGCCCTCTCGAGTTCAGCTTTTGCGATTGCGTACCCGTAGATGGACTGATAGAGGTCGGCGTGTGACTGGGCCAGGAATACCTGTGCGTTCAATACCTCGAGGAATATCACGACCTGCTCCTTATACTGGAGCGTGGTGATCCGGTCGTTTTCCACCGCCTGCTGGACAGCGACCCTGGTGGTTTCGATGTTGGCTTTGGCAACCTTTAACTGTTCGAAGGCGTTTTCCACCTGGAGCCGGATTTTCTGGAGAAGGTCGTCGCGCCTCTGTTCGAAGCCTCTTATGCGGTACTCCCATTCGAGTTCGGAAGCTCTTGTCTTGCCCCCCTCGAAAAAATTCCAGTCCACTCTAACGCCCACGGCTGCGTTTTCATCGTTTGCATATGGATTTCTATCGGCCTGGAAATTTTCACCTTCCCGGTAATATTGGGCAAATGCGGAGACGTGTGGATAATAGCGGCTTCGGGCCGCTGTTTTTGAATATTCGGCCTGCTGAATCGATGCTTTCACGGCCAGGTATTCGGGTCTTTTCTCCTCGGCGGCAGAATATAGCTGATGCAGATCGGGGGCCGGGGAGGTTTTTTCCTCTATTCCGGCCAGATCGACTTTTTCCTGCAGGTCGAGGTCCATGAGCTGATTCAGGTTCGAGCGAAGGACAATCAACTGCTTGACGGTGTCTCTTTCGCGCTGCACGGCCTCGGACAGGGCAACATCGGCCTTGAGTACGTCGTTTTGAGCGGCGACTCCCTGCTGGTAATTGGCCTCGGCGTTCTTTTTCTGCACTTCCAGGCTTGCGACATTATCACGGGCGACTTCAACGAGTTTCACCGCAAGGAGCGTTTGGAGGTAGGCGATCTGAACGTCGCGTACGAGGTTGAGGCGGGCTTCCTCGAGCTGGTATTTAGATATCTTCAGGCCAAGCTTGCTTGCCTTGTACTGGGACGTCAGTCCAAACCCGGTAAACAGAGGCTGCACCAGATCGACCTGCCACCTGTTGATGGTTTGTATCGAAAAGGGGAGGTGCTGAAACGGCGTACCGGGTGACGAGACGAAGGGCTGATCGGCGAGGTGTGTATATGAATAGGACCCGTCGATCTTCGGAAAGAAGTCGGCCGTAGCCTCTAAGACCTTTTCGCCGGCTACCGAAACGTCTTCGAAAGCGGCCCTGTAAGCCCTGTTGTGCGACAGGGCATATTGGACGGCTGCTTCTGCTGTCAAAGGCTGGGGCAGATCGTTGCGGGGAGCCTCCCCACGAGCCGTGGAGGCAATAAATAACCCAAGAAGGATGAAAAGTGCGCTTATTCGTTTCATGGTTGAGCCTGACGCCGCCGTTTCAGCAGCTTTAGCATTTCCGGGAAGTTAAGTTCAGAAAGAGAGTCGATCACCTTGTCAGCTTCAGTAAGTTCAGGTAATGAAAACGAGTTTGTGACGGCAATGACCGGAAGCCCCGCCGATTTGGCAGACCGGATTCCGGCGGGAGTATCTTCTATTGCAATGCAATTCATCGGGTCAAGGCGCATTTCCCCCCGGAGCTGCCTCAACCGCTCTATTGCCAGAAGATAGGTCTCCGGGTCGGGCTTGCTCTTCTTTACTTCGTCTGCGGCCACAATTGCGTGAAACACTCCGTTCAGGCCGAGAGACGCAATGAAAGCGTCGACTTCATGCCGGAGCGCCCCTGAGGCTACAGCCATCAGTACCCCTCTGTTCGCCAGTTCTCTGACCAGTTCAACTACTCCCGGAAAACCGGGGACCCCCTGTCCGATGAGGCCCAGCAGGGCACGGGCTTTCGCTTTGATAAGCCTGTCCAGAGTCGTCGGGGCAAGATACAGCCCTGCTTCTTTGAAAGCGTAGATAAAAGCGTCGCGGTCGTCAAACCCTACGAAATGCTCCAGGTAACTCTCGAAATCGTGTCCCAGCCCCAGCGGGACGAGCACCTCCTGGAAGGCCCTGTAATGCAGCGGCTCGGTATTGACGAGAATGCCGTCGCAGTCGAATATTACCGCCTGGAGGTCCGGATCGGAGTTGGATTCAATATTGACCAAGTTTTTAACGCTCCCGGGAGACTTCATAATCAAGAGGCTTGTTTAGCACTTTTTCACGTTTCTGAGAATTCTTTTCATTTCAAACCATAGCGGCTTCCTGATAAGAATGGCAATATAGAAAAGTTTAACGGGAATGAAATACCCGCGCTTTAAAGTTAAAATGGAATCAACCGAAGCCGGTCTGTACCTTTGGGCAGGATGCTGAACAAAAAGAGAGTGCCGGCGGGGAAAGTCTGAAAAGTGGTTCATACTCTCGTCATTCCGGCGTTTTTCGACGCCAAAACAGCCGGAATCCAGGCTTTCCTGCAACTAATTGATTTTAAATCGAAAACACTGGCCCCCGGCCCGCGGACTACACACTTCCGGGGCAGGCTCCGCCGGGGTGACGGCCTTACTGGACCCCGGATCGGTCCGGGGCAGGCGCCGCCGGGGTGACGGCCCTACGAGGTTTTTACTGTAGAGTGGGAAGTTCAATCCTTTTTCAGTGCTTCGGGAGGGCATGAAGCCCTCCCCTACGAAAGAACTGCGCGAAAGTGCCGTAGGGGCGGAGTTTTTCTACGTCAAAAAGTCCCCGCCCGCTCATGAACGCATTTGGTATTAGGAGTCTTTTTGTTGCTGACCGTAAATGACGTCTGGAAATACCTGGGAAAGAGGGAGCTTTTTCAAGGAGTGTCTCTGCACGTGCATCCGGGCCGCAGGATCGGCCTTATAGGCGCCAACGGTTCCGGGAAATCCACCCTGTTCCAGATATTGCTTGGGGTTATCGAACCCGATTCAGGCACTATCGCCAAAACCAGGGGTCTTCGAATCGGACATCTCCCTCAGGAAATGGTTCCGGCGGGCGGCAAATCCGTTCTGGCCCGCGCCACCGACGTCCATGAGGATGCGCAGGAGCTGCGGGCCGAACTGGAGTCCATCCAACTCGAGCTGGATCGCGAAAAGGACCCCCGGGTCCTGAGCGCCCTTGCCGGGAAACACGCAAGGGCGCTCGAACGGATCGAGCACCTGGTTGGATACGACTTCGAAGCAAGGGCTGAAAAAATCCTCGAAGGCCTCGGGTTTCGCAGCGGCCAGTTTGGCACTTCGGTATCGGAGCTTTCCGGCGGATGGGTGATGCGCCTCGAGCTGGCAAGGCTTCTTTTGTCCGAACCTGACCTGCTGCTGCTCGACGAGCCGACAAACCACCTCGATCTGGAATGCCTCTTGTGGCTGGAAGACTATCTTTTGAACTGCTCGTCTGCTTTTATCCTGGTTTCGCACGACCGTGCCTTTCTCAATAGAACGATTCAGCGCATAATCGAAATCGAGCGTGGGGAGCTCTACGAATACGCCGGGAATTATGATTTTTATCTCGAAGAGAAGGCAAAGCGCATGGAAGTGCGCCTGGCGACTTACAAAAACCAGCAGGACCGGATCAGACAGCTCGAAAGATTCATAGACAGGAACCGCTACGATAAAAAGACGGCCGGGCAGGCTCAAAGCCGCATCAAGATGCTGGAGAGAATGGAGAAAGTCGAAGCTCCGGCTGCGGAGTCGCAAATCCATTTTTCATTTCCCGAACCGGCCCGGTCAGGGAAGAGAGTTATCGAGCTGCGCGACGTCAGCAAATCCTACGGCGATACAAAAGTCTATAACGGGATAGACCTCGTTATAGAGCGCGGTGACAAGATCGCTTTTCTCGGTCCTAACGGGGCTGGAAAGAGCACCCTGTTAAAGATTCTCGCCGGGGTTGTCCCGCCGGGTTCCGGAGAGATGTCAGCGGGCTTTCATACCACGGTTGGCTACTATGCGCAGCATCAATGGGAGCAGCTCAATGCCGACGCCACAGTCTTGGATGAGGCGCTGGGCGTTTGCGGCGACATGCTCCAGACGCAGTTGCGCGGGCTTTTGGGGGCCTTTCTGTTTCGCGGGGAAGACGTTCTGAAAAAAACGTCTGTGCTGAGCGGAGGTGAGAAGGCGCGCCTGGTCCTTTGCAAGCTGCTGCTTCAGCGCGCAAACTTTTTGCTCCTCGATGAGCCGACAAACCATCTGGACATTTCATCGCGGGTGGTGCTGGAAAAAGCGCTGGGTGATTTCCCCGGAACGATCTGCTTTATCAGCCATGACCGGCGGTTCATAAACGGTGTCGCAAACAAGATCCTGGTGGTAAAATCGGGCGAGATCCACGTTTTTCCCGGCAACTACGACGACTTTCAGCGAATTTGGAAAACTCGGCTTGATCTCCCACCTCAAAACGCGGCAAAGGGAAAAACAGAGGGCAACGGTTCAGGCGCAAAAGCCCGCACCGTCCAAAAAAGAGCCGAAGCTGAGTGGAGGAAGGAACTCTTCCGTGTCAGAAAACCCGTTCAGGACCGGATCGAAAGCATCGAGCGGGACCTCGATTCATGCCACGCCGAACTGGAGCGCCTGAGAGATCGTCTGGCCGACGCTGAGACTTACAGGCAGGGAAGAGTGGCTGTGGAGATTCAAGCCCAATACCGGCAGGCGCAGGACACGATTCACGAGCTAACCGGCCAATGGGAAGAAAAAGTTCTCGAGCTTGAAGAGATAGAGGAGAGTTTCAGGAGCAGGGAGCGGGAATTAAGAGCGGGTGAGTAGGTGAGTGGGTGAATGGGTGAATGGGTGAATGGGTGAGTAGGAGGAGCAATGGCCAGGGGAGCGAAAAGAATGTAGCAAGGAGCAGGCAGCAGGGAGCGATTGGGTGGGCTAAGCGAGCGCAGCCCGCCAGGTCTTTGCGAGACAGGGAGCGGGAAGGCGGGAGCTGGGAGCGTAAGCGTAAGAGTTTTAAGTTTTGAGTAGTTACTAAAAACTAAAAACTGACAACTAAAAACTCATCTTGATTCCCGCTTCCCGCTTCTTGCTTCATGCTTATGGCTTCTCGCTACCAGAGGATTTAAAATGGATATTCACAGGCTCATGATTTTTTGCAAGGTTATCGATCTGCAAAGCTTTACCAAAGCGGCTGAGGCTGTCAGGCTGACGCAGCCTACGGTAAGCGAGCATATCCGGGCTCTGGAGGAGTCGCTCGGAGAAAAACTCGTAGACCGGCTGGGACGCGAAATCCTGCCTACTCCGGCGGGGAAGGTCCTTTACAGGTACGCCCGCGAGATAGTCCAGCTTCGGGACAAGGCGGTGCAAGCCATAGGGAAATTCAAGGGCAACCTCTCGGGGTCCCTGCACGTGGGGGCGAGCACGATTCCAGGCACCTATATACTTCCTCGGCTTGTGGGGACATTTAAGGCGAGCTATTCGTCGATCCAGATTACGCTTGGAATTGGAAGCAGCGGCGAAATCGTCCAGAAGATTCTCGACGGCAAAGTCGAGTTTGGAATAGTCGGCGCCAGGTGGGATGAAAAGAGGATCTCGTTTGAGGAGATTTATTCCGATGATCTGGTGCTGGCCGTTTATAAGGGCCATCCATGGGAAGGGCGCGAAAATGTGGAACTCGATGAACTGGCGGGGATGCCCTTCGTTCTGCGTGAAAGATCTTCGGGGACTCGTATGGTAATGGCTCAGGCACTCGATGCCGCCGGGTTTTCCCCGTCGCTTTTGAATGTCGTTGCGGAAATGGGCAGCACAGAAGCGGTAAGAGAGGCGGTAAAGGCCCGGGTCGGAATATCCATAATCTCCTCATACGCCGTGAAGGAGGACATCGAAAGAGACATTCTTTGTGCGGTCCCTCTTAAGGAAATTTGTATTCACAGGCCTTTTTTCCTGGCGCAAAGAAAAAATCGGGAACTCTCGCCGCTTTGTTCGGCGTTTCTGGAACATTTGAGGACGGAAGGGTGAGGACGAAGGACTGAGGGGCGGGGACTGAACCCTCACTTCGTTCGGGTTCGCGCTAACGTTTCGAGCCAATGTTAAACGCTTCAAGTTCGCGCCCGATCTGTTGTGAGGGCGCAGGACTGAGGACTCCCTCCAAGGTCGGGATAAATTCGGACTCCCTCCAAGGTCGGGATAAATTCGGACGGAGGACGGAGGGTGCGGAAGTGTTGCACGCGAAGGCGCGAAGAGCCTGGAGCAGCGTAGCAGCTACCAGAGACAAAAACAAAGGCCTCACCGCAGAGAACTGGTCGTGGACAGGTCATGGAGAGAAAAGCCGATCCTTTTGTCACGAAGGGCACGAAGGAGCGCAGCGCGGTGAAGAGAAATAAGCGCCAGAATTGACCCGGTATGACAGGGTCCCCTCAATCAACCGTGCAGATGAGGTCTGCGGTCTTGACCGAAAGTCCGTTTATCTCGAATGGATAAACCATCTTATCCCCTGTTGAAGTTTGAAACGAGCGAGCTAGTTTCCATCCGGAAAGTGCCCTTTTCCACCTTGGGGCGGTGGGACCGCCACGCCTCGCGGAGCGTAGAGATTGCGTGGCGGTGGCACAGGCAGGGTCTCGACGCTCCGCGAGGCGGTACCTATGTACGCCTCCGCGCAAACTCTTGATTTCCTTGCACCTTTCGGTGCGGCGCTGGGCAATCCGGAAATGACGGGGCGCCAAACTGTACGCGCCATGGCGAAAAATGCCTTCTTTCCGAACGGAAACCTCGCGGGGCGTGGAATTTGTCCCGGGGTTTCCGGATGGATACGAGCTAAGGGACTTGGACATATCCTTCGTTTTTAATGAAGTCTTTCGGTGGATTCGGTTTATCGTCCTGATACCCTTTTAAGCGAACGTGCAGATTTCCATCCACTACTTCGGTCTCGACATAGGTACAGCCATCTTTGGCGCTGTCCACCCAGGCGCCGCTGTTGGCATAGATCGTGTCGCTGGCCCCGGGAAAGCTTGGATTGTCAGGGTCCAGGATGGGAATATGCGTGTGTCCGAAAATGACGACCTTGACGTTGGAGCCGCGGCGGAAATAGGTATCGTCGGCAGCACCAAAGAGGCCGATTTCTTCATCCTCAACAGCAGTAAAAACACCGACACGCCCGCTTCCCGGAACATCTCCCCAATTAGAACTTATACCTCCAAACCGGGTGCCGATGTCATCAATTGTCATCTGGACGCCCGGATAGCCGGGGAGGCCGCCCACAATAATGTTACCAGGGTCCAACCCGCAATCCTTGGCGATTGAATGAAGCACGTTCTCGGCGAAATTGGGGTCTCCCTTAGCATATTCATCCACAATACCGGCGAAAATGTCTAGTACATCCTGATTTTCTCCTTTTTTACAGGCTTTGTAGGCAACCATGCGCGAAATGAAATACCCGAGTGGAAGGAAGGAAGAATTGGAATTGGACAGCCTGTCGGGCGCATTGAAAAGGCAGTAGCGATCACCGTGTTCTGCGACCAGGGGCCCGGCCGTGTAGGTCCCGAGTGGCCATGTGCCGTCGCAGACAAAATTGATCCCCGGAAAGGTGGTTTGCATAAAGTTTCTCATGGTCGTTATATCGCCGCTATCCAGGGCCATGTCGTGATTGCCGGGCACATAGCTCACTTTGATGTCGTTGCTTGCGGCCAAAGCCACGAGTGCATCGATGACCGGCTTGTTGACAGGATCTAAGCTGATAGCGGCAAGGTCTGTAATCGGATTCATGTCGGCGGGGACGATCCACCGGTCGAAAAGATCGCCCAAAATCACTACCTCATTCACATCGGGCGCCGCCGACTTCTCACTGAGAAATTGGGCCAGCAGACCGACGTTTTTCTTGAACCAGACGTAAGGAAACGGGCCGCTGTTGTTTGTATTGTCGCCCATATGAATGTCGCTGATGAAGATAGTCTTCGTTCTCATATCCATATCCTTTGTCGTTGGTAAACGGAAACCTGACCCGGGACCCGTGTAACGCGGATTCGCCCTCCATTCCGTAAAACAGGCGCCCCTTTGCCTGCACGCCGAGTCCGCGCTTTATGACGTCAACAAGGTCCCTGCTCCTGACGGCGGTGCTATCAGTGCACTTGCTTCCCCGGGCCTGTTCGTTAAGGGCAAGGGCCTCGTCCACCCAGCCTTAGATGATCGTTCAGTGACCCCAAAATGATAATTCTAAGCCGCAGCTGGAATAGTTGGCTATAGCGGCACCTCCTTTTGTTTACGGGGAGGCTCAACAAGATTTCAGAGTCCGTCTGACTAATTCCATTCTGCCCTGGATGTCTATTATCAGACGATGGTTTCAAAAAGGTTACAGCTTTACTTCAGGCCAAAATGCCAACCGGTTGAAATGAGACAAAAGGTGAGGGAACTCTGATTCGACATGAATTTTTATCATGGTGTGAGGATTGCGGGAATACCAGATACAGTGAATAGTGATTGGTGAATAGTGAGTGGGAGGAGCGGGAAGCGGTGAGGCAGTGGATAGTGATTGGTGAGTTAAGGGCAGGCGAATAGGTGAATGGGTGAGTTAAGAGCAGGTGAATGGGTGAATGGGTGAATGGGAAGAGCGGGGAGCGGGAAGCAATGAAGCAGTGAATAGTGATTGGTGAGTTAAGGGCAGGTGAATGGGTGAATGGGTGAATGGGTGGGTTAAGGGCAAGGTGAATGGGTGAATGGGTGAATGGGTGAGTGCGAGGAGCAAGGAGCAAGGAGCGGGGAGCGGGGAGCAGTGAATAGTGATTAGCTACTTAAAGGTTCATTTCCCGGAAAGGGGCTTCTTTCGTGCTTAGAGGGCTATTTTTGACCCCTTGACCGGCTCTAAGCCGGGCCCCGGGGCTCGCATAGCGCGGATTCGTCAGATCTTCCGCACCTTCGCGTCTTCGGTGAGTAAATCCGTATTCCCGCCCGCTGCTTCCGGGGTCGTAGAGATCAGTAGGGCGTCACGGGAGTGGACGGTTCCGAGGCCTGACCTTCCCCATACTTGTTGTTCGCCACTACGGTAAATGTATAGGCTGTTCCGCTGGTCAGACCCTTTACGGTTATCGGGCTGCGTGCACCCGAGGCTGTTTGTCCGCCGCTGGATGTTACGATGTATCCCGTTATAGGACCGGCATTTGAAGGCGGCGTATTAAAGTCTACGCTGACCTCGCCCTTAGTATTCAAAACCGCTGTTGCTTTTACGTTTGCAGGCGCTCCCGGCGCGCCGACGATTACAGGCGCTGAAGGCTGCGACTGCGTGCCGGTCCCCTGCGAATTGGCCGCAGTGACGGTGAATGTATACTTAGTACCGTTAGTCAGCCCTTTCACCGTAATCGGGCTGGTTGTCCCGGAGCCGCCCGTCTTGACGGAGGGATTCGCCGCCACGGTGAAGCCAGTAATGGGGCAGCCGCCGTCTGGCGGGGTTTTGAAGCTGACCGATGCCTGTCCATTGCCGGCAGTTGCCGTCACCTCTGTAGGCGCCGCCGGTGGCTCGTTCTGGGTCATTACGAGCGAATACCAACCGGAATTCGATGTATTGTTGTAGACTATCCAGCCCGGGTCGTCGTAGGCTTCAATCCTGTACTTATAGCCCGATCCAAGGTACGAAGCCGGCACGCTCTGCATGGTGGTGGCGTCCATATTCGAGCTGTAGACTTCATCACGGTTTGAGTCCTGGATTCTTACCATGTAATAGAGGTGGCCGGGGTAGCCCTGGATAGCGCTCCAACTGACCGTGGGTGCAGACGAATTGCCCGAAACCTGAAAAGTGGTTTCATCGGGCAATGGTATTGGGACGATGCCGTTGGGAATCGCATAATGAGTAACGAGCGATTGTTGCGATTGGCCCGCAGGTTGGTTTGTAAGTGTGAAGTCGTAGGTCCCGCCTGGAATCGAGCCGGGATACATATAAACGTATTCATACTCTGAAACGAGATCTCCCGGCGCAAACGTGTAGCTGAACTCGCTCGGCCCCGTAGCGACAAGAGATATCGACGAGGACAATCCTCCCCCGGCCGGATTATAGACATACGAATCGAATCCGGTAGATATTCCGCCGGGACCGTTCTGCAGGTAAACGGCCGCACCCCACAAGAAATTGGGCATGGAGTTGTCTATCGCAAGATCGACCCTGTTCGTCCTGGATATGTTGTTGGGGTTGTAAGGCAAACGGGTATCCTGGACGTCGATCCCCCACTGATAGGTAGTTCCGCTCGTGAGCGTGTTTGAAGGGACCGTGCAGCCGGTGCTTCCCAACCCTTGAGATCCCCACACATAAGCCCCATTGGCGTCCCACACGGTAACCGAGTAAAAGATCGGGGCGCCGATGGCCCCGGGGTCCGGCGCGGCCCAGGTGAGCAGCGGACCTGTAGGGTCTCCGGAAGCCTGAAAACTCGTCTCATCGACCTGCGGAAGGGTTAAACTATTGTAATAATGATAGCTTACCGCCTGATGGCCTGCCGTATCCGTTGCGGTGAAGGTGTACACTCCCTCCGGAGGGGCTCCGGAGACCGTGTGATAATAATTACCGCCCGCCTGGTTATAATCTCCCGCTTGAAAGGAATAAACGGTGGTGCCGGCCGGCCCGGTCACTACAAGCGAACTGATATCGCGGGGAAGATTCCCGTCGGGGGTGGTCACCCGGGTGTCGAGGACCGTAGAGGTCCCAGCCTGCGTGGTGAGACTATAGACTCGGGCATAAAGGAACCCGGGGCCGACAGCGGCTTTCAGCGGGACCGTAGCGGTCAGGGACACATTATCTGTGAGCACCCCCCAGCTATTGTCGTACGCAATGACTCCCCACGTGTAGCTTTTACCCGAAGTGAGTGTATTGGAAGGCACGGTAACACTTGTTACCGCTAGCAGATCGGAAGCCCAAACGCGATTATTTTTCTCGTTGACAACAGCCTGGAAAAGGAGATTTCCATTGTATCCGGGAAAATCCGACCAGCTCAATGTTGGGGCTGTCATGCCGCCGTAGGCTTTGAGGCTCGACTTGCATGGCAGAATGTTGGCATCGGACAGGTAATAATAACTGATTGCGGATTCGCCTGCGGTATCGACCACAGTGAATTTATACGGCCCTGCGGGCGGGCGGGCGCGAACGCTCATGTAATAATACTGCGAAGAGAAGTTGTTCTTTGTCATTTTCCTGGTGGTAAAGCCCGCCGGCCCTTCCACGATAACCCATTTGATATTGTCAGGCACCTTGAACTTCGGGTCCGCATGATAAATTTCCGCGGCCATCTGGGTCCATACACCTTGGGGAGAATTTATCGACTCCACATTGCAGAAGCCGAAGTAAGGTGCCAGCGCCCAGGCGGGAGAGCCGGTCCCCATGCAGGTCAGCAAAAGCCAAACCGGGAACAACAGCAAAGATTTCCGCTTCATGCAAAGCTCCTTTTGCTCTTTGTTTCTATGACCGCTATTGTTGTGGTCTGCAGTGTTTACGAGTATTTATGCTACGATGATGTGTTTCAGCTATCAAGGGGTATTTTACAGGGGATCAAACGGGTATTCGACATACCCAACAAGCGAGTTCGCCGGATTTGTGGATTTGAGGTCGGACCTGTGTTAATAGCTCGGTTTCTAAGGGTAAATGTTAAAAAATCATGCCTTATTATGGGTGAATGGGTGGGTTAAGGGCAAGGTGAATGGGTGAATGGGTGAATGGGTGAATAGGTGAATGGGTGAATAGGTGAATGGGTGAATGGGTGAATGGGTGAGTTAAGGGCAGGTGAATGGGTGAGTTAAGGGCAGGTGAATGGGTGAATGGGTGAATGGGAGGAGCGGGGAGCGGGGAGCGGGGAGCGGGGAGCGGGGAGCGGGGAGCGGGGAGCGGGAAGCGGGAAGCGGGAAGCAGTGGATAGTGATTGGTGAATGGCGAATTGTGAATAGTGAGTGAAACACTATATTAACTATTTTATCCGAATCTTGACCTCGAAGCTTTCGGCCGCTTTTTCAGTTCCTTCCCAGGGGCGGTAGAGAAGTATTTTGAGATGGGTGTGGCCTGCTTTCACCGCTTTGATTTTCCATGTCTTGAGTAACGGACCGCCTACAATCCGCCCTTCCTTGAGCGGAGTTTCAGCGGATTCCAGCACCTTAAGATGCGTTTCGTCCGGCTCGACTATTTGCCACAGATATCCCGTCCCGCCTGCCTGCTGCAGACGAACTTCGAAAACTGCGCCTTCTGCCACGGCGATTTCTTTTCCGTTATCCTTCCGGTCGATCACTTTAGTCTTCGATTCCGGACCCTGTGCCGAAGCGAAACCGGCAAAGAGCAAAGGCACAAGCACGATAAGAAGAAAGATTTTGGGGAGTTCCATAAATTGTCCTTCCTGGAAAACCGTTCACCGCAGAGCACTGCGAGGCAGCCGTAACCAAAAGACGAAAAGCGATTCACCACAGAGGCGGGGCATAGTCCGGTCAAGGAGAGGATACAGAGATTTTGACAGGGTTAACAGGATTGAAGGATCTGCAATTCAGGGATTCCAGGGGACCTAATTCCACAATCCCGCAATTCCTCAATCCATTCTCAGTCTGTATCCGGCGTTTTCCTGTCAATCCTGTTCCGAAAAGTTCCCACGCGAAGACTGATCATCGACAGGCCAGGGAGAGACGCGAAGGGAATGACACTTTTCGTGGTTTCAGGGTGTCCCGAGAGGAACGTGAGCAACTGCTTCGAAAAGGCTACGGGTCTAACAAGCCAGGTTTTCCTTCATGTTCTTCGTGACCTTCACCCCGCTGCGCTCCGTGAGTTCCGGACTGATTTTGCCATCTTTTTCAAGCCGAAAAACGCGGCCTCTCCACTCCACTCGCCTGCCGAAAAGGGCTGCCGACCATATGAAGGCGCTGAAAAAATCTCTTAGTGGAACCAAAAACAGGTTGTGTCTCAGGATGTTGTCCCCGAGCCGCCGCACCCCCACCATCCAGGCCATCCAGAGCCTCAAGGCGATCATTGACGCGAAAACGAACAGCCCGAATCTCGAAAAGCCCGAAAAGGCGAAATAGAGAAAGGAAAGGGCCGTCCCATTAGCAATCAGCGACCCGGTGTGCCCCCAGGGGGCACAGGCGCGTATGCCCCTGGCCCACCTCAACTGATGCCGCACAAAATCGGTTATGCTCAACCTCGAGAGAACCGTTTCGACCACGTACCTGGAAAGTTTTACCGGAAGACCCGCCTTTCGCACCAGGTACCCCATCATGTAATCATCGGCCAGATACGGAGCAATAGCGGGGAATCCGCCTATGGTCTCGAGGGTTTTCCTGCTAACGGCAATGGCTGCTCCGAAGGCAAAAGAAATGCCGCCGGCCATCCGGGCCACGAGTACGCCCGGAGCAAATTCCGATGAGATTCCGACCGCCTCCAGTTTTGACGGCGTCCCTGGAGCCTCCCCGGCGCGATAGAGACAGGTGAGCAGGCCGTCCGGCGGAAGTTCTCCGGAGATCGTCCTGATGAAATCCGGTCTAACCCGGATGTCGCTGTCCAGCATCAGGAGAATCTCATGGCCGGCATGCGGGAGCATGTTGTTTAAAGTGCTCACTTTCGGATTGGGGCCGATTTCCTCTGTGCTTATCACCAGTTGGATGGGGATTTGGGGGAAGTCTGCCTGCAGCCTGGCGATAACCGGAAGAGACGAATCCCGCGAATCGCCAACGCCGAAGATGATTTCGAATTCCGGGTAGTCCTGGCGGCAAAGGGATGCATAGTTTTCATAGGCCCCGAAGTCCGCTCCGCAAAGAGGAACCAGAATGGAAATGGGTGGATAGGAAATCCCCTCCTGCCCCCCTTTAGAAAAGGGGGGTGAGTTGCAAAGCGCCCCCTCGCTCTCAGCGAGTTTGCACGGGCTGGCTGGCTGGCTGGGCAAACCTTCTGCTGCGGCCCGCTTCGGCTTAGCGGCAAAGAACCTTTCAGCGCCGATTATGCTTAACAGGTAATAACAGGCCGAAGCCGCAGTCAGGACGGCGAGCAAGACCCTGACAGGCGTGAGAAGACTCGACAGGGAGAAGGCCCGGGGTTCGGGCAGGCAGATGAGCGCTACGCCGAAGCAGACCAGAAACGTCCCCGCCCAGCGCATCCGGTCGATTTGTTCCCCCAGGAAGAATTTTGCCCCCAGGACCGTTACCACATAGACGATTGCAGTCGCTGGAACCACAAAACTCAGGTTGGCCCAGGAGAGTACGGTCAAGAAAGAAAAAAAGCTTACGGCCAGGCACGCAACCCCAAGGATGAAGTTCAGGTTGCCCGCCGTTCGCTTTATCGTTTGCAGGACCTCAAGCCGGCCGATCGCCGAGACGTCGCCGACCTGCTTCATACCCCTGGTGAGAAAAACGTCCCCGGCGGCGTTTGAAAAGACAACCATAAGGACCATGAGGGCGGTCAGCATGAAACACCCTCCGGTCCAGGTTCGCCGCTTTTTGGAACCGGGCCCCCCGTTTTTTCTTTTCTTGCGCCTGAGAGTGAAACCAGGAAGACCCCGAGAACGATGAGCACAGAGCCGAACCAATGTGCCTGAGAGACCGGTTCGTCCAGAAAGTAGTTGCCGGTAAAGACGTTAAGGATGTATCCCAGCGCAGTCGCGGGAAGCACGAGGCTCAGGTCGGCCCACGAAACAGCGGAGAGAAAGCAGGCGAAAAAAACGATCAGCAGAACGATTCCTCCCCAGATGAAGGGGCTCTTCAACGCGTATGCCAGCATCATGAGAGAGAATCCGTCGCTGAATGAGGGCATCGAAGCGATGACTTTCATTCCTTTGCTGAGCAGTGTATTTGCGACTGCCTGGGCAATAACCGCCAAGCTTACTACAAACGCCGTTTTCATAAATCGTTATCCAGATCAAAGTAGGTGGAAGGGATTATTCCAAGCCGTTCGATTTTAGAACGCACACAGGGATCGATCAAGATGCGGAATTCCCTGAATCGCTGGAATTGCTTTGAATCGTACGTTGCCGGCGAACAGGGGAGGGCGGGATGAAAATATATTTCGCTGCCCCCCGGCGGCAGACTGTCCAGAAGCGATAAGACGTACTCGAGGCTCATTTTGCCTGTGAGAAGGTTTCCATATACCCTCTGCGGAAAAATAAATCCGCGCCTTGTGAGTTTACGCTTCATCCTCGCCGTAAGGAGTTTGAAAACAAGAGCATATCCGGCTGATAACCGGGGTGAAGCCAAAAAGGGCAGGGCGGAAAAAAAACTGTCGGACGGGATTCGCACTCGTTTTATGCCGTAGCTTTCGCAAAGTTTTGCTACTGCATCGAGGACGACGGGATGCACGTGCAAGTGGCAGTGGCCGTCCACGTGAGAAAAATTCAAGCCGGACCGGCTGAATTTTTCGAATTGGGCGGCGATTTCATTGAAAAGCTCCTTTCTGGTGTTCGGGCAAAAAAAGTAGCGCAGGCCGGCGCGGGCCGGGTCGGATGGAAAAGTTCCATTTTTGTTTACCAGGTGCGGGATTTCCGATGGCGGCATAACCGGGGTTCCATCGGCGCAGGTTACGTGAAGCCCGACAGCAAGGCGGGGATTTTCTTTTGCGAGAGTCACCGCATGGTCGAATGCCTGGCCGGAGACCATCAGGCTTGCGCTTGTCAAAATTCCACGGCGGTGAGCAAGGATTACGGCTTCATTCACTTCCCTGGAAGCGCCGAAATCATCCCCGGTTATAATCAGGCGGCGGGACGTCATCGCGGCCGGTCTCCGGGTTGCGAGAGGGTGTTGAGCCCTGGAGACGAGTTCTCACCACCCTTCGACAGGCTCAGGACAAGCTCAGAGCACGAAGAGGAGCGCAGCGCGGCGGAGGGAAATAGAAAGCCGACTATGGCCTGATCGGTCATCGCTTTACGAATCTGATCCCATGCCCGCACACGAAAGACCTCCAGGCGTTGTGATACCAAGTTGCGTTCAAAGAGCGACAAACAACCCCGAACTGAGCGGGGAAAGTTTTCCCCGCACCCCGCAGGATATCGGCCACGCGCGACCGCGCGAGCGCCTGTGGTCATGGACAGGCCAAGGATAGCCTGGAGATCGAGGGCGGCGCCACCGCGCATGCGCGGGGCCGCCGCCGCAGCGCCATATCTCGACGCTATCCCTGATCTGTCCATGACCAGAGGCGGAGGGGGTGTGGGGGGCAAATGTCCCCCCATCCCCCGCGCCCTTGACTTGATGCTTTCTTGAACGCAACTCGGTATGAGAGTCGAAAACGTTGCAAAAAAAACAAGAAAATGTCTGATAGTTCCGAAGGAAGACATGAATTCTTATTCGTTTTTACCCCTTCGTGATTTTCGTGTTCTTCGTGGTGAAATTACTTTTCACCTGGTCTTCTCGAAAACGTTGCCGGTAAATTTTTTCTCCGCGCCCGCAGCCTCAGATAATCTCGAGCTTCCTGCCACCCTTGCCAGCCCGCCGCGTCTGAAGGACGCGGTCCAATGCGGGCTGGCAAGGGTTATGCGCAGCGAGCGTCCGAAGCGGTTCCGGTCGCGAGCGCGCTCCAGTTTCAGGAAAATATTGTTTCACCTGGTCTTCTCGAAAACGTTGCCGGTAAATTTTTTTCTCCGCGCCCGCAGTCTCAGATAATCTCGAGCTTCCTGGTAGAGGCGGTTGCGCTCCTGGCGATCGAAAATCGCCCGCCTGACTATCCTGTAGATTACTTTCGGCCTGAAATAGTAGCGGCCGTAAAAGTATTCGACCGCATCGACTATCTCCTGCCGGCTGAGCCAGGGGTACTCGTAGTTGGGGAGCTGATGTCCCAGTTCGTCCGCCATGTCGTCTTCGGTCAGGTAGCCGTTGGTTTGAAGATATTCATAAAACTCCGTGCCGGGATAAGGGTGCGCCAGAGAGACCTGGATGGTTTCCGGATCGAGCTTTTCGGCGAATTCGATGGTGCGCATTATGGTCTCTTTGGTCTCACCGGGCAGGCCGATCATGAAGTCTCCGTGGACGGTCAGACCAAGTTCGCGGCAGTTTTTCATGAATGTGAGGGACTGTTCGAGGGTGATTCCCTTCTTCATGTTGTTAAGAACTTCCTGGACGCCGGATTCAAATCCCACTACCAGAAGACGGCAGCCCGCTTCCTTCATGGCCTTGAGCATATCGTAGTCCGCGTGGACCCGGCTGTTGCAGGACCAGGTGAAATCGAGCTGCTTGAGGTGCTTGCAAAGCTCGATTACGCGTGACTTGCCCCATGCCCAGGTGTCATCGTCGAAGAAGATTTCTTTTACTTCCGGGAAAAGCTCGAGCGCGCGCTTGACTTCGGCAACGACGCTTTCGTTGCTGCGAACGCGCCAGGGATGCCCGGTGAAAGTCTGCGGCCAGAGGCAGTAGATACACCTGGCCGGGCACCCGCGTGAAGTGTAAAACGCAAGATAGGGATGCTTTAGAAAAGGAATATTGTATTTCGCAGGGTCAAGGTCGCGCCTGTATATTTCCACGATGAAAGGAAGCGAATCCAGGTCCTCGATGGGTGGCCGGTCGGCATTGTGAACTATTTTCCCATTTTCCCTGTAGCTGACCCCTTCGATGTCCTTCAGGTCCTTTCCCGAGGCGAATTCGGCAACGGTGTAGTCGAACTCTTTCCTTGCAACGAAATCGATCGCCGATGACTCATTCAAGGCTTGCTCCGGCTGGACGGAAACCGGCGGGCCGACAAAGGCGATTTTAATGGCAGGATTGACTTCCTTTATCTTCTCTGCAAGGCGGACGTCGTTGTGAAAACCGGGCTTGCTGGTGAATAAAACAAGGAATTCAAAATCCTTTGCGATTCGAATAGTCTCTTCAGGGCCGATTCCATGCGGCGCGGCGTCAACAAGCCTGCTTTCCTTTATCAGTCCGGCGGCATAGGCGAGCCAGACAGGGTACCAGTAGGAAGCTATTTCGCGGCGCGCAGGCCATCGGGCGCCGGCGCCCCCGTCAAATTTCTCGAATGACGGGGGATTTAGAAACAAAGTTTTCATTTACCGTGGTCTCCATGAGTCATACAAGAGATGAACTGACTTCCGCCGGGGTTCATTTTGGACCGTGTACTGAAAGTTCTGCAAATAAATAATCCGGAAAAGCGCGGGGAGCTTTGCCCCCCACACCCCCTTCGCAGCTTCGCTGCTCACTGTGGCGCTGCGGCGGCGGCCCCGCGCATGCGCGGTGGCTTGCCGCCGGCAGCGCCTAGCGCTCGGCCTCGCGCGACCGCGCCTGCGCCTGTGGTCATGGACAGGCCAAGGATAGCCTGGAAATCGAGGGGGAAACTTTCCCCCGCTCTTTTGAGCTTTTGCAATTTGCAGAATTTTCGCACACAATCTCATTTCGGCATCATCCACAGTCAATTGCTTCGCTGATTCCCTTGCCGGCCATAACCATCGGCAAGACATTCTCCTCGGATGGGACAATGCAGTTGATAATTGCCGGCCCGGGTTTTCGCAGCGCCTCGGGCAGTCCTTTGACTACGTCCTCTTCGGTCCTGAACGTGTATCCTTCGATGCCGTACGCCTTCGCAAGGATTTCGAAATCCGGATGGAATGAGAAATTTACGGCCATATAGCGGCCCTCACAGTAGTATTCCTGGAGCTGGCGCACCATGCCCAGAACGGAATTGTTCAGGATGATGATTTTAACGCTGAGGCCCTGCTCCATCATCGTACCAAGCTCCTGCATGGTCATCTGGATACTGCCGTCTCCGGTCACCAGAATGACTTCACTGGCAGGAGCGCCGAAACATGCGCCAATAGAGGCCGGTAGGCCGAATCCCATGCAGCCCAGCCCGCCGGAGGAAACCAGGGTGCGTGGTTTCTTGAAATGGTAGTACTGAGCTACCCACATCTGGTGCTGGCCGACGTCGGTTACGATGATGGCCTCGCCCTTCGTGTGGTTCCAAAGCTGCTCGATAATGAACTGGGGCTTCAGACCACAATCGCGATTGTAGCTCAAAGGGTATTCGGCTTTAAGGGACTTGATCCGTTCGAGCCATTCGGAACGGTCGATTTTTTCGATAAGCGGCAGGAGCGCCTTCAAAATGAGTTTTACGTCGCCGACCAGCGGCACATTTGTAGCGACCACTTTTCCGATTTCCGCCGGATCGATGTCGACGTGGACTACGGTGGCGTGCGGCGCGAAGTCGTTGATATTCATTACGACCCGGTCATCGAACCGCGCTCCGAGGCCGATAAGCAGGTCACACTCCGTAATTGCCAGATTGGCGTAACGGGTCCCGTGCAGACCGAGCATGCCGAGGAAGAGCGGATGGTCGCCGGGGAAGCCGGCAAGTCCCATGAAGGTATTGGTTACCGGCGCCGTTATGGCCTCGGCAAACTTCAAGAGTTCTTCCGACGCGTTTGAGGCTATTATCCCTCCTCCTGCATAGATAACCGGCCTTTTGGCTTTCGTTATGAGCCTGGCGATCTCGCTTATTTTGGCCGGATGCCCTTTATAGGTCGGTCTGTAGCCTCTGAGCTTCACCGTTGACGGGTATTTGAAAGTAATCCTGGCCTGAGCCACATCCTTTGGAATATCTATTAGCACCGGGCCGGGCCGGCCTGTCGATGCAATATGGAACGCGTTCTTTACTACGACCGCCAGTTTGTGCGGATCCTTGAGAAGGTAATTATGCTTGGTAATCGGCATCGTGATACCGGTGATATCCACTTCCTGGAAGGAGTCCGTTCCGACCTGCAATGTAGGAACCTGCCCGGTGAACAAAACGAGCGGGACCGAATCCATATAGGCGTTTGCAATGCCCGTAACAAGGTTGGTGGCCCCCGGGCCCGAAGTCGCAATACATACACCTACGCCGCCGGTAACCCGGGCGTATCCATCGGCAGCGTGCACAGCCCCCTGTTCGTGGCGCACGAGCACGTGCTTGATTTTTGTCGAATGATACAGGGCGTCGTAAACCGGAAGGATTGCCCCGCCCGGATAGCCGAAGACAACTTCCACGTTTTCTCTTTCGAGACACTCAATCAGGGCCTCTGCAACTGTCATTTCCACGGAAACACCTCCGGAAAGTTGTGCAACCGGCTGCACCTGCGGTCCTCCGATTCTAATCTTCTTCCAATTCCAGCGCCGGGGCGCCGCTGCTCAGGGCTACGAATTTGCTTCCCCGAAGCATGGCTATCTTGCCTGTGCGAACGAGTTCCTTGATACCGTACGGGCGAAGGGATTCTCCGAATGCGTTTATTTTGCCCTCATTCCCGGTACACTCGAAAGTCATGGTCCTCCTGCCCAGATCAACGACACGAGCCCGGAATATCCCGGCGATGTGCATGATCTCAACGCGCTGGCCGGGTTCGGCCGCGACCTTGACCATGACCAGTTCCCGGTCGACATATTCGTCTTCCGTTATATTGCTGATCTTGATAACATCTATAAGCTTGTGGAGTTGCTTTGTAACCTGCTCTATCAGGGGTTTGTCTCCCTCCACCACAATGGTCATCCGGGAGACATCATCCCTGTCGGTGCGACCCACCGCAAGACTGTCGATATTGAAGCCGCGGCGTGCAAACAGGCCTGCAACTCGAGTCAGAACGCCTGGAGCGTTTTCAACCAGCACCGAAAGGGTGTGCTTATCCATTTGTTTGAAACCTCCGGCTGAGTTTTGGAAGCATGTTGAATTTACATGGTTTGGGCGGAATATATCAACATTGACCGATCTTTTAAAGCGCAATAGATTTAAAAGCTTTGCGAGATGGCCGCAAAAGGGGGCCGGACGATAATTCAAAGGAGATTCAATTGGGCTACGGTAAAATCATAAACTTCTTTTTTGAACTGGGGATGCTAAAAAAAACCCCCCGCTCGGGTTTCCAGTTTCTGGGGTCCGGCCGCGAATCGGTTGCAGACCATTCGTTCCGTGTGGCAATGATCGGCTTTGCTCTTGCCCGCATGGATTCAAACGTCGACCCGTTCAAAGTCGTTTCAATGTGCCTGTTTCACGATCTGCCGGAGGCGCGCACCGGGGACCAGAACTATGTCAATAAAAGATATGTCGCAGTAGACGAAACCGGTGCGATAGCCGATCTCGCCGACTCACTTCCCTTCGGGGAGGAGATAATAGATCTTCTCAAAGAGTACAGGGAGTCCGAGACAGTCGAAGCCAGGTTAGTTCACGACGCCGACCAGCTTGACCTGATTTTGGAGCTCAAGGAGCAAAACGACCTCGGAAATTCCTACGCCACAAAATGGATAGGTTTTGCCAGACAGCGCCTGATCACTCCGATTGCAAAAGAGATAGCCGAAGAAATTCTGACGACGGATTCAACAGACTGGTGGTTCAAGGGACACGATGAGTGGTGGGGGAAAAATTTCGAAAAATAATAAAAGAGGGATTGAGGGATTGAGGGTGATGAATGATGAATAATGAATGATGAATGATGAATGATGAGTTTGCTCAGGCAGGGGCCCAGAAATGGATATCGGGTAGCGGAAGAAATAATTATTCGCGGTCTTTCTTCTTGTGATCGGATATCGATATCACTTTACCCTGCTTGCCGGTTTTTGCTTCTTTTTGTTTTTGCTGCACCACCAATTCGGGTTTTGCCTGATTTTTTCTTGTGTCCTCAGGCTTGGATTCGGCATCTTCTCCGGCGGCAGCGGTCACTTTTTCAATGCGCATCGGCCGGCCTCCCATCGTGAATTCCTGGCCGTTGAAATAGGCCTCGCGCAAAATCCAGGTTACCGCCATCAGAGGAACCTGGAGCACCAGTAGTTTCACGTTAAACCAACCGGCCTTCACGTCGGCGGATATATCGTCGACTCTGGCGAAAAAAGCCGGGTTGTTATCCATATATACGAGAACGACGTCCCCAGTTTTGGTCATGAATACCTGCCGGTAACCTACGGTTGTCTGGTTCGCATTGGACCTGTTAAAATCAGTATACACTTTATCACGAAACGAATATACCCGGACCGGCCGTTTTTCGAGGTCCGATCATGTATTCCTCGTCCAGGGTTGCCGGGACCAGAGGCAGCTTTTCGATATCCGGGACCCTGAACCCAAAGATCATCTCCAGGAACTGAGTAACGATCCTGAAGGTTGCCCCCCATAGAAGTTCGGCCCGCTCTGCGATCTTATAGATGAAACATGGAAACTCCACGGTCGACCCTTTGAATCTCCACTCCAGATTGGGAGGGACGTTCCTCCTGTAGAGGGCGTAGTTAAACGGGTTGAGAAGAGCGCGCAGGGGAAACGGCACGATTCTTTCAACTTCCCGGCTCAAGCGAAATTGTTTCTGGTTGGAAACCCATGCAACCATCGGATGGACTGACCGGCGAAAGAGAACCAGGCACTGCGTGGGAAGCGGGCCAAGGAAAGTAAGCCCGAAAGGATTAAGACCCATTTCTTCCCAGGCCTCCCGGAGGCCCGCCGCATAAAGCAACGAGAGAAATTGGGCATTTTGCGGCTGTGCTGTTTTAAATTCGCTCCAATATGGCCATCTCGAAAGGCTCGAACCCCTGAAGGCCAGAAGACGGGCAAGGAAATGGTCGAGTTTTTCGATGGCCCCGCCTGGGCAACACAGGTCTCCAGCCTGTTTGATCTCCTTTGAGCGTTTGTTCAGGATAACGCAGATCTCCGGTATGCCGTCTTCTCCGGAAGAAAGCGACCCAAGGAGGAGCAATACGCTCGAGGTGCGCACGCCGTACCGGCAATCCTCGTTTTCAAAAAGGGTCTCCGCGCAGCAGCGCTCTGAGAGCACACTAATCACTCTCTCCCGAAAATCGGGAGCGTCGAATACCAGGTTCAGGCCGGCCGACAGGCTGTTCATGCAAGAAAACCGTGCAGCTTTTTCTCTATACGTTTGCCCGAGATCGGAAACAGGGTCTTTATTTCGGGAGCAAACAAGCTGATTTTGAATTCCTCGATCATTTGGGTAACGTCCTCTATAAAATCAAGCTCCTCTTGCGTCGATCGGGAAAGAACCCTTTTTCTCATCTCCTCGAGTTCGGTCCTGTATACACCGAACTGAGCTTCTTTGGCGCGGTCCTTTTCCGGGGACACGTAGGCTCGCTCCGCCCGGATTCCAAGCGCCCTGAGGTATCGTGGCAAAAGTCTCACACGGCGGTCCGAAAAGCGAGACAGAAAATCGGACGGAATAAGTATTTCAAGCTCTGCGGCGATCACGGCGAGCCGGTCGATGACAGCCCGGTTTTCACCCGCCATGCGCATAAACCGGTCAAGCAGGGCGCGCGTATCCTGCCTCTGCCGCACCGCCTCAAGAACGGGTGTGCGAATCTGATCGCCTAAAATTCCCATACGGCCTTTCAGTCTTTCGACATTTTCCAGAAACCCGTCCCGGTTGGGATGCTGCGCTGACTCCAATCCGAACAGGCCTCGCAGAATATAATCATAGAGAGCGGAAGAAGCCTCCTTTATCCCGCCCATGAAATGAACTCCCGGTGCGAATGCATCCGGAAAAGCCCAGTCTTTCCGGAACTCTTTGAGTTCGGCGGTGAATGTCCGTTTATAAAGACGCATAAGCCCTTCGCGGGTCGATTCCCCAGAGCGGCCAGGCTCAGCGAAGAGACGAACGGCTACCTTTCCCTGCTCATCAGCCAAACCAGGAAAGGCAAGCCGTGGAATCCCCAATGCATCGGTTCCAATTTCCACGCTCTGCGGCAGTTCCCCGAAATCGGAGCCTTTGAGTTCATCTATTTCCCAGTTTTTTCTGGCCTCATTCCACAATTCGTCCTCATGCTTTTCAATGGCAAAGGGCCGAAGGGTCTCGATGTTACGTCCCGAGGCCACAACGTTTCTCCGGGGTCCGAGCACTTCAAACCGCATCCTGAGGTGATCGGGCAACTGCTCAGTGTCCCACTGCCCGGGTGTGATGCGGATTCCCGTAAGATTGAACACAGCCTCGCTGAGCCGGTGGTAAAAGTCGCCTTGTCCGAAATCAAGTTCCTGCCATATGCGCCGGGCAGTTTCGTTAACCGGCACCAGATACTTGCGAATGCCTTTGGGAAGCCCCTTGAGCAGGACCGTTACTTTTTCCGGGAGCATACCGGGAACGAGCCACTCAAAGGGTTCGGCAGGCAGGACCGGCAGGGTATGGACCGGTACCGTGAGCGTTATGCCGTCGTCATCCTCGCCGGGGCGGAACGCGTATCGAACGGGAAGCCTGGTCCCGTTAGCGGTTAGAGTGTCGGGGAATTGCTCCATCGCGCCGATATCAGGTTCGGTTCGAAGGAGGTCTTCCTTCTTCATTTTCAAAAAATCGTCTTCTCCCCTGTCTTTGATAAGCTTGTCAAAGGACCTGATATCTGCGATTTGCGGAATACGCGCGTCATAGAATCCAAATAAGGCCTCGTCGTCGACAAGGAGGTCCCTGCGACGGGTTTTGCTCTCGAGTTGCTCAATTTCCGAGAGCAGCGCGTGATTGTGTTCCAGAAAGGCGTACCTGCCGGGAAGGTCTCCTTCGACGAGGGCCGAACGGATGAAAATCTTGCGCGCTTCGGGAAGATTTAAGCCTGCGAAATTGACTTTGCGCCTGTCCACCACGGTGAGGCCGTAGACAGTGGCCTTTTCGAAAGCCGTGACCTGGCCGCGTTTCTTCTCCCAGTGCGGCTCCGACCAACTGTACCTGCACACGTGCCGCCCGACCTCTTCTATCCATGCGGCCTCTATTTTTGCCGCCGTGCGCGCGAAAAGCCGGGAGGTCTGCACCAGTTCAACCGCGACGATCCATTGGCCGCCCTTATTGAAAATGTTCGACCCGGGAAATACCATCGCCTGCCGGCCTCTTGCAGCCGAGTAGATGTTTTTCTCCTTGTGTAAAGCCACCTGGCTGAGATAGCCGCTCAGAACCGAGCGGTGGATGGCGTCATAGCCCGCCGGGGTGGAATTTTCGACAAAATCGCCGAGTTCGTTGAGAATGGAGCGAACTTCCAAAAAAATATCGCGCCACTCACGGATACGCCGAAAAGAAAGAAAATGCTCGCGGCAAAACTTTCGAACCTGGCTGGAAGTCCTGCCGCCGGCATTACCGCCCAGGCTCACGCGGGCGCCCGGGGGGACAGTGGTGTTCGGGCCGGGGGCTTCGGGCATGGCTTCGGTTATAACCGGTTCCTGCCAGCAGCCCTGCCAGATTTTTAAAAGAGAGACAAAATCGGAGCGCGGGTCTCGAAAAACAGCCTGCGCCTGCTCGGCCTGTGCTTCCCGATCGAGCGGCCTCTCACGAGGGTCCTGGATGCTAAGAGCAGCGCCGATGACTATCAACTCTCCGAGTGCGTTTTCCCGCCTTGCCTCGATCAGCATCCTGGAGATACGCGGATCGAGCGGCAGCCGGGCCATCATTCTGCCAATGGGGGTAAGTCTGTTGTGATCGTCAACAGCGGCAAGTTCACGCAGAACTGCGAAGCCGTCCTTGATAGCGGCGGGAGAGGGCGGATCCAGGAAAGGAAAATCCTGTATTTTGCCCAGCTTCAAACAGAGCATTCGCAGTATAACTTCGGCAAGGTTGGCCCTCTGGATTTCCGGGGGCGTATACAGGGGCCGCTCGAGGTATTCGCTTTCGGAATAGAGCCTCACGCAGATGCCCGCCCTCACGCGGCCGCATCTCCCTTTCCTCTGGTCGGCGCTCGCCCTGGAGATTGGCGCCACCGGAAGGCTGCGAGTCTTTGAGCGTGGGTTGTACCAGGCCGTTCTGGCCAGTCCTGTGTCGATTACGTACTTTATTCGCGGGATCGTGATGGAAGTCTCCGCGACATTTGTGGCAACGACAATCTTGTCCTCGGAGATCGGGGCGAAAATCTTTTGCTGGTCGGATGCCGCCATTCTGCCGAAAAGGGGCATGACGGCGGTGTTCGCAAAGCGTTGATCTTCGAGGCGCTGGACCGTTTCCATGATGTCGCTCTCGGTCGGCATGAATATGAGAATATCGCCTCTTTTGCCGGGGTCGAGTTTGAACAGGTCAGCCGCTGCCACGGCCTGATCGATGTAGTTCACATCCCCGGCTTCGTCATTTTCAATCTGAGCGGCGGGCCGGTACCAGACTTCAACCGGCCAGGTCCTTCCGGAAACTTCGATGATTGGGGCGCCGCCGAATGCGCTTGAGAATTTTTGCGGATCGATCGTGGCCGACGTAACGATCACCTTCAGGTCCCGTCTTTTCGGTAGCGTCTGTTTGAGAATGCCGATGAGAAAGTCTATATTGAGGGTGCGTTCGTGCGCTTCGTCTACGATGATTGTGTCATAAGAGCGGAAATCTCTATCCCTTTGGGCTTCAGCGAGCAAAATGCCGTCCGTCATGAATTTTATTCTGGTCGTACGGGCGGTGCGGTCCTGGAAACGTATTTTGTAGCCGACGAGGCTGGGTCCGTTCTGTTCGAGTTCTTCAGATACGCGTGCGGCAAGGGTGATCGCCGCGATCCGGCGCGGCTGGGTGCTGCCGATGAGGCCGGATCGGCCTCTTCCCGCCTCCAGGCAGAACTTGGGAATCTGCGTGCTCTTGCCCGAGCCTGTCTCACCCGTAATTACGAGGACCTGGTGTTCGCGGATCGCGCTGACGATCTTTTCCCGCCATTCGGTAATGGGCAGCTCGGCAGGGTAGGAGGGCACAAATACTTGCGGAATAGAGTCAGTGTCGCAATATTTTCTGTTGAACGGGGAAGCAATCATCGAATGTGTGTGTAATCACTCCATTTTGATTGAGTCAATTTTTTTAGCTAACCCTGGCAAGACAGATTTTATTATAATCGCCAGAAGAATTCCCGTTTATTTTCCGCCAGCTATGGAAGGACGTCGATGATCGAATTAAAAGCCAAGGTGCAGGAAGCAGCCGATTCGATAAAACTACGCCTGACGAGCGAACCGGCAGTGGGGTTAATCCTTGGAACGGGCCTTGGCGGCATTGTGGACGAGATCGATAAGGCTGTCGTGGTGCCTTACCAGGTGATACCTCATCATCCGGTCTGTACCGCCCCTGGTCATAGAGGACGGCTGGTGTGCGGCAGGTGGGCGGGAAAGCAGATTATTGCCATGGATGGCCGTTTTCACCTCTACGAAGGTTATTCGCCCCGGATGATTTCATTTCCAATCAGGGTCCTTAGGGCATTGGGAACGAAAACACTTGTGGTTTCGAATGCCGCCGGCGGTCTGAACCCGAATTTCCAGGCAGGGGACCTGATGGTGATAACGGACCATATAAATTTTACCGGGCAGAACCCGCTGGTTGGACCCAATGAGGATGATTGGGGGTTGCGGTTCCCTGACATGGTTGAGCCGTATAGCAGGCGCCTCTTTGAGCTTGCGGAAAAAACGGCGCTCAAAGAGGGCATTGTGCTCCGCAGAGGCGTATATGCCGGAGTGCTAGGCCCTTGTCTCGAGACTGCCGCCGAGACGCGGTTTTTGAGAATGTCAGGGGCGGATGCCGTCGGCATGTCCACGATCATGGAGGTCATAACGGCAGTTCACGCCGGCATGGAGGTGCTGGCAATATCGGCGATAACAAACGTCAACCTGCCCGATTGCTACTTGCCGGCGGCGGTCGAGGAAATCATAGAAACAGCAAGTGGTTCAGGAAAAATGCTCAGCAGGCTTTTTGAAAAGATACTCGAAGTAGCATGAAGCGGGGAGCGCTTCCCGCTTCCCGCTCCCTGCTTCCAACTTTAATCTGCCCATGGACTCCAGAAGTTTCTCCGAAAAAAATCCTGGCCGAAGATCTCCTGGTTTGATCCGCATTTTTTTATACGGCCCTCGTACATGACTGCTGTCTTTTCCGCCAGGAAAGGGATTTCGCTATAATCGTGCGTAACGAACAGGGCGGTCATGTGCATCTGTTTGAGAATCTTGCCCAAGTCGTTAAGAAGAGAATTGCGGGTGGGATAGTCAAGAGATCCGAACGGTTCATCGAGGAAAAGCAGGTCAGGTTCGAGGGCAAACGCCCTGGCAAGGCTGGTACGCTGCGCCTCGCCTCCTGAAAGCGATCTTGCCTGCTGTGACGAAATATGCCCTACACCAAAAAGGTCGAGCCATTTTTGCGCCCTGGCAAGAGCCGTTTTTCCGGGCACTTTGCGTATGCGCAAAGCCGTAGTGAGATTGCCAAGCACGGACATATCGAGCAGGAGGGATTCCTGAAAAACGACGGCCATTCGGCGGCGCAACTGAAGAATATTGTTTGGGCCGGCGATGACGCCGTCGAGTTCGATGGAGCCTGAGGTGGGCTGATGGAGCAGGGCCAGAGTGAGAAGGAAAGTTGTTTTCCCTGCCCCGTTGGGACCTATGAGCGCGATGGTTTCTCCATGATTCAGGGAGAAATAATCTACACTCAGAATCTCCCTGGCGGAGTCTACTCGCCGAAGATTTCTTGCAACCAGCAATGGTTCCAAATCGGAGCAACAGCCTTTCGGATTACAGTATCATTCCAAACACGCTAACAAATAGTCGTTATGTCAGCCATGGCATATACTATGTCGCGTCGGCCCGGTCAAAATATTTGGTTACCGCAAATCCTTGACCTATCGGCGCTGCCTGAAGCGTGATGCTGAAATATCGTAAAATTCGGATTCAGGCGGCAAAATGTCGATTGCTTGCACATTGATTCCTGCTCCTTGCTTCCTGCTCCTTGCTCCTTGACCCAGTGGCATGTCGTTTGCTCCCACCTGTTCGAAGAATTCCGGAACGGGGCGAAGCTCTTTGGAAAAAGGGCTAAATCAATGCTTTTGCGGAGCGGGCTTTCCAGCCGGCCGAGCGCTTGTCACAGACAAAAGGAGGATGATTGTGGGAAACTGGAGATGTTCGGTATGGCGTTATGCTATGGCAGTTTTCATCACCCTGGGTTTTGCTGTCTGCTGGACGTCATCGGATGCCTATGCCGGAGGCGTTTATTTGGGCTTCGGGATCGATGTTCCACCACCGGGTTATGCCGTGGCTCCTCCTGAAGTGGCGCCCCCGCCGCCGGTGGTGGTCGAACGGAGACCGCCGCCGCCCCCTGTGGTTGTTCAGCGGACACCGCCCGTCGTTTACGAAGCGCCTGTGGTTGTCGTGCGAACTCCGCCCGTGGCTTATGAGGCGCCGGTTGTTGTCGAGCGACGGTCCGTGTACTACTACTATTACCGCCCGTCCTATCAGTACCATTCGTATCAGGTGGAGACGGGACGGGAGCACTACAGGCATAGAAGCCAAGAGTGGGAAGATGATGTAGAATATTGATGAGGAATCGTTGAAGTGTGAAGAGTGAAGTTGGAAGGGTGAACTTCCGGCTAAAGCCGGTGAGACGAATGAACAGATTATCTTCACTCTTCATCCATTATGGCTTCACTCTTCACCATTCATCTTTACTATTCTGGGCTTGACGACCCGCGTCATTGACACTGCGCAGTGCCTCAAGTATAGTCTTAACCAGCTTAAATGGTTGAAAACTGGAGTCATTGCCGGTTCTGGCTTTACCAGTGCAGGGCAGCTTGGATTAGATCGTAGCGTTGACGCTGTGATTGCCCGGCGGTATTCACTGAGTTCCACCGATTATGCCATGGATAGGGGACCGGATTTGAAAACCACCGGGTATTTCGAACACATGCGAAAAAGGCCCGACAGGGCAATGATACTGGACGAGTGGATAACCCACGTAATCCAGTTCCCTGAAAAGACCGAAGTCCAATCCGATGGCAGAATACGGAGGTGGGCATGGGTTCCAGAGGAGAGTAAGTTTCTTCGGGTCATTCTTCTGGAAGACGAGGAGACCGTTCATAATGCTTTTTTCGACAGATCCTTTAAGGAGAGTCGGCAATGAGGGTAAAGTACTTTTCAGATACTGATACCGCGCTGGTTGAATTTACAGATCACGAAGTAGCAGAGACAAAAGAGATTAGCGAAAATATATATGTTGACCTCGACAAGCGGGGCAACCTGGTCAGCATGACAATTGAGCATGCACGCACCAATGCTCGGCTCAATGAGTTCTCATACCAGGAGATCGGCCTCGCGCAAGAGGGTGGTGGAACAATGCCATGAGCGACGCCGGAAGCATCCTATTTTTTATTCACCCCCTGCAGCTGTATTTTTAAGGTGGACGGATGTCACCGCGGCCCCGAGTGGTTGATAGCTTTGTCAAGAATATTGCGAATGTCTCGATCCGCGAAGTAGAGATCTCGATCCACGTTTTCACTTCTCGCGAGAAAGTATATTATGGTTTCGTCCATGAAGGCCAGGAGCCGAGTCGACCTATCCACGGATATTCTCCCTGTTAAACCGGATAGTCCGTGCAGCAGTCTGTGGCTTACCTCGTAGAGTATTTCGAGATCAGGGGCCACCAGGTGAATTCCCTTGGGAGCAAGGGGTAAAAGCTTCCCGCTTTTTGCTTCCGCCTTCCCGCTTTCAAAAATTGCATTAAGAAATTTCCCGGGATGTTCGATTATCTTGATATGAAATGTTTTTCACCTTAGTATCGGAGAAGAGTTGACAGATGATGATATACTGCCGCAAAGCCGATTACGGCCGTTTTTGGTCTTATATGTAGATATATGCTGGAGAAGGCATGGAAAATAATACTGACGATTTGTTCGTTGCAGCCTGTCGGACGATGATAAAGACAGTCCTTTCATGCCTGGATTGCGCGGCTAAGGGCACAATTTACAAGATCGGCCTGATGCCGGAACTGACCGCTATGCGCGTTCTTTCAGGTTCCAGAAAACAAGATCCGGATGAGTTGGAATGGGGGTTGCCCGCAGTCTCCGATTACAATCCACCCGGCAAAGAATGGGAGCATTACAGGGACGAGCCCGGCCGCCCCCTTGAAGCAATGGGTTGGTGTGTCGAAAAGCAGACGAGCTGGACGGCGGACGACCCTATGCATGACTCCCGCAGCGTCCGAAAGCAACTCTCGGGAGACTCGGAAGATGAATACCACATGGAGCCCGTGCTGGTTCGAAAGAAGAGCCTATACGGCTATTCAGTCGACAAGATTCAATATCCGGTCGATTGGCGGGGAAACCCGATCTGGCAGGACAGCGAAAATGCGGTTGCAGCCGTTATAAAGATCCACTTTAAGCCCGGGACATTGAAGCGGGGCGATCGTTCGACCAGAATCATCAAAGATTTATCCGAAAGCCTTGGCTCCGAACTGCTCTCTTTATGGTTCAGGGATAAACTCTACCAGGCGACTAAACATTTTGCCCGCCAGCGTCTCCAAAGCTGCGAAATCCTTGCCCATGAACTCAGGAACACATTGGTCAAACTAGGGTTTGTGTTCTCGGCGATAAACGCGCAAATCGGCATTCTTCGGGCGAAGTGGGAAGAACTGCTCCGGAAGTATGCGCCGGAACTCGAGTGGAAAGGACCTCTTCTCGACGAGCTGTGTGCGGCATTAAGCGAAAAACTCCCGGAGTTGCGTTCCTTCGGGGACCTGTTTGTCGTAAGTCAAAGGCTGCTCATTGAACAAAAAGAACTGGCAAGACTTTATCTTTCTCCCCACCAGGAGCGTGAGTGGGTCAAAAACAAGATTTACCCCAAGTGGGAAAAACTGCTTTCCGGGACCAGCCTTTGGAATCAGTCAGAGATCAAGTCTTTGTTGGAGCGCCTTGCAAATGCATTGCCGACAGGTATGAACTACGACTTTTCCAGGGAGATGGACGGCTTGCCGGTTGAGCTTGTGGGACAGTGGTCTAAACTTGCATACGTGCAGATAACTTCGAGTAACCTCTTTCAGTTGGATGAAGTAATCCAGTTGGTTGAACATCCGGTCCTGCCGGTTTGTCATAAAGAACAGATGCTGAGGGTGCTCAAATCTTTGAGGGCCATAGTCCATACGATACCCGAAGTCGAGGAAAAAGCAGCCAGTATACTCCAGTCGCTGAGGTTCGGGACGTGGGAGGAAGATCAATACAGGTTCGGTCCCGACTCTCTGGGTTTGGAGTCCCGTGGAGAAGTTGGAATGGGTTTGACCGATTGAATACGCGGTTTCCAAGTTTTGACAATCTTTTGCCCTTTTCTTGTTAATTGTGCCTAAAAACAGATATAATGCCAACGGTTAAGTCTATTGTTGGTCCCTCACCGCGCGGAGCAGACGGGAAGGTTTGCGGAGGCGAATGCGAGATGGCCGGTGAAACATACAAAAATCCTCTTTCTTCTGGTTTTCAGGTTTCCGATTTGAATGCGGGGATGATGTATAAGCGTTTTTTCGATGGGGCCGGTGACATGCGTTTTATATCGAGCGGGCGCGGCAAACTGCTCGATGTGAATCAGGCGGGGGTGGAACTGTTCGGCTATTTCAGCAAAGAGGAATTGCTCAGGCTGGACAATGTGTACCTGCTTTTCTCCGATCCCGAAGATGGACATCAGTTCCAACAGCGTCTCGAAGCGGACGGATTTCTAAAAGAATATGAAGCGGAGTTGAAAAAAAAGGATGGGACCGTTTTCAGCGGGTCCATTACTGCAACCTTGTGGTTCGAAGAAGATGGTTCCATATCGTGGGAGGGGGCGCTAAGGGACATATCGGGCTTGAAGGAACTCCAGGAGGCATATCTGGAAGCCGAGAGACAGAACCGGGAGCTTTCGGAATCCGAGCGGCGCATCCGGGAGCTAAACCAGCATATACTGAACATGCTGATGATCATGTCTCACGATATCCGGGGACCACTTGTCTCCATTGCCGCTACTCTTAAGCTGCTCATGCGCGGTTCCTTCGGACGAATGGACGAATCCGTATGGAACACGGTTTCGGATTTGATGGCGCGGGTTAGGCACCTGATCGGCATAGCGGAGGACTGTCTTGGGAGCGCTCATTCTCTTGAGGGTGTGCTTCTCAAAAAGAAGGAATTCGTAGATCTGCGGCAGGACATCATAGACGCGGTTCTCGATGAGATGTCAAATGAAATTGAGGAACGGAATATAGTGATCGACAACCGGCTGGGAGCGATTCCCGGGGGCACTATTCCAATCGGGGCCGATATGGTGTGGCTGAAAGCCGTGTTCAGAAACCTTTTCAAAAACGCCGTAAAATACGGTGGTAAAGGCTGCAGGATCGCCTTCGGTTTCGAAGATCATGGCTCTTTTTATCGCCTGAACGTTTACAATAGCGGTAAGCCGATTCCTGATGAGTACAGGGACAGGCTTTTCACCAAGTTTGCCCACATGGACGACGGGGCCGAGAAAAAGGATGGGTTTGGCATGGGCCTTTACCTGATAAGGGAAATCATCCGAAAGCACGAAGGCGACATGTGGTACGAACCGAGACAAGACGGCTCGGATTTTATTTTTATCCTGCCTAAACAAGTCAGTCCTTAGTTTTTAGTTGTTAGTTCCGATTAGTAACTCGACGCTCGAAATTCCGGAGGCAGTCATTCCCTTTGAGGCAACCAAAAGCTGAAGACTCGAAACCAAAAACTCAAGAGATTTCGGCTGCCGAAATCGAAAGGGCGGCCGGCGTCCTTAGGGGCCGTGTAATCCGAACACCTCTTATATACTCTCCGACGTTCAGCAGGCTGGCCGGGTTTGAAGTTTATCTGAAATTGGAGAATCTGCAGGCGACCGGGTCGTTCAAGATTCGTGGCGCAACGTACAAGATACTGAATGAGCTTGAGCGGATCGGGAAGGGAGGGGTGGTTGCGGCATCGGCCGGCAATCACGCTCAGGGTGTCGCTCTTGCCGCGAGCCGGGCGGGGCTGGCATCGACCATCGTAATGCCTGAATGGGCTTCGATTTCAAAGCAGGAAGCAACCCGGGGCTACGGCGGGAAAGTAATCCTTGAAGGACAGAGCCTTTCAGATTCAATAAAAAGAGCGCTGGAGCTGGCAAAAGACGGCAAAACCTTTATTCATCCATTTGACGATCCATCGATAATAGCGGGACAGGGGACCATTGGCCTGGAAATAATGGAAGAGTTGCCGGATGTGGACCTGATAGCCGTACCGGTCGGCGGCGGAGGGTTGGTTGCAGGAATCTCAGTGGCTGCAAGGGCCGTCAGGCCGGGTATTCGGATCGTGGGGGTTCAGGCGGAGACGTGTCCTTCAGCCCACAAGGCCGTTGAAACCGGCGAAAGAATCACGGTCGAAGCGCTCCGTTCGATTGCCGATGGAATAACGGTCAGGCAGATCGGACGCATTCCTTTCGATATAGTCCGTAAAAAGGTCGATCAGATCGTCCTGGCGAGCGAAGACCGGATAGCGGAAGCTGTGATCATGCTCCTGGAACGGAAAAAGATACTTGCCGAAGGGGCAGGAGCAGTTTGTGTGGCTGCTCTGCTGAGCGGGGCGATCAAGGCCCCTCAGGGGTCAAAAGTTGCACTGGTTATCAGTGGGGGAAATATCGATATTTCTCTGCTCGACAGGGTCATTCGGAAGGGTCTTTCGCGGAACGGACGCATTATGCGGTTCAGTGTCCGGCTGGATGACGTGCCCGGAGCCCTGGCGAAGCTCCTGGGCATAATCGCCGACTCCAAGGCCAACGTTTTTCAGATCTATCACAACCGGGGCGGGGCGGGCATGCCCATTGATCAGAGCCTGGTGCAACTTGAAATCGAGACGCGCAATTTCGAGCATGTCCGCGAAGTAGAGGCTGTGCTCAACCAAACCGGATATAGTATTGAGAGCGGGTGAGTTGAGAGCGGATGATCGGAGCAGGGGACAGAGGGCATGGTAAATTGACTTTTGTCGCTTCCAAAGGTATCTTCCATGTGGAGTCCGTAAAAAGGGGAACAAATGACCGAACTGCTCAAGAAAGCCTTTGAAGCTGTTTCCGCGCTTCCGCCTGAACGTCAGGATGCATTGGCGGGAATGATACTTGCTGAGATCGAGGACGAGAAAAAATGGAGTGAAGCTTTTGCGAGGTCACAGGATAAACTCGCCGATATGGCGAAAGAGGCAGTGGCCGAGCACAAGGCGGGCAAGACTCGTTCAATGGACGAAGTGTTGTGATCAGTAAAGCTTCCAGCCGATTCTGAAAGGCTTTTGAACAATTGCCCTCCGAGGCAAAAGCTAAAGCGAAAGAAGCCCACAAGCTATGGATGAGCGACCCGCGGCATCCTTCTCTCCAGTTCAAGAAAATTCATGACCGATCTAATATCTATTCTGTACGCATCGACCTTAATTGGCGGGCTTTGTGCGTCAAAGATGGTAACGAATTCATCTGGTTTTGGATCGGGACTCATGCCGATTACGCGAGGATACTTACTCGGGTTTGAGTAAATCTCCAAATCCATGGGTGACACGGGCAATTGTTTCCGATGTACGGTCACGCTGCATAGCCAAAACACTTTCACCTCCCCAAAAATGATGAAAAATTCATGTGCCTTTGCCTTCCCCGGTAGGAGAACAAATTTACCGTGCACCAGTATCTCATACTCCTTCCCAATCGGCAGGCGAACCGTTATTATCCGCAACTGGCAATTTACCAGAGTAAAAGAAGCGGCTTAAAAGATTTATCCGCAGATGACGCAGATGGCGCAGAAAAACAGGAATCCTCAATGATCGATTTTGAATGGCAAATCAGGCGGAGTTCCAGGAGAAAAAACCTCTCGCTTTGTGTTTATTCGGACAACAGGGTTATTGTGGCTGCACCGGTAGGCCTCTCCAGCAAGGAAATAGCCGGATTTGTGGAAAGGAAATCCGACTGGGTCCGCAATAGATTGACCCTGAACCGGGAGAAGCAGGAAAAACTTCCCGCATGGGAATTCGTTTCGGGCGAAAAGCTGCCGTATCTTGGTGTGGAGCACACCTTGGAAGTCTGTGAACGACGCGGCGCCGGGGTATCCTGTGAAAGGGGGAAAATAATCGTCTCCATACGTCCGGAAATCCCCGAACGGACCCGCGCCCCGTTTATCAGACGACAGCTCGTCACCTGGTATGCAAACATGGCGCTGAAAAAAGTTATAGAGCGTGTCACGCATTACATGGGAATCATCGGCGTAACGCCCAGCGCAGTAAGGATTAAAGCACTCAGGTCACGGTGGGGCAGTTGTTCTGCGAAGGGAGGCATCAATTTCGCGTGGAACATAATTTTGGCGCCGGAACCGGTCCTGGACTACCTTGTAGTACACGAACTCTGTCATCTGGTCTACCACGACCACTCTGCGGAATACTGGAAGTTAGTAGAGAAATTTCTTCCCGAACACCGGGAAAGAAGAAAATGGCTGAGAGAAAACGGGCATTGCCTGTCGTTCTGATAAGCGGGGGGCGGATGCTTTCGCTTTCTGCTTCCTTACCGAAATCCCGTATGTCTCCATGCTCCCGGCCTTCTACTCGGGAAAACCCAGACAATGGAGAAGTCAAAAATCTAAAAAATCCGACATATACAATTAGTCGCTTCTCGACGGTTTCGGCTGATATGATCGCGGAACGTTGCCATGACACTTATTTCACAGAAGAATGGACGAGAAAGCGGTTCCCCGAGGCTGCAGACCTATACGGCCGGTTAACCGGATGGTGGGGGAATTGGACGTTCTTCGTTCCTGCGATCTTATCGTCGCTTCGCGAATAATTTATGAAATTCCTTATGGCATCAAGGTAACGACCTTTTCTCTTGCCCGGGCTTACCCCGGAGGGGATAATGGTTCTCGGGTCCCATTATTTGTTAGTGCCGGGTTTTGTCAATGACTAGCCTTCAGCGATAGAGGAGAAGAGTTGAACATTCTGCGGGTCTGGATGGATGAGAAAAGGACGACGCTGGAAGAGCTCCCAGCGGACTGGAAGCACCTGGGCGGTAGCGCTCTGATCGCCAGGATCATGGCCAGGGAGGTCCCGCCGGAAACCGACCCCCTCGGCCCGGGCAATCACCTGATTATCTCTGCCGGTCCCCTGGCGGGTACACGCGCGCCTCAGCTAGGACGCGTTTCCGTCGGGGCCAAAAGTCCTCTAACACTTGGTATCAAAGAGGCGAACTCGGGCGGTCCCGCAGCACAGATCCTGGACAGGCTCGGTATCCGCGCTGTAGTAGTAATGGGTGCACCGGCTGCTGACGATCTATACTGTCTCTATATCGGCAAGGACAAAGCGGAGCTGATCCCTTCGAATCAATATCGCGCGATGAAGAACTATGCCTTGGCGCAAGTACTCCATGAGCGGTTCGGAGATAAGGCGGCCATCATTTCAGTGGGTATTGCGGGCGAGCGTAAATATCGCGGGGCCTCGGTCTGCTTCACGGACATGTTCGGCGATCCGTCGCGCCAGGCCGCCAGGGGCGGACTCGGCGCCGTCATGGGGGCAAAGGGACTCAAGGCGGTCATCCTCGATCCCACTGGGGCCCGCCAGGTGGCTCTCGCGAACCCTGAAGCCTTCAGCCGGAGTGTCCGGCGTTGGGTCGACATCCTGAAGCACGACATCGGTTGCAGTCTCTTCCACCGCTTCGGCACGCCTTTCGCCATCTCCAATTCCGCCGGTCACGGAAGCCTGCCGGCAAACAACTACCGTTCGGGCCGTCCTGAAAACTTCGTTGCCGTTAGCGGGAACAGTATTCAAAAGATCCTCTTTGACCGGGGTGGGAAGATGCATGGATGCATGCCCGGCTGCGTTGTGCGGTGCTCGATCATCTATCCCGGCCTGGATGGGAAACGGCTCTGTTCCGCTTATGAATATGAAAACATTGCCCTGCTGGGAACTAACCTGGGGATTTCAGATCCGGACGCCATCGCCAGGCTCAAGTTTGCCTGCGACGATCTCGGTATGGACGCCATCGAGGCAGGGAGCGCTCTGGGGGTTGCCGCCGATGCAGGCAGGATGCAGTTCGGCGACTGGGAAGCAGCCCTGCGCCTTCTGGGAGAAATCGAGCTGGCGACCCCCTTCGGCGAAGCCCTGGGAAACGGGGTGGTTGCCACCGCACGGCATCTCAACATCTGCCGCATCCCGGCTTTCAAAGGCCAGGCCCTCCCCGCACACGACGCCCGCTCCGCGAAAGGGACGGGCATGACCTATTTCACAAGTCCGATGGGGGCCGACCACACGGCGGGCCTCACCTACCGGGTCCCGAAAGATAAAACCAGACAGGCGGAAAACTCCCTTCGCTCGCAGATTCAGGCGGCAGCCTGCGACGCTTTCGGATATTGCATCAACGCAGTTCCTGGACGCGAATCAATCTATTCGTTCTTCGCCGAACTTATGAATGCCCGCTACGGTCTCACTCTGACCGACGACGACATCATGGAAATCGGAAAACAGAGCCTGCGCGACCAACTCGCTTACAACGAGAGGGCCGAGTTCAGCCGAATGGACCCTCTTGTGCCCACTTTTTTACGGGAGGAAAAGATAAAGCCGACCGGTTCCGTTTTCGACGTGGACGAAGCGGAGGTCAGGGGAATATGGCGAGGGCTGGACGCGTACCGGGAGAAGCAAAAGTTTTGGGAAGTCCGTATCCCGCCCATGCCGGAGATCATGCTCGGAGCGGGGGTGGCGCAACACATGGGACCGAAGATTCTCCAGTTGGGGGTCACGAAGGTGTTCCTTACCACAGACCCTTTTATGGTTTCGAGCGGACGGGCCGACGAAGTCCGCAATGTCCTTGAACGTAGCAGCATTGAAGTGTTCCTTTTTCCAGAGGTAGAACCAGATCCTTCGATTGAGCTGATCGAGCGGGCCGGGCGGTTCTACAGGGAAAACGCCTGCAATGGCATCATCGGACTGGGCGGCGGCAGTTCCCTTGATACGGCCAAAACGGTCGGGCTTCGGGTGAGCCATGGCGGCGACCTTCGGGAATATGAGAGCCTCGTCGGGGGCGGCTCCAAGATCAAGGCCATCTTTCCGCCGGTTATCTGCATCCCGACCACCTCGGGAACTGGGAGCGAGGTCAACCCCTGCGCGGTCCTCACCGACAGGGAACGGGACCTCAAATTTATCCTGATGAGCAACCATTTTATTGCCAAACTCGCTGTTATCGACCCCCTTTTTTGCAAGAGCATGCCCCCGAGACTCACTATAGAATCTGGCATAGACGCCCTCGCGCACTGTATCGAAGGTTACGTCTCTCTGGCCACGCCCTACCACCCCTGGTTCGAGTCGATGGCCTTGTCCGGCGCTAAGATGGTCGGACGCAGTCTGGTTCGGGCCTATAAGAACCCGGATGACCTCGATGCTCGAATCGATATGTGTATGGCGGCGGTCTGCGGCGGCCTCGCCTTCCTGAAGGGGTTGGGTATCGGCCACGCCATTGCTCATACCCTGGGCGCCCGCTTCCACCTCCCCCACGGCCGCGCGGCCCTCTTCGGGCTCCTATGTTTCGTGAGGGCCAACAAAGAAACGTGCCGGGACGCGTTCATAGATCTGGCGCAGCTCCTCAATCACAAGGACGACCTGGAACATAGCCTTCTGGAGCTCTACGCCAGGCTTGACTTCATTCCAAGCCTGCAGGCAGAGGGAATCCCAAAACAGGCGCTGAAGGAGATAGCCTTTTATTCATCGCGAGATGCCGTAAACATGGCGACCGATCCCACCACCCCGAGCCGGCAGGAGCTATTAAAACTCCTTGAGGGTATGTACGCGTATTAAATGGGTTGTCTGCCTGGTATGCCTGGATCGGATTAGTGTCCGGTTACAAGTAGTTCAAATTTAAAAACATAACTGCGCGCCACTTTGCCCGTTTTGTACGCATGAAGCGGAGTGGAACTATTCCCGAAGATTTCGTCGACTGAATAGGTTGAGTTGCAGCAGTTTGAGAATCTGAGTAAGACTCTGCCCCAGTTTCGATTTGAACTTGCAGGATGCCAAGAGCAGTAACGTGATGAGCGCAATCCGGAACTGAGTGAGCACGGCGTTTCTGCTCGTGCCAAAAGAGGAGTCAGTTTGTCGATGTTAAAATAAAATGCTTTGAGAAATTGAGCGCCAAAATCTTTGCAGTTTTCGAATCATTTGTTTATCGATTCGCTTCAAAGTGACTCTTTCGAGATTTGGCAAGATAAAGAAAGAGTAAGTACCCGTTGGTCCACGGGGTCTATATTCAGCCATTGTCCTGAAGCCAAAGTTACGCCAGGGATGCCTCGGTTTCCAGCATACTGCCTTCTAACACTTTCTGCACCTTGACAGTTCCCCACCAGTTCTGCGTTTGCTAAAATCAAAAATTATACGAAATAGCTGAGGCGTGGACAGTTCCGGCGGAAACCAGCCCCATGGGAAAAAAACAGTGGGGCCCGTGGACTCCAAGTAGAGGCAACGGCAAACCATGACGAACAACTCTTTAAAGATTAGGGGCATCAAAGGAATTTCACTTGCCCTAAAAATTGCGACTATTTACTTCATGCTTGGAGTCGTCTGGATTTTGCTCTCAGATAAGATTCTGGGGGTACTCGTACGTGATTCAACCGTGCTGATCAACGTGTGCATCGTCAAAGGCTGGTTTTATGTTTCGGTGACAGCATTGATGCTATATGTGCTAATCAGCCGAGGTGTATCACAGATCGAGCAATCGGAAAAAGAAGCCCGCTTGAGTGACGCCCAATACCGGGAACTCGTTGAGAGTGCAAACAGCATTATTATGAGGCGGGACATTACCGGACATATCACATTCTTCAATGATTTCGCACAAGATTTCTTTGGCTACAGTAAGGACGAAATCCTCGGAAGAAATGTCTTGGGGACCATTGTACCTGAGGTGGACAGATCAGGGCGCAACCTAAAAAAGATGATCGAGGATATCGGAAAGCACCCGGAGCGATACACGAGCAACGAAAACGAAAATATGCGGGCGAATGGCGAGCGGGTCTGGATTGCCTGGACCAACAAGCCGATCCGGGATGAGCATGGCCAGATTACTGAAATCTTATGCATTGGTAACGATATCACCGAGCGCAAGCAGGCACAGGAAGCACTAAGCCTGCGAGAGTCTTACCTGACGGCCATTTTAGAAAACCAGCCCGGTCTGGTCTGGCTCAAAGATGAAGAGGGCCGCTTTCTCGCCGTGAACCAGGCCTTTGCCAGGTCTTGCGGCATGGTGAGGCCGGAAGAGGTTTTGGGAAAAACCGATCTGGACATCTGGCCACGCGAACTGGCGGAAAAATACAGAAACGACGATAAAGCGGTCATGACATCAGGTGCTCCCATTGCTGTCGAAGAGGCCATCAATGACAGGGGGGAGATGAAATGGTTCGAGACATTTAAGACACCCGTACTTAACGAGGACGGCCAAGTTCTTGGCACCTGTGGTTATGCCCGTGATGTCACCGAGCGCAAGCAAGCGGAAGAGGCTCTGCGGCAGAGCGAGGCGCGGCTCAAAATAGCCATGGACCTCGCCAAGCTGGTGCAGTGGGAATACGATGTCAAAACCGGCATGTTTAGTTTCGACGACCAGTTCTATTCCTTGTACGGCACCACCTCCCAGCATGAAGGGGGGCCGCTGATGGCTGCCGAGGTCTATGCCAGCAGGTTCATTCCGCCTGAGGAACGTCATTTAGTCGCAGAGGAACTCGCCAAAGCGACGGGAACCACCGATCCCAATTTCACCGATCAACTTGAACACCGAATCGTCCGGGCTGATGGGGAGGAGCGCCATATCATCGTGCGTTATGGAGTTGTTTGCGACCAAACTGGCAGGGTCGTTAAGACTCGAGGAGCAAATCAGGACGTCACCGAGCGCAAGCGGACCGAGGAGGCGCTGCGGGAGAGCGAAGCGCGCTACCGCACTGTGATAGAGAATATACAGGACATTTTCTACCGTACAGATCGGAACGGAACGCTTGTCATGGCCAGCACATCGGCGGCTGCGACCCTGGGATATGACTCGGTTGACGAAATTCTTGGCACGGATATAGCCAGTTATTGGCTATATCCGGATGAGCGTGAAAAAATGATGTGGAGCTTACGGAAAGATGGTGTGGTTAGAGACTATGAGGTGGTTATTAAGAAAAAGGATGGTTCGCCGTTGGTTGTCTCGATCACAAGTTCATTCCGCAAGGACGATCATGGGAACATTCTCGGAGTCGAAGGGGTAATTCGAGATATCACAGACCGCAAGCGGGCAGAGGCGGAACGCCTGAGTTTGGAAGTGCGGTTGCAGCGTGCGGAGAAGATGGAGGCCCTGGGCACTTTAGCTGGTGGAGTGGCTCATGATCTCAACAATGTTTTAGGTATTGTCGTGGGCTATTCCGAACTGCTAGTAAATGATTTGGGTGAGTCCGGTTCGGCAAGATCCAAGGCTCTAGAGATTATGAATGGCGGACAAAGGGCGGCCGCAATCGTTCAGGATCTTTTGACTCTTGCGAGAAGGGGGGTCTCAAGCCGGCAGGTTCTGAATTTGAACAGGATTATCATGGATTGCCAAAAGTCCCCCGAGTTCCAAAACATATTTTCTTATCACTCCAATGTGCGGGTCGAGACCGATTTTGACGCTGAGCTTCTTAATATATCCGGTTCTGCCGTTCATCTTGCCAAGTCATTTCTGAACCTGTTTTCCAACGCCGCCGAAGCCATGATTAATGGCGGAACGTTAACCATAAAAACTGCCAATCAATACTTGGACAAACCCGTTTCCGGATACGATGAGATCCGGATGGGAGACTATATTGTTCTGATAGTCTCTGATACTGGTGAAGGGATATCCGCTGATAATCTCAAGCGAATCTTCGAGCCGTTTTATACAAAAAAAGTCATGGGCAGAAGCGGCACGGGATTGGGATTGGCCGTGGTGTGGGGTACGGTAAAGGATCATAACGGATATATTAACGTGGAGAGTGAAGAAGGAAGAGGAACCACTTTCACCCTCTATTTCCCGGTGACAAGAGAAGATTTATCACCGGAGGGGGTCGCCGTCTCCGCTTCTGAATATATGGGCACTGGTGAATCGATCCTGATTGTGGATGACGTCAAAGAGCAGCGGGAGCTCGCCGGTGCGATGTTAAAGAGGCTCAATTACACCGTCTATAGTGTTTCCAGTGGCGAAGAGGCGGTACAGTATCTCAGGCAAAACACGGTTGATTTGGTTGTTTTAGATATGATCATGGACCCCGGGATGGATGGTCTCGACACCTATGCCAAAATACTGGAAATCCGTCCTCATCAAAGGGCGATCATCGTCAGTGGTTTTTCTGAGACTGAGCGCGTGAGTAGAGCTCAGGCATTGGGCGCGGGAGCTTACGTGAAAAAACCCTATATACTGGAGAAACTGGGACTGGCTGTCAGGAAGGAGCTTGACCGGCTCGCATGACTTACGCTCCCAAAAGAATGAGCTGAGATGTGACTGGTGATATCTGGCCAGTGTCGCGTTGTGAGAGCTGCAACTGGTTGATTTCAGATCTCTTCAGATCTCTCCTATCAAGGAATTACGGAGAGTCCAAAAAATTCAAGATGCCCAGATCATATGGCGGAAAACTGGCGATTCACCATATTGGCAAGCAGTATGGACTGTCTCTGAGCCATGGCAGGTGGCCGAAAAAGATTCTATGTGCAGGGGCAATGAAAGGAAGGTACGAAAAACGAGCAGGAATAATCGGGGAGTTTGAATTCCTGCCCACAATGCATTTTGTGACACCAAGATTAATCGCCGATTTCTTTTGATTCAATTTGTCCAAATTCCACAGTAGAATCAGTCTGATAACTCCCATCAGCAAAATTGGTTCAGGGACCGGGGCGGCTTCAGCCAGAGACAGGAATACCGATTAAAGATGTGAAGATTTACGAAGCACCCCTCGCTTTCGGCACCCTCCTGTCCTGTCGCCTCTCAACTGGGTGGACAAGTATGGTGCTACGGCAGGGCGGCCTTCGGTCAATCGCCGAAAGCGCCGCATTCCCGGTTCTCGCTTGCCAGGTGCGCGTGGTCGGACCCTGTGGCGAATGGTCGCGGGGCGCTTCGCGCCTCATGTCGTGCGGACCCATGATCCGGCCCATGGTGCTCGGACGATGAGCAGTGCAGAACTCGGCGTGCGAAAAGATCGGGCGAAAGCATTTGGGCTAAAAGACCCCAAAACGGGCAAAACAGCAGGTAGAGTTTTTCTTTTTAATTTCAAATATATGTGAAACCTATCCGACAAAATTGGGGCAATATCTCCCCAAAATCTTGTTCCCAATTCTGCACCATCAAAATTCAGATGAAATTCTAGATATTTATCTACAGAATCATCCTGGTACACAAAATGCTTGCATTGTTGCACGAAAAGTACTTAAATTGGACATGAGCACATTTTCACAAGTTGGGAGCAAAATCAAAGGTAAGTTGCTGGACACGGTCACGACCGGTTCACTGTTCGGTTCAAAGCGAAGGATCAGCGACAGGAAAGAAAAGGTGGTCTATGGGTTTTGAAAAACGGCTGTTCTCAGGCGATTTTGTGATCCTGGCCGAGATGAATACACCTAAGGGCGTCGACACCTCACAGTTCCTGCTTAATGCACGCAGGATCAAAGGCCGCGTGGACGCGGTCATTGTCCCGGACATGGACAACGGCATCATGCGAATGAGCGCCCTCGCAGGGGGCGTGCTAATGCAACAGCAGGGGGTCGAAGCAATTATACACCTCTACTGTCGGGACAGGAACAGAATGGCTCTGCAGGGAGACATTCTTGCAGCTCACGCTCTTGGCATTCAAAACCTGATGGTAGTTTCATGCGAGAACATCCTTAACGGTGATCATCGAGATGCCTTGCCAGTAAACGACCTGGACGAACTGGGGCTCTTGGACGCCATTCGCTTGCTGGAGAAAGGTAAGGACCTCGGGGGAAGCGATCTCAGCGGCGCTCCGGCTTTCACCGTCGGATGCACCATTACTCAACGCGGCGACGGGAAATCCCTCGATTGCGCACTGGAGCTCACGAAAAGGAAGGTGGAAGCCGGTGCGAAATTCATCGTCACCCCGCCCGTCTTCGACGTCAGCCGTTTCGCACCCCTTATGGACAGGGCAAAGGGGCTGGGGGTGCCGATTATTTCTACGGTGCTTCTCCTCAAATCTGTTGGATCGGCTCGCTACTTTGCTACGAATGAGCCTGAAGCCGGCCTCTCTGAAGAACTCATCAGCCGCATTCGCAGGGCGGGTGACCGGGAAATGGAATGCATACGAATAGCGGGCGAGACCATTGCGGCACTCAAGAAGCTTTGTCAGGGGGTGCGGATCCTGTCCCTCGGATGGGAGCACCGTCTCCCCAGCGTCCTGGATTGTGCCGGGCTCTAAGCTAATACCGGGTAATAGTCATTTCGACTGATCATTCAGTCTTAGATCGAGCATCAGGGTGTCAATTCAAGAAAAAGGCAGGTCCCATGAGTAACAAGGTTCTTATAGTGGGCGGCGGCATGGGCGGCATTCGGGCTGCTCTGGACCTGGCTGAGGCAAGTCGGGACGTCGTGCTGATAGATAAGGGTTATTCCATCGGGGGACTTATGGCCAAGCTTGACCGTACTTTCCCCACAAACGATTGCGATCTATGTACTCTATCTCCCCGCCTGTCGGAAACCGGCCGCCGGTTGCACATCGAGCTTATGGCCATGACCGAACTGTGCAATCTGGAAGGAGAGGCCGGCAGCTTCAATGTGACCCTGGTGACACGACCACGGTTTATCGACCTGCAAAAGTGTACTGCCTGCGGCGACTGCTATCGATTATTTCCCCAGTTCGTCCGCTTTACGCCCGGGTTGGACCATCGGGCGCCCACGTGCATGAGGTATCCGCAGGCTACCCCTTATGCTTTCTCCATCGACAGGGACGCCTGCTCGAACATGGATGAGCTGGCTCAGGCCTGCCAGGTCGGAGCAATCCTGCCGCAAGATGCCGCGAAGGAGCAAAAGATCGAGGTGGGATCGGTCATTCTCTCCCCCGGAGCTGAGGTTTTCAATCCGCAGGGCCTGGGAGGTTATGGATATGGGGTCCATCCCAACGTTGTTACGAGCCTCGAGTATGAGCGGATTCTCTCAGCATCCGGGCCGACCCGTGGAGAGTTGCTACGACCGTCGGATGGCAAGAGGCCTCGCAGGATAGCCTGGATACAGTGTGTAGGGTCTCGGGGATTGCAGGAGGGCTCCGTCTCCTATTGTTCGAGCGCGTGCTGTATGTACGCTCTCAAAGAGGCGGTCGTCACCCGGGAGCGTTTCCAGCGAGATACCGAAACGGTAATCTTTTACATGGATATGAGAACGTATGGCAAGGACTACGAGCTATACCTGCAAAGGGCCACCAACGACTATGGGGTCCAGCTCGTTCGAAGCAGGCCGGATGCTATTCAGGCCGTCATTAAGGACGGCCATATTACTGGAGACCTCAGCATCTCCTTTCTGCCGCAAGCCAACAACCATCCGTGCACTGAAATTTTCGACATGGTCGTCCTGGTGACAGGTTTCAGGATCTCCACGGATGTCAAAGAGCTAGCCGGCAAGCTAGGCGTCGAACTAAATGAACACGCTTTCGCCAAGACGGAGAATTTCAATCCAGTCGCTACGTCCAGGGCTGGTGTATACGTTTGTGGGCTGTTTGAGAGTCCCAAGGATATCCCCGACACGATGGTCCAGGCCAGCGCCGCTGCCTGCTGTGCTCTCAGGGATCTCAGTTCGGTGCCCGTCACGCATGAAAGCGAGGAGGACTACCCACCTGAGCGCGACGTTGTTGGAGAAGAGCCGAGGATCGGGGTATTTGTCTGCGACTGCGGGTTCGATATCGGAGGGGTCGTAAATATAGAGGACCTGGCGGTACGGGCCTCTGCCATTCCCCAGGTGGTTATGGTCAAAACCGTTGGACGTGGCTGCAGCCGCGAATCCGTAGAACGGATTCAGGACCATATTCGTGAAAACAAGCTCAACCGGGTGGTGATCGGGGCATGTTCGCCCAGAACCCGTGAGGTCGTGTTCCAGGACGCGGTTCGTAAGGCAGGGCTCAACAAATATCTCGTTGAGATCGCTAACCTGCGGGACCATGACACGTGGGTACATTTTGACCGACCCGACAATGCGGCAGAGAAGGCGATGAAGCTTTTAAGGATGGCTGTGGCAGCCGTGCGTCTGGCGCGTCCTCTTGCCGAGAACGTTCTGCCTATGAACAAGACCGTTTTAGTAGTGGGGGGAGGGATTGCGGGGATGACGGCCTCTCTCAGCCTGGCAGACATGGGTTATCGCGTCAATCTGGTCGAGCGATCTGCACAGCTGGGGGGAGTGGCAGGGAAAATTCGAAGGACCCTCAGTGGAGAAGATGTGCAGGCCTATCTGGATGAGCTTATAAAGCGAACGGAGCACCATGATAACATAACAGTCTCTAAGCGCGCCATTGTTGTCGATCACTCGGGCATCGCCGGAATGTTCAAGACGGGCATTCAGGTGGGACCTCAAATGTTCTACCGGCAGATCGATCACGGAATCACCATTCTGGCTACCGGCGCACTGCCAAATTTTCCCGATGAATATCTTCTGGGACACCATCCGGCTGTTACCACCCAGCTCGAGCTCGATGCGATGATCGAGGATAACCCTTTAAAGATCAAAGCATGGAAGGATGTGGTTATGATCCAGTGCGTTGGGTCACGCACTTCCGAGAACCCGAACTGCTCGCGCATATGTTGTCAGGCAGCCATAAAGAACGCGTTGAGAATAAGGAGCTTGAATCCGGAAGCCGTGATTTACATTCTGTATCGTGACATGCGCACCCCGGGATTTGAGGAGGATTTTTACAGAAGGGCTCGAAATCAGGGAGTAATCTTCATGCCATACGATCTGGAGGGTAAGCTCCGGGTTGAAGCTGATGGTGAACAGGTGGCTGTAGCCTTTACTGACCTGATCCTTCACCGGCAGATCAAGATTTCCGCCGATTGTCTCGTGCTCAGTGCTGGATTCAGAGCCGATGAGGAATCAACGGAAGACCTCGGTATGATTTTCCACCTTCCCAGAACTTGGGATGGATACTTCCTGGAGAACCACGTCAAGCTGGAACCGGTAGATTTATCAATACCCGGGTTTTTTGTCGCCGGGACTGCTCATGGGCCCAAGAGCAGTCGAGACAGCATTGCCCAGGCCCTGGCGGCGGCAGGCAGGGCGCAGACATTCCTGGCAAGGAGCACCATTAACCTTGGCGCTGCGGTGGCCCAGGTCGACGCAGAGAGGTGCGCCGCATGCCTCATTTGTGTGCGGGCTTGTCCGTTTAATGTGCCGTTCATTAACGAGGACCATTCTGAAATCGACCCCGCAAAGTGCCACGGGTGCGGTACGTGCGCCTCCGAATGCCCGGCTATGGCCATTCAGTTAATGCAGTATGAGGACGATCACCTATTGGCCAAGGTGGACGGACTTTTTGAAAGGATATCGTGATGAGCACCTTTGAACCGGTTATCGTCGCTTTCTGCTGCCACTACTGCGCTTACACGGCCGCCGACATGGCGGGCAGCCAGAGACTCCGTTATCCTGCCAACGTGAACATCATCAGGGTGCCCTGCTCGGGAAAGGTGGACGCCATTCACCTCATGAGAGCGCTCCAGAGGGGCGCAGACGGAGTCTACGTAGCAGGCTGTCTTGAAGGGGATTGTCATTTTAAGAACGGAAACACGCGGGCTGTTAAGCGGGTGGCCAACGTGAAGAAGCTTCTTGATGAAATCGGTATTGGAGGGGAGCGCGTCGAGATGTTCTGGATGTCGGCCGGTATGGGCGAGCGGTTCGCCCGGACCGCCTCCGATTTTACGGAAAAGATTCGGAGCCTGGGACCTAATCCCGCAAAGGCGGGCATGGAATCCACGCACGCCGCAGGCTGGCTTCGAAAAAACATGTTGAGAGTTAACTGACATGATTACTGCAGAACGAAAACCCATGGACGAGATCATCGATTTTGTTAAACCTTACCAACGTATTCTTCTGGCCGGCTGCAACGAGTGTGTAACCGTGTGCGCCGCAGGGGGCCGCAAGGAGGTGGCAAAACTGTCTTCGGCTCTCCAGATGTATTTCATGAAGGAAGCAAAGCCCATCGAGATCCAGGAAATCACTCTCGAAAGGCAATGTGACCCGGAGTATGTCGAAGAACTTCTTCCGTACATCGACAAGGTTGACGCGGTGCTCTCAATGGCCTGCGGATGCGGTGTGCAGGAAATTGCCAGACGCTATAAGGCAAAACCGGTCCTGCCGGCAGTAAACACAAAATTCATGGGGGCCTCGGAACAGCAGGGAGTTTGGGCCGAACGGTGCCAGGGATGCGGCGAATGCGTGCTTGCTCTGACGGGAGGCATCTGCCCGGTGGCCAGGTGTTCGAAACGGCTGCTTAACGGGCCTTGTGGCGGATCGACCGGAGGCAAGTGCGAAATCAGCCGCGAGGTTGACTGCGCGTGGCAGCTAATTTGGGACCGGCTGAAAGTCCTTGGCATGTTGGACAGGTACGAGGAGAATATACCCGCCAAGGACTGGCGCACTGAACGAGGTTCCGGGCCCAGGAAAATCGTACGAGAGGACCTGGTATCGTGAAGACGCAAAGCAGACTGGAAAGAATACTGGCGTCGGGGCAATTGGCCGTAACGTCGGAATGCGGTCCTCCGCGCGGCGCCGTGGCGCAAAAGGTGCTTGAAAAGGCCGAGATGCTTCGGGGCTGTGTGGATGCGGTTAACATTACCGATAACCAGACGGCGATGGTAAGGATGTCGAGCCTCGCCGCCTGCATTTTGATCAAGCAGATGGGACTCAATCCTCTCCTCCAGATGGTGACGAGGGACCGTAATCGGTTGGCCATGCAGAGCGATATTCTGGGCGCCTACGCACATGGAATCGATACTATGCTGTGCCTGTCGGGCGACCATCCCCGTTTCGGCGACCATCCGATGGCTGCCAATGTGCATGACATCGACTCCGTCCAAATGATTCTGATGGTGAAAAACATGAGGGATGAGGGATTGTTTCAGGGCGGGGAAAAGATCGACGGTCCCCCCAAGATGTTCATTGGCGCAGCCGCTAACCCTTTTGCCGATCCCTTCGAACTGCGCGTGGCTCGGCTGGCGAAAAAGGTCAAGGCCGGCGTCGATTTCATTCAAACTCAATGCATTTACAATGTCGATAAATTCGAGAAATGGATGGAAGGTGTACGGGAACGCGGTCTTCACGAGAAAGTCTACATCCTGGCTGGCGTTACTCCCATGAAGTCCGCAGGGATGGCCAAATATATGAAGAAATATGTTCCCGGCATGGATGTTCCGGATGAGCTCATCAAGCGGATTGAAGGGGTCCCCAAGGAAAAGCAGGCGGAGGAGGGAATCAAAATGTGCCTGGAAACCATCGAGCGCCTCAAGGGAGTCGAAGGCATCCGGGGCTTTCATCTGATGGCCATCGAATGGGAGCACAAAGTGCGGGAAATAGTGGAAAGGGCGGGGTTCCTGCCCAGGCCCCTGTTGGAGGAGAAGCATGTGGATCAACACACAGAGATAGCAGGGACGCACATGGCGGGATAAGTTCTTAAACTGTAGAGAATATTTTCAGCGTTCCAGGTGATCAGAATAAGGATGAAGTTTAAGACTGTAATTTAATAAACCTTAGGAGGCGATACCATGAGTAACAAGAAGCTCGTATTGGTGGTTGATGACGACCCGGATCTGGTAGATTCGGTTTCAAGAAAGCTTGAGTTAAACAATTACAGGACATCGAAGGCTTATGACGGCGTCGAGGCATGGGCTAAGATCAGGCAGGAAAAACCCGACATGGTCCTGCTGGACGTTATGATGCCCGAGAAAGACGGCTATCAGCTATGTGATGAGCTCAAGAAGGACCCGCTGTTCAAGGACATCATAGTCGTCCTTCTAACAGGGGTAGCCGACAAGGTGCGGGATACAAAATACACTCACCAGAGCGGCATGACAACTCTGGCTGACGATTATATTCCCAAGCCCATCGACTTGGATATGCTCATGGAAATGGTGAAGGAGAACTTCAAACGCTAAGAAGAGCAGAGTGAAATGGTGTGACTGGTGCCTTTCGCTGCCGGACGTAAGCGCACATGCACATGGCGCTCGCAACCTGCTGCCGGGCGCCGTGTGGGAATCCAGAGGCGTACTGCCGGCTGATCACCCAAACATCTATCAAAGCAGGGAATGGAAATTGGCTGAATCGATTGCAAATGCCCGGCGGACAACCGCTGGGGAGAAGAGCGAGGTTTTTGACTGGAAGGCGAGGGTTTTCGACTCGCTTTCCCTGCCGGCACTGATTCTGGCGCCGGACAGGACAATACTGACCGTTAACAAGCCCTTCATACACAAATACGGTGTAACAAAGGAGCAGGTCAGCGGCAAAAACTGTTACGATTTATTTTATCGCTCCGAGAATCCTTGCTCTCCCGACGGCTGTCCACTTGCCGAAGTGCTGGCGAACAGGGAAGGCAAACGCGTTCTTCGGCATTTGGAAACGCGCGACAGAGAAGAGAAGTGGGAGGACCGGGTTCTTTCTCCAATCCTCGACGACGAGGGTGAGGTCCGGTACGTCATAGAGAACATGCGCGACGTTACCCGGGTTAAGACTCTGGAGAAAGAGCTCGATGAGGTCAAGGGGCTTCTGGAAAAAGTTGTCCAGAGTTCGACGAGCGCGATCATCGCTGCCGACCTCAAGGGTAATATTTTGCTCATGAATCCGACGGCTCAAGAAGTGACCGGATACACTCTCGAAGAGGCGCAGGAGAAGATTACGATTAGAGACATCCATATCCCCGGGCAGGCACAAGAGATAATGAAAAAGCTCAGGGACCCCGATCTGGGCGGAAAGGGAAGGATGCCGCCCTGCCGTCTCAAATTTCTCAATTCCCGGGGAGAAGAGATCCCGGTCGAAATGTCGGCGGCCATTATCTATGAAGATGGACGTGAAGTGGGCACGATGGGGATATTTAATGATATCAGAGGCAATCTTGTCCAGGAAGAACGGATGCGGCAGATGCTGTTAAAGATCGCTCAGGCTGAGAAAATGGCTTCGCTGGGGCAACTGGCGGCGGGTGTGGCCCATGAGATCAATAATCCGCTCACAGGCATCCTTCTATACGCAAGCCTTGTGTCTGAAGCCATCGACGAAGGTAATCCTTTAATAGAGGACATACGTTGTGTCATCGAGGATGCCCAACGGTGCAAGGACATCGTTAAGGGCCTTCTTACGTACAGTCGCCAGACAAATCCCAATAAGGAAGTTTTGGAGCTTAACGACCTGGTATCTGAGAGTCTGAGTCTTATCCGAGACCAGAGGCTTTTTATGCAGGTCAACGTCGTCAAAGATCTCTCGGATGAATTGATGCCGATCTACGGTAACAGGAACTACTTCAACCAGGTTATCATCAACTTGGTGGTGAACGCCATAGACGCAATGGAGAGGGTGGGAACTCTCACGCTTCGCACCTATCGAAGCCCGAAAGATGCGAGGGTCTGCCTGGAAGTCTCCGATACGGGATGCGGGATCCCCAAAGAAAACCTTTCGAAAATATTCGATCCGTTTTTTACGAGCAAGGAGCCCGGAAAGGGCACCGGTCTTGGTCTTAGTACCGTTTACGGAATCGTCGAGGGTAGTGGAGGCCTGGTCAGGGTTAAAGAGACGAGCGAGAAGGGAACAACCTTCATCGTAGAGCTTCCTGTCCATCAGGATTCGTCTCATACAGAGGATGCCTAGCGCAACGCGCGGTTCAGTTCCCATGGGAGTATACACAGGTCATGACAGATGAAGGAGCACCCCAATCTTTTAACAGGCCGATGATTTTGGTCATTGACGATGAGAAGCGCATTCGGGACGGTTGCACCAGGGCGTTGAGCGGCCAGGGCTACGAAGTGGCAACCGCCGATAGTGGCGAACTCGGACTCAAGATGATAGAAGAAAACCTCTACGACATCATCCTTCTGGACCTGATGATGCCGAGTCTTTCCGGCTTTGACGTGCTGGCGCGGGTCAAAACGCTTCATCCTGACTCGGTGATCATCGTCATAAGCGGCTACGTCACGATCGAAAACTCTATAGAGGCGATGAAGAAAGGAGCCTTCGATTTCATCCCCAAACCTTTCACCCCCGAACAACTGAGGCTCCTTGTCGCCAAAGCCATTGAATACATCCAGGCCCTTCAGGACATTGCCAACGAGAAGACGCGAATGCGGGTGCTCATCGATCAGCTCACAGACGGGGTTATGGCGGTAGACATGCAAAAAAGGGTTGTCCTCGCCAATTCGGCCTTTTTGCAGATGTCTGGCTGTCAACGGAAAGACGCCGTCGGCTGCATGGCGGACGAGGTATGCAATAACAGCCGGATCGATGGCCTCATTGACAAGGCGATCTCGATGCCGACCGACGAATTAACGGAACTGAGCGGGGAATTGACCCTGGAGAAATGGGAAACCTCGCTTGGAAGTGTTGTCAATGCCCGATGCGTTCCTTTTAGGGACAGGCGCTCTCGTAACGTTGGGGCCATTACCGTCCTCCACGACATAACCGCTTCGAAGAGGATGGAACAGATCAAATCGTACTTCGTTTCCATGGCCTCCCATGAGGTTCGGGGACCTCTGAATGCGGTTATGGCCCAACTGAATGTGGTTGCTAGTGGGTTGGCCGGGCAGGTGAATCAGGATCAAAAGGAGATCCTTGGCCGTGCTTCGGAAAAAATCGGCGCCGTCCTGGACCTTACCACCGAACTCCTTGACCTCGCCAAAATCGAGTCCGGATTGACCAGCCAGGAAAGAGAAGAGATCGACATGGCGGAGATTATCGAGGACCAGGTAGCGTTCCATCTCGCCGAGGCCCAAGCCAAACAGATCTCTCTTGATCTGGAGCCGCTGCCTTCTCTGCCGCCGGTGGTCGTCAACAGGGGCAATATGGTGGAAGTGCTCTCCAATCTCATCGGCAACGCAATCAAGTACACCGCCGAGGGCGGAAAGGTGGTCGTTTCCGCGGGTTTGGAAAATGGATACCTCAAGGTGAGCGTGCGCGACAACGGCATCGGGATAGCGCAAAAGGAACTGGAAAAAATCTTTTCCCCTTTTTATAGGGTGAAAAACAAAAAAACGAGATTCATCATCGGCACTGGTCTCGGGCTCTCCATCGTCAAAAGCATTTTGGAAGCCCATAAAGGTTTTATTAGTGTGGATAGCGCACCAGGTCGGGGAAGCACCTTTCATTTTTTTCTGCCATGCAACGCTTCATGATCGGTGTAAGAGGAATTGATAACACAAGTGGTCAGAAAAGACAGCATTAGGTCAGTCCGGGGTGTTTCATTTTGTAAAACCAAACAGAAAGAAGGCAGTAATTCATGCTGCACAAGATAGCGCTCCTCGTCGCCCTGGCAGTCTTTGGGGTTGGGATGATCATCAAGGTTTCGGCTTGGTTCAGGTATTCAGTCGGGCCTCAAAAAGCGGATTTGCGAGCGTCCCGCAGGATCGCCGCAGCCGTGAATGGGATCGTTTGTACTATCTTCAGCCCAAGAGTATTGAGAATCATCAGGACCTTCTTCCTTGAGGTGATATTCCAGTCGAAGATCTTAAAGGAAGATTCGCTGGGATGGTGCATGCACATGTGCATCTACGGCGGCTTTGCGATTCTTTTCTTCCTCCATGTGCTTGATAACTGGTTGGTTGTTCGCTTTTATCCGGAATACGCCGCAACTCTTAACCCATTCCTGTTTCTCAGGGACGCGGCAGGAGTGCTGGTTGTTATCGGGGTCGCGCTTGCGATTTACCGGCGCTTTTTCAGGAAGGCCAAACGCCCGATTACGAGCCGCATGGACGTCGCCGTGATCGTGATGGTCGGCGTTATCGTGATTTCGGGTTTTTTGCTGGAGGCCGCCAAGATCACCTCCCAATCCGCTTTTCAGAGAATGGCTGAAGAATACGCAGGTCAGACGGATTCCGAAGAACTGCGACCCCTGGAATCCTACTGGGTGGAAAATTTCGGGGTTGTCGCCCCCGGACTCACAGCTCCTTTCGATGCGGCTACTCTTGCGCGGGGTAAAACCGATCACGAGATCAACTGCGCTCAATGTCATTCCAGCGCAAAGTGGGGTTTCGGGGGGTATGCCGTATCGATTCTGATGAAGCCGGTCGCATCGGCCCTGGACGGAGCAGATGTCCCATTTTTCCTTACCTGGGTGCACTATCTTGCATCACTGTTTTTGCTGGCTTACCTGCCTTTCTGCAAGATGTTCCATATAGTTTCCACTCCTTTGAGCCTGATAGTAAATTCCGTAATGGACGCTGAGGGGGCACCCGCGAACGTGGCGACCCGCCAGATGCTGGAACTGGACGCCTGCACGCACTGCGGAGCTTGCACTCTCAGGTGCTCGGTCGCTGTGACGGTCCTTGAAATTCCGAACCCAAACATTCTTCCCTCGGAAAAAATGGCTTCGCTCAAGAAACTGGCCGCTGGCAAGGTGCTGGACCCCAAAGAACTTCGCGCTATTCAGCAGGGTATTGTCCTTTGCACGAGTTGCGACCGGTGCGGCGTAGTGTGTCCCTCCGGGATCAAGTTGAGGGACCTGTGGTTTTCCGCAAAAGAGCGGCTCTTGCAGAACTCGATAGAGGAATACCAGCTCCTTTCGCCCCTAGCCTATTACCGGGGCCTGCAGCGGGGAAAAATCCAGGCCGAAGACTACCTGAAGCCCGTGCAGCTCGCCCTTGACAAAGTTACGGGTGACGCTGTCAAGGGACCTTTGATGCCGGGCAAAAAGACTATGCTTGAAAAGCTCAAAACAGTGGCTCAGGCAGATTCCTTCTCCGGCTGCTTCCGGTGCTCGACCTGTACGAATTCCTGCCCTGTCGTGCATAACTACAAGCATCCTGAGGAGGTCCTCGGGCTTCTGCCTCACCAGATTATGTACGCAATCAGTTTGCGGTGCTGGGAACCGGTGTTCAGTTCGAAGATGCTTTGGGACTGCCTGGGCTGTTATAAGTGCCAGGATAACTGTCCTCAACGCGTATCGGTTACCGACATTCTCTATGAACTAAAGAATAGGGCCATTTCCCGTAGATACGACGAGCTGATCTGATGAAAGAGATGAAAATTTCGCTATTCCGTTGCTGTATCACTTCAATGGGGCTTTCGCAGTACGAGACATCCTCGAACGCTGTCCTTCGCGAACTTGGGATAGAATTCGCGGATATAAAAGATTTCAACTGCTGCGGATACCCGCTCAGAAATGTCAACCTGAAAGCCTACCTGCTGTTGTCGGCTAGAAATCTTGCCCTTGCAGAACAGGCGGGCCTAGATATCCTGACGGTCTGTAACTGCTGCTATGGCAGTCTGAAACACGCCGAACATGTTCTGAAGCAATCTTCCTCAACCATGGAGGAGATAAACTCGAGCCTGGCGACTCAGGGATTGAGGTATTCGGGAAAGGCGTCGATAAAACATTTCTTGGGCGTTCTCCATGACGATTTGGGCGTCGAGACAATAAGAAAGCGGCTCAAAAAAACCCTAGACGGCCTAAGAGTCGCCGTGCATTACGGCTGCCATCTGCTTCGGCCCAAAGAAGTGGTGGGATTGGACTATGGCTTCCCCCCCGTGAAATTCGACTCCCTTGTCGAAGCGGTTGGGGCCGTGAGCGTTCCATGGATGGGCAAATATGACTGTTGCGGCTCACCGCTGTGGGGAGTAAATGACGAAATTTCGATGGACCTGACCGAAAAAAAACTAACTAACGCCTGCGAGGGCGGTGCGGAGTGCCTTACGGTTACATGCCCTTATTGCCTGATGCAATTCTCGAAAATCCGGAAACGCATAAGCGAGACTCGGGATTGCAAAGCGCCTGTCTCCTGCATCTTCTATCCTCAGTTGCTCGGAGTGTGCCTCGGAATCGATCACGAAAGTCTGGGGATCGAGGAAGAGTTGCCCGACGCTGTGAAGGCTCATTTGCGGGACATCGATCCGGGGCCTCCGCATACGGAAGCCCAAGCTGCCTGAGCTGTCCCGTCCATATTCCCCCTGCAAGTTAACGATGAATCACTCGCTTCGGCCCTGCCGCCAGCTGGCTGTTCACGGAACGGGTTTTTCACCGGTTCAGGGGAAGTGCCCACCTTGATTACCTTCGTATTGCTGGAAAATCATGGACCGCTCAAAGCGGTTGTAAATCAATGGCCACCTAAAAGGCGGCAACCTTAGAACATTTGCAGTTGGTCAAGGCGTTTGTCTTCGGCCTCTTGTTTCAAGAGCGCAAAAGAAGTCAGAGTTTCCGAATCATCTGTTCACTGATCCTTTTCGAAATCTCGTCCAATTTGCGGGCGGCATTGAGGAACCGAGCGACTCGCTTCACCGCTCGCCTGCATTTTTTATTGTTTTCATTGAAAATAAAATTACAGCTATCAATGAAATCAAGGAGTTGCGCCGTTTCCCATTGTATTCGCCCTGTATTTGCAATGAGAAGCTCCATTTGCACTCTGGAAAAAGAAAAGGGGGCAAACGTATACTCTTGACATATCGCGGCTGTCCTGGAACCCCGGACCAGCCGAAGCTTAAGCTTTGAGAAATTGGGGAGCAGGGAGCAAAATCCTCCCGCTTCCCGCTTTCAAAATGCAGGTTGCAGGAATGAAGTCTCCGGCAAAAACATTTCAGGATAGTGTATTTTCCAAGTGGTTTTGTGATGGGCAATTGCGGCAATATCTGTGGCCAAATTTGCTTCATTGAGCTATTATAAAAACCTTGTGACCATATTCGAGTTAGTAAGCATATGGACGAAGGCGGTAAAATTTCTAGCCTAAACGGGGCTTTTAGGTATTTTGTTCCCAGAGGGAAAGGCATGTCTTATTTGCAGCAGATCGATCCTGAAATTGCCCAAGCCATTGAGGGCGAGGAAAAACGTCAGCGGGGGCGCCTGGAGCTCATCGCATCCGAGAATATTGCCAGCAGGGCGGTACGGGAAGCCCAGGGGTCGGTTCTGACAAACAAATATGCTGAAGGCTACCCGGGGAGAAGGTACTATGGCGGATGTGAACATGTTGATGTCGCTGAGAAGTTGGCGCAGGAGCGTGCAAGGAAGCTGTTTCACGCCGATTATGTAAACGTTCAGCCTCATTCAGGCTCTCAAGCGAACATGGCCGTGCTCTTCGCTACGCTCCAACCGGGCGATACTATACTGGGAATGGATTTACGCCAAGGGGGGCATCTCACTCACGGAAGTCCGGTGAGTTTTTCCGGAAGGCTTTTTCGGGTCGTTTCGTATGGAGTGAGGCATGATACCGAGCAGATCGATTACGACCAGGTTGAGCAAATGGCCAGGGAGAAACGGCCGAAGCTCATAATAGCGGGAGCCAGCGCCTACCCCCGAATTATCGATTTTGAACGTTTTCGTCAGATTGCAAAGCACATCAGCGCCTACCTGCTGGTGGATATGGCCCACATTGCAGGTCTTGTCAGCGTGGGTCTTCATCCGAATCCAGTCCCGTGCGCCGATTTCGTAACTTCGACCACCCATAAGACTTTGAGAGGACCGCGCGGTGGCTTGATTCTGTCTCACGCCCCTTACAGCAAGATGCTTGACAGCCAGATCTTTCCGGGAATTCAGGGGGGGCCGCTCATGCACGTAATAGCCGCCAAGGCGGTGGCGTTTCAGGAAGCCCTGCAGCCTGAGTTCAGGCTATATCAGGAGAGAGTGCTTGCGAACAGCAGACGGCTTGCCGAGGTGTTATCCGGCAATGGATATCGGCTCGTCTCCGGGGGAACTGACAATCATCTGATGCTGGTGGACCTGAGTCCCAGAGGCCTGACCGGAAACGTAGCGGAGGAGACACTGGACAAGGCTGGAATTACGGTGAACAAGAACTCTATACCTTTCGACACCCGGAAACCGAACGTGACCAGCGGAATCAGGATTGGCACGCCTGTAGTAACGACGCGCGGAATGGGGCCCGAGCACATGGAGCAAATCGGGAGTTTCATTCACCGCGCCCTCGAATCGGTCGGCGACGCCGCCGCACTAAAATCACTGACCGATGAGGTCGCTGAATTCTGCTCCGGTTTTTCCTTGCACCCATAAGCAGTAGCAAGGAGCTTGAAGCAAGAAGCTGGAAGCGGGAAACAAGAAGTCTGGCACTTGAAGATGGGTGAAATTGAAAATTCCGAGGCAGGTAATGCCTGACAAGGCCGTAAACTCTGCCCTGAAGGCGATAGATTGAATGACCAGTGCCCGCTAAAAGCGGGAATGCGGAATGACCAAATTAATCCGTTCACTGGCTTAGCCGGAATGCTACTTCCGGCATCTGACTCTGTATGGGGCTGGCGCTATGCCGCCCCAGTTTGATTTCGATATGGAAAGCAGCGCCTGGAGAATATGGTTCAAAGCGATCCTGACGCCCAGTTTATGAAAAGGGCTCTGCGCCTGGCTGCGCTGGGCGCAGGCATGACCAGTCCCAACCCTTTGGTTGGGGCCGTTGTAGTTAAAGACGGCGCCATTGTTGGCCAGGGCTATCATCAGGTGCTCGGCGGGCCTCACGCGGAAGTGAATGCGATAGCAGATGCGGGCGCCGCCGCCCCGGGCGGGACCCTCTATGTTACACTCGAGCCATGCAATCATCACGGTCTGACCCCTGCGTGCACGAAAACTGTTGTAGATGCCGGGATTGGGCGGGTTGTGTTTGGAATGGTCGATCCGAACCCCGATGTTGCCGGTGGGGGGGCTCAGCACTTGAGGCGGGCGGGAATCGAGGTCAAGGGAGGCGTTCTCGAGCGGGAATGCAGAGCACTCAACCAAGCTTTCATAAAATACGTAACTACCGGCGTTCCATATGTTATGCTGAAAGCTGCGGCGACTCTCGACGGCTTCATTGCAACTTCGGCCGGTGAGTCAAAGTGGATCACCAGTGAGCAGTCCAGGCAGTTTGCGCACCGGCTTCGGTCCCATGCCGACGGCATCGTGGTCGGCATCGGAACTGTCATTGCTGACGATCCCCTTTTGACTGTGCGTTTGCGGGGGAAAAAAAATCGCCGCCAAAGGACCCGGATTGTTCTCGACAGCGAGCTTAAGATCCCACTGGACTCCCAGTTGGTGCGGACCGCGTCCATGGGTCCGGTTTGGGTTGTTTGCCGCCAGGACGCCTCGGCCTCCATCGAGCGAACTCTTGGAAGCGCCGGAGTCCAAGTGATACGGGTCCCATCGGCAGAGTCCGGTGTGGATTTGCCGTGTCTGCTCAAAGAACTGGGTCGAAGGCGTATCTCCAGCATTTTTGTTGAAGGCGGCGGGCGCGTTTTGGGATCTTTCATTCAAAACGGATTTGCGGACGGGTTTTGTTTTTTTTACGCCCCAAAAATCCTTGCCGATCCAAGCGGGGTATGCATGTTGAGCGGGCGGGCGAGGTTAAAGATAGCTGATTGCGTTCGTGCCTATGAGATCAGTACTAGAAAGCTGGGAGAGGACCTGCTTGTTTGCGGCAGATTCCGCGAGCAGCTCTACTGAGGCTGAAACATTATGTTCACCGGTCTTATAGAAGGAACCGGGACGTTGCAGCGAATGGAGCGTCACGGACTGGACGCGCGGATGGTGATTCGTCCCGATTTCCGTATGGAGATTTCCCTTTTGGGTGAGAGTATAGCCGTTGACGGCGCCTGCCTTACCGTCATTGATTTCGAGCAGGACGCTTTCACGGCCGACGTTTCCGCCGAGACGCTGGGACGAACGACCCTTGGCCGTAAAGCCCCCGGGAGCAGGTTCAATCTTGAGAGGGCGCTTCGGCTTGGTGACCGGCTGGGCGGCCATCTGGTTACGGGACACATTGACGGGATTGCGCTTCTTAAAGAGCGCAAGTCCGAAGGCCGCTCGCTGCGGCTCTTTTTTGACGCCACCCGGGAAATTATGAGATACGTTATCGAGAAGGGCTCGGTTGCAGTAAATGGAATCAGTCTGACGGTCAACGGGGTTTCGAGTGTTGGTTTCGATGTGAACATAGTTCCCCATACTGCTTCGATGACCACTGCGGGCGGCCTTAAGATCGGCAGTGAAGTCAACATAGAAACAGACCTGATCGGAAAATACGTGGAAAAGCTGGCTCGTTCCCGGGAAAGCACATTCGAGGAAGGGGGCGTCAAAGAAAATATCGATTTCAATTTTTTGAAAGAGCACGGGTTCATCTGAACCGATACAATCCGCCAACTTGAAGAGATTATTCGAAATATGTTATATACGTCCAACGGATTTCCAAATCGCTCACGCAGACATTCTTGAAAAGGAGAACACTAGATGCCTTTGGCAACAATCCCCGAGGCGCTTGAAGATATAAGGCAGGGCAAGCCCATCATTTTAACGGATGACGAGGATCGCGAAAATGAGGGAGATCTGTGCATCGCTGCAGAGAAAGCGACGCCGGAAGCCATCAACTTTATGGCTAAATACGGGCGCGGGCTGATCTGCCTTGCCCTTGCGCCTGACATGGTGGATCAGCTCGATCTGCCGATGATGGTTACTAAAAACAAATCGCCTTTTCAAACCGCATTCACCATATCCATCGAGGCGCGAAAAGGGGTAACGACGGGCATAAGCGCAGCGGACAGGGCGCACACAATCCTCACCGCCATCGCCGACGATGTGAGGCCCGATGACCTGGTCAGCCCCGGCCACATTTTCCCTCTTCGTGCAAAGAAGGGCGGCGTTCTGTTCAGAACGGGACAGACCGAAGGATCGGTCGATCTTGCCAGGATCGCCGGGATGAAGCCGGCTGGAGTCATCTGCGAAGTTATGAACGAAGACGGGACCATGTCACGGATGCCCGATCTGGAGTTATTTGCCGCGGAACATGGGCTTAAGATCGTAACAATCGCGAGCCTGATCCAGTACAGAATGCAGAATGAATTGTTCGTACACAGGGCGGCTTCGGCCAAGCTGCCGAGTTCGTTTGGAGGGGAATTCGACGTAATAGCCTACACCAACGATATAGACGAATATTGTCATCTGGCGCTGGTGAAAGGCGAGATCGACCCTGAGCAGGAGATACTTGTGCGCGTGCATTCGGAATGCCTCACGGGCGACGTCCTCGGCTCTCTTCGATGCGACTGCGGCACGCAGCTTCGGGCGGCTTTGACTCAGATCGGACGCGTTGGAAGTGGAGTGCTCCTTTACATGCGAAATCATGAGGGACGGGGAATAGGTATCGTAAACAAGATTAAAGCCTATGCCCTTCAGGAACAAGGCTACGATACGGTCGAAGCCAACGAGGCCCTTGGATTTCGGGCCGATCTGCGCGATTATGGAATAGGGGCGCAAATGCTCGTCGATCTGGGCATCAAAAAGATGAAACTCATGACAAACAACCCGACCAAAATCGTTGGGCTTCAGGGTTACGGCATCACGGTAACCGAAAGAGTGCCGCTCGAAGTTTCGCCAAACGAGAATAATCGCCAGTACTTGACTACCAAGTGCTTCAAAATGGGTCATATTTTGAGCTGCATATCCGCTGAGGGGGAAGCTTCATGAGAGTTTTCGAAGGACAATTGCTGGCCAAGGGCCTCAGGTTTGGAATCATTGTCAGCAGATTCAATGACTTTATCGGAGAGAGGCTCCTGGGAGGTGCGCTCGACGCCCTCAAAAGGAACGGGGCTGACGAGAAAAATGTCGATATTTTCAAGGTCCCCGGAGCATTCGAAATACCTCTGATTGCAAAAAAAGCGGCGGAGAGCGGCAAATACGATGCCGTGATCTGTCTTGGCGCTGTAATCAGGGGCGGGACGCCTCATTTCGATTACGTGGCGGCGGAGGTCTCCAAGGGGATCGCCAGTGTGGCCATCGAAGCAGGTGTCCCAATCAGCTTCGGGGTGCTCACCACCGATACGCTGGAACAGGCGATCGAGCGGGCCGGAGCAAAGTCGGGCAACAAGGGCTGGGACGCTGCATTTGCCGCCATAGAGATGGCCAATCTTATAAAGCAGATGTCGGTTTGATCCCCCTTAGGACTGAGGTATGAGGACTGAGTTGAAAAATCACTCTCCCTCTCAGTCCTCAGCACTCAGTCCTGGAGTTCTTTGATGGGCCAGCGGCGCAAATCAAGAGAGATAGCTTTGCAGATGCTCTATCAGTTGGAGATGAGCGGACAGCCTCCGGATGTGGTCATCGAGTTGTACTACGAACTGGCTTCAGACGGCGAAGATAAAAATCCTGATCTTGCAAAAGCTGTTCGCCCGTTTGCCGAGCAGCTCCTATACGGCGTTCATGCCAACCGGGACGAACTTGACGGAATGATCGTGGCGGCCTCGGAAAACTGGCGGCTCGAAAGAATGTCGATCATCGACAGGAATGTGCTTCGGATTGCCCTCTACGAAATGCTCTACCGTGCTGAAATCCCCCCGAAAGTGTCCATAAACGAAGCCATCGATCTGGGAAAGACATTCGGCAGCCCCGACTCGGGGGCATTTATCAATGGAATACTTGACCACCTTCTGCCGGAAGTAAACCGGATTCGTGAAGGCGGCGGGATGATTTGATCTGGAAAAGAAAGATCGTGGGAGGTGGATTTGGGCTACGCGGTTGCGCTGGGCGGGAAAGGCGGAACAGGCAAGACAACGATATCGGGTCTTCTCATTAGATACATGCTCAATCATGGGATGAAGCCCCTTCTTGCCATAGACGCCGATTCCAATTCGAACTTGAATGATGTTCTGGGAGTGCCGCTGGAGGAAACACTGTCGGAAGCTCGCGAAGAAATGAAGACGAGCGTTCCGGTGGGCATGACAAAAGATGTATTCATGGAATTGAAGGTCGAACAGGCCCTCGTCGAGGCGGAGGGGTTCGATCTTATCGCGATGGGCCGTCCGGAAGGCCCAGGTTGTTATTGTGCGGCAAACAATCTTCTGAGCAGCCTTATCGATCGCCTTATCGGGAACTACCCGTTCATTGTTATTGACAACGAGGCTGGAATGGAGCATTTCAGCCGTCTTACACAGAAGGATATAGACCTTTTGATCCTGGTGTCGGACCCCAGCAGGAGAGGGCTTTCCGCTGCATGCCGCATAGCCGAACTGGTCAAGACTCTGCCAATGCGTGTCTCGCAGATCGTGCTTGTGATAAATCAGGTTCGGGAGGAACCGGCAAGCTGGCCGGAAGATGTCCACCGTATTTTCGGAAAGGAAAAGATCGCCTGTCTTCCCGCAGACCCGCTGATTTCAAAGTTCGATCTGGAGGGCATACCTACTGTAATGCTTCCCGATGATACCCTGGTGGTAAGGGCCGCCGAAAGGCTGTTCGACAGGATTTTCAGTAAAGGGGATGCGCTTGATTGTGTGAGTTAGGTAACCAGGCCGTCCGCCGATTTAGAGTCTATCTTAGAAGGAGGAGAGGATGTTTGTTGTGCGCCGCGCGCTGTTGAGCGTTACGGACAAGACGGGATTGGCCGAATTCGGCAGGGGACTGCGGGAACTCGGCGTGCAATTGCTCTCGACCGGAGGCACCGGAAAGGCGCTTCGTGATGCTGGAATCGAAATAACCGAGGTCTCCGACTATACAGGATTTCCCGAGATGCTCGACGGCAGAGTCAAAACGCTGCACCCCAAAATTCACGGGGGAATACTGGGAATCCGTGACAACCAGGCACATGCCCTGACCATGGCTAAGCACGGAATAGAGCCGATTGACATGGTCGTAGTGAATCTGTACGCATTCGCAAAGACGGTTGCGCGTCCGGGGTGCACGCTGGAAGAGGCAATCGAAAACATAGATATCGGCGGGCCGACTCTCATCCGTGCCGCAGCGAAGAATAACAGGTTCGTGGCGGTGGTCACGGACCCTTCCGATTATGCTGAAGTATTGAAGGAAATGCAGACGGCCAAAGGCAGTATATCGACAAGGACAAGCCTGCGGCTGGCCTGCAAGGCCTTTTGCGCGACCAGCAGCTATGACGCCAATATCTGCGAATACCTCACGGGGGTAACAAGCGGGAAATAACCACACCAAAAAACTTGAAAGCTCTTTGATGAAAATATTGGTGATAGGTACGGGGGGCAGAGATCACGCCATTGCGTGGAAATTCACTCAAAGTTCGCGAGTCAGCCGGGTTTACGTCGCGCATGGGAATGCGGGGATAGCGGAGACAGCCGACTGTGTGAACCTGAAAACCATCGAAGAGATGGCCGATTTCGCTCGAAGGGAGAGAATCGACCTGACGTTTGTGGGTCCCGAGAGGCCGCTTTCGGCGGGCATTGCCGATCTGTTCGCATCATGCGGGCTGCCGATCATCGGTCCGGACAAAAAGGCGAGCAGGCTGGAGTCCAGCAAATGCGACGCCAAGGTGATGATGCGGGAGCTGGGAATCCCGGTGCCGGAATTCGAAAACTTCACCGAACCCGACAAAGCCCGCGACTACATCCGGAGCGTCGGATACCCGGTTGTTGTCAAAGCAGACGGTCTGGCCGCCGGCAAGGGTTCCCTGGTTTGCGAATCGGTTCAGGAGGCCGAAGAGGCCGTTCGCTCGATTATGGAAGGGCGAATATTCGGCGATGCCGGTGAGCGGGTCGATATAGAAAGACGGCTCTATGGCCGGGAGCTTTCCTTTTTTTGCTTCACCGATGGCTATACGATAGTTCCGATGGTTGCTGCACAGGATTACAAACGTGCAAGAGAAAACGACGAAGGGAAAAACACGGGGGGGATGGGATCGTATTCGCCTCACCCCTGGTTGGATGATTCACTTGTAAAAACCATCATGTCGAAGGTCGCCGAGCCTCTTATAAAGGGAGTGCGCGAAAAATACGATATCCTGTACCGAGGGATCCTCTACCTTGGATTGATGCTCGTAGAAAGTGGTACCGAAGTTACTCCTTACGTGCTTGAAATAAATATCCGCCTGGGAGACCCGGAAGCGCAGGTAATACTTCCGCGGCTAAGAACCGATTTGGTAGACATCAGTGAGGCGATTATCACGGGCAGGCTTGACAGGATAAAGCCGGAGTGGGACGCGGACTACCGCTTGTGTCTCATTGCCACCAGCGGCCTGACCAGGGGGAAAAAAGGCTGGTACAAGGGTTATCCGGACCGGTACAAAATCGGCGTGCCTATAGATGGAGTGGATCAGATCGACCAAAGATGCCTGGTTTTTCATTCCGGTACGGAAAAGAACGCTTCCGGCCAACTGGTCACGACCGGCGGAAGGGTGCTTTGCATAGTGAGTTCCGGAAGCACTCTCAAGGAAGCAAGGGAAACGGCCCTTGCAGAAATCGCCAAGGTCCGCTTCGAGGGAATTTACTATAGAAAGGACATCGGTCTGGAATAGCCTTCGCAGTGAGGCGCCGCCGAAGGTTTGAGTGCCCATCCTGGCCGGCGGTCCCACCGCCCCACGAAATGGAGGGAGATTAAGTTTGAAATGGTGAAAGCTCTCGTGATGACAGGTTTCGGTCTCAATTGCGATCTTGAAACCTCGTATGCCCTGGAAGTTGCCGGGGCGGAGGTGGAAAGAGTACACCTCAACAGTCTCATTTCAGGCGAGAAATCTTTGACCTCTTACCGGATTTTCGTGATAGGCGGAGGATTCTCCTGGGGTGACGACCACGGGGCTGGTGTAATTATGGCCATGCGTCTCAAACACCGCCTCCAGGACCAGATTTCGGCATTTGTGGATACCGGCGGAATTGTGATCGGGATATGCAATGGCTTCCAGGTGCTGGTTAATCTGGGACTTTTGCCGGGGTTCCAGCGGGGGGAAATGAAGCGGGAAGTCGCTCTCATCGCCAATGACTGCGGGGGGTTTCGCGACCAGTGGGTAACCCTTTCCGTCAACCCGGCATCACATTGCGTTCTTTCGCGCGATATCCGGAGTATCGAGCTGCCGATACGCCACGGTGAGGGGAAGTTTTTCGCCGAACCCGGCGTTATTGAAAAGCTCATTGGCCGCCAGCAGGTATTTTTGCGTTATGCAAAACCTGACGGCAGTCCGGCTCTCGCAGAGTTTCCTTTCAATCCGAACGGTTCAGTGGAAGATATTGCAGGAATCTGCGACCTGACGGGCAGAGTCGCCGGGCTGATGCCTCATCCCGAAGCGTTCAACCATTTTACGAATCACCCCGACTGGACTTTTTTTAAAGAAAAGTATAAGCGCGAGGGGAAACCAATTCCGGAAGAAGGGGAGGGGATTAAGTTCTTCCGGAATGCCGTGGGCTACTTTGAATAGCCGGAAACGGCGCTCAATTGATTTAAAAGATCAGCTTATGGCCAAGAGCGCACGAAAACTGCGGCTCGCCCTGCTCATATCGGGCGGCGGGACCAATCTGCAGGCGATGATAGACAGGTCCCTGGCCGGGACCCTCCATGCAGAAATCGTTGTGGTTCTCAGCGACAGGCGGGAGGCTTTCGGTCTCGAGAGAGCCGCAAGGGCCGGTATTCCCGCATTTCATGTGGATTACAAAGCTTTCCTGAAACACTCCCCCGCCGAACTCGAAAAGGTCGAATTGCCGGTCGATCTCGCTGATTTGGACCGGAGGCAGAAAATAGTAAAAAATCCCGACCCGGCAGTACGGCGGGAGCGGCTTGCGCGGTTGGTCCTGGCCGAACACGAGCTGATCCGGATAATAGATTCTTACAGCCCCGATTATGTTTGCCTGGCGGGTTTCATGCGCCTGGTAACACCTTATTTCATAAATCACTTCAATGCAGGCGGCTTGAGAATCCTCAACATCCACCCGGCGCTGCTTCCGTGCTTTCCGGGACAGCACGGCTATGAGGATACTTTCGAATATGGTTGCAGGTGGGGTGGCATCACCGTCCACTTCGCAGATGAAGGCGAAGACACGGGGCCGATTATCGCCCAGGCTGTCTATCCAATCTGGCCGAATGACGATATCGATAAAATTCGCCGGCGCGGATTATCGCTCGAGTACGAAGTATATTCTCAGGTGATCAATTGGCTTGCGCAGGGTGACGTGGCATTGAAAAGCGCGCCGGGCGGCGGGACGCGCGTGGAAATAAGTGACCCGAATTATGCCGGGATTCTTGGCAGTTGGGTCGCAAATGCATGCCGGACCTGAAAATCTCCCGGTGTCCTGAGCCAAAAGTTCGGAACATAATTCAAGCCCGGGAACGGGGCCAACGCTTACGTCACCCCAAACACGAAGGCCGGGGTCCGGAAATGAATGAAATTTATTGAAAATACTGGATTCCGGCCCCCGGACTGGACACTTCCGGGGCAGGCCCCGCCGGAATGACGGCCTGAGTACTTGGGACTTTTGTAGTGGATTTCTAACGCAGGACACTAGTAATTCATGCGCGCGATGATCTTGGCTGCCGGGCTTGGTACCCGGCTTCTGCCGCTTACAAACTGTCGCCCGAAGGCCCTGGTGTCGCTTCGGGGCGTCACGCTGCTCGAATTCTGGATCGAGAGGCTCTACCGCTGTGGGTTCGACGCTGCGTTTCTCAACGCCTATCACCTCAAAGACCGGCTTGTCGAAGCGGTCTCGCAAAAGAAGTGGCCGATGCCGGTCAAAGTGCTCGATGAACCGGTGCTGCTTGGAACGGGAGGCGGAATCAGGTCTGCGGCAGAGCACTTTGCAGACGAGCCTTTCGCAGTTATCAACGTCGATATCATCAGCAATGTAGACCTGAATGGGTTGTATGAGCGCCACAAGCTCGAGGGCTTTGAAGTCAGCCTCCTGATGCATGACTGGCCCGCATTCAATAACGTAGCGGTAAGTGAGGATGGATATGTGATCGGATTCGGGCGCGAGGCGCAAGAGATTAAAGAGAGGGGGAACGGCGTCAGACTGATGGCTTTTACCGGAATCCATCTCATAAGCCCTTCGGCCCTGGCAGGCTCTTGTGCCGGAGTGCCGGGAGATATTCTCAATGTCTATCGAGGGCTTATAGCGCAGGGCGCCCCGCCAAGGGCCATTACCCAGCAGGGCCTTTTCTGGCGCGAAGTGGGGTCGGTCCAAAGCTACAGAAAAGTTACCGGGGAGCTTGCTCAACTCGATCCGGGTTTACTTCTGCCTGTTAGAACAGGGGAGAGTATTTCAATTCATCCCGAAGCGGTTGTACACCCTGACTGCAGCCTCAAAGGATCGGTTGTGGCGGGCCAGGGGGTTCGAATTTGCGAAGGCGTAAGTCTTGAGAACGTCATCTTGTGGGACGACATACGGATTGAGAAAGGAAGTTGTCTCAAAGACTGCATTGTAGCGGATGGGATGAGTATTTCGGGCAGCCATACGGGAAAAATATTCGCGCCGGGGTAATCGTTTTCAACCCCTTTGAGCATCTTTCACGCGACTTCGCGGCTTCGGGTGAAATAAAGTGTCATGACGAAAGAGCGCGAGAGATTAGCTCCTAGGACGGATGTGTTAGAATCTAATATCTACAATTCTCCAGGAGTTGACGACCTTGTCGAAAAGGCTCGAACCATCTCGGGCGCCTTTGAAAAGATTCGGATCTCTCCTTTTTTCGGTGATGGGTCCGACAGGAAGTTTTTTCGGATTTATTGCGGGTCTTCTTCGTTTGTCGGTCTGATTTCGCCTCGAGTGAAAATAGACTCCACCGATGAGAACGACTCCTATCTTCTCATCGGCAACCACCTCTACTCGAAAGGGTTACCGGTACCGCGCATCCTCTATGCCGACGCCCGTCAGGGAAGATTTCTCCTCGAAGACGCCGGAGACCTGCATTTACAGAATTTTGTCCGTTCGGGCCGGGCAAACCTGGAATCTATATACAGTCATGTTGTCAAGATGCTCGGAGCGCTCCACAGGAAAGCCCCGAAGGGTTTCGAGCCGGGGTTTTGCTTCGATACGGCCTTATACGATCCTTCTTTTGTCTATGAGCGTGAGCTTGAGTATTTTCGAGAGTCCTTCGTCAACGGCTGTCTGGGGTTTGAAATCGCTTCCGATGAACTGCGCCCGGATTTCGAAGCGCTTTCGGAGGCTGCGGGAGTCCACAAGAGTTCTTTGGTTTTTCACAGGGACTTCCAGAGCCGCAATATCATGGTCTGCCGCGCAAGGCTCTGGCTGCTCGATTTCCAGGGAATGCGGTTCGGGCCTCCGGCCTATGATCTTGCTTCGCTGCTGATCGACCCTTATGTTAGGGTCCCTGAAGGATTGCAGGCCGGACTCGTTTCAATGTATTGGTCTTCTGCGGGAAAGTCCCTTGGCGGCTCAAAGGGAGATTTCATCAGGAAATTCGAGGCAGTCAGGCTCGCCAGAAATCTTCAAATGCTTGGCGCCTTTGGTTTTCTGGGGGTGCAGAAGAACAAGAGGCAATTTCTTAACTACATTCCGTTCGCCTTTGAGCAGTTGGCCCGGCATTTGTCTAAATTCGGCCGGGGGCAGCTCCCGCGCCTCGGCAAACTGGTTTTGGCTATTCGCAGGCACGGCCTGAATTACGAGAGATCAGAGCGGTGAGGAAATCTGGTGACATGATCGATCTTATCTGTTATATCGGCTCCACTGCAATCACTGGACGAATTTGATTATGAAAATATGTTTAGATTTTATATAGGTCGATCATACGAGGAGACAAAGATGGGTTCAAAAACTCAAAAGACCGAAATAATCAGGCACAGAAAGCACGCCCCCAATAAAGTCAACAGGAAAACCGATCAGAAGCAGGTTCGCCGGAATCTGGACCTAATGGTGAAGCTGGAAAATGAAGACCGCAAATGATCGAGAAATGCAGGTCCTGTTCGAGATGCGGGGCCCCCGTTTCCAGCCTGCCCGTGCCCGGCGGGCTGGAAATGGGGTCCCCGAAACCTTGAACCACTTTATGTGAACAGTATTGAGCTTACCCGATAAATTGAGCATACCATCCACCCGCCTTCAACGTCCTGTCTACATTATCCGTTTAGCTTTTTTTCAATGACCGAAATTACTCTTGATGAACTGAACAAAATAGGAGAACTCAGAGTCTGTGAATGCATCGACCAGGCGGACCGGAAGTATCGCAAAAAATGTGGTCAGGGTAGCCGCAATTAGCGACGTTCACTGCAAGCGAGATTCGAAACCGGTCCTTCGGCCGGTCTTTGAGCAAATTGCGGATGAAGCGGATATTCTGCTGGTTTGCGGCGACATTACCCATTTGGGCCTCCCCGAGGAAGCTTCTGTCTTTCTCGAACAAGCCTTGCCCGTGTTGAATAAGATACCTGTGCTCTGTGTACTTGGAAACCATGATTTCGAATCCGGGAAGCAAGACGCGCTGTTGGAACAGCTTTCCGGGGCCGGTCTAATCATGATGGATGGGGATAACCTGGAGATTTACGGCGTTGGCTTTACCGGAGTCAAGGGGTTCGGGGGCGGATTCGGCGGGCTGGCCGTCCATCCCTGGGGCGAGCAGGTTATAAAGGACTTTGTGAAGGAAGTCGAAGTCGAGGCAGAAAAGCTTGAAACCGGTCTTTCCAAACTGGATCTCGGTCCTCGGGTTGTGGTCATGCACTATGCCCCGATTCGTGACACTGTGGCCGGTGAACCGCCGGAACTATTCCCTTTTCTGGGATCGAGCCGCCTTGAGGGGCCCTTGAACCGCTTCGCGGCGACTGCGGTTTTTCATGGCCACGCTCATCAAGGATACTTCGAAGGTAAAACCAGCGCAAACGTGCCCGTATATAATGTTTGCGTTGCGGTTTTGAAGCAGCGTTTTCCCGAGCGCGCTCCTTTTTTCATGCTGGAGGTGCCCGTTGAGCACTGATAACCAGGGAGCGCTCTGATTGTATGTTTCATGGCTCCAAGCTCTTTTTTTCCCTCCCCATAGCCACAAACTCACTGACAATCCTCTGTGCAAGGCGCGGCGCGTTTCCGCCCGCCCGGTTATTAATTATGATATTGATCTCAACCTCACCTCTTAGTGCCTCCCACATCAACTGAGCGGTCTGGGCGATCATTTCGGGCTGAATCATTTCCTCTATCGGCCGGTCGAAAGGAAAGGCCTTGGCGTAGGCGTCCTCGTAACGGATGCCGAGTGGCGTCATCAGCCGAATGACGGCCTGGCCCCCGGCGGTTGTAAAACGGTTTCCGGCCCTTGAAAACTGCCTTTTGAGGGAAGGGAGCCAGGTCCAATGTGACAGTATCTGTCCCGTGCCGTGTTTTCGCAGAACATCGATTACCGGCCTGCAGTAGTATGCCTCGGTTCGCAGCTCCACGTGGTACCTGTTGTCACGCGGAATAGAGCTGAGAAAGCGGTCGAGTTGGGCAGCGAGTTCCACGGGGGGGATGCGCTCCGACTGCCTCTGATATTCCTGCTCGAAAATGATGCCCTTAAGGTTCGATCCAAGCAAATTGACTGCTGGTTCGTAGAATTGCCGGGTAAAAGCATCCGAGGCGAGGTAGTGTTCATTCGGAGCGTAGTCCTTTCCGCGCCTCAACTTCCGGGCAAAAAACATCTGCGGCGCCTTTAAAAAGACCCTGTCTTCAGGCCTCATGCGCATGGAGTATTGCTTCAGCGTATTGGCGCAGGGTGTCGGGACCCCATTTTCTATAAGAGGGGCATAGAAGGTGTAATCTATTTCGAGTACCTTAAAGTGCTGGAAATATTCCAGAACCGAGTCCACCGGCAGGACTTCCTCCCGGAAGCTTTTACTTCCAACCCGGTTGGTACGGCTGGTTATTTGCTCCCTGTAAAGCTCTTCGGAGTAAATCTGACCCGTCCAGCCTCTGTAGCGGTCGCTTGCCGTTCCGATTGAGATAAGAGGGTGAACGTGGCGGAAAAGATACCTCTCGGCACATTGAAGGACTTCATCATTTATGAATTCAGATCCGCTCATTTTCTGTATAGAGGATATTATATCCAGATTATTCCCTGACTTCTATCTCCACGATTTCATTTCTCTGTCCGGGAAAGATACTCCATAACAGATTTGAATTGCTTTTAATCGTAAAGTTGCGGGCCGAACGAGATCAATCTGCGTACTGGATGACCACGTTAGCATTATAGGACCGATGCAACTCCAACAAACACATTAAGGAAATTCAGAGCGGTTAGGCCATTCCCCCTCATTTTCCCAAAATCCTATCTTCTCCCGTGATGCCCTATGCCATTTCCCGTGCGTGAAACGATACGTGGAGTAAATGACCACAAATTCGTTTGTATCTTCCCAATTTGGATTAGCAAAGTTTGGGTGACACTGCATCTGTTGAATTTCTTTTCCCTTGCCGCTTGATGCAGGGACTATCCTCCAAGCACTTTTGCCCGACTCCCCGAGCCATAGACGATCCCTTTCTCCACCGGCATGTTCCGCCGCTTGAATATGTAGAAGTTTTCCCTTTCGTATTTCGACAAGCATTGTCGCCGGTCCTGCATATGATCCAAACCCGATCCCAAGATCGACTGACACAAGATAGGTCGGAAACTTTGTCCCGTATAAAAACACTTCCTTCACTTCGCCAAGCGGCGCTTCAAGTGCCTCATCAACAATCTTGCGCCCATCAACTCCGACGAGACGAAGATGACCGTCCTGTAGTGGTCTGGCTTTTATGCTTTGAACAAGAGGGGCGTCTTCACCCAATGCACTTTGAGGGTTGGCAGACATGCCCCATGTTTTTCTGTATTCAGGCGTCACTCGTTTGTCCTGAAGAATTTGGAGAGAGCCTTCAATGCCGTTTTCTGTGGGATTAAGGGGTATGCTTTGGTAAACGGCGTACTCTGCAAGAAGGATATCCTCTGGGGTGGCTGCGGTGTGTGCTTCCGCCAGCGCTGGAAGAGCAAGACACAAGACCACTGGAAGTAATCGTATATGTGGTCGCAGTTTTGACATAAGACCGCCAACTCCCAAATTCAGTGTGACTGGCCGAGGCATTCTAGACCAGAATAATGCATCAACTTCTGCGTTACGCATCCAAACCGCATGTTGAGATCGGATTCTTGCCCGAAAAACTTCCGCTGCGACTCTCCGCCCCTACGGCTCTTATGGGGCGGCTACCAGCTACGGGCGGCGATAAACCCCATAAGCGCTCAAATAAGCCTGTTTCCCCCCTCCTAAAGGCGGTCAGGGGGAATCTTGGTTTGAAAGCTTTTTCTGCTCCTCGCTTAGCGATGCGGCCTCACAAACTCCGGATCATGAGAAGCTTAAAAGCTGCTTTTGCCTGTGAGAAGCAGGAAAAAATAGGGTGTCTGTGGGTCATTGCACGTAACAAGAGCCGACTTCTTTGCTCCGCCGGAGCAGGATGTGGCGCTCACCGCAAGTGTAATTGCTCCCTCACCGCCGGGAGGGATTGCCCTGTCATAACGGGCAACCCAACTGCCTCAGCCGGGAAGGATTTTCTTGATTATTAGTTCGGATGCGCCGACGTTCTTTATTTGAAATTTATGGACGAACACTTTGTCTTCACTCATTGTTCCAAAATCAAAAGAGGTTTCGGGAACTTGCACGACAGGCGCCGTTTTTCCCGGCGGAGTGACAGGTGAAGTGGTTTGCGGGACGCATGCAGCAGGGTCCAGGGGACAGATTTGAGCCGCTTCGGGATTGAGATCCGGGGCTTTGGTTTCAGACTGCTGTGGTGGTAGTTCCTGTCCTGAGCGGTAGGACGAATCCTTGAATCCAGCACAACCGCAAAGCCCACATACAAGTGCAAAACAGAGCAATCCAATGAACAAACGCTGCACGGCTTGACCTCCTCGCTTTCCGGAACTTTTGAGAATTTGCCTTGAGGGCATAGACGTACGCCGATAAAGTTTCCAGGTCAAGAGGAATTTGTCGATGATAACTGCATGTCGAAAAGGACTCTGACAGCAACTATGAAGAAGAAAGCCGAGGAGGGTTCAGACCGGCAGTCTTACGCGGAATGTGGCGCCTCTGAATGTGTCGAGCACTTCCAGGCTGCCATTGTGGGCCTCGATGATCTTTTTGACAATCGGAAGCCCGAGGCCCGTCCCCTCTTTTCTTGTGGTGAAGAAGGGCAAAAAGATCTCCTTGCGGATTTCAAGCGCAATACCAGGCCCCTTATCCGTCACGTCGACAACCAGGTCCTTCCCGAGCATACGGTAGCATATCTTGACGGTCCGGCCTTCAGGTGAGGCCTCAATGGCGTTGGTCAGGAGATTGATAAACACCTGTTTTATTCGTGAGCGGTCAAGCAGAACAGGAGGCGCGGACCCAAGCGCCTCGACTCGCAGCTCGACTCTTTTCTCATCGGCCAGCGGCCTTGTCACGGCGACACTCTCTTCCAATACGGCGCTGATCTCCTCCGGCGACTTCCGGAGGTGCAATGGTTTCGAGAAATCGAGCATGTCTTCGACCATTTTCTCGAGCCGCCCGGTCTCGCTTAACACGATTCGCATTTTGCCCCAATCGGGATGCGTTTTAGCGAAATGGCGCTGTACCTGTTTTACAAATCCTCCGATGGCTATCAAAGGAGTTTTCATATCATGTGCAACGCCGGAGAGGGCCCTGCCGATCGCGGCCAGATTTTCGGCATCCTTCAAAGCCTTTATGGATCGCTCACGCTGGATCAGCTTCCACATGCCATCCATAAGCAGGCTCAGTTGTCTGAGGTCGGACTGATCGAAATCATCACTTTTGTTCGCAACGACTGCCACCGCGGTTATCCTCTGCCCATCGAAAACGGGAATGCTCATGAACCGCCTGAGACGAATGTGGGAAAACGGCAGCCCCTTGCGGTCCGCATCAGCATTTGAGATCTCATTTACGACCACCGGTTTGCGGTTCCTGACCGCATCGGCCCATGTTCCGGCTTCCCCCGTCTGGATGCATGATAATTCCGAAAGATCGCGAACTCCGGTGGCCCAGGTAAGCACCTTTTCCTCTTCGTCGAGAAAACCTATGGCACCTGTCTCGCTCCGAGTGAGCATAATTTCCTGGTCGAGCACGTAGTCGGCGATCTCCCGCTCGGAGGCCCAGGGAATCTGGCTGAGGTCCAGCAAGGCTTCAAGCCTCTTTTCATTGAGCCGCAGCGCTTCCTCGATCCGCTTTCGTTCGACTACTTCGTTCACCAGGGCCAGATTCGCATCCGCCAATTCCTCTGTTCGCTTCTGTACCCGTATTTCCAGATCATCGTTGGCTCTGAGGAGCTTTTGCTCTATCTCCTTTCTGTCTGTTATATCGAGGCAGTACTCGATGATCTTGGAGACCTCTCCATTTTCATCCAGAATCGGATGACCGTGAACTTCCACGTATCTGGGCCTGCCCAGGTGATCGTAATGGATATGTTCGGTTGTCAGCGGCTTCCCGGACTTTTTGATTTCCTTGAGAGGACATTGGTGCTCGAGGCCCTCACAGGGTTTATCGCTCCGGTGAAAGAGGTTATGACATTTGAGGTCGGACGTAAGTTCCCCGGAGGCGGCGGCGTTATTGGCGAGCACAACGCTGTAGTCTTTGGCGTCAACTACATAAAAGGGATGGGAAATCGACTCGAGAACGGTTTTAAGGAAGGAGTGCTGCTGAACTATTCTTTCCTCTGCCTTTTTCCTGTCGGTTATGTCGCGTGCGGTCCCAATCTGGCCGACAATGCAATTCCCGGCATACAGGGGGGCGGACTGGAACTCCAGCAGCCGGAATCCGTTGGATTTTACCAGCACCCGTACTTCTCCGGGCGGAAACTCCTCACCCATAAGTACCCTTTGCCTGCGTTCCTCCAGTGTTGGCAAATCATCGGGATGCACCAGCAGGCCATAGTCCCTGCCGACCCACTCTTCGGGTTTCCAGCCGGTTACTTTTTCGAAGGCGGGGTTTAGCGAAGTTATGATTCCGTCGGTAGCAATAGTGAAAATAATATCCAGAGAGTTGATTACCAGAGACCGGAACATTTCTTCGTTTCGCCTGAGGGCCTGCTCGGCCTCCACGCGCTCCTCGATCTGCGTCCTGAGACTCAGGTTTGCCTGCCGGAGTTCGGAAGTCCTGTGCTTAACAAGGTCCTCGAGATGGTCCCTGTGCCGCCTCAGTTCAAGTTCGGCATTCTTTATTTCCACGGCATACCTGATCGACCGTTCGAGCGAAGATGCGCTAATTTCGCCTTTCACCAGGTAATCAGACGCGCCTGCGGCGAGAGCCTCAAGCACGGTGCCTTTTCCGGCACGGGCCGTTAGAAGGATCACGGCGGCGCTGGCGCCTTCCCGCCTGGCCTCGGTCAAAAGATCGAGACCGCTTCGGGCCCCGAGCGCGTAGTCGAGCAGACACGCATCATAGCCGATACGGCTCAGGGCATCCAATCCGGCTTCGTAGGAGTGCGCCCAGTCGACTTTTATTCTGCCGAAAGCAGATTCGGAGAGGAGCGTCCTTATGAGGATGTAATCGTCTTCATCATCCTCTACGAGAAGCACCCTGATCTCATTGTGCGAATCCATCAAGTTTGCCTCAACGACTATTGGCCCTGTGCGGCTGGGAATCCCTTATCACAAGCCAGTTTCCGTCCTGGGGCGGTGGGACCGCCAGCCAACTTGGCTACTGCCTTCGGCGTTGGGCGGCAGGGCCGCAGCCGGGATCGCCACTCAAACCTTTGGCGGCGGCAAAGGCAGGATCGATCTCGACGCTATTCCTGACTTGTCCATGACCAGAGGCGGTACGCATCTACGCCTCCGCGCAAGCCCTCGGTTTCCTTGCACCTTTCGGTGCGGCGCTGGGCAATCCGAAAATGGCGGGGCGCCAAACTGTACGCGCCAGGACGAAAAATTCCTTTCTTTTAGGTCAAAAATCCGAATCGAAAACTGCTGGTGACTCATCCGGTGGTTTCCGGATGGACACTAGCTATGCACGCCCTGTCCGTGGCGGCAATTCCTGCATCATGCTTGATCGGGGCTTCCGGGCTGAATTGGCTTTTGGAGTTGATCCGGAGATTTGAAGCCAGTTTCTGAAGGATTCGGAGAAACAGCTACATCGGGCATCGGGAAACCGGGGACCAAGTTGCGGCGCCCTTAATCTGATTTGAATCGATTCATCCCGCTTATGGAAGGTAATATTATTCACGATAGATTGGCGTGGCAAGCGGGGAGCATTTTGAATTTCGGGAGCCTGCCAATTCAGGAACGATCTTTTGAATAGGATCGTCCAGGGGGCAGCGGGCTAAAAATGAGAGACAACATGAAAGACAGGCTGGTTGAGACTTTCCGCAACGCCCTGGTAAGTTTCGGCGGTGTAAAATGAAACGTTTCGAGCTCTATCCTTGAAGTTCGGTCAACATGCCATTATGCTTCTTTCCTGCTGATTTGAAAGGCACACATTATAGTAGTGGTTTTGAGTAGATCTCCCAAAATGGAACTGCCGGAGGAGCAGAGATTTATGGTCAAAAAACTCTCTCGTCGAAAATTTCTGAAAACAGGGTTGGCAGCAACGGCGGCAGTAGTTGTGGGGTCCGGACTCGCGAGGGCCGATAACCATTTTCTATTCGAAAAATCCCGGATCAGGTCCCTGGAACTCTCCAACCGCGCCATCAGGTCCTCCACGTGGAGCGGCACAGGAGACCAGAACGGCCATGTGACAGGCCTCGCCCTGGAGTTTTATGGTGAACTTGCCAAGGGAGACATTGGGCTCATTTTGACCGGTTACCAGTATGTCATGACAAATGGGCAGGGACTGCCTTACATGTTGGGTAATTACGACGACACGCAGACTGAAGGGCTGAAAAAACTCGTCGACACGGTGCACAGAGAGGGTGGCAAGATCGCGGCTCAACTCGTCCACTGTTTAGCAAGGGCCAACCCTAAGCTTTTCTTCCGGGAAGGCGACGAATTATGGGGTGCTTCCGCCATTCCGTATTCTGCGGAAGACAAAGTCCCCAAGGAGATGACCCGGGAAGATATTGCCCAGCTCGTGGAGGCTCATGCTGCCGCAGCGTCCCGGTCTCGCAGGTCCGGCTTCGACGGTATTCAGATTCATGGCGCTCACGGGTTCGGTATCAACCAGTTCCTCTCTCCCGCATGGAACAGGCGCGGAGACATGTATGGGGGCAGTCTTCAGAATCGCTATCGCCTGGTGGGAGAGATCCTCGAAGCAATCAGAGGAGAGGTAGGAAAAGGTTTTCCAGTCATGTTCAAGCTCAGTGCACAGGACTTTGTCGGGGACGGTCTCGAGCTTCCCGAATCGGCGGAAATTGCTCGCCGTCTGGCCAACGACGGAATAGATGCGATCCAGGTAAGCGCCTGCTGCTCGATTTCAAATGAAGATAGCCATTGCACGAAGAGGATGATTGTTAAAGAAAAAGATGAAGCCTACCTGGCGGACTTTGCCCAGTACATCAAAGCAAGGACTAACGTTCCCGTCATAACTGTCGGGGGCATACGGTCATTGCCCATAATAGAAGGGATTCTGAAAGAGAAACAAGCGGATTACATTTCAATGGCCCGCCCGTTTATTCGCGAACCACATCTCATCAAACGGTGGAAGGGTGGAGATACCGCCAGTGCCAAGTGCATCTCATGCAACCGATGTTTCGAGACAGGTATGAAGGGCCTGGGGATTTCGTGCTACTGGGAAAGGAAGCTCAAGGAAGCACGCAGCAAGACATAGGGCAGAAGTTTTTATCGAAAGAAGCAGGGAGAACTGAATCAGTCAACGGTAACGAAAAGAATCTCTCAGCCTTGAGCAATTTTCTCCTCTAACTGCTTCAATAAATCATCAAATGAGTTTCTCGATAATATTGCGGCGAACTGGCAGCGGTAATTGCTCACCAGACTTATGCCACGTACAGAGACATCGTGTACCTTCCAGTTCCCGTTCTTCATGTAGAGGTAGTAATCGATACCGACCTTGCTAACCCAGTTTGGACTCATAAGCGCCTCGACAACGGCATTATCCTGTCCCATCTGTTTCTGGTTATAGGTGATCCCTCCGTTAGCATAATTTCCCATGCGCCCGATGGTATTAATTATCAGCCTGGTGAAATCCTGTGTAAATTCCGAATCGAAAACTACCAGTGACTTATAAGGTGAAATTCTCCTACGTTCATCCGGGTTTCCGGATGGACACTAGCTAATGCTTTGCGATCCATTTTTCCAGAATCGCAATTTTTTCGTCTATTGCGGCGGTGATCTTTGTCGCTTTCGCGATGTTCGTCGCTATGCCGTCCAGAGTGGTTATCTGCTGCGACGTCAAATCGGCCCTTATATTTGTCCAGACCGTGGCCTGAAGATTAGCGAGCGCGGACGCAGCACTCTCCAGCGCCGCGAGGTCGCCGGTTGTGCTGGTCCCGATGGGGTTCCCGAGGAGGATGTCCTGGATCAACTGTGTCCTGGCTGTGGCCAAATTTGTTTCGGCGGTCTTAAGGGCGGATTTGTTCGTGCTGAATATGCCGGCTATCTCGGTCTTCTGGGCCTTTTTCAGCTCAAGCTTGTGCAGCAACCTAAACAGATGATGGCGGCCGAATCGGCCATGGTGTTTCCCGATGTTTGCCGCTATGTCGCTTAGATCGGTTAGCTGCGTCGATCCCATCAAATCGGTCCTTATTCCTGTCCAGATCGTCACCTGAATACCGGCAAGGTTGGTCTCTGCAGTTGCCAGGTTAGTGAGGTCGGTAGTGATGCTGTTCCCCTGGAGGATGTCTCCGATCAACTGCGCCCTGGTGGTGGCCAAAGCCAGTTCATCAGTCTGGAGAGCAGTCACATTCGAGTTGAGTGTGCCGGCGACACTGGTCTTCTGAGCGTCTGTCAGATCAAGTTGGTTCAACAATCCCAAAAGAGGACCCTGAGCGAATCCGCCATGTCCCCAGCCCGGACCGGCGCCGACGGCATTGCTGACTGTAAAAAACCCTGTGATGAGAAAAACACCGATCAAAATTGTAAAACCCTTCTTTGGCCTGTGCATCTTCGATCTCCTTTTCTATGTTTGGTCCATCAATGCCGCTTATGCCAAAGCTTTCCTTTAGCGAAAGTCTTCCTTTAGCGTCAGATGATACAAGAGCACCGCGCAAAGTCGAGTTAAGTATAGTTTAGAATGCGTGAAGTTTTGTTAAGGAGGGCATTAACTTATGGAGAGGTGAACAGTGGATCTCATTTGCCGCGTTCCATATTGGCGCCCGGCCATGCAATGTTCCGGAGGAACCGGCAAAAGGAAAACCTTGGCCTGTTTTTTAAGAGGGTGAGCCCGAGAGTCAGAAATTTCGACCGGGAAATCGGAGTATCACCCTTCAGTTCACCTTGAAAGCCTCGTGAAACGGACCGATAAACCTTTGGTCCCGGGACCAGTCCACAATGGCAAAAACAGCCTGCCTGTAGACCCCCTTGAAGTTTTGTTCGAGCGCCCGATAGAACAATTGAGCGATTTCATGGCTGTCGTTTCCAAATGCTCCACAACCCCATGCCCCAAGGACAATGCTTTTATAAGCAATTCCTAAAATATATAAAGTACAATAGAATCAATAGCTTATGGGTCAATAGAAACTGGAATGGACCACAACATGTTATATCCACTTTTTATTCACCTACGCTTGTATCCATGTCATACCCCAAACGCAGATAGCATGACACCACGCGCCTCGTTTCCGCCTTCAAGGTCGAAGAGGACCTTCAGATGGCGCGGAGAGAAGAGAGGGAAAAGACAGGTCCGTATAAGCCCGTCGATGACAATAAGAAAGCTGATGGGCCGTATAAGGCAGGGGTGTATAAAGGTTAGTAAGGGAATACGTCTGGCGGCTTTATTGATGGTAGTTGTATTTTTATCGGGGCTTCCCTGCTTTGTCAAGTTAAGGCATTATTCAATTGTACAGCATGTGTGAAACTGTGCTCGACGGGTCGCTACACGTGGCCTTCACTTATTTCATGAGCTTCACTTCCTCAAGCGCCGCGAGAACTCGCTCGGAGACCTTCTCAATTAGTTCTGCCTGCATTGATCGGTCGTAATCGTAACAATTCAACGTTGCAATATCGAAGGGCAGGGGTTGAGTGGGAGATAGCTTTTCTCGGATTGCAATAATTGGTTTTCGGAGAGCAAGTGCGTAACCTGCTTCAAAACCAACGTTGAATCGATCATGCGCTATGTCGAGGACTACTAATGATGATTCACGTATTAAGCGAAATATACGTTCATCGATTCTATCACTGTGGGGCGATTCCCATACGGCCTCAATCTTACAGCCCGTGCGCTCTTGCACCTTATTCATGATCGGGCGCATGAATACGTCTAACTCTGGGTCGAACTTGCGGATAAAAAATGCTTGTTTGATTTCGAGGTTACGCCCCCGCCGAAGGCGCTCTATTTCAATGTATCCCTTTGGTGAAAGAAGAAATGTACCACGCGGTATTTTGTTATTTATGTATCTGTAGTAGCCCTCTTCGTACAGGTAAGTATAAACAAATAGTGCCTCGTTCTTGCTGCACCCATACGCCATGCCATCCTGATCCGTATCGTCTAGTTTTGAAAAGACTGGCTCGGGCTTACTACCACCACTCAAAGTTACATGTGGAAGTGAAATAGCTTTTCCAGCCTCTGGCCATTGTAGATAGATATTTTGCAGCGTCTTGAAACATTTATCAAGAAAACCTAGATCACGGGCCTCTTCAATTTGTTGTTCAAATATTTCGATTACCCACCCTTCTGTATCAAGGAAACCAAGAAACCGTCTAGTATCCTCTCGCTCCAAAGTGGATTTAATCCACTCAGCGTCCTCCATTGTTAAAAAGCAAATTCGCGCCACGTTTTTACGGTGAGCTCGCCATAACTTTGACTTGATAAGATTCAACGTTGCGTTTGTTTCCTGCAATGTGTATTCGTGCTTTGAGTTCTTATATTTCAATTCCTTATTTTGAACAACTGACGTAAACCACTCCTGCATTTTGTCGCCAACATAAAAATTACCCAATTGTTGTCCAGAAAGGTTGTAGCAATCAAACGTTCCATTCTGATTATGACTTTCAAATGGAACATCACCACCACCAAATGGCGAAGGCCTTTTTTGTTGTTGCACAGCTTCCCCCCTCGAAAATCTAGTGCAGTTTGGATAACCTGAGCGCATCCATTACTTGACTACAACAATGCTGTCTAGTTAATGAAAAAGATATTGCATAATTCTGTGTCGTATCGGCGTGATGCCCTCACTGTCAAAGGATATACTAGGTGATTCCCTTTGTCCAGTCGGTTTACCTCCCGAAATCCCACAAAAAAGCGGAACCATGGAGGGCTTGGAGTGGAGAACGTTGAAACCTGAACAAGTGGCTGCCGTGTGCATGGTCCTGCGACGGCACGATCCTCTTGACACCACAGGATGAATAGTCCACACTGAATTTCATCATTCGTGTATTGGAAACTGGACAATTTGTGTTGTCCAGCTTATTGCACGTTGATATTTTTGCAACTTCGGGGGATGGCGCAATGATAGCCTTCTTGGCACGGGCTTCATGTGGGCATTCTTAGGGTTTGTTCCGAACAAAAACAAGTAGGACCAGATAACTCAAACTGTGTGAGTTCAATCCCAAGAGAAGATCGAATCGAAAGGTAATCGATGTATAAGTCAGTTGAGGCAGTGATAACTCCCGAAGAAGAAGAACTAGCAAGAAAACTTGAAGAATTGAACACGTTGACAGAAATGCTGGCGAACAAGGAGTTGGAATTTGAAACGCTGCGAAATTCTGTGGCTTCGTTTGAGCGAAAATATTTGAGACTTGTGGGAGTTAGGTATGTAAAGCTCGATGAAATTAGGGCGCAAATTGCGGATGAATTCGCCAAGGCAAATCCGCATGATAGCAGTGCAAAGCAGGAGTTCGAAACTGCCCGAAGCGCTGCCGACAGGTCCGCTGATGACTTTCGTTCTCATACCGCAAACGAATCTACAAGCACCAACAATTTTGTACCTTCTGAAGAACTCAAAAAACTATATCGGCAACTCGCCACAAAGATACATCCAGATACCACTACCGATGAAGATAAAAAGCGGTATCAAAACAACCTCATGTCAGAGGTTAATGCAGCCTATGCGGCTTGTGACCTCCATCGCCTCAAAGAAATTTTTAAAGAGTGGGAATCTAGTCCTGATTCGATAGTCGGAGAAGACGTAGCGGCAAAATTGGTCAGGGCAATCAGAAGTATCGCCCAAATCAGTGCCAGATTGAAGGTAATTGAGGAAGAGACCGAGGCTGTCAAGCAATCTGAAATATTCAGGATGATGGAGCAAGTTCAGTTGGCCGAGGAGAGCGGAAGGGATTTGCTAAAAGAACTTGCCGAGAAAGTTGAGGCCGAGATAGAGATGGAATTGGCAAGGCTTGCATCGATGAAACAGGACTTCCGTGATGGAAAATGAAAGGAATGGAAAATATTTAGAAACATCAGTGAGAGTTCTCCAAAATGTTTCCACAAGCATAGTGGTGCGTGGTTTGGATGATTTAACTTTCTTGGCAACACATTCACCAGCCGAGTTTTTCGTCCAAAAGGGTAAAGTATGCTACGAGTCAGAAGATTACCACCAAGCGGTTATGTATTTCAGCCAGGCGTTAAGGCTTGACCCGCAAAATGCTGAAGCGCAATTTATGATGGGGGCGATGTACAACTCCGGTCAAGGCGTAGCACGGGACTATGTTGAGGCCGTGAAGTGGTTTCTTAACGCAGCGGAGCAGGGGCATACTCAGGCGCAATATAATCTGGGGCTAATGTACCAAAATGGGCGAGGCGTTCAACAGGACGCGCCCTGTGGTCCTCGTCAAATAAGTCTTTGGGAACTGATGTACGCCAACCGCCAAGGTGTGCCCCAGGACTATATCGAGGCGGAAAAGTGGTATCGTAAGGCGGCGGAGCAGGGAGATGCTTCGGCACAAAATAATCTGGGATTGATGTACCATGAGGGTCAGGGTGTACCACAGGATTACATCGAGGCAATTAAGTGGTACCGCAAGGCGGCAGAGCAAGGGCATGCTCACGCGCAATGTAATCTGGGAGTGGGGTACTACGGCGGCCAAGGCGTAGCACGAGACTATGTTGAGGCCGTGAAGTGGTTTCTTAACGCAGCGGAGCAGGGGCATACTCAGGCGCAATATAATGTGGGGCTAATGTACTGGCGGGGTGAAGGTGCTCCCCAGGACTTCGTGAAGGCGCACATGTGGCTTGACCTATCGGCAGCACAAGGCGATTCGGACGCTAAAAAATACAGAGACGAACTCGCCGAGAGAATGTCCCCATCTCAACTTGCCGAGGCTGAGCGTTTAGCAATGGAGTGGAAACACAGAGGGAATCTCACCATTATAGAAAATCCTTAAAAAACTTACTCCTGTATAAAGCTAGCAGCTCACGAAACGTAGGGTTAGTCGACATCGTACGGCCCACCCCTTAGGTCTTCGAAGTTGGTGAACGCGTCACAGTTCACGCAATGATACATACCTGATGCTTCTTGAAAGTGCATGCCACAGAAGCAGCCACAAAACGGACAGCACTCATAGAACTCGAAGTCTGCCCACTCGCAAACGCCCATGTATTCCGGTATCCCATCTCTGTCGTACCCGATGACCTCAAATGCATCTTTCGGGGTGGGAATAAAACCATGCTCCCTCTTCAGCTCGACGAGAACCTCCGTTGGACCAACGTAAAACCACTCGCCAATGCCTCGCTGGTCTTGGTATCGTGCATGTAAACGTTGCTCTACCTCGTTGTCGTTTTCGACTTTGATCCAACCCATCAGCTGCAGGGGACTTGGATTGCCGGTCTGTAGGTTACGAACGCGTCTTTGCACATCGCTAGCCCGGCCAATTTTGACCTGAGACGTGTTAGTATCAAGGACGAAGTACACAGGCATATTCTGTTGCCTAACGCTAGCGTAAAGCGCGCGAGGTACGAGCGTCGCCTTTGACGCGTTTGTTATCCATCGGTTAATCAAGCGTTGAAACAAGGTGTTCTGTTTGCCGCCACAATTCATCAGCGTTCGGAACTCTGAAATACAGGTCTTCAGCTCCACCTCCCGAACCATGACTAATTTCCCATCGCGTTACGGAAGGACCGTTTCCAAATGCAGCACCACCATCCTCGGCGCTTTGCCCCTCTCCTTTGAATCGATCCGGCACTCCGTACCTGTATGACAGACAAGGGTGAAATTCAAAGTTCTCTATTTTCGAGATTGGGAGAACAGCAACGAGAAGCGTGTGAGAACCGCCGCATTCGGAGTGTCCGCATTCAAACGTGACTCGAAAATCAGGGGACCAATCATCTACTGAAACAGGATTAACATGCCACTCCCATCCGGCCAGATCAAAGAACGCGGCCCAGCGAGCTTCGAGTTTAGTCTTAAATAGCAACCTATTGTAAATAGCTGTCATAAAATTTTCTGTCCTCTAGCTGGATAACAAGTAGTTCAATGGTTCTGGTTATCACCCAAATTCGGATGATAACCAGAAGACCGTCACTCAATGTTCAGTTTTTTCCATTTCGTGAGAGGGGGCACAGCTAAAGCCCTGTAAAGTGTTCGACGCGAGACCTTGAGCGATTTTGCTACATGCCCCGGACTTTCCCCTGCTCTATCAACTTCCGTGCATGAGTGGCCGGTTGCGCTGATAGTAGCGGCTTGCGGCCCATCCGCACCCGCGAGCCACAGCCGCCTCGCGGCCCCCCAACTCATCAATAACGTCGTAATCTCGGTTAGGATTTACACTAAAATCCGTAAAGCTTGTCAAGGATAATGTGGAGGACCAATGGAGAGCAATTCTTCTCGGAAATTTAGACGGCTACCCTGGATTTACAACGGGCATCTCGCAAAGCCGTGGTTAAATATGGATTGGGTCCAGTAAATGTCCGAGAGATGGCAGATTTTGGTTAGCAGTTCCAAGGGACCGGGAGGGGCATAAGTCATTTCGGATTGTCGCCAGCCCGGTTCCTGCTAGCGAAATCGAGGAAACCCTACGCCCAGGAAGGCTGAACTCAATCCATTCCAGCGGAGATATCAATTCACAACGCCTGATGGTTCATAGAGTATCAAGGGTTTTCCACGGATTTGTTCAACAGTCCCTCCATCTTGTCCCGGTGGTCACGCCAAAATACGTAGCAGACATTTGTTCCCTTCTCGGTCCTATGGCCGTTGAACTTGCTGGGCCTTAGCGGTGGCTGGATAAACCCGTGCAATGCTTCCAAGCTCAACGTCACACCAATCCCACGTCAGTCTTTCTTCTCGCGTTATTTCCTCAACATTCAGCAAATGAACATAGTTCCACTGCCTTTTTTGGAGAAAGCCGATTACAACCGTGCCATCGCGTAACAGCAGCCTGACTCTCTGCCCGATATAGGCGAGTAGACCTGTCGGGCGGAGTAAAGGTTGAGTAGGAACGCTTATGGACAGTTTTTCCGTGACATGCTCCTGCTCGTCCTGGCTGAGCAAATCGATTTCATCGGTTTTCGGTGTGACAGGTTTCATTTCCATGCCGCTGTTTGAGTGTAGTTTTGAAAGTCGAATCTTCTGTTTATCCTGTTTATCCTGTTCCATTGTATTCACTCTCCTTGTAAATGATTTGCAAACCTTTCTGGTTCAAATGACACCTTCTAGCTAATGTTTTTTCGAATGCCGTAAAAAGATAAGATGCCTACGATATCTAGGGTCACTCAATAGTTTTTTGTCTTCATCTAATACATTTATATGACACTCATACAATCACATAAAAGGAGACTAAGATGGAATACGTTCACGTGAAAAAATTAGCGGAGGCACTCAACCTAACAATGACATCGCTCTATGACCTTAGGAGACGGGGAATAGTGACATTCCATTATCCCTATGGGCGCATACCGGCCCTTGTCTCTAAGGAGGATTTTGACCTCATTGTCGGCGCACATTTGGCAGCGACGTGTAGAAGAATAGCGCGGGCGGCAGGTGAAGATTCATTAAAAGGCTACATAGAAGAAATAATGGCAGATAAGCACATTATTATTCAATGAACGAATGACACAAAAAAGGTGGCAAGCGATTAGCGGTCGGATGCCACATCAAAAATAAGAAAGGTTATAAAGTATGTTTTACATGGACAATATAGAACACCGTGATACCGAAACCTGCCTTGAATCAATTAACCTCATAATCTCAACAAAAGGTCCATTCGATATCAAACCCGAAACCGGCATCGGTGAGATCAGGAATAGTTTCTTCGATAAATCAGCAATAACCGAAGTCACTGTTGAAGAGTTTCTTCATTATTACTGTTCTGGGTACGCAATCACACCGGCTTATCTTCTTAGAAATCCGGCTGATATCCACCCGAAAACTGGACAACCAAGAATTGCACCTTCGAATAATTCTATCTTCGTATCACAGGCAATTTTTGCGGTGGACATCGACAATGCGAAGAAGCCAGGAGAAGTTATAGATAAAAATCTCACTCCTGCGAATGTATTGAGAACCTGTGATGAATATCACTTGGCTCCGATATTGATTTGCGATAGTTATTCATCGAGACCAGGATGTCGACGATTGAGAGTCTTGTTCTTACTATCAACGCCAGTATGTGATTTAAGAATAAGGAATAAATATCAGGATAAGCTGATTCAGGTGTTCGATAATGCAGGTTACAAGTATGTTGATAAGGGATGTAGTGCTATATCACATTTCTTTTATGGAACTACTCAGAATAGAGTTAGATATCTACGCCCTAATAATAGAGTGTCAATCGCAGTACGTGACTCCATAATTTCGGATATAGAGAAGTCACATTCCAATCGCTTGACATGCGTAATACCTTTCAGCCCGCATTCACAGCCTAGGAAAACCGATCAAAATGTTGATGTACAAGTAATAGACATGCAAATATCATCACCTAAAAGTAATAAGTCAAAGCAGAGCAATACGTATCATATTTATGGAATGAACGAAGAAGCTCAAACCCAAGACTCTCAAGTGGACGAACGGTACCGTCAGGCGGATTTAATCCGGTTCGAAGTCTTTTCTCAACATTCTATCAAGGATGGGATGATTTGCTGTGAGTTTCACAATGACAGTAACCCATCCGCTGGAATTTTCACCGTAAGTAAAGGTCCAAATACCGGGTCCGAAAGATACCACTGCTTTGTCTGCAATAAAACCCTTTCACCGATTGAGTACCTAATAAGGAAGAGACATATCAATAAGCGAGAGGCTTTAAATGTGTTGCTAAGGTCTCGTCCCGAAATCATGCATTTACGCGAATTTGTTGACCAGCTTAAGAATGTGAGAGTCAGTTATCCTGAACAGTGCAAGGCTCTTCGATTCAATATCAATAATGACGACAAGTATTTGAAATGCCTGATAGAGTGGAGTCAGGGCGAAGGCGTCGTTGTCGAGAATGAACTGTACTTTCCGCTTGCAATTACCGAGATGCAAAACGAATTGTGCGCCCGCGTGTTACCATATAGGATCGGAACGTCAACTGCTTCTGTTCAGCAGCACCTGGTCCGATTGGTAGCGGAAGGCTTTATGCGCCGGGTTGATGTGCCTCAACTTAAGAGGATTATCCCGCACGCATATAAGTTTGGTTGGATTTTGCAACAGAAAAATAATCACCCACGTCCGACGGAGTGGTACGCACTGCGGCTCGACATCACCTTTCAGGATTGGTTGAGCCATGCCGCCGAAAGAGCACAGGAATACCGAGTTGCTGGCAAAAGGGGCGCACAGACATTGAGCAGTCTCCGGCACCTTGACTCTGGTCTCGCTGATGAAATCTTTCATGCCGATAGGAACAGACCCATTCCAGAAGTCACAAGGAAATCGTGTGCTAGGTTTATTGAAGGGATTGAGCGACTTCTTGCCATTCAAGGCTGGGGGATAGAAAGAAACGTCCTGCGAGCTACGCGGTTATACGATGGGCGGCGTGAGTTGCGCTTCAACGAAAAGAAGCGAATTCTCGACCAGTGCTGGCCGACTATCATGCGCGAGCTTAGGTTGGAATGGAAGGTTGTTAATCCGGAATTGCGGGAGCGGTTCGGAATACCGGAAACCGTCAAAAGGAACTCGAAAATTCTCTTTAAAAAGGTGTGAAGCGTCGGCCACCCTCCAGGGGCAGGGCGAAGAATTATGGAATTATGGAATTATGGATTTTTCGATTCGGGCCTTTACTTTAAAAGGGCAGTGCTACGTCTGCTCCAAAGGTACGTGGCCGCAATCGGTATTCAAGCCGTCGATGTCTGGGGGAGTATGGGGGAGTATTGGCGCGAGCTTCAATCTTATGTAAAATTGAACTGAAGCACGGAAAAGTCAACAAACGGAGTTACAGTCACGGGCGGGAGATACAGATGGAATTTTATCACAGAAGGGACCTGTCCAGGGAGCCATTCAATCTTGACTTGCCGGACGCAAAACTTTGGGACCTGGTCAGGACGGGCCGGTTGGTTCCATTTATCAAAAAGCCGTTAAAAGCCGGTTCTGGGCCACCCCATCTTTTCTCCGGGGATACCGTTCACGCCCCGCTATTCCCGGAGCACATACAAAAGCGGTATGACCGTCTCCATTTTCTTCAAACCTTGGTATGGGATTATGAGAGGTTGTCCTCGAAGAGTGATGAAGGCGCTTGGGGAAACTCTGCTGAGCGCCGTAATCTGGAAGATAGAGGTATTGATCCTGCTTCCGGCGCATACGCGGAAGCCAAGGGCGATTTTAATCAGAGGCGTACTGAGTATCTAAGGGGAATTGAGGCTGAACTTGCCAGAAATCGACCAGAACTGAAACGTCTTGAGGAGAGATTTGCGGCCCCCGCTGAGGTGTATGCCGGACTCGATCTCACGCCTTTTCAACATGAGGAATTTTTGAAAGAGCTGAACGACACCTGTTTTCGGCGGGATCATATCGAGTATGTGCTTAATGAAATTACCGCAGCGAACCAACCACCGTATAGCTTCTACGAGGATGCGACTGGGTGGGTCATTGGACCGCGCGGTCGCGAAAGACCATTCCCTGCGGAAAAGGGTGAGAAAGGTTATGGCTACATTCATTTTATCCTCCAATATCCAGGAAGGTCTCTCTCCGCTCTTAAGGTTTATCATCTAGGCAAGCATCATCCGGCGATGGCTGCCCTCGAACATACAGAGGCCGAAGCTGGCATGAAACCAGGGGCCGTTAAGGAAGCCAGGACTGCAATCAACAGCCTAAAAAAGAAAAGAGATGCTTGCGATGACCCCGATGAAACACAAAGACTTACTGCTGAAATAGACGGCTTCGAACAGATGCTCCGCTCTGCAACGAGAAAAGTGCGCAGCCCTGAACTTGAAGCCGCGCGAATAAATGTTCAAAAGGGAATCAAAAACGCTCGTGACAAAATTATAGCGACCTTCGGAGAATCCGCTCCCGATCTGGTTCATGAACTGAACCGAATCAGCACCGGCTATGATTGCTTTTATGCCAGTGAGGCTGTTTGGCGCTTCTTGTTGTAAATCCTGCTTTTTACGACATTCATTCATTTTTTTCAACAAAATCCCTCTTATTTCGACATAGCACAATTGTGCCCGCATTGTGCCCCCAAGTCGCACGCTAAGTCTGTGTGCGGGGGAAAAATCCTTCCGCATGCCAGGCAGTGACTGCCTGAGCAATCATAATTTAGGAAGGTATAGTAATATGTGGCTCAAAGTATTTTTTGCAGGTCATTACAAAGAAGAACATAAGCATCAACTTCTACAGAAAGAAACCGGTTATAGGCTTCTTTCATTTCACTACATGACACCCAAACTCAGCAATCTCTACTTCATTGAACGCCGTTCCAGCTATGACACAATTATCGTTGACAGCGGCGCGTATTCGGTATGGAACAAGGGGCAACGCATCGTCATTGATAAATATATAACATTCTGCCTCAAATATATGAGTGGAATTGACTATGTTGTCAATCTTGATGTCATTCCTGGGAAACCAGGGAAGAAACCATCGAAAGCTGAAGTTGAGCAATCAGCGGCTGAGGGTTATAATAACTATCATTATATGCTCAAGAAAGGAATCCCTAAAGAACAGCTTATCCATGTATTTCACCAAGGCGAAAACTTCAAATGGTTGGAAAAAATGGTTCGAGAAATGGAATACATCGGATTGTCGCCTGCCAATGATAGAAGTACAAAAGAAAAAATGGAATGGCTAAGACAATGCATGCCATACGTATGTGACTCCGATGGATATCCATTAATCAAGTTCCATGGGTTTGGAGTAACAGCCCCACCCGTAATCCGAGCTATTCCATTTTACTCAGTTGATTCCAGAACATGGGGCTGCCAGGCATCTTTTAGAGATATTGATGTACCTTGGCGGTATGTTCTTCCACAAAAGGAAACATGGCATTTCTCACATTCAAAGCCGTTAATCAATGTCGGAACCTTAAACAAGGATAGCAAATCGTTTTTCCGCAAAGATGCCAGCATTCAAAATGACATTCTCGCATACCTGTGCGACATGGGACTGACGCTGGATGGTGTCATGAATTCCATGACGGAACGGCTACTCCTGAATGCCGTGTATATTAATTCTGTTGCCGAAAAGCTTGGACCTGACCGCCGATATCGCCCCACGATACCTGACAGGGAGAGGCGTAAGCTCCGACTGCGATATAACGTTCGACGGCATTTGGTGTACCAATGGACTGTACCTGTGGATGAGTGGCCAGATACATGGCCGACAGATTGGGAAAAGGCGCAAGAAAGAGCTCGGCGGGTGGTGGCAGTTCCGCCAGTGCTTCCGTAACGGGAGTGTGCGCCTCATAATAGCGTATCTCTAGCTAACAGGCTCTGCGTTAGGATTTGCCGCAGAGCCTTACCTTTGGTGCGCCCGGCCGGGGAACTGTTAGCCGGACGGCAAGGATGGCCATCTCTAGGTGAATAAGAAGGGAGCCGAAAGGAAGCGGGACTGCGGTGCGGCACGGGATTATGGAATTATGGATTTTCCTTTGCGGTTTTTACACGGATATTTGTCCATATGCGCATGCTTTTACCGCTTCTGCTGCCCTGGACTACCATGTAACCTTTTCTGCCGAGCATGCGTCCAAGCAGAGCTTCAGTGACCCCGGAACAATCGGCACGGTTTTCAGCACACCAAGCTTTGAGTGCTTCCATAATGCGTGCGGGCGTCTCTTCCGCGCCCTCCGCAGTTTCGCAGCTCTGCTCGATGAATTGGTTGATTATCCGCTTGGCATTCCTTTTCCGCTCTTCATCTGTACGAGGTGATATGAAGTCTTCGCAACTGGCGCGGTATTTCTCTATTGCATCGCGGATGCGACGCGGTAGCTGCATAGGTTTTCCGTCAATCATGTCCTTATAATAACGCCTGGCCCCGACAATTGCCCAAGAAAGGATTCCAGGTAATTCATCACGAAATCTCTCCCTTAATCTCTTATCCTTTTCCTCTTCTGGCACTTGAACATCAAAAGGCACAACTACGAACCGATTCCACGCGGGATCGTCATCCGGGTCCATGATTGGGCCTTCGTTTGCCCCCAAAAAAATTTTGACCTCGGGTTGAAAAGCCTCGTATTCTTTGAACAAAAAGCGCGCAAGAATCGTTTCCGCACCCCCTGTCATGCGCTTAAGAACCACTGTGTCAAAACGCTGACCTTTCTTGGCTTCCGATGCTACTGCTATGCGCTTTTTCTGTAATCTGGCGATATCGTTGCGGATGGTCGACCGGGCGGTCACAGATACGAAAGTGTTGAAATCTGTGGAAGTGGCGTAGTCGGGTCCCATCATTTCTTGGAGCGTCTCCAAGAACGTGGTCTTTCCAGAGTCTCCCACCCCCAATAGGAAAAAAAGGCATTTTTCGGACGTCTCGCCGGAAAGCGAGTACCCTATGATCCATTGCATAAAGTCTTGGAATTCTTGATCGTTTCCAGTTATGCGTGCCAGGAAATCCATCCAATGGGGACATTCAGCTTTTGGTTTGTACGGCACGGGTACCAGCCGGGTTTGGAAATCGGTGCGTTGATGCTCCGATATCGTGAAGACTGGTCCTTTCAAGTTTACCGTTCCGTTTTCACAGTTCAACAGCCATGTCTGCTGGTCAAACTCATCTGGCCGGATTTGGATTTTAGGTTCAATGGATGCCGATTTTAGGATAGCGTTCAATTTTGCGCTACTGTCTGAAGTTTTCCAGTGTTTAAGCAGTTCGTCGTCTTTTTTTGTCTGTGCTTCCAATCTGATGCGTCGAACCGTCTCTTTGGCTAAGTTCTTCGCGGCTATCATCTCGTTATCCGCAGCCCATCGCTTGCCGGTCCAACGATACCATACTTTTCTGGCCGCGCAATAGCGGACGTCCTCCATGTGCTCCGCTACGAAGCGCTCTCCATTTCCAAGGTCTGTCCGAGGAAAATCTTGACGCAATCGAAGCCAAAGCGCCTTAGCCACCCTTTCGACGTAACGAGTTCTAACGATATCGCGCAGCCGGTCACGTATCCTCTGGCTGTTTATCTCGTACTCGTCTTCTTTGTCCTTATGGCGCAACAGCTTTGACAATTCATCGTAAATTTCGTCCTTAACCGCTCCTTCCTCCAGTTTTGACTCGATAACACCAAGGAAACCGAGTTCTTCTGCCTGCTCCGTCAACTTCTCCTCGAAGCCTTTTTCATCTAGCCCGAAATTCTCCAATAGCAGTCCCCGCCCATAGAGGTAAAGAGCCTCCTCCAGTTTCGGCAGCGCCGCCGCTAAGTCATGTGGTTCAAGACCTTTGTCTTGCATCTGGCTATCTCCTTAAGGTCGCCGACGTCGTCCGGATTGCTATGCGTCAGCTTCCCCTTTCATTCTCATCGGTCCAAAATCCCAATGGGCAAAATACCAATTATATCCGGGTCCATGAACCCGGCCAAGCTCTGCCTCGGAAAATCCGTCCCGAGTACCTTCTTATTTAGCATTACTTCCAACGAGAACCGCCTTCTCGCCCATTATTTTTAGTCGGAGGGTATCCACAACGTATCCTGCTGAGATAAACCGAAACCATGAGAGAGTGGCGAGAACGTAGGTGTCGGACTTTCGCTGGTTTTCCTCGTGATGCTTGTGGACCTACCTCACGTACTAAGCACTTTCAATTAAAAAAAGTTGTAATTCCAACTACTTGAGCCACATTTTTTGCTTTTATTATGAGTGAAATCCACATATAAACATAATTACAATATGAAAATTGCAAATAATTCCAGATACTTGAAAGGATAAATAAAATGGCAGATAAATTCAGAGTGGTAGCAATTTTTGAGGACGGTGAAGATTTTAACGAGGGCGATCTGACGGCTGAAGAGAAGGCGATAGGAACCTGGTCGGCGACGGCATTTGGCGCGGATTGTGACATGGGAGAACTGACTGTTGCTGAGTTGGCCGAGAAGATAGCGTTTTGGGGGCATAAGTTGAGCGAAGACGACAAGGCAAAGTTGGGGAACATGGCGGGAGAGAAAGTTGAGTTGAAGGCAGGACGTTGGGGACATTATCAGGTTCTGGCCAAGTAAGACGCAGAGGAGATGGAAATGGGAGCAAAAGGCAGTATTAGGCCAGACGTTGCATTTAGAATGTTGGCATCTAACAGAAAAGCGAACGCAAAGGAGAGGGAAATGGGAAAGAAAAAAGCACAAACAGAAGTCACGGAAAATCAACATGAAGTTGCACTTCCCACGGTAGTTGAAAGTTCAGAAACTGAGGTATTTGCTCAACCTGAACAGCTCACAGAGAAGCCTGCGCCAAAGCCTAAAGTTTCTAAGCGGCCATACATCGCGCTCGTTGAATCTCACTTAGAACTTGGAGACATGGACAGGAAATCGCTACTGGAACTGGTACTCAAAGAGTTCCCTTCCGTCACCAAGGGCGGAATAGGCACCTTCATCACAGATTTGAAAAACGTGAAGTACTCACATTTCAAACCAAGGGTAGCTGTTGAGCATCCAACCACGAAGAAGTTCATTTTCGCTGACAAGGTTGAAACTCAGGTGGTAGAAGCGCCTGTCGAAGCCGAAGCTCCTGTCGCCGATGTTGTGGTACCGGCAGAGGAAGAACAACCCGAGCAACCCAGTGAGTAGCCCGGATCAGGGTGGTTCCACTTATGGGGCCGCCCTTTCCTTGGAGAGGAACATGGAACCGAAATCGTTTAACCCTGGGCGACCGCTAGCCACGCCTGAAGCATTAGCGGCAGTCCCAGGAGATAGAATCCTTCAATGTTTCGAGATGCATCTCCGTTGCAACTGGGGAGATGCCTTACCACATGCCGATTGGAGATTGAATGATGCGGCAACGCACGATGGCAGCAGGTTGTTTAGTTCCTATTGGATAGACCCACTCGATAAGTCAAAAGGAAAGCTCTGGATTATCACCGAGGCTGAAGACGACAACGGTGTCAGGCAGTCAACGACCATCCTTTTACCTGAAAACTATTAAACAGGAGATAAGATTATGTTCTTCCATCATGGAAATTTCCTCAAAGGCCCATTTCACAAACCGATAGGCTTTCCAGTATTCGGGATGCAATTATTGTTTGGCCTCTGCGTCGGACAGGAACTTGAAAAAGCTCGCGAAAGGCTCGCCTGTTCCGCTTCTAACGATAAGGAATGCGATAAATGCGACAGGTGTCATAAGGAAAACTTCAGAGGGTAGTCTCTATCCCCGTTGAAAAGGACAGAATATGGACACCGTTCTCGCGTATTTTTCCGAAAATCTCGATAAAATCAGCAAAAAAGAACTCCTTCAAGCTCTCAAGGACGCTTTAGAGAGCGCTAATTGCTGGCGTGAGGCTTGCCTTGGTGGGGCAACTCCGAAGCCATAGAACATTTTTCCGGAGGAACGTTGAAATGCTGAACAGAGAGGATTTTGATTTTTATTACCTGATAATTTGCAGCCGTGGTCCTGGTTTATTGCGGGCGGCCAGCAAACCTGCCAAAAACGGCGGTGATACAATCGGCCATGTCATGATCAACGCAAACCCCTGCGCCATTGCCGATTTGTGAAGGCAAAATAGAACGGAGGGGGTTCA
>JBEKPW010000002.1:0-132194 GCA_049520315.1 Syntrophobacteraceae bacterium
CGATGCCCAAGGCAAGACAAAAACAACGCAGCACTAACCGGGCTCCTACAAGCCCATTTTAAACAATCGACTGGCTCCCTTTTGCTCCGCCTCGCTGGCTCCCTATTCCGCGCCATTTACATGTCGCAAGTTCGGCGCCTGCCAGAGCGCCAACTGTGAACGGAATGGATATCCATAAACCGTGCTTCCAATCGAGTACTTTCGCGCGATTAAACGTCAAGACGCTGATTGCAGACCCAGCGACGATCGGAAGCCGGTTTGTACCATTCGCAACGCTTACTGGAACGCCTAGAAACATGAGGAGCGGTAATGTGATCGCAGAGCCACTGCCGGCCATGGTATTAATAAAGCCGGATGCACAACCTGCCACGATAAAAACGATTGCGTTGGAATCTCCCCTGATGCACTTACGCAACTCTTTCTTTATTCGCGTGTTCCTGCCCATCGGAACAGTGAGCGGGAAAAGCTTTTTTTCAGTTCACTATTCACGGGTCATGAACGATGAACAGATTTTCTTGATGCTTTTACCCTGTCAATGATTTTGGGGATGAAGAACGAAAAGACAAAAAGACCGAGTGAGAAGAATACCTTCCAGCTAACCAAACCTCTCCATTGGCCGCTTGCCCAGACGTCTCTGACCGTCCCGACAAAAAAAGTGAAAATGAAGGTGCCGACGATTATACCCAGCGCCGTTCCGAGAAGATAATCCCTGAAACGCACCCGCGTCAGCCCCATGCCGAAGTTCATGGGTGTAAACGGGAAGTAGACAAGACGAAGGTAAAGGACTGTGGCAAAACCGTTTCGTTCTATGGCTTCATCGTATTTCCTGAGCCTGTCGCCGATGAGCGATGCAGCAAAGTCGCGCCCCAGGTAGCGCCCGATAAAAAATGCCAGGCTCGATCCGACCATGGCCCCCACCCAGACGTAGAGAAAGCCAAAATAGGGTCCGAAGATGGCCCCCCCCAAGGTGGTGAGAAGGGTCCCCGGCACAAACAGGCATACCCCTACCGCGTAGACAGTCATGAATGCCAGCGGGGCCAAAAATCCCGCATTCTCCAAAAAATGGCCCAATCTTTCGGCGGTAAGGAATTCTTTTACCGGCGTAAAGCGGACGATGACCACGGCGGTGATTACAAAGAGAACCAACACGGCCGCCTTTATCACAGCCCCCATTTGTTTTTCGCGAGATTCCATGAAACTCAGCCTTTGAGAGTTTTTAGTTTTGAGTTTTTAGTTACAAGTTTTGAGTTGCCAAGTAGCACTAAAACTCAAAACTCAAAAACTCGAAGCAAATCCATCGTTAAGGTTCAGTCGGGGCAAACATCCCGGCAAACCTGCTGCGGACGCTTGCCCAATATCTTTTCAGCTTCTCGACAAAACTCCACCGTTTTCCGGCAAGCAGCAGTCGCAGAATTGACTTTGCCAATGGAGTCAATCGAGTGCGGTTGTACTCATCGGCCACCTGCCGGATGGCCTCAGCCTGAGTCGGATAAGGGTGGATAACGTTGGCTATAGTCTTAAGCCCGATTCCTCCCACCATTGCAAGACTGATCTCACTGATCATATCACCCGCATGGCGGGCCACGATGGTGGCCCCGAGGATCTTGTCGGTGCCGCGTTTCACGTGCACTTTCACAAATCCCTCTTCCTCCCCGTCAGTAACGGCACGATCCACATCCTTCATGAGTCTCATGAAAGTATCAAAAGGAATGCCTTTGTCCTGAGCGTCTTTTTCATACATCCCGACGTGAGCGATTTCCGGATCAGTGTAAGTGCACCATGGAATGTGAAGGGCGCTCAGTTTCTTACGCCCCATAAAGAGGGCATTCTGGATCACAATGCGAGCGGTGGCATCGGCCATGTGAGTGAATTTATGCTGAAGGCAGATGTCTCCGGCAGCATAGATCCGAGGGTTTGTTGTCTGGAGATGATCATCCACTTTGACCCCGTCTTTCTTGTCGTATTCGACCCCGGCGGCCTCAAGATTGAGCCCCTCGACATTAGGCGCCCGCCCAACGCCAAGTAGAATTTCATCCACAATCAAACTCTCTAATTTACCGTCCCGCTCGTGGGTAATCAGCTTTCCCTGCTGTGTGGCAGTGATTTTTGTTGGCCTGGTCTTGAGGATGAGTTCAATCCCTTCCCTGAGAAAGGTCCTCTGGAGTATTTCTGCCGCGTCTGCATCTTCGCGGTTAAGGAGATGATCGGGTCCCTGAAAAATGAAGACTTGCGATCCCAGCCGCTGAAAGGCCTGGGCCAGTTCGGACCCAAGCGGGCCGCCTCCGATGACGGCAAGGCGTCCGGGCCGCTCCGTCAGAGAAAAAACCGTTTCATTAGTGAGGTATCCCGCCTCTCTAAGGCCTTCGATCGGCAGTTCCACCGCTCGTGCTCCCGTGGCGATTGCAGCCTTGATGAAGTGAAGAGCCTTGTCTCCCACGACGACAGAATCCGGTCCGGTGAATTGAGCCTCTCCCAGAAACACGTCGACCCCCAGACCCTGAAAACGCTGGACCGAATCGTGGTGGCTGATTGCCGACCGCAGTCGTCTCATGCGCTCCATAACGGCGGGGAAATTCACTTCAACGGTATCGGTCGGGTAGACGCCAAATCCGGCCGCAGCACGGATATCTCCAGCGGCGCGTGAGGAGCGGATGATGCATTTTGAAGGAACGCATCCTACGTTAAGGCAATCGCCGCCAAGGAGGTGTTTTTCTACGAGAGCGACCCTGGCCCCCAGCCCGGCTGCACCTGCCGCCGTTACCAGACCGGCGGTGCCGGCTCCGATGACTACGAGATCATAGCGGCCGGAAGGTTCCGGGTTGCTCCATTCAGGTGGATGCAGGTTGGCAACCAAGGCGCTGTTGTATTGATCCATTGGCGGAACTTGTGGAACGTCATCAGCTTTCATCGAATTACTCCCCGGCTGTTATTTGAAGGCCTTCAAGGCTGATATGCGATAAGATATACACGAAGAGAGCAAACACAAATCAGGCCACGTTTCTGACTCCTTATTCTCTTAATGAATCACCACCGTTTCTGACTCACTGAAATCAGGTGATACCGACCTTAATCTCCTGTATGCCCCTGGCCCCGTGAGGGTAGGAGCGGGCCAGCAAGCTCCCCGATTCCTCGATGTTCCCCTTTTTATCCGTCGCTCGAACTCGGAGCCTGAAGTTGCCCTTCTGATTCGTCTTCCATTCATACCGCCAAATCACCCAGGCGAAATCAGTAAGCAGGGAGCGGGTAGCGAGAAGCAGGGAGCCATGCTCACGCGGCAGGGGGACCCCATTCATACGATAAGCAAGGAAAACAGTCCCGTCCATGGCAAGATCGAACGCGGGGTTGCACTGAATGGCATCATCAATCTTGTGCGATGCCTTGATTTTATTAGGTTAGAATACCTTGAAACGATAGCGTGCCGCGCGACTCGGCCGTGGCGGCATCGATGCCGTGTTTCGCGTTTTCCCGGCCTTTCACGTCCTCGAAGTCGAATTCATTGGAGGGCCTTTGGCTCAAGGATCAATAGAATGGCAACGGTCATCGGTGCCCTTTTCTTGTATCTGCCCGTGGATTGCCCGGAGAAAACGAGTTGCGTGTCTCATTCATGTCTCGATCACGGGCATTTCTCAATCATCAAAGCTCGAAGGCCATCGCCGGGAGCCATGAAACACTCGCAGGATTTCAACGGCCTCGCCCTTCACCCGATACGGTATTAAGTAGGGGGTCCCTGTTATTATTAACTCGCGGGTTCCTGGAACACGGCCGGGGCGTCCGATAGCAGGATGTTCCGCCAAGGCATCGACCATGTTGAGAATATGCTTTACCAGCGCCACGGCCGCCTGTGGGTTATCCCCGGCAATGTAGACCGCTTCATCGTCCAGATTCTTCAATGCGGTTCTCAGCCAACGGATTTTATACCCACTTGGCACGGAACGCCCTCAGCTCTTCATCTGCAGCAAAGTTGCCCGCATCAGCCTCCTGGATGGCCTTCGCGGTCTCTTCTATCTGCCAGGCCTGGGTTTGAAGGTATTCTTCAACGGCTTGGGCGATAAGAAATCCTTTCTTGCGCCCGGTTGCCCGGGCCAGGACTTCAAGCCGCTCCTTGTTTTTAGCCGGTATCCTGGCTGTAATGGTCACCGTTTCGTTCATAGCTCACCTTTCCAATTGCATACAATGTTTATAATGTACACAAATTACTCTGACAATGCTACTCGTGTCTTCCGCCTTACGGGCAGACAGTTTACGACATTACACCACTATCCCTTCGCATGACAGGTTTTCAGGTCAATTTCGGGGAAAGAACTCACAACAAGGTCCGCACCCGGGAGTTTTTCCCGGTCGTAGGTCGTCGTCAATGCGATGCACTTCATCCCGGCACGCTTCGCGGCTTCCACTCCCAACGGAGAGTCCTCGATCACCACGCAGTTCCGGACTTCCGAATTGAGCCGACGTGCTGCGTAGAGGAATAGATCGGGGTCGGGTTTGGATCGATACCCGACATCGGCAATAGTGAAGATTCGACCGTTAAACAGCTTCGATAGCCCTAGACGATCATCGACCACCTTGAGCAGATCCTCCGCCATAGCCGAGGCAATGCAGGTCTTGCAGGTTCTTGAAACCCGATCGAAAAACTCTCGAAAACCGTCGATGAAAGTCACTTTGTGTTCGAAGAGTCCCCGGACGATCTCTTTGCGTTCCCGAGCGAGCTCTTTGGGATCTCCCGAAAAGCCGTATTCATCCATCATGGCCTGGACCCCATCGATCAGCGATTTCCCAGTGAGCAGAGGTTTGATTTTCTCCCGATCGTAGACGAGGTTCCTCCTGCGCAGGAATTCTTCCTGCCCCCAGTCCCAGATCGTTTCAGTGTCTATAACCACGCCTTCGCCGTCAAAAATAATCGTATCAATCATGGATCTGAACATACTAACCTAACCTGATTCTTGCATCACAGACCTCGATATCCCTGGAAGCCACGAATACGGGGTTCAGGTCCATCTCTTGAATTTCCTCATGTTTTTCAATGAGGCGTGAAACCTGCAGGAGGAAATCCTCAATGCACGGGAGGTCAACGGTTCCACTCCTGGGATTCTTGAGCGTTGCATAGCTCTGCAATTCCTCGATCATTTCCCTGGCGTCCCTCTTAGTGACGGGGATCAACCTGAAGGAAACATCCTTGATCGATTCGGCATATATTCCTCCAAATCCGAACATCAGGACGGGGCCAAACTGCCGATCCTTTCGCGCTCCGACGATCAGTTCAAAGCCCTTGCCCAGTTTCTGCACCATAACTCCATCAAGCTGTTTTTCCGGGCTGTCGGATCTAAACATTGAGACGATTTCCCTGAAGGCCTGCCTTACCTCACCCTCGCTTTTCAGTGAAACCCTTATGCCTCCGGTCTCGGTTTTATGAACAACGTCGGGAGAGGAAACCTTGAGCGCTACCGGAAGGCCTATCCTGGAAGCCATACTTACAGCCTCATTCTCATCTCCGGCCAGTGAGCTCTCGAGCACCCTCAAGCCTTCCTTATCAAGAAAGGCAAGGGCGTCCACCCCAAGTAGAATTCTTTCCATATTCACCTCTTTCTAACCAAAGAGTAAATTCGCTCTCCAGAGATTCCCCATGACCACTCCGCCCCTCTCAGGCGTAGGAACAATCGAGACACCCTTTTTCCCGTCCATCTCCCGGATCTCATTATCCCATATACCCGGCGGGGCCGTGAAGATAGCGACGACGGGTTTTTTGAAAGGATCGACACCTTTCATGTATTCTGCCATTCCTTTTGCCAGGTGGACATTTGCCGATGCGAACATGGCGATAAAAATAACCCCGTCTGTGCCCTCATCTTCGAGCACAGCTTTGAGAATATCGAGGATATTGCTCACATTATACCAGGTAGGGCCCATGTCGACCGGATTCGTGCGGATGGCGATCGGGGGAAGCAGGCTATTAATAGTCTCCTGTGTTTCTGCCGAGAAGCGGGCGAGCTTGAGTCCGGCCTTCTCGACGGCATCCGCTGCGATCATTCCAGGACCTGCCTGGCCGGAAAGCACGGCAATGTGAGGCCCTTTAATGGGCGGGCATGCATCGAGGGCTTTGGCCGTGTCAATCAATTCTTCGGCGGATGTAACCTCGAGGATACCCGCCTGGCGAAGAGCCCCTTTCCATATCTGATAGTCACCTGCCAGGGACCCCGTGTGGAATCGGCTTGCGCTGTCGCCTTTTTCACTCTTGCCTGCCTTATATGCGATTACATGCTTCCTGCCCCTTATCGATTTCGCCGTATCAAGCATGTTCCTGGGATCGTCCAATCCCTCGATGTACAAGGCTATTACCCTGGTGTCCTCATCCTCTTCAACGAGATGCTTCAACAGCTCCGGGAACCCTATGTTGAGCCGGTTGCCGAGGCTCATCAATTTAGACACGCCCATCCTTTGCTCCATGGCCAGGAAACCGCACAGGTGGCAAATGCCTCCACTCTGGCTTATCAGCGCAACGCCTCCTTTTTCCAACAGGGAGAATTCCGGTGTAAAAGACGCGTTGACTCCGAAAGTCCGATTGACAAAGCCGAAGGTATTCGGGCCGATGACCGGCAGCTCGTATTGCCGGGCAATTCTGCCTATCTCCTTTTCAAGGGCTTCCCCCGACGCATCCTCGATTTCTCGAAATCCTGCGGTGATCAAGACCACACCCTTAACCATTTTCCTTCCACAGTCATGAAGGATTTCAGGAACGAACGGAGCCGGCACTGCGACCACGGCAAGATCAACCGTCTCGCGGATATCGCTCAAAGCAGGATAAGAGCTTATACCCCAGATCTCCTGACCCATGCGATTCACCGGAAATATTCGACCCTTGTAATTGCCCTGAACAAGGCTTTTCACTACATGATAGCCAAGTTTATCGAAACTGTTCGATGCCCCAACGACTGCCACGGATTCAGGACAGAATAGCTTCTTCAGTTTTGCAATCATCATACTTATCCTTCCTCCTGACTGTTGCGATGCACAACCCATATGGAGATCCCATAGGGTATTGCCGCTAAGTACTCTCCCGCCTGTCTTGTTTCACGGGCAGGCTGACAATAAATGTCGAGCCCTTCCCCGGTTGGCTCTCCGCCCTGATACTGCCTCCATGACCTTCAGCTATTTTGCGGCATATGGCAAGCCCTATTCCGGTACCTTCATACTTGCTGAGCGCATGCAGTCTCTGGAAGGGTTTGAAAATACGTTCGGCAAACTGCGGGTCAAATCCAATGCCATTGTCCTTTACAAATATTTCGCAAATCCCCAGCCCATCGTGCTTTGCGTATATTACAATTCTGGGTGGCAGGGCGCTTCGGAACTTGGCGCATTACCGATGAGGTTTTGGAACAGGCGCAGAATTTGGGTTTCATCGGCTTCCAATGCGGGCATGGTTTCGATCTCGATCAATCCGCCAGTTTCTTTGATAGTATCTTCAAAAACTTCCGTTGCTTCCCGTGCGATTTTTACGAGGTCTATTGTTTTGAGTGGCTCCGGTCTCGAAGCTACCCGTGAGAATTGGAGCAAGTCCCGCAGGAGTTGCCGCATGCGGGCCGTCGAACTCATGATCCGATGCAGGTACTCTTGTACTGCACTATCGAGTGTGGACTCACATCTTTTCTGAGCCAGATCACAGAAAGTCTGAATCTTTCTCAACGGTTCCTGCAAATCGTGAGAAGCAACGAAGGCAAAATCCTGCAACTCTTCGTTCAGCCTTTCAAGCTTGTCGGCATATTTCATAAGCGCCTTATGCGATAGACTCAACTCAGCAGTCCGTTCCTGCAGTTGTGCGTTAGATGCTGCACGCTCCTCCGCCATTCGGGAATAATGTTCTTTAAGTTCGACCAAACTCCTGTTTGTGATATTGATACGCTTTGCTATGATTAATGTCAAAACGATATAAAGGAGCGTCATGGCGCTCATAGCATAGTAAACGACCCCGCCAATAGTGAGAAAACGAATGCATAAGGGAACCAATGCCGATAGCGAGAATGCTATAAAGGCCGGGAGAACATTAGCAAATGTTTCCGCCGCACCGGCTACCATTCCGCACAGGACAAAGACAATCAGGATTTGATGTGTTGGTGAATCTACGGGGAAGAGAAAAATTCCAAGCGAACCCCAGGTGATTCCGGCTAAACCGAGGCTGGCCACAAATCTGTTGGCCACCTGCGCAACTTGATGGGGCTGGAGCGAAGCTCCCCGATACTTGTATAGAAACACGGCACGCTGAACCGCAAGACAAAAAGTAATTGAAAACCATATGATTAGTGAGGCGTGCGAAATAGATCGCCATAGGACCAGGACAAGAATGGATGCGTTCAGAAGAGTTGCAAAAACAGCAATAGGCGCCAACTTCAGGGTCTGCCTGAGTAACTCCATCCGAGTGCGTTCTTGTTGCCCGGTATCTTCCATTTGCCCCGTCCGGATATGGACAATCTGATCCAGTGAAATCACTTCCATATTTGTAAGATAATGTCACGTGGTATGGATTTCAGGGGCGGAGGACGGAGGACTGAGGACTGAGGACTGAGTGCTGAGGACGGAGGGCGGAGGACGGAGGACTGAGTAAGAGGACTGGGAAGGTATGCTCGTGACAGGGCTTCTTCCATTCACGATTCGCCATTCACGGTGTTTTTCCACTCAGTCCTCAGTCCTCAGCACTCAGTCCTAATAAAGATGGCCCTCCCTCAGGTGAACTAAAACTGGGAAATATCACCATCATCAAATGGGATCACCTGCTCAGCGGCCGGTTTACGTTTTCTCGAGGAGGCCGGATCCTTTTTAGCATCCCGGATTGAACGCTTCCTATTCTCCGGAGCCGCAAGGACTCTCGATGATTTATTTACAGGCATGCCTGGTTCGATACTTCCGGCATTGCCGTTGCCATTTGCACCACTAACCAAAACTATTAATTCTGCCACATATGTTTTCAGGTGCTCTGCTTGAGCATTCATTGTTTCCGAAGCAGAGGCGGATTCTCCGGCCGTAGATGAATTCAGTTGGACAACACTGTCCATTTCACTCACTGCTCTGCTGACTTGTTCAATCCCCTGTGCCTGCTCACTCGATGCAGCCGATATTTCACCAACCAGTTCTCCCATCTTATTTGCGCTGGATTCAAACTGAGAGAATTCGGCACTGGTCCTTTCAACCATTTCGGATCCCTCCTTGATTCTCGTGACGGTCCCCTCGATCAAGCTGGCAGTATTTTTTGCGGCTTCCGCTGCTCTCATTGCCAAATTTCTCACTTCGTCGGCAACTACTGCGAAACCCGCCCCGGCTTCTCCGGCCCTGGCCGCTTCCACTGCCGCATTGAGCGCCAACAAGTTCGTTTGGAAGGCGATTTCGTCTATCGTTTTGATTATCTTGGATGTCTCCTCACTAGATCTCGAGATTTCTTTGATGGACTCCGTCAGTTGGTCCATTGATTCGGCGGCTTTCGCGAGCACACTCCGGGTCTGGCTCATTAGTTGATTAGCTTGATTTGCGTTTGCCGCATTTTGTTTCGTCATTGTTGACATTTCTTCCAGTGATGAGGACGTCTGCTCTATTGCTGCGGCCTGTTGTGAAGCACCGTCCGCCAATTGTTGGCTGCTGGATGCAACCTGGGCGGATGCCGTGGAAACCACCTCCGAAGAATGCATGAGTCCCTGTACTGCGGATCGGATAGGTCTGGTTACCGAGCGCATCAGCAGCCAGCCACCACTCACAAAAAACACGAGAAAGACCGCAAACATTATGGCTCCGGTTCTTAAGAAGGTTTTATTTGCCTGCTGAATTTCCTGGGCCAGGGGTGCTCGAATCGAAATGATTGCCCGGATATCACCTTCCTTCTCACCAAACCCATTTTTGTCGCCGTATCTGTCGATGAGTTCCTTTGGAGCCAAATTCGGTGAACTGTGGCAGGCCATACAGTCTTTTGTATTTGCTGCAAACGGAAGGGCGTAGTAGAGAAAGCTTTCGCCGTCTTTTGAGATTACCTCCTTAAATTCCGAAATCTCTTTACTATTGAATTTGCTGATGAGGCCCCGCTCGAAGTCATCGCTCTTGTTTTCGGGATTTCTGGGATTATTGGCGGCAAGTTTGTAATAGAATTGCGCGAGATCATTTTTCTGACGCTGCTCGTTGTAGTACTGGTGCATATACTTTGTGATATACGATGACGAAAGGATCTCTGGAGAAAAATAGTCTTTGTTGAGTTTTCCTTCCTGTTTTAATTTCGAAATTTCTGGTTTCTGATGTTTTCCAATGTATTCGTGCAAAGCCTGATGCTCAAGCAGCAGGTTCTTTATCTTCTTCTCAGCTTCTTGTATTGCATATGATCTGGCCTCGAAATAGAGCAATATACTTAAAGCACATGTTGTGAGCACAAAGATCAAAATCATCATTTTCAGCATCATGGTTCTTATGCTGCTCGACTTGGAATTAAATCCATAAGACATCATAACCTCCATCGAACCCAAAGTGAATGGACTTGATTTCTGAAATATGTTGGACTGGCAGAATAGTTTCTGCAACCCTTTATCGGTCTTCCCGACCAACCCTAATCCATGCTTTATTCTACTGACGGCCCCTTAATCAGGCCGGCAGTATTTTTGCGGTTTGAGCCGTTCTCATTGCCAACTTTCCCACTTCATCGGCGACCTCTGCAAAACCTCCGCCGCCTTGTCCGGCCCTGGCCGCTTCCACTGCCGAGTTGTGGAAGCACATGCTGCGAGTATCCAAACCCCGCGAAATAGTATCGGTCGATAACAGATAAGACTTGAGAGAAACTATCCATGGCCTGGTGATTTCAGGCAGGTTCCAAATGGCGCCCAGATTGGGTCCAACGGAAATTCGGGGCGGTGAGACCGCCTACCGGTTTGGCCACTGCCTTCGGCGGTGGCACTGGCAGGATCTCGACGCTATCCTGATAGAGTCGAGCCCGATGCACTCATAAGGGGTTGAAAGGACGGAAGTTTCTCTTAAGTGATCGGCATTGGGGCTAACCTTGACCCACCTCTATAAAGAAGCAAAGGCAAGGCCGGTGGCGGCGGCCTTGCCTTTGTCCAATTTGCTTTCTGGCGATGGCGTCTAGCTCGAGAAGCGTCTGAGAAATCCGAAAACGCCCGCGAGGCCTGAACCAAAAAGCAGAAAAGTCCCTGGAAGGGGGGTGGGGGAGGCAACCTCCGGGACTTGGGAAGCGTCGGTGAGATAAACCAGGAGGCACTGTTCAGGGGTATTCAGGAGCCATTCATCGGGCTGGCCGAGGTTAGTAGTGATGGGTTGAACGATAGCAGGCTGAGCCCAACTATTATTACTATAGTAGTAGTACAGCCCAAATTCATTAGTCGAGCCGAGGGTGAGCAACGCGTTGCCGGGAATGCCGCTGGCATTGGGGGATCCACTATAGAGATACCAAGTAGCGCCAGTCTCTGCAATCGTGAAATCCGTTGCCGCTGCATAGAATGGGCTGCTCGCACTCCCCGGCATAGTGAGCAGCAATGCGTTACCGGTATTGCTAATACCTTGGGTGGCTCTCACAGCATAGATGTAAAGCCCACCCGACATTGTGCAATCCTGCGGCGTAAAAGTAAAAACATTCTGGTCAGCACTGGTTGTCGGCGTCCACAGTGTATAGTCGGCATTGGCAGGCGAAGCGACACCAAGGGCCACGCCCAGAATCAGGAGAAAGGCCGGAAGCAACGTCCGCAATTTCATACATCCTCCTCATAGAGCACTGGCTGATTCTTCCCCGGGTATTCACGTAAAAAGCCCAGACGTGATTGGTCATTCATCCAGCGTGCGCTGACCGGATGAACCATACAATCATGCCCGGGCTTTCTGGTCCCCTATTAGCTGGAGTCAGCAAAGTACCCACATGATGACCTTATAGGCCTTTTCCATGCAGAGTTCATGTCGGCATAGTGACAATTGCGTTATCAATCTGATACCTCAGCCAGCCATTCGCACATGATAACCAACGGCGCGTTTGAGCAAACCTACATCCAACTCGACTTAGAGCAATTTAGCGATATCCTTCTGCCGCGCAAAAAAATCAAAACGATGCGATGGCTTGATTTTATCGGGAAGACGAAATACTGACTTTGCTTGTGGCGGGAACGAATACCAGCAGGAGAAGCATAGCTAAAATCAGCATCAAGGCAATCGTGCTCAGACCGATATAGAGACTGCCCGTGCTCACCTTGATCCAGCCCACGAGGGTAGGGCTTACCACGGCGCCGCAGTACCCTATGGAGCTTATCAGGGCGATGCCGCCCGCCATGGCGCCACCTCCCAGATATGTGCTCGGAATGGTCCAAAAAAGGCTCAAAACGCTGAAGATACCAATCGAGGCCACCATCAGCAAAGCGATCGTAAAGCCGACGCTATGATAAGCAAGAGGCAGGACCAGGAAACAGGCAGCCGCCGTAATCCCGCATAAAGCCACATGCCAGCGGCGCTCCATAAAACGATCTGAACTGTAGCCGGTCAGGAGCATGCCTATCGTGGAAATCACCGAGATGAGGCCGCTCCACCAACCGATGTCGCTAACTTTTTGGAGCCCGACGATTCTCAGCAAGGTGGGACTCCAGAGGAGAATCGTATTAAGAGAACAAAAGTAGGCAAAATAGATTATCGAGAATAAATAAATTTTGGGATCACGCAGCGCCTCGCGAAAATTTCCTGAAGGTTTACCGGGGCCGGAGATACGATCAGCTTCGAGATCGCAGATTATGGCTTGCTTTTCGTCATTTGACAGCCAGCCTGCCCGCTCCGGGTTATCCTGCAAGTAGAAATAGGCGATGACGCCCAGAACCACGGCCGGCAAGCCCTCCATCAAGAACAGCCATTGCCAGCCGTGCCACCCGGAAAGACCGTTGAAGCGTTCCATCAGCCAGCCCGACAGGGGGCCGCCTATGGCACCCGCAATCGGCACTGAAATCACAAACAGGCTCATGATCCGCCCCCGGTGCCGGTTCGGGAACCAATAGGTGAGATATACTATGATGCCCGGGAAAAAGCCCGCCTCTGCAACCCCGAGCAGGAAACGCATAAGGTATAGATAGTACGCCCCTTGCGCGAAACTCATCAGCAAAGAGAAAATTCCCCATAACACCATGATACGCAAAAGTGTTTTTCGTACTCCTATCCGGGCCAGCATAAGGTTGCTCGGCACCTCGAAGGCTACATAGCCAACGGCAAACATGCTGGCCGCTACGCCGAAGATGGCGTCATTCAGATTGAGGTCCTTGATGAACTGCAGCTTTGCGAAACCGATATTGAACCGGTCTATCTGAGCCACAACATAGCAGAGGAGCAGGAACGGCATCAGTCGCCAGGCGATCTTCCGATAGATCTTGTCGCCTGCTTGCTCACTCACGGATGAACTAACCGCCATTTTCCCACCCTCCCTCTATAACCGGTTGGAGTGAGTCCTCACAATTTGTCGTCCGGTGGCCGGATTCGATCACGTTCGGCCTCACGAAGACAGCGCCTCAGAAGTTTGCCGACGGCATTGCGCGGCAAAGCGTCGCAGAACTCCACCCGGCGCGGCTTCATATAGTCGGGCAATCTCTCGCCGCAGAACGCGGCAAGTTCCTCGGCGGTCGAGCGTTCTTCCGGAACCGGCACCACGAAGGCGACAACTTTTTCACCCCAGAGCTCGTCGGGCACACCAATTACTGCCGCTTCTTTCACCTTGGGATGGCGCAGCAGGCATTCCTCGATATCGTTGGGAAAGATGTTTTCTCCGCCGCTGATGATCATGTCCTGCTTGCGGTCGACCAGGTAGAGGTATCCCTCTGTGTCGATTCTTCCCATGTCGCCCAGGCTGAACCATTCGCCGCGGTGCGTCCGGCGCGTGCTCTCAGGGTCACGCCAATACCCGGAAAACAGGCCGGGACCGCAGATATAGATCTCCCCGACCGCTCCAACCGGAACATCAACTCCTTCGTTGTCTAGAATGCGGATGCCCACGTCCCGTATCGGCCTGCCGACCGAGCGGTCGCGCACTGCCAGCTCGGCCGGGGTAATTGCAGTGATGATGCGCGTTTCGGTGGCGCCGTAGAATTCGGTAAGCACTGGGCCGAATTTGGCCAGCACCCGTTCTTTAACCGTTGTCGGCAGCGGCGCCCCCCCACTTATCAGGCAGCGCAGGCTGGACACATCACAGGTTTCCAGGGCCGGCGAATTGACCAACTGCTGCAGCATCGTAGGCACCACGAAGGAATTGGTGACACGGTAGCGTTCGACCAGTTCGAGATACCTGGATGCATCAAAGCGCGTGGTCACCACGGCCGTGCCGCCCAGATAAAGGGCAAGCGCAGCGAAATCCCGGGGCGCCGAATGCCAGTAAGGGCCGGGATTGATTGTCACATCGGTGTCAGTAAGGGCATAGTCGAGCGCTTTGTAGAGAAAACCGACAACGATGGCGCGATGCGACACCATGGCGCCTTTCGGTGGACCGGTGGTTCCGGAGGTGTAGCCTATGTAGAGAATGTCTTCCGGGTCAATCCGCTCAGCCGGCGGCTGCGGTTTTCCATCCTCGACCAGTGCAGCCAGGGATGGGCCGCCGGCCGTTTCGTGGCCAAGACCGAACAAGCGGCCCGCGAGGCGCCGGCGCGTGGCCGCGCGCGCGCCATCCAAGACCGGGGCGAACTCCTCGCTTAAAAATAATGCGTCGACCTCGGCATGAGCCATGCGGAAATCGATGTCAGACGGCTTTAGCGCGTTGTTTATCGGCACGAGAACAGCGCCAAGGGAGCCGACCGCGAAATAGACGCACAGGTAATCGGCACTGTTGCGGGCGAGAATGGCGATCCGGTTGTTTTTGCCAAGCCCCCGCCGCGCAAGTCCATCCGATAAACGCCAGACACGCTCGGCAAACGCGCGGTGAGAAAGCGTCGTCCCGTCTTCCGATATAATCGCAGCCCTCTCCGGATAAAGGAGCGCATTGCGCCCCACACTGCGACCGAGAATCAAGACGGCACCTCCCACGGGAACTCGACGAGCGCTTCGCCGGTTGCCACTTTCTCGTTACGTTGGTTTCTCATCTCGACATCGATCGTCACCCATCGCGATTTTGCAGTCACTTGTTTGGCCTTCACGGTACCATTAGGCCGGATCATGTCGCCGGGTTTAATCGGTTTTAGCCAGCGCGTCTCGAGGCGCCGATGCACGCCATTGACCTGGAACGCCCAGTCCGTAAGCATGCGCGTTATCAATGCGAAATTATTCATGCCATGCATGATAATTCCGCCGAAATTCGTTTTGCCGAAATCACCCTGCATGTAGTTGTCGTCCAGGTGGAGCGGGTTGTAATCCAGCGAGGCCTCGCAGAAAGCACGGATACTATCCCTCGAGACGGCAAATTCCCTGCCCTCAATATGGTCGCCCTGCATCAGCTTGTCGAAAAAATTCGTCATCGCGCTCTCCTCACATCGGCCGGATCGTCCAGCCGCGGCCGGAACAGATTACCTCGCCGTTCTGATTGAAAAAGACATTGTCATGGATTACGAAGAGGCGTTGGTTCTTTATGAACTTGTCCAGCGCGCGCGCGTGCAGTGTGATGGTGTCGCCCGGACGGGCCGGCTTATTGTAGCTCCACGACTGTCCGGCATTGATGGTGCCTGGAGTGCGCATCCAGTCATCCATCGGGGTGCAGGCAAACATTAGCAGGGCATGGATCGACGGCGGGGCGATCAGTCCACCGTAGGGGGTTTTGCGCGCGTATGGCTCGTCAAAGTAGAGCGGGTGCAGGTCACCGACCGCCAGGCAGTAGCGCTGAATGACTTCCAGCGTCAAGGTATAAGGGATCGTTTTGCGCGGTTCACCCGGAACGATGTCGTCCCAGATCTTGCGGCTCTCAGCGTCTTTCCAGAAATCCGTTTCAAATTCCTGCTTCACTATGGCCCCCTTTGCGTCTAAGACCAATTTGGGTTCAAAATCCCACAGGCCCCCCTTTAGAAGAGGGTGTTTGGACTGGAGAGAAGGGTGCAGGGGGGATTTTGAGACCCTTTAGGGTTGCACAACGATTCTTTTTTGAATAAGGGACTCAATTTCCTCGTTATCGTATCCAGCGGCCTCCAATATTTCCCGGCTGTGCTGTCCGAGTAGCGGCGCCGCCCGGCGAATTGCGCCCGGCGTCTTGTGAAGGCGAACCGGCAAACCAATGGTCTTTTGCAACCCTACCGTTGGATGGGGAATTTCCTGGAGCATTTGATTGTAGCGGATCTGCGGATCGTTGAAAGTTTCTTCGTAGGTGTATACCAGCCCGCATGGAACACCGGCCTCGTGCATGCGCGCCAGCCACTCTTTCGCAGGCCGTTCTTTAAGGATCTGCGCCACGGTGCCGTTGATTTCGCGCGAGTTTTCCACCCGGAGCCGGGTCGTCTTAAACCGGTTGTCATCAATAAGGTCTTCTCTGCCAATCACCTGGCAGAGCTTGGCCCAATGCTTGTCATTTAAAGTACACAGGTTGATGGGTCGATCGGCGGTTTGGAAAGCATTTGTCGGGGCGGTGAACAGGGAACCGTTTCCAAGTTTGGGCGGTTGTTTTCCCGTGGCGAAATAATAGGACACCAGCGGGGCCTGGGCGGCAAGGAGACAGTCCACGAGCGCCAGGTCCAGGTACTGTCCTTCTCCGGTCCGCTCCCGATGGAACAGGGCAACCATGATGCCGTAGGCGGCGTTTATTCCCGTGATGACATCGGCGATTCGCTCCCCCACTTTCAATGGAGGTCCGTTTTCTTCACCGGTCACCTCCATTAATCCCGCCATTCCCTGAAAAATATTGTCCAGCCCCGGAAGACCCCTATAGGGCCCGTTCTGGCCGAACCCGGATATGGAGCAATAAATAACCGAGGGGTTGCGCCCGGCGATCTCTTCGTAGCTTATGCCAAGCCGTTCTTTGAGGTTTGGCCGAAAGTTTTCAATGACAACGTCGGCTCTTTCCGCCATGCGCAGGAGCACATCCCGCCCCTCGGGCCGGGTTATATCCAGGCAAATGTCTTTCTTGTTTCTATTAACGCTCAGGAAGTAGGCGGATTCTTCACCGATGAAGGGAGGCGCGAGCCCGCGGCCATCGTCTCCGCCAGGTGGCTCGACCTTCCAGATTTGTGCGCCCATGTCGCCAAGCATCATGGTGCAGAAGGGACCGGAGAGGACCCGGGACAGATCCAGGACAAGGACGGATTGCAGAGGCATAGGCAGTTCCGGGGGTATTTTATTGTCCGCCATACGAACAATTATTCGCTATAAGAACACGCCAACACCCATACTCCAACCTCCAAGCCTTGTCAATCGATTTTCTTAACTCGCAAACCAGCAAAATACTTGCATTTAGTGGTTCGCTGTGCGAACATATTGCCATGCCAAAAAACAGCGACCAATTCATTCAGTCTTTCGCACGCGGACTATCGGTCATCCGTTGTTTCGGCCCCAATTACAGGGAAATGACTCTTACCCAAATCGCCGAACGCACCAACCTGAGCCGCGCGGGAGCCCGAAGAATACTTTGCACCCTGAAGAACCTGGGCTATGTTGGAGCCGATGGGCGGCACTTTTCGCTTACCCCGCGGATTCTCGACCTGGGGTACTCCTATCTGTCATCTTTGCCTTTTTGGGATTTTGCCCAGCCGATCATGGAGAATATGGTTGCGAGGGTGCATGAAACCAGCTCCATTTCTGTTCTTGACGGCGCGGATATCGTTTATGTCGTGCGGGTGCCTACGCGCAGGATCTTAACGACCAACATCAGCATCGGCACCCGCCTCCCCGCCTATGTCCAATCCATGGGGCGCGTACTGCTGGGCGGGCTCGCGGCCGAGGAACTGGACCGCTACTTCGCCACTGTGGAACTGCAACCGTTTACCAGGAGAACTATCGTTGACCCGGTTGGCCTCAGGAAAATCATTGCTGATGATAGAAGGAAAGGTTGGTCGTGGGTAAATGGGGAATTGGAGGGAGGCATCTGCGGAATCGCAGTGCCGCTTATGGATTCAAACGGCAAGATCGTCGCCGCAATGAACATTGTAACCAGCACCGGAAGATCTTCGAAATCCAGGGCAATCAAGACTTTCCTGCCTGAACTTACCCGCGCAGTCGAGCAGATTAATTCCTGCTTACGGGTGCGGGGGGTGTAGTAGCCTGCACCGTCAGTACCCGGTGCATGGTTTGTCAGGATCGGGGATGCTTTCATTTCCCGGGATGCAGGTGTTGCTGAAATCCGGTAAACGGGTGATAAAGTCTGCAGAATAATGTGATTTTCGCACTTGGCAACCGGGGCGAAAGGATGGCCTGAAATGCTCTTCAACGTGCCGGTTATTCCCGATGAAAGACTCGCCGCAACCCTGAATCTGCACGCAAGCTCGTTCTACTGCTGCCACTTCAGCCTCTATTCCTGCGATGTTCATGACGGCCGTCACAAACATCAGCTCATAGAAACCGGCCGGTGGGTAGAATTCCTGCGATCCGTGCGAATCGCCAGGAAGTATCTACTGGTGAACAGTCGAGCCCACGCTCATGGGGCGTACCTCGATCCCGATCATCTGCGGACGGTGATTCAAACCCTTCGGTCGATGCTGAACGCAGGAGTGATCGACGGAATCGTGTTTGCCGATGCCTACTATCTACAGGCTATCTCCGATGCGGGAGAAGACGAAGCATCCCAGCTTGAGGCTATTCCCAGCGTAAATTGCATGCTGAACACCTACGACCGAATCGCCAGCATGATCGATTTCATTTCATCCACTCGATTCCGCCTTCCAGAAACGCTCATATTGGACCGATCTTTCAATCGCCGATTGGATGACCTTGCGGAAGTTTCCGCCCGCTGCAGGGAGTTGCTCCCGCATGTGAAGCTCGAACTCCTGGCCAATGAAGGGTGCCTCTATAACTGTCCATTCAAGCTGACCCACGATTGCCACATTTCCCTGGTCAACATGGGGCGGCCCCTGGGTACCCACCTTATCAACCAGGAACTCGGATGCATGCGGACGCTTCAACGCGACCCTTCCCACCTGTTCAAATCACCGTTTATCCGGCCGGAAGACGCCGCCGCTTACGAATCTTACGTAGACGTGCTCAAGCTATGTGGACGAACCATGGGCGCCCCCTTCCTCATGAGGGTGGTGGACGCCTACCTGCACGGAAAACATTCGGGCAATCTCCTGGACCTGATGGACGCCATGGATGGAACGGCCGGATGGTTGTATGCTTCGAACGATGGACTCCCCGCCGATTTCCTGCAGCGGTTGACCTCATGCTCCAGAGAATGTCGAACCTGTTCTTACTGCAGGGACCTCATTGAAAGCTGCGCAAAACCGAAGGGAATCAGCCTCGAAAGGCCCTGAAGCCTGACCGTGTACTGAAAGTTCAGCAAATAAATAATCCGGAAAAGCGTGGGGGTTGGGGGGACATGTGCCCCTCACGCCCCCTTTCGGTTGTAGACAGTTATATAACATGATCGGTCCAGGGATCGAAGACGGTGCGTGCCAGCGCTTCTCAACTATTTTAACTTAATACCGACTACTTTATCCTATAAGTTCATACAGTTACCAAGCTAAAGGACGGCATCATCAGCCCACTGCGCAGCAAGCTTTTCCCCGATCGCGAATTCCTACCCCGACCGATACGCACGACTCCCGAAACATGACACCCAAATCCAGATATGATTTGCAAAACTTGCGTATTTCAGAAATTCGTTTTTTCAAGGATAGGAGAGCTGTAACTTAACTTTGGGCTGAGTCTCCAGGATTGTTAAGAAGAGCAGTCGGCAGGGTAAGCTGCTCTTTCCGGCTGCTCCTATTCGATGAAGGCGCTGCGGCGGGAGATTCCGAACCATTTTTATTTTACTGGACTCCGGGAGAGATTAAAAACATGCAACGACGCTGCTTCCCTCGTTCACATCGCTCCTCCACTTGCGCTTGGGTCAGTTCGGCAATAAGAGTCTCCATACATTTGCAGGTTCGCGGCTCAACCTCAACGGCTTCAGAGAGCGGACATCCGTGTCCCCTGATTATCAGCTTGTCCGCGACTTCTTCGGTCTCCATAGTCGCCCCGAGGCTTTCCAGCAGCGCGACAGCCCTGGCGACTCTGGTGCGGAAATCACCGGATGCCCGACCGAATTTCTCCGCAAGTTTTCGGCCTGCATCTCTGAGAATATCTTCGATCTCGTCTTCGGCGCCCTTTGAGGTTAAGACTTCAAGGATTGCCTTCAACGCCGGTACATAAGCACGGGAAAGAAGTCGTTCCCCCTCCGAGGTCAAACCAAAGACGTGGGATGGCCTTCGCGGTCCCCGCCTTTCGCTCGTTACCCGGGCAACCCCATCGCGCTCCAGTATTGTCAATTGCGAACGCACGGCATTCAAGGTGATGCTAAGCGCTTCGGCCAGTTCGTCCACTGACCTCGGTCTGTCTTGCAAAAGCCTGATAAGCCGGTCCCGCGTAGTCTCCTGGCGCCCTTTCAGGTTATCTGACATGATTCTGCCTCCTGATCCAATCTAAAGGATACTCGTTTAAAACAAATAAAACAAATACGAATTTGACTTATTTGTTTTAAATGTTTAGTTTCAATTCAAAAGCCCCCGTTGGCGAGCCTCCCAATGGAAAGGAGGTGAAACCAAAAATCTCGGCTGAGGACATATTAGGGCTGAGCCGGGGAAAATGTTCCAGGGATTTGTCAGGGTGCGCTTCGAGGATTCTCGGACGGCCCAATAAACAGATAAGGGAGGATTAAAATGAATACCAGATCTTTTCAAGTTCTAGCCTTGGCTTGGGCCGTTTTTTTTGCCTTTATGGCGCCCCCTGCTTACGGGAAAACCGCAGGCCAGGTGAGATCCGCCAAGGCTGTTGCTTTGCAGGAAACATTGCGGGACCTGTGGGTTGATCACATATTTTGGGTCCGCTCGGTTGTTCTGAGTACGAAATACGGCGATGCCCAAGCAGCCAAGGTCGCCGAGGCGAATGTGGTTCAGAATGCGAAGGACATCGCGGGATCCATCTCTCCATTTTACGGCAAGGGGGCGAGCGACAAACTTTTCGAACTCCTGGCCGGCCACTATGGAGCAGTCAAAAATTATATGACAGCAGCATACGCGAAGGACAATGCCGGTATGCAGGCAGCCCGCGATGAACTAATATCGAACGCGGACAAGATTGCAGCTTTCCTGAGTTCAGCAAACCCCAACTGGCCGAAGCCCACACTGGAGGATCTCCTTAGGACCCACGGCGCTCACCATATCTCACAAATTGATTATATAGCCCAAAACGATTTTGCTTCAGAGGCTGTGAACTGGTCCACGATGAAAAAACATATGTACACGATAGCCGATGCCCTCGCGGCCGGTATTGTGAAACAGTTTCCCAAAAAGTTCTGATGGTTGGGGAGGGGAGGATAAAGAGAAGGCATGCCCTCTCTTTTCTTCTCATCCCCGCAGCTTGCTTACAACACAACGACTGCGGCCGGTGGCAATACATCTGGTAGCTGACATACTGAAAAGGGATGGAAAAATGGATGGAGGCAAAAAGAAAAAACTCTACGAAATAGCCGTTGCCGGATTAGGTCCGGCAGGGCTTTCCGCTCTCGTGTACCTGCTCGAAGCTCACCTCAATGTAATTGCGGTAGGCCCTGAAGTAGGGGGTCAGATAAACAATACTCCCGAGATAACCAACTGGCCTTTTATCCCAGCCCTGTCGGGTGATGCATTCCAGAAGGGAATGACCGCATTCTTTGAAAACCTCGAAAGAAAATTTCCAGACTACCTCACCAGGGTGAGGGGTTCCATCAGCTCCGTCGAGGAGGCGGCAGGCAACATGTACAAGGTTACCGCACAGACAACCGACGGGAGTATGGTGTTTTTCACCAGGGCGCTCATTATTGCAACGGGCGCGACGCGAAGGAATCTCGCCGTACCCGGCGCAGAAGAGCTGAAGGGCAAGGGTGTCGCATTCTGCGGAACGTGCGATGCCCCGTTCTTTAAAAACGAAATCGTTGCGGTAATCGGCGGCGGAAATACAGCGCTGGAGAATATCCTTACACTCACGAAGTACGCCAAAGAGGTGCTCGCCGTGATCATCACCAAGGATTTCACTGGCAACCCGGATCTCAAACAGCGGATTACAAAACTTCCCAAGGTAAAGATTGTCAGAAACGCAGAGGTACTCGAGGTCATCGGCAGCGCGACGGTAACGGGAATCAGGCTCAGGGATCTGAAAACCGGCAGGGAATGGGAAGAACGTGTTGAAGGCGTATTCCCAAGCATAGGCGCCACAGTCAATTCACAGCCGTTCACCAATCTCGTTGAAACGAACAAACTTGGTGAAATCACGGTGGGAGTGCTCGGTGAGACATCCTCCCGGGGAGTTTGGGCAGTCGGAGACGTAACGAACGTTCCGTTCAAACAGATCGGTATTTCTACTGGACAGGGGATAGCAGCGGCGCTGAGTGCAATCGGATACGTTGAATCCTTGCCTTCGGCAAGTCCATGTGAGGAGTGCGCGGAAGGAAGCGAAAGCTTTAGGGAGAAAATCCTGACCGAACAAAAAGAGGAGGAGGAATTAGCCTATCCCGATGTTTCGGATGAGCAGTTTTTCAAAGAAATCCTTACTAGCGCAAAAGATACGCTTCTCATGGTCAGGATCGAAGGATGCGGCGATTGCAAGGCCGCCAGGCCTCACTTCTTCGATGCGCAGAAACAAAATCCCTCGATGCGCTTTATCACTATCGAGTGGGAGAAGAACCCCGAAGTCATGAACTGGCTGAATGAACGTGAGAAGGTTAGGGGCGCGCCAACATTCGTAAAGATACACGCCGGCGTTGAAGCCGCCAGGAGAGTGGATATGGAGCGGCCAAAGGAGATGATCGAAGAGCTGATGTCTTAGAGAGGTTTTGGAGCTTCGAAGGCAGGTTTAGTGCCATCCTGCCGCGCCAAAAAATTAAGGCAGGGCCATTCAAGCGGGACCAACCGGCAGCCGGCAATCCGTTACGGGCAAATATCGATTCTAGGGTAAAGCCCTTTCATGGGGCCTTCGGGATACGGTTGGATAGTGTTGAAGGAGATATGTTGGGTTTTCTGAGCATGGCCACGGTTTGAGGTTCCATCAAAGTAGGCCCCGTTGGCCTCGAGAATGTGCTCGATGCGGTGGGTGAAGGCTTCCACCATTTGAAACCCGCTTCCTTCAAAGCACATGCCGCCCAGTTCGAACCTGTTTTTGGTCCTGGCAAGCTGTTCGAGCGAAAGGCTGTTCTGTTCCAGGTCTTTGCGGTTTTTCACATAACCCCAGACAAGCCTGTCTTCGGGGATATCAAGAGTCTGTTCCAGATCAATTATCGTATGCGGCATGACGATGCTTCCGGCCCCGATACTGAGTTTACATTCGGGGGTCCCGCGCAGGAAGGCATTGAAACCGACAAAGACTTTTTCTCCCAGCCTTGCATGGATCACCTTGCCGCCGTGAGCCGTGATATTCAGGCCTTCAAGGCGAGAGTCGATGATATAGGAATTTTCCTGGGCATTGGAGCCCTTGCCGAGCCAGGAGTTTTCAAGGTAGGCCCTTTGGGCCACGAGCACGTTTTCTCTAATCTCTGTGTCCCCCCTCACAACTGCATACCGGCTGAGATATGCCCCCGCTGGAACCGGTATCGGGAGAACCGACTGGACAACCTCGAATACCCTTTCGAAGTCGGCTTTGCGCCTTTCGACAAAATCCATGAAGATTCCGCAGGGCCGGTGGCCGGGTTCCATGTGGATGTATCTCTGAAGGATTTCTTCAGGGAAGCGGTAGATGAAGTTGAAAGATTCCCCGGCCTGGATCCAGATCCGTCCGGCATCGATGAAGCAATGAGAAAGCTCGCCGGCCTGCACGTAAGCATAGGCTCCGATGACACAATCATGCAGCCTGGTGAGATCGACCGTGGCAAAGGGGCCAAGGAAGCTCCCTTCTATGGGAGATCCGTGAATATTAGCGTAGTGCATCGAGGCCGTATTCTGAATGAAAAATTCTTCAGGGCTCTCGGGATCGTGCGAATAATTATGCACCAGGTTTTTGATAAGATAGCTGTCCTTTATGCGGATCACTTCGTCATCGTGCAGGGGGATTTCCAGATTTTCATACTTGAAAAAATCGCCTTTGGCCTTTAATTCATCGCCGCGAACGTCACTTTTATACAGGACGGAATGATCGACAATACATTTGCCCAGGAAATAGCTTCCCGCGATGCTGGAATGATTGAACAGGAAACGGATCGGATGGTGCAGAGTCAGGCCATAGAATGCGTAAAAACGGACGAACTGGTCCAGCGGGATCAGGTGGCCAACGTAAGGACTCACGTCAAATGCGGGTTTTCTCAGGTTAACGTTTACGCGGTCTATGATGCGATCTATGAGTTTTTCCAATTGGTTCATCTGCGACACCCCCATAACCTTTGGCATGACAGAAATCACATGTTGCATGAAGTAAGATTGCCGGCCAGTCTAGTTTCCGTCCGGATTCTTTGACGTCAAAAAAGTCCTTTTCCGCCCTGGGCGGTGGGACCGCCACGCCGATTTGGCCACTGCCTGTGGCGGTGGCACGGGCAGGGTCTCGACGCTCCGCGAGGCGGTACATAGGTACGCCTCAGCGCAACCACTTGATTTCCTTGCACCTTTCGGTGCGGCGCTGGGCAATCCGGAAATGGAGGGGCGCCAAACTGTACGCGCCACCTTTCGGTGCGGCGCTGGGCAATCCGGAAATGGCGGAGCGCCAAACTGTACGCGCCAGGACGAAAAATGCCTCCTCTCCGAATCGAAAACTTCCAGTGTCTCTATAAGGTGAAATTCTCCTACGTTCATCCGGGTTTCCGGATGGACACCAGTCTACAACATCGTCCGGTGAATGAAAAAAGGTATTCGGTTGAGACCGGTTCCGTAAAAGGCCTCCGGTTCAGCCTGGAAGTGCGCTGTGGCGCCGCCCGCCAGAACTTGCGCCAGGAAAAGAAGGGTCACTATCGGGAAGAGCTTGACGATCGCTCTCCGGCTCACACCTCCTCTGCCGGTTTTATGTGTACGGAACGATTGCCGAACAGGGCATTTTCAAGGTTTGCCGCCACTGCCTCCGGAGAATAGAGCTTTGTGACGAATTCCTTCCCGTTTATTGAAAGCCTGTTCCATAGTCCTTCATCTTGATAGAGCGCGATGGCTGCATCGGCGAAATCCAGCGCATCGTCGGCAACAATGACATTACGGCCGGATTGCAGATCGGTCCCCTCAACGGCTATAGAGGTGGCGACCACGGGTAGGCCCGAAGCCAACGCTTCACCGACTTTGCCTTTCATTCCTGCGCCATAGCGAAGAGGGGCAACCGACACACGACATCTTCGCAGGTAGGGAGCAGTGTCGGGCACATATCCCGTTACGATTACGCGATCGTTTGCCAGCGCGCGGACTCCCGGATGAGGGCTGTCACCCACTATGTAGAGCCTCGCTTGTGGCAGCTTTGAGCTGATGAGGGGCCACGTTTCATAACAGAAGAACTGTATTGCGTCGAAGTTTGGATGGTGTAGAAAGCTGCCGATGAACAGGAAATCCTGCCTGGAATGAAAAGAAGGGGAATTTTCTTCAGGGATGGGGTGGATATTTGGCACCACTCCCACGGAAAGCCCTGGAGCCTCCCGGAGCAGGGCCTCCTTGTCGGCTTCGGATACTGTTATTACCGTATCAGCCCTCCTATAGACCCCCAGTTCAGCTCGTTTCGTCTCGCTGACCTGGTTTATCATTTCCGGATTGCACAATGCCGCCCCTCTCTCTTCTCTCAGAAAATGCAGGTCCACCGAATCGACGACTATATGCGTTCCGGGTGAACGGGTCCTGATTTCAGAAATATACTGGTCGGCCAGATAGTAAAAATAGAGATAGGCAACATCAAAGGACCCTTCCCGCAAAATCCTGTCCAGGTTGATATCTTCTATGGCCGGTTTTACTCCCCATTTCTCGAAAACTCTCTTCGGATCGACGGGAAAGACCCGCACGCCCAGCTTTTCGAGTTTTGTGATGTACAAGGCAGGATTTGCCCACGAGCCCGGAGTGCGTGAAATGAAGGTAACCCTGTGACCGGATTGGCGTAAAAGCTTTATGATCTGGAAGAGCCGAAACGATCCTGAAGCCCGGTCATAGGCCGGCAGCTCGGGCGCAATGATAAGAATGCTTTTGGAACCATCAGCGCGCCGGTTTTCCTGCCCCTGCATTGCGTCCTGAATACCCTTATTTTTCCAGTATTCAAATGAGGCATACAGGCAGCGATAAAGCAGGTCAAGCGAGGGCGATTCGGAACCCGTTTGAGGAAGGGACCAGCCTTTTGAGAGCATTTTCTTAATGACATCGACATTACCCGCTATGTGCTCGCAGTTTGCGATCGCATCGCCGGTATTGCCTGTATTCGTATATTCCTGGATCAGTCGACTTTCGGGATATAGCTGTTTGAGTCTCCACAGGGATTTGCCCTGTTTGTAGGAGCGATCGCAGAACTCCTCGTATTCTACGGGCTTGGATACGTAGTTTAGCGCATAGCGGTCGAAATGGACCCTCAAACCATGTTGCCGCATTCTGAATTCCGCTTCGGTATCTTCGTAGCCAAACCTGAAATCAGCATTGAACCCGCCGGCTTTTTGAATCAGCTCTTTTTTATAAGAAGAGCAGCCCCCCCAGAGGTAACCGAACGGCAGTACCTGACCCTGTTGGATGTTTTTGTAGCGCCACAACCACGGATCGACCTCCGTTACATAATGCATCAACGGCGTGACCTCCAGCCCCGGCGTCCACTCCATGAAGGCCAGCATCGCATCTTCGACCGATGGATTAATCAAGTGAAAGCCATAGTGCCTGGTGAGGCAGCCGGGATGAGGAGAATTGTCATCATCGAAGGGAACGATCACATTGCCTTTTGCGGCGGAGATGCCGGTGTTGCGCGCTGCTGCAAGACCGGCATTTTGTTGATAAATGTAGTGAATCAGCATTTCATTGCCGTAGCGCTGGACAAGCTCATCGCTTTTTGACTTCGACCCGTCGTCAACTATGATGATCTCGAATTTGGAGGGATCCAGCATCTGGCGCTTAAAACCTTCCAAACATCGCTCCAGCATGTCCGGCCGATTGTATGTCGTGATAACAACGGAGAGAAGAACAGGAAGCGGGGAATCGCTTCGAGATGTCCGATCCATGGCTTGATCCTGCGATTGGCCCGTAAAAAGATCTCTCACGCTTTTCGTCTCATCCTCTGATCGCGACCGGCTCTTTCATGTGCGCTGCACAGGGGCGAAAATTCGAACGTTGTTGCCAGGCGTAAACTGAATCATGAAGATTGTGTACATAAGGCAAAATCCTTGCCAATCCTGAACGGCCCCTATGCGCCGGCTCTTTACACCCGTCGGGTGTCAAATAGTTGGCAAATAGCCCAAGCTGTACTTGAACAGGATTAGACGATCAGGGTGCTGCATCTATCGGCAAATCGTTCCCCGACAAGCACCGAGATAATGGCAACGTTCTTGCACCGCACAGATGGCCTGATTTGCGCGGAGCTTTGAATTATTCAGTCTCATGCCGTGCTTGAAGGGCTCGCACCAGGAATCCACAGAGCCTTTAGCAATATCGCCAAGACTTGCGGGCATGGGCCCTTAGTCCAAGAAAAGCGAGAAAATCATGCTGGAAAAAGCCGTCCGTTGGGTCAGAGCCCATTCGATCACCAGTCAGGGAATAGCCGTCAGTTCACGTCGGAGATCGAGCTATCCGGAAGTAACGGGATACTTTATCCCTACTCTTCTTGCCATCGGCGAGCGAGACTTAGCATCGCAGTATGCTCAATGGCTGCTGTCAGTGCAAAAAAATGACGGCTCGTTCGGCGGCGCCGGCAATGACTGCAGTTTCGCCTTCGATACCGGGCAGGTTGTGCGGGGCTGGGTGGCCCTGGTCGGGCAAATGCCTTCGCTGGAGATGCCCCTTCGCGGGGCATGCAACTGGCTGTTGAGGTCGGCGGACCCCGATACGGGCAGACTGCGGGTCCCCCTGCCTGGAACCGACTGGAGTCTGGGCCGCCGCGGTGAGGTAAGCGAGGCGATCCACCTATACGTTCTACCGCCGCTTCTTGCTGCCGCAGACGTGCTAAACGAGCCAGCCTACCGTCAATTCGCCGACAAGAGCCTGAATTACTATCTAAGGAATGTTAACCTGACAAATTTTGCCTGCCCAAACGCCCTCACCCATTTTTACGCCTACATACAGGAAGCGCTCCTCGATCTTGGGTGTGAAACTGAGGCCCGGGCGGGCATGGCCTCGGTTGCAAGGTTCCAGCAGCCCACGGGGGCCGTGCCGGCATACCATGACGTCAACTGGGTATGCTCAACCGGTTTGGCGCAACTCGCCCAGATGTGGTTCCGTCTGGGAGAGACTGCCCGGGCCAATAAGGCGATAGAGTTTCTGGCTCTTCTGCAAAACGGCACGGGCGGCTTTTATGGTTCTTACGGCGTGGGAGCCGACTACTTTGCCGCCGAAGAAATATCCTGGGCGGTAAAATTTGCCATAGAGGCCACGCAGATCGGCAATCAAAGGTGAGGAGAATATTTGCCCCTGCATTCGCGGTGGCTTTTTATGACATTCTAACAGGGATCGGTACGCATGTTATTCAATGAAACGGCAATCGCTGCAAAGAATGAAAATCTGGATCTGGTATCCAACACGCCGAATGCGGGAAAGTTCCTTGCGTCGAGGGAGCGCTCTTTCCAGGCGAAAGCACAACCTCATGCACGCTCTTACCCGCTAGTTTCCGTCGTACTCCCGACCTACAACAATTTGCGCATGCTTCCGGTTTCCATTGAGAGCATCTTAGCCCAAACCCTTTCCGGCTTCGAACTGATCATCGTAAATGACGGATCGACCGACGGCGCCCGCGAGTATCTAGACAGGTTAACCGATTCACGCATTCGAGTTATCCACCAGGAAAACAAGCGCTTGCCCGGTGCTCTCAACACGGGATTCCAAATCGCCTGCGGCAAATATCTCACCTGGATATCGGATGACAATTATTGCTCTCCCGTTTTCCTGGAGTCGCTGGCCGGAGCTCTCGACGAGAATCCAGGCGCGGGATTTGCTTACTCCTCCTTTGCCTGGATTGATCAAAAAGACCGAATCACGGGCGTCTGCCGCGATCAGGATTTCAGCTATCCGAGCCTGTTGCGCTGCAATCCGGGCAACGCCTCTTTTCTATACCGGCGTGAGTGCCGGGAGCGGGTCGGCCTGTATGATCCGCAATTGGAAGGCGCCGAAGATTGGGACATGTGGCTGCGGATCATGGAGCACTTCGAGCCTGTCTATGTGCCTCAGATCCTCTATTACTACAGACTTCACGATAAGAGCATGACCTCGGTAAAGGCGGATATGGTTCGTCGTGCTTCACAACTGACTTTCGAGAAAGCACTCGATCGGTACAAGAACAGGCTTACGGTGGAATCGCTATATCCATCCATCCTGGAATGCACTGATAAAGGGACCGCCAGGTTACATGCCTGCCTGGACATCGGGGCAAAAATGCTGACATCCCCTCTGTTCAACGATGATTACGGCCAGGTGGCAGTCTTGTTTCTCGATCAGGCCATGAAATTATCCAATTCTTTCATCGCGGCAGGAAACCTTGCTGCGGCATACGCAATGCTTGGGCGCTGGCGGGAAGCACTTGATGTGGTAAAGGTGCTGCACCTGGTGGATAACCCGCTGGTCCAAAATCTATACTCGGCGATCGTGAATTCTCATAGCACAGGCTCTGGAGCAAACGGCCAATTCCCTTTACTGGAAATAGACAAGTCGAAAAGTGAACTGTTCCGGTTGGAATCCAGGCGCAGATTAATAGCCTCTGGCGGCATTGCTCCCGACGTCCCCCGACCCGCTCCGATAACCGATTTCACTGCCACGAAAGGGAGTTGCGATCACTGCGGTATCTCAAGCATGGAGCGTTTGAAAGAACTGACAGGCGAGGCTCATAGACAATACAAAAATGGCAATCATTCCGCCGCAACCGAATTGCTCAAGCAAGCACTCGCTTTGGCTCCCGAAAATGCCAAATTGCTCACCCGACTGGCCACTGTGATATATGGCCTTGGTCAAGCGCCCCTGGCGCGTGAAGCGGCAGGGCGAGCCCTGGCCTTGGATGGAAGCGACAAGGAAACCCTTTCCCTGGCCGCTCAGGTCGGCCTTCCGCTGCCACCCCGTCGAGACACGGCAGCAACGAAAGGCGCCATGGAATGCCGTAATTCGGAGGATTTCGCCACAGCCTCCGGTTCTTAGACTTGTTAATTCAAACGGGATGGAGCAATCCTGAGATCTTCGCAGGGTATATTGTGCTGCTTCGAAAAGACTTGGTGGGCTGCGCTCCATCTCGCGAAGCGTAGAGATTGAGTTTGATTAGGCCTTTTGCCCACCCTACGAGTCTTTTCATGGTGTCGGGTGTCCCAACGGGACATGAGTTGCTGCGGTAAATAACCGGAAACGGTCCGGCCTGATCCCAATCAGGCTTTGGTCACAGGCAGGCCGGACCGCATGAGGGCTCAACAATGAATGCCAGTCGGAAATGGACCGATCCTCTCACATGCAAGATCGTGGATGGTTTCATGGAAATTAACGGCGTGAAGGGATATCTCCTGCCTGGAGACATCGAAATATTGACCCGCTTTGCTTTGCAAATGCCTATCAACGCGAAAATCGTCGAAATCGGCAGTTTCATGGGCCTCTCGGCGCTGATTATGGCAAGGACTCTTTACGGCAGCGGGAAGTACGGCGCCAGGATCTTTTGCGTAGATACCTGGGAAGGCTCCGATGAACACAAATCGATGGAAGTGATAAGAAAAAGCCTCTTATTTGATACCTTTGAGCAGAATATTTTCGAATCCGGGCTGCCAACCTTTTTTGTGCCGATCAGGAAAGACAGTGTTGCTGCATCCGCTGATTTTCAAGATCAGAGTTTTGACATGATATTCATCGATGGCGATCATAGCTACAAGGGGTGTCTAGCAGATATTCAAGCGTGGTATCCGAAACTGAAGCCGGGGGGGATTTTTTTGGGTCATGACGGTGAACTGGGGGTCAGAAAGGCTGTGGATGTTTTTCTGCAGGATAAGCAAGACCTCTCCTGCATTGTTTTCGGTGTCCCTTCTTACTCCAACTATATGTACAGACTGGTGGAAAGGCGCCTGCTGCTCTCTTAATGCAGCACCCTTGTACCGGTATGGAGGATCGACGAGTCCGGCAGATTTTCTACGCTTGTTTGGGACTTCAAAAAGGATTCTTTACCAGTTCAGTTCATTCATTTGCGGGGTGCAGTTCATGCCGGCCGGTCGAGTTCGTTACGGACAGCCAATCCAAGTTTCTCCAGCACATAGGGTTTTTTTACGTAGGCCCCCGCGCCCAATGCCTGAGCCCTACTCACCCGTTCCGTCTCGGAAAAACCACTGACGATGATCGCCCTCTGAGGAGTATGGGTTTCAAGTATTTTGGCGTAAGTGTCGAGACCATCCATGCCGGGGTCCATGATCATATCTAAAACAACCAGATCAACCGCTTTTTGCTTGAGATACTCCACCGCTTCTTCCCCGCTGGAAACACTTACGACGGTGTAATTCAGCTTCTCCAGCATTGCGCCGGCGAGCTCCCGCTGCTCTTTAACGTCATCCACAACAAGGATGGATTCACCTTTGCCCATGTATTCAGCAGCGGATATGGCAACCTGCTCCCGGGATATTTCCTCTCTTGTCACAGGAACATAAAGGGTGAAAATGGTTCCTTTGCCTTCCTGACTCTCCACATTGATATATCCCAGATGATCCTTGACTGTACCCCAAATGACAGCCAGTTCCCAGACCTGTCCCGCTGCGGCCCATTACTTTTTTCGTATAGAAAGGCTCGAATATGCGCTTCAGGTCGCCGGCCGGTATCCCTTCTCCGGTGTCCGATACGGACAGAACGACATAGTCCCCCTCCCGGACCTCATCGTATCCGGAAACGGGTTTATCCAGATACCGGTTCCTGGTTTTAATAGTGATTTCGCCGCCATTAGGCATAGCTTCAGCGGCATTGGACACCAGATTCATCAGCGATTTGCCGAGATGAACGGCAGAACCCGATATGTTAAGAAGGTGCTCTTCCAAATCGGTCTCGATCCGGGTGTTTGGATGATAGGAAAAGACCCCGGCGAACTCGGGGGAGTTCCGGCATTCCAGGACAATGTGATTCAAGTTCAACACCTTTCTGTTGGAGACCCCTCTCCTCGCAAGGGTCAGAAGATCCTGAACAATCGCGGCCGCCCTCTGTCCGCCCTTCAGAATCTCATTGGCTCTCGATCTTGTCGAACTGGACGCATGCGAATCATTTGTAAGCAGTTCAGAATAGCCCACGACAATACCCAGAACATTGTTGAGATCGTGAGCCACTCCACCCGCCAAAGTGCCCAGAGCCTCCATCTTTTCCGCACGCTGTAAACGGTCTTCCAGTCTCCTGCGTTCTTCCTCGGCCCGCTTGCGCTCGGTTATGTCACGGGTAACGATAATCATTCTCATTGGACTGCCCTCGGGGGAATGAATGACGGCGGCATTGCACTCTCCGAAAAAACGCGTCCCATCCTTCCTCATCAGTGTGTATTCAGTATCTGTGAGTGTTCCTTCTCCCATGAGATGCGCTATATTCGCAGTTGCCTTTTCCTGCTCTTCCGGGGCAACCCAGGATAATAGACTGCGTCCAAGGATCTCTTCATCAGGCGAATGTCCAAATGTTTGCCTGGCCCTTGGTGAAGCGAAGGTCAGCAAGCCATCCTGGTCCACCACCGAGATCGCGTCGGGAGATAAGCTGACAAGCGTGCGATACAACTCCTCGCTCTCCCGCAGAGCCGCTTCCGCTCGCTTGCGTTCCGTGATATCGCGGGTTATCGAGAGGATAACGTTTTCCCGGTCGATACGTAATAAACGAGCTGATAGAAGGCCCATTCTAACAGTGCCGTCTTTCGCACGGAATATGGCTTCCATATTTTGAACAACTCCGGTGCTCCTGAGGGCATCAGCCAGACGCTTTCTATCCTCCGGGTCATTCCAGATAATTGATTCAATGGTACTTTCCGCTGATGTGACTTCCTCTCTGGTATAGCCCGTAGCTTTGGTGAAGTTTTCGTTTATATCTATATACTTCCCATCCGAAGCCCTGTTGAGATTTACACTGTCGGGGCTCATTTCGAAAATGAGCCGGAACTTCTTCTCACTGCCTCGCAGCGCTTTCTCGGCCCGCTCGCGAGCGACTTCGTTTTCCAGACTTTGAAGCGCACGAGCCAAGTCTGCCGCCAAGCTGCTCAAAAGCTCCACATCTTCCGGATCGAACGCATGCCGACGGTCAGCCTTGACCGTAAGGACGCCGAAGAGGCGTTCCTCATGGATGAGGGGGACGGAGGCGCTGGAGGCGCAACCATGGGTCATGACGGGATCGTCCCAGAGGGTAAGGTGCGAATCGGCGGCGGGGTCATCGAAGACTACAGCCCGGCGTTCGCGCATCGCCGTGACCGCGGGCCCCTGTCCGGCTGGGCTGTTATCCCAGGCGATCGGGGCGTGTTGAATGAAATCGGCGCCCCCTCCCGAGTGGGCCACCGGCACCAGCCCCTTTGAGTCTGCGTCCGGTATTCCGATCCAAACCATCACGTAGCCGCGGGTTTGGACGAGGCTGTGACAGACCGCGTTTAACAGCTCAATGGGATTTTTCTCGCTGTTGATAAGTCTTCCGACGTCACGAATGGCGTGCAAGACATCGTTGAGATGGCTTATCCGCGCATTGCTCTGCTGCAACAGTTCCCCCGCCCGCTTGCGCTCGGTGATGTCTTGGAACACGCAAGCCGCTCGATCAACTCCGGCGGGGCCTTCAATTGGAAAGTACGATATGAATAAGTCTCTCTCTCCGAGGTTGGGAAAGTTGTATTTCATCTCGTATCTGATAACATTGCCTTCGAAACACTCATCCAATTTCTTCTTGACAACTTTCTCAAAGACCTCTTTGTCCAATATTTCTGCAACCAAGCGTCCCACGACTTGTTCTCTCTCCAATTCCCGATAGTTCAGGAACGCACGGTTCGCAATCAGGTACCGGTAATCCCGGTCGATAACCACGATCATTTCGTCCACGCCTTCCACTACTTTTTCGTATTCTTTAAGTTTCTCCTCCGCCCGCTTGCGCTCGGTAATGTCCTCCACCACGGCAACGTGAAAGTCCTGCTTCTCACCCGTCGCCCACAAGGCGGATATGGTCAGATTCACCCACACGATGGCCCCGTTCCGGTGGATGTATCGCTTCTCCATCGTATAGCTGTTGACTTCCCCTGCCACCAGCCGGGCATTATTGTTCAAGCTGGTCTCCAAGTCGCCGGGATGCGTAATGCTCTGAAAATCTCTGCCGAGCATCTCTACGGGGGAGTAGCCTACGATATCGCAAAACTTCTTGTTGATCCTCACGAAACGGCCGGTATGCGAGTCCACCTGCGCCACGCCGACTGCGGTATGTTCGAAAATCGTCCGGAAGCGCAGCTCACTTTCCTTGAGGGCGTCTTCCGCCCGCTTGCGCTCGTTGATGTCCACGCATAGAGCAAGGATAACTGTGCCTTCTGCAGAATGGATTGAAGTTGAATTCATCTCGACGGGAATGATGTTGCCGCTCTTGTCCATGTAATCAATTCTCAGACGTCGTGTGAAGTTCTCCTCTCTGCACTTCGAGACTTCTTCGGTGATTCTTTCCACGTCGTATGCCGCTGTCCACTCGGTCACACTTCTTCCCAATATCTCCTGCAAGGTATTATGCCCCGTCAATTTCGCGTAGTGCACATTGGCATCGAGAACTTTCCCTTGGTGGTCCAAAATCGCGTATCCCGTCTCTGTGGTCTCGACCAGCGCCCGATATTTCTCCTCGCTCTCGAGGAACGCCTCTTGCGATACCTCAAGTCTCTTCACGCCACGGCTCACAAGATTGTAGAGCAGCAGGGCGGTCAATAAGACGAAGAGCCAACCCTTTATTGTCTCAATCTGAGCGAGATCTTGAGGCGTATTGGAAAACACTGCAGCCACTCGATCGGAAAAGAATATCCACAACGCCCCCACTACGGCGTAGATCGAAGAAATCTTGAGAGAAAGCCTTCTGCGTTGCCGGTTTTGTCTTGCTTCTTCCACTATATTCCTCCCACCGGTTCCCTTGACCCCGATATCAGGCTTCCCGACGGTCCGGAAGAGCCCCGGAGTCCTTGGTCCCGTGCGATAATAGTTCGTTTCCGTCCCGGGGCGGTGGGACCGCCAGGCCGACTTGGCCACTGCCGTCGTCGGTGCCCGCAGAGGCTTGGGCGGGCTCGATCGACGATCTCGACGCTATCCCTGATCTGTCCATGACCAGAGGCGGTACATAGGTACGCTTCCGCGCAACCCCTTCATTTCCTTGCACCTTTCGGTGCGGCGCTGGCAATCCGTAAATGGTGGGGTGCCAAACTGTACGCGCCAGGACGAAAAATGCCTCCTTTCCGGATGGACACGAGTTCGTTACGTAATTGATTAAACATATAAATAAGCACCAAAACCATTAACGGTACATTAACCGGCGATCTTGCTTCATTGGCAGGAGGCGTGTCATGCAGGTCAAACCTGATAACGAAGAACCTGGAGTCTGAGTATGGCCGCAACGTTTAAAGCGACTGCCTAACTACGGATTTCACTGATATCACGAAGGGAGAGGGAGCCTGACAGGAGTCTGAAAACACGCATGAATCTTATTTAGTATAATAGCTTAGGCAGAAAACCCAGTCCAAAAGTCAGACAGAATTAACAGGTTTTTCTCTGCGCCCTCTGCGTCTGTAGTGAACATTTACAAAGTATCGGAATGGGGGATTGACAAAGTCCGGCAGATTTTCTATGTTTGTTTGGAATTTCAAAAAGGGTTCTTTATGAATAAACACCTGTTTCCCGATATTCGCTCTTTTTCCCCGGGCTGGCGCCGGCCGGATGAAGCTGGTTTTTTGCCCTTTTCGGGCTTCTTTTTTTTCTTCTTCAGGAGCGTCCTCCCTGGATATTAGTTTATGGAAAGTCCCCAGGGTGGATCAGGAATCTTCCCCGGGGCCCCTAAGTCCTAAGCCCCGAGGAGTTTTCTTCGGGGTTTTTTTTTATTGCAGTCAACTCAAAAACCTGATCGGAGGATTTGCCGTGATTCTCGTACTCGGAAAAGGGACAACAAAGGAAGAAGTTGAGAGGCTCAAAGACATGCTTCGCTCCGAGGGCCATATGGTGAAGGACATAGGAGGGGTGGAAGAACGAGTCCTGGGAATTGTCGGCAAGATGTACAAGGAAAGCGCATATTATGAATCGCTGCCTGGCGTGGAAAAGGCCGTTCCCATATCCAAGCCTTACAAGCTGGTGAGTCGCGAACTGCATCCCGCCGCTTCCATCATAAAAGTCGGAGATGTCGCCATAGGCGGGGACCGCCTGGTAGTGATCGCCGGTCCGTGCGGTGTTGAAGACAGGAAGACAACTCTGGACATTGCGCGCACCGTGCGCAAACACGGGGCAGTGCTGTTCCGGGGCGGGGCATTTAAGCCGAGGACATCGCCCTATGCGTTCCAGGGTCTGGGAGAGGAGGGGCTTAAGATACTCAGTGAGGTAAGGGAAGAGACCGGACTTGGAGTTGTCTCGGAGATGACCTCTCCGAGCCAGGCCGACCTGATGATGAAATACGTTGACGTTGTTCAGGTCGGGGCTCGAAACATGCAAAATTTCGAACTCCTGAAGTCCGTTGGCCGAATAGGCAAGCCGGTGCTTTTGAAGCGGGGATTGTCGGCGACTATCGAGGAATGGCTCATGTCGGCCGAATACATTCTTTCGGAAGGCAACGACCAGGTTATGCTGTGTGAGCGCGGGATTCGAACATTCGAGCGCTACACGCGAAATACTCTGGACCTTACCGCCGTTCCCGTCATCAAGAAGCTTACCCACCTGCCGATTATTGTGGACCCGAGCCATGCCACGGGGATCAGGGATAAAGTCAGTCCCATGGCCCGCGCAGCCATAGCTGCCGGCGCCGACGGTCTCATAGTGGAAGTGCATACAGAACCGGACAAAGCGTTATCCGATGGGCCCCAGAGCCTGTATCCGGAACAGTTCGAGCAGCTCATGAGAGACCTTTATGTAATTGCCCCTGTTGTGGGAAAACAGCTCGATTACGCTTACCTCGACAAAGCCACCGTCATGAGACCGCGCCGGGGTGAGGGCAGGGCGCCTGCAACGGTTGCTTACAGCGGTGTGCCAGGATCTTTCTCTCACAAAGCGTGCACGCAATTTTTCGGCGATGAGGTCCCTCTGCGGAACAGTTCCTCATTCAGAGAGGTCTTCGCTCTGGTGGACAGCGAACAGGCGGCCTTCGGCGTCGTTCCGGTAGAAAACAGCCTTACGGGCAGCATTCATGAGAACTATGACCTGCTGCTCGAATATGAACTGAAAATAGTCGGTGAGTTGACCTTGAGGATCAAACATAATCTATTGGGGCAGCCGGAGGCATCGATCGAAGGGCTGGAAAGAATCTACTCACATCCTCAGGCCTTTCAGCAGTGCAGGGAGTATCTGGAAAAAAATCCCGGCTGGGACTTGATAGCGTGTAAAGATACTGCCTCGGCCGTTGGAAGGGTAAAAGAGGGCGCTGATCTCAAAGAGGCTGCCATAGCCGGCGAAGGAGCAGATCAGGTTGCCCGGCTGGCGATTCTCAAGGAGGGCATAGAGACCAATCCCCGGAATTTCACCCGATTCGTGGTTATATCCAGGAACGAATCTCTTCCAGGTCCTCAAAATAAGTCCTCCCTGATCTACTCGGTAAGCGACAAGCCGGGGGCCTTGTTCGAAACGCTTCGGATTTTTGCACAAAACGATGTAAACATTGTCAAACTCGAGTCGAGGCCGATCCACAGCAGGCCCTGGGAGTACCTGTTCTATGTAGATTTGGAAACCGATGTGACCGATGAGAGCCGGAGGCACATCCTGGCCGAACTGCTGGAAAAGACCGAATTTTTCAAATTCCTGGGAAGCTATGACAAGGGCGCCCGGGTGTGAAGGGAGAAGGGAAGCGGGGAGCAGGGAGCGGGAAGCGGGAAGCGGGGAGCAGGAAGCGGGGGCAAGGGTGAAGGGGTGAGGGGCGAGTCATGAATCGTGAATGGAAAAAGCCCAGTCACGAGTTTACTTCCTCAGTCCTCAGTCCTGAGTCCTCAGCACGGCAATCGTTGCGCCCCAGCCACCTGCCTCAGGGCCGGCCTCGCTAAACGAAACCACAATGGGATGGCTTTTAAGGACCGCATGGACCGTTCGGCGCAGGACACCTGTGCCCTTTCCGTGAATTATTCGGACCTCTTCGAACCCCTTCTCACCCGCCGCTTCGAGGTAGTCGTTCAGAAGGTCTTTCACTTCGTTTGGCCTGAAGGTATGCAGGTCTATCGAGTCTTCGATGGGGTAGTTGATTATTTCGTCTTCGTTCATGGTTAAACACCAAGGTTGTCAGCTCTGTTGCAGTCAGGTAAAAATACCGAATTAATATAAGACTTCGTGAGACGGATAAGTGCGATACATGCCTGATTCTTCTATTATTCTACTCTTGGATGGATGTTCGCAAAAATGTTCTGGCAATTTGCGCCGAATTCTGTTTTGAATACAGGGCGCGGTCGGCTGGTGTTTGCTTACCGGATAGGAAAAAAGAGGAAAAGAATTGCATGCTGACAAACCTGGTATCGAATTTCGCAATATTGTGTCTTCATGGTGCAGGGTATCTCGGCGCGGGTTTCCTGATGGCGCTCGAGAGCATGATCGCTCCGGTCCCAAGCGAGGCGGTGATGCCTTTCGTCGGATTTATGGTTGCCGATGGCCAATGGAATCTCTGGGCCGCCATTATTGTAACCAGCACCGGTTCGTTAGTCGGGTCCGCAATCTCGTATACGATGGGCTACTATGGAGGGAGGCCGTTTGTGCTGAAGGTCGGCAGATACCTGCTTCTCAACCCGCACGATCTTGAGTGGACGGAGGATTTTTTCAGCCGCAGAAAGGGGACCCTGACCCTTTTCGTCAGCCGGTTCATACCCGTTGTAAGACATCTTGTCTCAGTTCCCGCAGGGACAGGTAAAATGAAGCTTCTGCCTTTCCTTATGGCCACCCTTGCCGGTGCGACTCTCTGGAATTCTTTCCTCCTTGTCTGCGGGATGTACCTCCGTGAAAGATGGAACCTTGTTCTACGCTATTCCCATCAGGTCGATATTGTGGTCGGGGCGGCCCTGCTTGCTGGACTGGTCTTTTTCGTGAAGCTGCGTTACAAAACCGCATTGAAAAAAAATTGAGGAAGCTTTAATCGTTTTAATCCCTGAATTCCTCAGTTCGTCCTAATTCTTTCTTCGTGTGTCTCCTTGACCTGTCGATGATCGGTCTTCCCGTCTTCTCGTGAGTCCTCCGTAACTTCCTGCTCCTCCAAAATCGCACTGCTTTCAGTTTCGGAAAGGACGCGAATGACGCTCTGCGCTACCTTCAGGGGGAGGCCGGCCCTCTCCAACTCGATGGCTGAGGCTTCCTGGATTGCATCCAGGCTGCCGAAGTGCTGGAGGAGCATCTGTCTTCTGCCGGGACCTATTCCCGCAATACCGTCCAGCGCCGAGGTGAGAAGGGAGGTCCTGTGTACGTTCTGATAGTGCGATATGGCGAACCGGTGGGCCTCGTCGCGTATTCGCTGGAGCAGGTGCAAAATGTCCGGATTCCGGTGCAGAAAGAGGGGGTTCTTTCGACCGGGCAGATAAATTTTCTCGTATAGCCCTTTTCCCTTTTCCCCTATGTCTGATTCGCGTTCCTTGGCAATGGAGGCCACCGGGAGCGGCTCAGAAGTTCCGAGCTGCTCCAGCAGGTGCACGATCTTGTTCAACTGGCCTTTTCCGCCGTCGAGAAGGAGCAGATCGAGGCCTGCGGAAAGTTCCGGGTCGTTTTCAATAAGCCTGCCTATTACCTCGGCCATCATTGCCGGATCGTCGGGCTCGCTCGTAAGCCTTATCCGGTAGCGCCTGTAGGAATTCTTATCGGGGCGTCCGTGTTCAAAAACAACAACCGCCCCGACAGCGTGCTGTCCCTGGATGTTGGAGATGTCCACGCAGGCAATTCGGGCAGGCGTTCTCGGCAGCTTGAGGAGGCGCTGAAGACCTTCTATGAGCGCCGTATCCCGCCTCTGCCACCGCCTGCGGCTGATGAATCCCTCGCGGGCGTTGGCTTGCGCCATGTCGAGCAGATGTTTCCTGGCGCTTCTTTTGGCCGCCCAGACCCTCACGCGTTTTCCTTTCTTCTCCGATAGCCATTCCGAGAGAACCGTTTCGGAATCGAGCGAAACGGGGACGAGCACTTCATCGGGAATAAAGGCGCCTTCATAGTAGTATTGATGAATGAATGCCGAGATCAGCTCATGCTGATCCCCCTGGGCCTCCTTGAGGTCGAAAGCCCTCTGGCCGGAATGCACTCCCTGCCGGATAAAGAGGGCCACCAGTTCGCTCCGGTCTTCCTCCTGGTAGATGCCCAGCACGTCCTGGTCCAGGAAGCGGTCGGATACGACATGCTGCTTTTCGATTGTGGCCGCGATGTTTCGCAGCCGGTCGCGGTAGAAGGCGGCCAGTTCGAACTGCAGCGCCTCGGCGGCCTCGTGCATCCTTTTTTGAAGCTGTCTTTGAAGGATGTCGGTCTTGCCTTCCAGGAAGAGCACCACTTCCTCGACCATCTTCATGTACTCTTCCCGGGGAACTTTGCCTGCACAGGCGGCGAGACATTGGCCCATCGAAAAGTTCAGGCAGGGGCGTTCCCGCGGGATGAGCTTTTTACCCTTGCAAAGCCTGAGCGGGAAAAGCTGGTGCAGGTATTTGAGCGTGTCGCGGGCCGCTCGAGCCGATGTATAGGGGCCGAAGTATATCGCTCCGTCTTTTTGAAATCGCCGTACTATGTCCAGCCTGGGGTAGGGGTCACGAGGGTCGATCCGGATCGAAAGGTAGTTTTTGTCGTCGCGAAGCACGACATTGTAGCGCGGGCGGTGTTTCTTTATGAGGCTGGCTTCGAGGAGCAGCGCCTCCTTCTCGGATGATGTAATGGCGTATTCGACGTTGGCGGCCTTGGCGAGCATGATCCTGGTCTTGACATCTACTGCGTCACCACCCCGGAAATAATTGCCGATCCTTTTCCTCAGGTCCCGGGCCTTTCCGATGTAAAGGATAACCCTGTCTGCATCCTTGAACATGTATATACCGGGCAGGTGCGGAAACGCGGATATCCGGCTCACAAGTGCGGCGGGGCGGTCGGACCGCCAGCCAGGTTCGCCACTCAAACCTTCGGCAGCGGCTGGGTTCTCAGTCTTCCCGGATTGGGCGAGCTTATCATCGATATCCGGCCCAACGGGTCCGTTTTGGTTTTCGACTTCAGGTTCGAGCATTTTTGTATCTGTTTCTCAGTTACCGGAATCTTGATTATGCCAAATTCAATTATAGCACAGAAGCCGTAAGCACTCACCAAAGCGATTCACTCCAGAGGCGGGGCATGAACAGGCCCGGGAGAGGCAGAAGCACTCAGACAGGATTGACGGGAAAACAGCGGGTCAAAGGCAAAAGACCTTTGGCAGGATTAACGGGACAAGAACGGGCCAAAGGCATTTTTGCCTCTTCGTCCTCTTCTTGTCCGGACCCTGTCCCGCCTCTGTGGTGGAATCCTGTCTTTGGCTTTCAGGGGAGGACTAAAAGTGTTCCTCACCCCTTCTGCGTGACGAAACAACCCTTATCTGTCCACGTTCCGGAGTCAATACGCTCTGCTGCCAGTTGTCGGCAACGGCTGCTTCCGGGACCCAGGGCGGCAGAGCCAGGCGAAAATGCGTTGAGAGGGCAAAAAGAAAGGGCTCATACATGCCTCGAAGTTCCATCAGCTTCAGATCCGCTTCATCTCCAGTGCGGGGTCGCAAACCAGCCGCCATTAACCTGGATCTCAAGTTAGTCAGTTGAGTGGGTGGAAGACGGTCAGGATCAGGCCATCGGGGCGTAACTCCGAAAATCAACGAAAGGTCCACGACAGCGTGCCTCGCCATGGCAAAAGTCATTTGCGCCTGACGCACGCAAGCCCCTTCCAGGCCAACCATTACGAATGCGCTGATATCCAAAATGGCGGCCAGCGCAGCGAGCCATGACTGGTTATCGTGTTGAGACCTCCAGTAGGCGAGTACCGGATATGACAGGTTGCTTTCGAGCAATTCCGCAGACCATCTTTCCCACTCGCGCAAAATCTCCCGGATAGATTCCATGCCATACTCGTCGTGGTGCCTGTAAAGCATTTCGGCAGCCGTAGGAGGCGAACCTGCTCGGGCATCTAAAAGCGATATGTTTACCTCACGCCTTGAAAAGGACTGATTTAAACCCGGCAGGTAGCCGATGACAAGCGCCAGAAAACCAAGCCCTGTTCCACCCTCTGCTACTGTCAGAAATCGCCCGAAAGGCGTTAGTGCCCGCACATCGCCCAATCCGATCGTGAAGAAAGTCGTTCCGCTGTAATAAAGATTTGTTACGAGGCTTTTCTGGTCTTCCGATATGACCGAGGTTCCCCAAAACAGGAGCCCGAAACCCAGGATCAGCATAAAGGCCCATAAACCCAGGAGCACTATTAAAGAGAGCGGCCCGTAGATACTCAATAAATTCTCTCTCAAGTGCCTGGCCGATATCGGGTGTACAACCGCTTTCCATACACGCCATGTCACCCGGTAAAAAATGCGGGCCATCCGTACCCGCCGGGTAACCCGGCGCGGAAAAATGACAGTTTCGAACGCCTCCCACAGCACAGCGACTATCAGTAAAGCGCCGATAATGGTGATAGCGATTGACATATTCATCTCCCTCCTGGAATCGGGAAGCAGGAAGCCGGGAGCGGGGAGCCGGGAGCAGGGAGCGGGAATAAAAAAAACCATGCGTCCCTCTCGGTCATAGCTCCGGGTTATTCGTGCTTCTTGCCTTTTTCATCTTGCTCCTGTAATTGAAGATAATGGTCCGTTGCGCTTCAAGCACGGCTTGCATCCTGAATTACTTTCTCCGGTCAGATCGATCTCGGGGTTATTCTCAATCCAAAAGGATGTGGACAGGGTAGGGGAATTTTGTTAAATAAGCGGCACTATTAGATCGGGACGTGGCTCAGCCTGGTAGAGCGCTGCGTTCGGGACGCAGAGGTCGCTGGTTCGAATCCAGTCGTCCCGATCAGAAAAATTGCTTTCTTTTATCCTCTGTGCAATAACCTGCCTTGAGTAAATTGGACTACCCGTCGGGCCCCTGCTTATGGATTTTTTGAAGTATTGCCTTGTGTTATAATCGCTATCAATTGGCGAAGCTCGTAGGGTGGGGGAGCGTAGCGCGGTAGCCGAATCGTGTTCGTTTTTCTTAATTTGCGAAGTTTTCCTGAAGGTGAAGCAGACCAGTGGGAAGGAAACGGCCCGGAAAAGTCGATAGGGTGCTCGCTGAAGCAAAAGCGTTGCTGAGCGCCCAATACGCCGATCGTCTGAAGGGGATCGTTCTTTTCGGTTCCTATGCCCGCGGGGATTTTGCAGAAGAATCGGATATCGACTTATTGGTGTTGCTGAGGCCTCTCCCCGACCCACTTGAAGAACTCGAGCGCATCTTTCCGGCAATTTGCGACCTTTCGCTTAAGCATGATGTTGTTTTATCTCTGGTCCTCATGGATCTTGATGCGTTCCGTTCCCGGAGGACCCCCCTTATTCTAAACGCAGGGAAGGAAGGGGTCTGGATATGACAGAGGGTGTCCGGGAGCTTTTGGACAAGTCGCTGCAGAGCATCCGTGCAGCTGAACTGCTCCTGAGGGAAGGCTACTTCAGTTTTGCGGCGAGCAGGGCTTACTATTCTATGTTCTACCCGGTTGAAGCGTTGTTGTTGACCCGTGAGCTTTCCTTTTCCAAGCATTCTGGCGCGATCGTTGCCTTTGGCAAAGAGTCTGTCAAGACCGGCGCTTTCGATAGTCATTTCCACAGGTACCTTCTCCTGACCAGTTGCATCAACGTGCTGATTAATGCGAAAAAATAAGACAAATTCCTCCGAAGTTTGGTGCCTGTTGCTTTCATGTCGGACATTTCCCCTATCAAAGTTCGTGGCAATTGACACGAAACAAGGACGGTTTTACTTTAATAGAAGATGTTTTCTGCCTAAATTACAATGGCTTGCATGCATCAGAGAAGGGATGCTTAGATCTTCTGGAGAGCTAAAATGAGCAAAAAACTGATTCTCGGATTAGCGTTGGCGTCCGTGCTGGTCGGTGGCCCATTTATTGGGGCGAGGGCCGATGACATAAGCGTCTCGTGTTGGGCTGGATTTTGTCCAGCTCAGCAAGAAGATACGAACCAAGCGCAAAGAGATTATGACAAACCGGATGCAACCAGCCAGGACGCAAATCGGTACGGTCCGACTGATCCGGAGCCGATGGGTTCGCCCGGCTTCTGAGCGGTCGAAATATGAGCACGCAGGGATTGGGATGCCGCAGCCTGAGTGAGTAAAGGGTTGCGCTGCATCCCTTCCCCGCAGTTAGCATTTAGCATATTCGGTAGCGAGGCGGAGACGCCGATCATCCGCAACAAGCATGGGGGATTCCAGCGGTGTCCCTGGTGCCGCTTGACTCTGGCCGAGGTCTTGCGTGGTGGAAGGCAGGCCCATGAATGGCTCTACTGACCGGAGGAAGTCTACGCGCCCGGGAATTCATCGTTTACCGATGCCTTGCTGAATAACCATTTCCCTCAAAGAATGACCAGACTTAAAATCGGTTTCAGAAGTGGCAGGGCGCCCTCGGCCCGCACAACTATTTCGATGCTGCCATTATGTGACCCGAACCAGCACTCAGACGCTGCGGCCAATATCCGTTCTGTTCTAAAGTGTTCTGCTTTAAAATACTCTAAGAAGAAAAAATCAAAGAAAGCAGTCAATTAGGAGCAAGTGAATGCGTTCGGGATGCAGAGGTCGCTGGTTCGAATCCAGTCGTCCCGATCAAAAATTTCATATCTGCAAAATTAAATGTTTCCATCTGAAAACCTCCCTGCTTTTTTGCCCCTATGCGTGGTCGGGGCTCCACAATTGTGATTCACAGGTTATCCTTCCTGTATTAAAATAGTTAAAATAGTTAAAAAGACAAATTGGCAAATTGGCCGATGCAGGAGAAAACCAATGCTGACGAAGACCATCGATCTCAAAAAAGAGCCACCGGATTTGCAGGGCTTATCTTTGTCCCAGCGGACTGCCGGCCGATGCTGATTTCGTTGTTGGACGTCATGAAACCCATCCTGTCTGTAGCCATACCGGCACACAACGAGGAGAAATACATAGCGCGGTGCATTCAAAGCATCGCTCTATCCGCTCGCCTTGCCGTTCACCCCGTAGAAGTTGTCGTGGCACTCAATCGTTGTGCGGATAGAACCCAAGAAATCGCTGAATCCCTCGGTGCTCGTTGCGTTGTCGAAAATACGAAATGCATCGCGACCGTTAGAAACGCCGCTGTGCGCGCGTCGTCCGCGCCAGCGGTTGCCACGCTGGACGCCGACAGCTGGATGTCACCGAACACCGTCTCCGAGGTCATCAAGCGCGTCTACGACGCGCGCTACGTTGGGGGCGGCTCAGTGATCAAGCCGGAGCGTGTTTCTGTGGGGATCTTCCTCAGCCTCCTTGTGGTGGCCCCCTATGTCGTCACGCAGCGTGTGTCAGCGGGGATGTTCTGGTTCTTACGCGAGTCGTTCAATGCGCTCGGCGGATTCGATGAATCGCTGATCAGCGTCGAAGACCTGGACTTTGCGCTACGCCTCAAGGCATTTGGCAAAGCTCGAGGGAAGCGATTTGGCACCATCTGGCGCCATGGCATCACGACATCATGCCGCAAATTCGACAGGTTTGGAGACTGGCATCTCTTTCGCAATCCGCGTCTCGTAAGGGAAATTTTTTCGGGCACGAACAGACGCGCGGCAGACCACTTTTACTACGAGGTCGACCGATGACGCCCGACAATTCCATCAAGCGGGCTTTAGTCCCTTCTAATTACCCAACAATGACACCAAACGATGAACGGCCGAACATGATGAAGGGATACCAGACTTTCCTTTTCCAACCAAAAGCCACTTGAAAAGTATAAGGTACTGCCATCCACTGAAAAATGTGCTATGCCTTCAAACCGTCACCCACGATCCCGGAGTAAGCGGATGGACGCCATTAACAGGATCGAACTGAATCCGAGAGTATGCAACGGAAGACCAGTCATCAAAGGGACTCGAATTCCAGTTTCGATAATCCTGGAACAGATTGCTGAAGGGCAAGCCTGGGATACTCTCCTGGGAGATTATCCTGAATTGACGAGAGAAGATATCCAGGCCGCTCTTTTCTATGCCAGGTCGTGTCTTGACCATTCGGAGATAAGAGCGGTTGGCGCCTGAACCCTACAGGCTGTACCTCGATCAGATGTTTGGAGTCCACTTGGCCTCGGCGTTGCAGGCTGCGGGGTTCGATGTTATGCGTGCCTCAGAAGCCGGCCAATCGCGAGCCGATGACGCTCAGATCCTCCGGAAGGCTATCGATGAAAAGAGGGTACTTATAACTCAATAGCACAATACATGAGGTAAGACGTTAAATGATTGCACATATCATAAGAATCTTTTCCAGCGATGTAGAAGTAGAAGTGAACCATGACTATTTTAGTTTCAGGCGTAAAGGACAGGAAATTAACTTTAGGACTGTTATCTACATATCAAATGATGGTGGGAAACCACGTGTACTTGGTGTTGGCGATAGTCCAGTAATTACAGAATCAAATATCAGAATTGATCTTTTCAAGCCAGAAGCGCAGGGTGTTGAATTTGTTGCCAAAGCCGAATGTCTTGACGCTTTTTTCAGATACTGCATCAGAAAGACGCTAGGTCACCGTACAGTGATCAGGCCGCGAATTCTCTTTAGCAACTCAGAATCTTTGAGAACGATTCTGTGTGGGTATCAGAGAATCATATTGAGCCGTGCTGCTATGAATGCGGGTGCTCGTGAATGCTTATTTACGATAAAATAACTGGGCGAAAGGTTGGCAAGTGTCCCGTTGCATGAAACTTTCTAGCGTTGTTCCTGACTTCGCAGCCTGACCGGAACCCCGAAACTGGGCGAAAAATAGTGGAGCCTCGCAAATGGAACGGGTTTCAAAACTTGGACCATGCCGCACGAATGCAGGGGTCAAGCAGTGGGGAGGGCAGTGATAATAAAATCGATGACTTAGCCTTGGGACGGCTGGTTCGAATCCAGTGGTCCCGATCAAACTTTTCCCGTCATTTCGCCGGCTTCATCAGTCCCCGTCCAGGTTTTCAAGGTCCAGTATCCGTTTGATCCGGTCCTCCGGGGTAACGTCACTTCCTTCTTTCCATTCCATGATCTGGAGAACAACCCCCGCTGCATCCCTGGGCCGCAATACCAATTCGCTGCGATTGCTGAACTCGTCCCGCAGAGGAATTTTGAATCCTTTGCCTTCGACTTCCGTGATGAACTCTTCGAGGTTATCGACTTCCAGGCCCAGATGGTGCAGGCCTTCCCCATGCCTGGCAATGTGCTGATTTATAAACCCGTCCGCATCCATGGACTGGACCAGGGAGATGACGTTTTCCCCGATCCGGATATAGGACACTTTGGCTGGGCCGGCTTTTTCCTTGAGGATGATCGTTCTAATCGGGATGGCGTTTAACAACATCACAAACTGTCGGGTTGCCTGATCAGCATCCTTTACCGCGATCGCCACATGATCGATTCTTTTGATCCTGGCCATTGCCCTCTCCTTGGTCTCATATCCTGCATGTGCCGCCATAAATGATGCGGATCTCTATGTATAGCGACATAATAGTTGCGAAATAAAGATTCCCGGCATTCCGGCGCCAGACTGACGAAAGTCTGAATCCAGAGGTGTTTGATCGGCTTCACAGGTCGAAAAAACACTGGATCCCGGTTTCCACCGGTGTGACGGGCAGTGAAGATTTGCGCAAGCATTATTGACGCCGCGAATAATTGTTATTGCGCGGGTCATTCTCGTTTCAGAAGTTGAGCGTCATCAGCAATCCCATGCGCTGGTCATTTTCAAACGGGATAATCTCGTTTTCGTCTCGCTTGTGCAGATCGCCGCCGGCCTGTTCTTCGACCATGCGCACAGATCTATCAATGTGGTGCAAAAACTCCCGGGCGGGAATCATCTCTCCGTAGGTCCGCGTAAAGGAGTAGATGCAGATGTTGTGTTTGTCCATTTCCTCAGCGATTTCCGCGGCCCCTTTGAGCAGCTTGAGCGTGCGTCTGGCGATTTTCACGGTTCGCACAGGGAAAATGTCCCACCAGGATACGGCCGTGCAGAAGAAAGTGGTCGGCCGGTAGGCTTGTAGAGCAATCGAGTCGTCATAACCGACGATCTGGAGATTGAAGACCTTGTCCAAAAGCACGTGAGGCTGTTGCATAGCGAGGTCTTCTCGCCTGAAGCCGATCTGCCACCGGTATTCATCGGCCGTATCCAGCACGGTCTTGGCAGGGCCGTCGATGGGGCGAACGGGATCGTTAAAAATGGCGGCGTCGTTTTTTAGGACCGCGGCCAGCACCTTGACAGTAGTGATCAGGTAGGTGGACCGGATGCCTGTGGGCGACACCATAATGCCGGATTCGAACAGCCGGTCGGCATGTTCCAGGCAATCAAAGACCTTTTGATGCAACGGCGCAGCAGCAGCATCGATTGCCCCTCGCGATCGAAGGTGGCGCAGGGTGGCCATAGCCTGGGCCAGGTAGACCACGGCATGTTCGCAATAGAAATCTTCGGAGTGGAAAGCGCAATTTTGCCGTATGAATTCTGCTTCCAGGTGAGATTGGGCGAACATGCCTTCTGCGATCGAATAAGAAGGCGCGTCGATGGCCAGGTTGCGCAGCAGCACCATGCGCAGGGTGCGAGCGCTTAAATGGACCGGATCCAGGCTCAGTACGGTTCTGAGGATTTCAATGGCATCCCAGAACCTCCGCCGGTAGTAGAGCGTCTTGGCGATCTCCAGACCGAGCAGCGAGTTATGCGGGAACCGGAAAAAGGAGGTGATGGCATCGCGCTGATCTTCGGGCTCGTCGCCCGAATCGTCGGCGATTGAAGACCATAGCTTTGCAACGAGGCGCTGGGCGGATAAGGCATCGTTTTGCAAAAACGGGTCGTCAAGCAGATCCGGAATGAAATCAAAATAAAGCATGCTCCACACGCTGACGACCCACCAGATCGTCAATGTCTCGCCGTTGAAGAGCGTAATCTCTGAGGGCCGGCCGCTCAGCAATGCGCGAATATCGTTGATGAGGATGCATTGGCGGGCGTAATCGGTAAGGCGGATGACCGGATCGCCGGGCAATTTGGCATTCAACAGGGGGAGCAGGTAGTTATCCAAGTTAGCGAAACCGCCCGCCGCCAGCCCGATGGACATAAACCGATTCTGGGTGCAGTACGGGGACAATGCCCATCTGACGGCCATCTGGTGGGCCAAAGAAAGCGCGCTTCTCAGGCAATGCCGGTATGCGGCCGGATTGCCGAGTTTGCTCTCCTTCGGAAAATCGACGTACAAGGTAGTGATATCATGGAAACGGACCTTGCCCCATCGGCCGTACAGGAATCTGCCGAGAGATTGGTCGATGTAGCTCTTAAGCTCTCTTTTAAGCCAGCCGACGGTCTCATGATCGATAACATCACCGCGGCTGTACAACGCGAACCCGATACGAACCCCCTCTTTATGATCGACAGCGGATTTGCCCCCACGGCAAAGTTTGACCAGCGTTTCAAAGTTCCACATGGGTCCCAGTTGGGGACGGTCGTGTCCCAGCCAGAAGGCCAGACTTCTCAGCACATTTTGTTTATGAACCGTGTCAGCAGTTTCCTTTTTGAGACGCGTCAGCATGGAGCTGGTCGCCTTGGGCAAAGCGATGCGGCACTCTTTGATCAGGCTGTTGATACGCTTTACCAGGGCGCGGGCCGACAAGGTCAGTTCGAGCAATACCTCCTTTTGGTCAAAGAAGTTGTCGAAACTCAAATGATTGGGCGGCGTGCAGATCTCTTCGCTCCTGGCGTTAGCCGCAATGAACGCATCGAGCGACGCCTCCCGCGCATCGGGAATGATGTCGTTGTCGTATGCAAAAGAGACAAACGATTGCAACGAGGCCTGGTTATCGATGCGTGCTGCAAAACGGGTAAAGCTATCCGACGTTGGAAAAACCGCCATCAACGCTGATACCGCCCGATCTTTTCTATTCATCGGCCCACCAAAGCTGCACTGAGCCCATCATGTGAAAATAGCGGCTGATCCGTCAAGCTGGCCGCGGTTCATCAACCAGCTTTTTTTATACATCGATGGCGAAAACAATACAATGTTTTACGCTAAAACGATAATTTTCTTGAAACGTTACAGAGGTGTTGAGTATTTTCTCCGAGTAAAGTAAAAATACACTTTCAAGGCAGCACGGTACGGCGGGGAATTTCCGATTCCATTCACAATCTCATTATCTCACATCTCGATCTACATCTCGATCTCCATCTCGATCTCCGCCGGGCTGTTGTCTATTGACGGCCCAGATCTACATTCACAACAGTATGGAGGCAGTATCATGGCGAAATACGGAACACAGGAGTGGTTTGATCTTTACAAAGAAGAGCTGAACAACAGCAAGGCTTACGAGGAAGCCGCCAAGACATGGGAAGGGGATTTCTACTTCATCATGGAAAAGGGCGGAGCGCTGAAAGAGACCTTGTATGCCTACGTGGATCTGTATCATGGAAAATGCCGCAAGGCGGAGCTGGTGCCCGACCTTAAACAATACAAGCCTGAATTCATCATTTCCGCTCCCTATGCGGTCTGGAAAAGAATCTCCACCAAACAGCTCGATTCCACCCAGGCCCTGATCACCAAACAGTCCAAACTCATGACGGGCAGTAAGGGCACCATAGCAAAGATCATGCGCTATACCAAGGCGGCCAACGAGTTAACCAACTGCACATGCCGCGTCCCCACCGAATGGCTGGATTGACCGTCGCCGATTTTGCTTCTGATAGTTTCATGACCGAAGCGATTTGCGATTCAACGGAAAGGAAATCGCCATGTGGACCTTTTCATGCCCCACTATAGTTTATGGCGACAATGCCCTGGAGTATCTTCTGCAAATCAGAGGCAGGAAGGCGTTCATTGTAACAGACCGGAACATAGTGCGCCTTGGGCTGGCCAAACTGGTGACTGACCAATTGGACGCAGCCGGAATCGGCTGGCGCATTTTTGACGAAGTCGAAGCGGAGCCTTCTCTGCAAACGATCAAAAAAGGCGGTATCGCCGTGGGCGAATACCAACCCGACTGGGTCATCGGCCTGGGCGGCGGGTCCTGCACGGATGCCGCCAAAGCAGTCATCATCCTGCTGGTGCGCCCGGACCTGGAACCCGATGCGATCATTGCATCGGACACCTACAATTTCAGAGACAAGGCCAGGCTGCTGGCCATTCCCACCACCAGTGGCACGGGTTCGGAAGCCACCTGGGCTATCGTGTTAACTGACAGTGAAACCAAGCGAAAACTGGGCTTGGGCACCACCGAATGCACGCCGGATGTGGCCATCCTCGATCCGGTCATGGTCTTAGGCATGCCGCCGCAAATCACGGCGGACAGTGGTATGGACGTTATATGCCAAGCCATCGAAGGCTATGTCTCCACCTGGGGCAGCAGCATCACCGAGGGCCCAGGCCTAGTTGCGGCGCGGCAGGCCTTTGAATACCTGCCCATCGCCTACAAGGCCGGAGACGACCTCGAGGCGCGCAAGCAAATGCAGAATGCCGCCATTCTGGCAGGGATGTGCTTCGGCAATGCCATGGCCGGCCTCGGCCACAGCACCGGGCACGCTCTGGGCGCCGTCTTTCATATTCCCCACGGCCGCACCGTGGGTCTATTTTTGCCCTATACGATGGAGTACCTGATAAACGCGGCCGACCAGACCCGGGCCAAGTACGCCGAAATTGCCCGTTTTTGCGGCTTATCTTCGGGTTCGGAGGAAGCTTGCGCCCTTGCGCTGGTTGAAAAGGTGCGCGCCGTGGCCATGGAGATTGGCCAACCTGCGACCATCCAGGCCTGCGGAATAGAGCCTGCGGCCTTCAACGCGGCCATACCCGATCTGATTGACCGGGCACTCAACGAAGTGACGACCATGACGGTCAGTCGCGTTCCCGGAGAAGAGGACCTGGACAAAATTTTCCGTTATGCATATGAGGGCAGGCGGATCGACTTTTGAGAAATCAGGACGTTGATGCGCAACAAACAGAGCGGACGCCTATGAACGGATACTGGGGCAAACTGCTGGTGGCAGATTTAACCAACGGCCGGCTTATCGATGAGCCCTTGAATGAAAAGCATGCGCGCAATTTTATCGGCAGCACCGGTTTGGCAGCACGCTATCTTTTCGATCTGGTAGATGAAAAAACCGATCCGTTCGGACCCGACAATGCACTTATCCTCATGCCCGGCTTGCTCAACGGCACTACCTGCCCAAGCGCCAGCCGCTGGGGCGCGGCCACCAAATCGCCCCACACCGGGTACTATGGGGACGCCAACATGGGCGCCATCTTCGGAGCGGAGTTCAAAAAGGCCGGCTACGATGGGCTCATCCTGAAAGGCCGGTGCCGTAAACCTGTTTATATCTACATTCAAGACGGCAAGGCCGAGCTCAGGGATGCTGCCGCCTTATGGGGACTGGACACCTACCAAACACAGGCGGCCATCAAGAAAGCCTGTGGCGAGCGCACCCAAGTTGCGTGCATCGGCCCGGCGTCGGAGAATCTCGTGGCTTACGGCAATATTTTGTCCGAATGGGGCCACTGTCTGGGCCGGGCTGGAATGGGATGCGTGATGGGGAGCAAGCAGATAAAAGCCGTAGCGGTTCGCGGCAAGCTCAGTTTGCCCATCCACGACCCGGATGGTTTCAAAAAGAGTTCGGCCAGCGCCATGAAACAGGTCAAGGAGCATTTCCTGTCTCAGATCATGCATGAAACCGGCACCTCCGGCTGGGTTGATTCCGCGATTGCTTACGGTGACGGTCCCACCCAATACTACACGGCCCCCACCATGGAGGAAGCCACCCAAATAAGCGGCGTTACCATGACCGAGACATGCCAGACGGGCCACACGGCCTGTTTCGGGTGCCCCATCCGCTGCCGCAAGGTGCTTCGAATCGAAGAGGGAAAATTCCCCAAAGAAAAGATTGAGGCCCCTGAATACGAGACCCTTATGGCCTGGGGTCCAATGCTGGGCATTGCAGATCTGGGGGCGCTGGTTCACATGAATGAACTGATCAACGGCTACGGCTTCGACACCATCAGCAGCGGCGCCAGCGCCGGCTACGCTTTCTACCTCTACGAGCAGGGCGTGATCTCGGAAAAAGAGACCGGCGGGCTTGCGCTGACTTGGGGCAACATCGAGGCGGCTATCGCGTTGATCCATCTTATCGGCCATAACCAGGGATTCGGCGCCGTCCTGGCCGGCGGCACCCGCCGCATGGCGGAGCGCTTTGGCCGGCCGGCCGGAGAGGCGGTCCAAGTCAAAGGGCTCGAATATCCCATGCACGACCCGCGAGCCTATCACTCGATGGCGTTAGTTTACGCGACCGCCCCGCGCGGGGCGGACCACAACAAGAGCGACGCCTACCAGGTGGATGGAGGTGCCGGACACCCCGATCTCGGGCTCGACGCGGACGACCGCTGGGGCGACGAAAAAGCACAAATGGTTGTGACCAGTCAAAATTGGCGGGCGTTGAGCGATGCTTTGGGTATATGTCACTTTGCGATCATGCCGTTTGACCTGTTGATCGCCATGGTTTGTGCATTGACAGGATGGGATACGACCATGGCGGAATTACTGAAGACCGGGGAGCGCATCTTTCAGCTCCAGCGCGCCCTGTCCTGCAAACTGGGCATAAGCGCCAGGGACGATGAGCTGCCGGAGTTAGCCCAGCGGCCTATTGCCGGCGGTGGCCAGGAAGGTCATGTCCCCAATCTGCATAAGATGCTGCCCGAGTATTACGCATTGCGGGAATGGGACAATGTTACCGGCAGACCGACCAGGCAATGTCTGGAGCGGCTTGGACTTTTGGAAATAGCTGACTCCATCGGTGTGAGGTGAAAGGGAAGTTATTGCTTTGGACAAAAACAGAAGGGAGAATTTGGCTTATGAAAAAGAAGCGTAACACTGCATTGGTTTGGCTTGTCTCAGTGTCCCTTTTTTGCTTGATCCTCGCGGGGGTCGGTCTCGTATCCGTTCAAGTCCAGGCAAAGGAGCAAACCTTAATCAAAATAGGCATAATGGGACCGCAGAGCGGACCGGCGGGGCCATGGGGAACGATCGGCAGGGACCCCTACTATGCCTTTGTTGAGCTGTTCAACAAGGAAGGTTTCGATGTAGGTGGTAAAAACTACGGCTTTCAGATTGTCGAAGCGGATGACTTGAACACCCCCGAAGGGGGCGCTGCAGCCGCCAAGAAGCTCATTTTCGAAGACAAGGTCAAATTCATCGTAGGACATTGGAGCTGGAACTTCGCTACTGTAGCCGCAGTGACAACCCCGGCGAAAGTGATCCTGATAACCCGCACCGGAAGCGATATCCAGCCGGTGAGTCTGGGGGGCTCTTATGATGCCAAACGCATGCCCTATGTAGTCTTCGGCAATCCCTCCCATGAGCAGTTTGTCACCGACTGCTTCGCGCTGGTCAAGGCTTTCCCGGGTTACCACAGTATCGGCTTAAACGATTCCGAAATGGGCAAAGGCCCGGGCTGGGATAAGGTGGACGCAGTGCTCACCAAAGCCGGCATCAGGTTCCATCATGAGTGGTATCCATACGGCGCACAGGACTTTACGCCCTACATCACCCGATTTGCCGAAGCCGGGTGTGACATCATTTACGGAGGAGGGGACATTACAGCCGCCATGCTCATTGACAAACAACGCTATGAGATGGGGCATAAAGATTGGCATGTAGGCACGGCCGGCACTATTATCGATCCGCAGATGTATATCAATGTAATAGGAAAAGATGCCAGCGAGGGATTTATCGGGCAATATTGGGGTGTCTGGGACTATAAGGTGACCAAAATCGATCCCAAATGGATCGCCATGTGCAAGCAGGCGATGCAGATGGCATCGGAAAAACAAGGGAAGCCGTATACCTATACCGGCTGGATCGGCTGGATGCCAAACCACATAGGTATTCTGTCCCAGGCCATGCAAAAAGCCGGTACGGTGGATGATCCCGACGCCATCATGAAGGCGATTCGAGGCGGCACCTTCTCCACTACGAACGGCACTTTTACAATGTCCGGTGCGAAAACTTACGGCTCGCCGGTCCTGTTCGGCTCGCCGGGCGTTCTTTGCGAGATCAAGGGAGGCAAAGAGGTTTACCTGTTCGAAACTCCCATGGATCCCATTCCATAGCTCGTTTCCATCCGGAAACTCCGGATGAACGTAGGAGAATTTCACCTTATAGAGACTCTGGTAGTTTCCGATTCGGAAAGGAGGCATTTTTGGTCCTGGCAAGAAAATCGAGGGGTTGCGCGGAGGCGTACACCTGTGTGCCGCACGGAGCGTCGAGATTGATTGCAATGTCAGGGCGGAAAAGGCCCCTTGCCGGACGGAATCCAACTCTAAGCCGGAACTGCTGTTATTACGGAGTGGCAAAGGCGCTAACGTGCTAAAGGCAACTGAAAAAAGGGAACGTTAAAATGCATATAGGAATTTGGGTCGACGGATTGGTTCAAAGCTGTATCTACACGACCATGGCATTCGGCATGGTTCTGGTCTTCAGCATATTAGGCATATTGAACTGGGCCCACGGTCAATTCTATATGCTCGGCGCTTTAGTGCTCTACTCCGCCGTCATGCAGGCCGGGCTTCCATTCGGGGCCGGTCTGGTTATAGCGGCCCTGGCAATGGGTCTGCTGGGAATGCTGGTGGAGAGATTGATCATCGATCGCGTGAACGTTCCCCGTGCCATAGGGGCTTTGTATGTTACCGCCGCTACCATCTCGCTGCAATTTTTCTTCGTAGGTGGGGCCAGCATGATATGGGGCAGGCTGGAGAAGGGATTGGGCATGGTGATGCCGGGCGTACTTACGTTGGGTGGCGTTAACATCAGCTACCAGAAGATCGCCGTGATTGTCTTTACCCTGATTGTCATGGCGATAATGTATTTCGTGCTCGAGCACACCAAGATCGGCCTGGCCATCCGCGCGGCCGCCCAGAGACCTGATGCGGCCATGTTATACGGCATCCACGTGGGGCGTATCAAAACCCTGGTGATGGGCATCGGCTGTGCGATGGCGGCCCTGGCCGGCTGTTTCATGGCGCCGATTTACCCGGTCAGTCCATTCATGGGGGGAATCCCCATGATAATGTCGCTGCTGGCCATCGTAATCGGCGGTATCGGCAGCCTGACAGGGGCCATCGTTGGAGGCGTCATCCTGGGATTGCTCAACAGCGTCATCGCCTACTACATGTCCTACTTCTCAGAAGTGATTCTCTTTGCGCTGGTAATTATCATTCTGCTGATTCGCCCCCAGGGTTTGTTCGGAGTAGCTGTGAAATGACTTCTCATATCGATTGGCGAAACACCTTACCAAAGATTGTGGCCTGCATCATAGTGGTGCCGGCGTTGCTTGTTCCACTGTTCACAAACAACCCGGCATCGCTTTCAATCGTGATTTTAAGCGGCATATGGGCCGTGGTGGCCATGGGTTTCACGCTGATTTTGTGGACGGGTCAGTTCAGTCTGGGTCAGTCCGCCTTCATGGCCATCGGCGGATATACCTCCGCTATTCTCACGGCCCATCTGGATTGGCCCTTCTGGCCGAGTTTCTTGGCGGCTGGATTAGTCTCGGGCATAGTTGCATGCGCGGTGGGCGCAGTCGTATTGAGGGTGGGCGGATTCTATTTCTCCATCATCACCCTGGCCCTTGGCGAAATAGTGCGCATTATCGCCATGCAATGGCAATCGGTCACAAGAGGAACGCGCGGTCTGGTTACCTATCCGCCCGAGACAATCTCGTTGGGCTTTATCAACATCGATTTTACGGCGAGCACCGTACCCTGGTATTATTTCATGATTGTTCTGGTGGCCTTCTCGGGCCTCATTTACTGGCGTATCGGCAAGAGCCGCATCGGCGGGACTTTTTTCAGCGTCGCCGCCAATCCCATGTTGGCTGAGCACCAGGGCATTCACCTTATGAAATACCGTGTCATAGCCTTTACCGTGGCCGGCGTGTTCACCGGCCTGGCCGGTTCGTTTTACGGTCACTTCCTGTCGGCCATGACGCCTTACACGCTCGGAATTCAGGAATCCATCCAGGTCATGATCATGAGCATAGTTGGCGGCATCAGCTCACTGGTCGCCGGCCCGATCGTTGGCTCCGTCGTTCTTTATAATTTGAGCCAATTTTTGCAGCGTCTGAACCTGGAGGGCATCCACCCAGTGGTGTTCGGCGGCGCCATCGTCTGCATTCTGCTTTTTCTGCCCAAGGGGACCGGCTTGGTCGACCTATGGACCAAGTTCTGGAAGCGCGTTTACGGCGAGGTGGATTTTTACGAGCTTCCCGAAGACATGGAAAAGGACATCGAAGTCCATTGAACATTTTTCGCGTTCTGTGTTGGAAACCCCCAGGGGAGGAACATAGTGGCACTTTTGGAGCTAAAAAATATCAGCAAAAATTTCGGCATGCTCAGGGCGCTGGACCAGATCAGCCTCAACGTGGAACAGGGTGATGTGCTGGGCATCGTCGGCCCAAACGGCTCGGGCAAAACAACCCTTATCAATGTCATCTCCGGCTATTACCAGGCTACGCAGGGCACTATCCGTTTGGATGGTAAGGATATCTGCGGTTTGCGTCCTGACCGGATCGCCGCCAGGGGCATCGCCCGGACCTTCCAGTCCAATGTGATCTACGATAGCGCCACAGTGATCGAAAGCATGTTGGTCAGCGCCTACTTGCAATACAAGACCAGCAACTGGCAGGCATTCTTTGGAACCAGGGCATACAGGGACGAGCATGAGCGCATCGTGGGGCGCGTTCTCGATATCCTCCGGCTGCTCGATCTGTTTAACGACACTTTCATTCCAGGGGAAAAGCTCTCGTATGGTTATCAAAGAATGCTGGGCATCGCCATAGCGCTGTCAGCCGACCCTAAAATCTTGATGCTGGACGAGCCCACTACAGGCATGAATCATCAAGAAGCCATGTTCGTGGTTGAAAACATTAAAAAGATCAGGGAGCAGGGGGTCACCATCATCATCATCGAACATAACATGAGGGTTGTGGCCAACTTAGCGACCAACGTGGTTGTGCTCAACTTCGGGACCAAAATCGCCGAAGGCGAACCCCACATGGTCATGAACAACCGGGAAGTGATTGAGGCCTATCTGGGTACCGAAACCTTCAGTTCGAATTAGTACCTGAGTGGCCAGTGGCTTCCCGGCGCCATCTGTTCGGGACGATTTTAAGGGAATCAGCGATGCTAGAGCTACGGAACGTCTGGGTTTACTATGATAAGAATCCGGCAGTGCGGAATCTCAGCCTGACCGTCAACGCGGGCGACTTTGTCACCATCCTGGGTGCGAACGGAGCGGGTAAGTCGTCCACACTCAACGGCATCAGCGGCTTGGTCAAGGTTAAACGCGGCGAGATCTTCTTCGAGGGGCAAACAATCACCGGTCTGAACCCTGCAGACATTGCTTCCAGGGGACTCATTCAGATACCTGAGGGACGCAAACTGTTTCCCTTGCTCACTGTTAAAGAAAACCTCCAATTGGGCGCCTATCTGCAAACCGACAAAGCCCAGATCAAGCGTTCCATGGAGCAGACATTAAGTTTTTTCCCGGCGCTCGAGGGCAAACTCAAAGTCCAGGCGCGCATGCTCAGCGGCGGTCAGCAGCAGATGGTAGCCATTGCCCGGGGCATGATGGCACGGCCAAAAATGCTTTTGCTCGACGAACCGTCGCTGGGGCTCAGTCCATTATTGCGTCAGCAACTTGCCGAACACTTCCAAGAGATCCATCGCCAGGGGATTACGGTTGTTCTGGTGGAACAGAACGCACGCCTTGGCTTGATGCTGGCTCACTACGGCTATGTGATTGAAAACGGCAGACTGACTATGCAGGGCAAAACCGAAGATCTGCTGAATGACGTCAATGTGAAAAAAGCTTACCTGGGAGTCTAAGGTATTCCCCCCCGCAGCGCCGCTGCTTTTCGTAGCGGCGCGTTTTTGTCTCCGGGCAGTTGGCACAATTTGAAATCGTTAAAGGCAGCCGCTGTCCGGGCTCGAAACGGAAGGCCTTAAGACTGGTATTCACGTGGGCTTTCGCGTATATAAATTGGTCCACTTCAAAATATATGGGACTCCGTTTGATCGAATTTGAACACTTTGCAGGTTTAAGGCCCTGCAGTCTGTAGGGGAGTACGTTTGCCGTGGTTGCAGGAGATCCGCGTATCCGCGATAAATAACCTTTTCCGGGGTGCATTTTTCCCGATTACTCACAGCTTGGAGGTTTCGATCATGGAATCAAGGCCCTGGCAACGTCATTATGATTTCGATGTTCCGCTCACTGTTCGATACCCTCGTATCCCTATCCACCAACTACTCAACATCCCGACGAACTACTTTCCCGACAAGGCGGCGCTGAATTTTTACGGAACCGAGATGACGTTCCTGGAGCTGCGCAGTAATGTGTGGCGCATGGCGGAAGCCCTTGGAAACCTGGGTGTGCGAAAGGGTGACCGGGTGGGCATGAATATGCCTAATTGTCCCCAATACGTTATCGCCAACTACGCGGCCATGTGCCTGGGGGCGGTCGTGGTGAACCTGAATCCGATGTATACAGCCGCTGAGTTGAAGCACGCAGCCGAGGCGACGGGTATGACGACCCTTTTCACCTTCGATATGGTCCTTCCCTTTATCAGCCGGCTTTGTCAGGAAGTAGACATTCCCCGGGTTATAGTGACCAAGCCGTCGGACTTCATTAAGGGGGTCCCATGCAGCACTAAGCAGAGCCTGGAACTGGAAACGAAATGGCATCATTTCTCCGAGTTCCTGAATGGCAGCCCTTCCAAGCGCCCAAAGGTCCAGGTGAACCCGGAGGACCCCTGCATGATTCAGTTCACCGGCGGGACCACCGGCGTACCAAAACCCGCGCTGCTCACGCACGCGAACCTGGTGGCCGCAGCGTTTCAGTGCTACCTGTGGGGCTCCATTACAACCAGGCTCACTCCACCCGAACGGAGCACAGTGATGGCAGTGCTCCCGTACTTCCACGTGTATGGCAACATCGTTGTCATGAACTGGGCAATGCTTGCCTGCGCCACCCAAATAGTGTTCCCGAGATTTCAGATCGACGAGATCGTGGGTGTTATGGCAAAATTCAAGGACATCTCTTTCTTTCCGGCTGTGCCCACCATGATTACAGCGTTGCTGAACCATCCCAAGTTGGAAGAGCTTGAACTGGGCAAAAAGCTGGGCCTCCTTAACTCAGGCGCCGCCCCTATGCCGCAGGAAATAATCGAGCAGGTCAGGGATTTAGGCATCTACTTTAGCGAGGGTTGGGGGATGAGCGAGACAACGGCCCTGGGGATAACCAACCCCATCCTGGGCTTAAAGAAGACGGGCGGCATAGGGGTCCCGTTGCCCGACACCGACATTAAAATCGTGGACGTTGAGAACGGCGTGGAAGAGGTTAAGCAGGGCGAGCCGGGTGAGCTTCTCATCAAGAGCCCGTGCGTCATGAAAGAGTATTATGGCAATCCTGAAGCGACTGCGGAGCAGCTCAAGAACGGATGGCTCAGCACCGGGGATATAGTGGTTCGCGACGAAGATGACTATATATTCGTCGTAGACCGCAAGAAAGATATGGTGATCGCCGGTGGGTTCAATATTTATCCACGGGAGATCGACGAGGTGCTCTTCGAACATCCCAAGATCCTGGACGCCGTGGCTGTGGGTATTCCGGATGCGTATCGCGGAGAGACGCTCAAGGCCTACATAGTCCTTAGGCCTGGAGAGACCGTTACTGGCGAGGATATCATCGCTTTCTGCAAGGAGAAGCTCGCAGCTTACAAGGTTCCCAGATCGATCGAGTTCCGGGACGAGCTCCCCAAATCGGCTGTAGGAAAGATACTGCGAAAGATCTTGAGGGACGAGGAAGAAGCTAAACTGAAGTCAGAAGCGTGAGGCAAGCGGCGGGGGAGTGTGGAGGAGGACTGGGGGCTGAGGACTGAGGACTGAGGACTGAGGACTGAGGACTGGGGTCTGAGGGTTTTTGAACAGAACAAGAGGGAGGGCATAAAGCCCTCCCCTACGAAAGAACTGCGCAACAATGCCGGAGGGGCGAGGTTTTTCTACGTCAAAAAAATCCCTGCCCGCTCTTGAACGCAATTCTTCCTGCCGCCTGCGTCACCCGCGAAGCATGAAAACGGCATTTTCCAGGTTGGTATCAAAAGGTCGTGGGCCAGTTTGCAAGCAGCCTCTGACTGCGGTGCCCCCCATCACTCCCCCTGGCCAGGCTGAGTATCCGGCTCAGAACTCTCCGCGTATCACGCGGATCGATCACGTCTTCCAGCAAGTGTAAGCCCGCTGCTTTCCAGGGAGCGCCTGCGGCCCTGATCTGTCGTTCGGCCTGCTCCCGCGCGGCTTTGACATCATCTGACTCGTCGATTTTTCTGCGATACACAACATTAGCCGCAACTTCCGGCGCCATGAAGCTGATTTCCGCGTTCGGCCATGCAAGGACGAAATCAGCGCCCATCCCTGTGCCGCACATGTTCGAATACGCCATTCAAGCGCATCTCTCATCCCCATTCGCTGTTACCTCTTCATCAATATTTCATGCCAGGCAAGTTGAGTGAGGCCGTATTGCCGCCGTCGACCGGAAGGGCTTGACCGGTAATATAACTGGCTTCATCACTGGCCAGAAAAAGGATGGCTGCGGCTATCTCTTCCGGCCGGCCATAGCGCCGCAACTCGCAGCGGCTGCCCAATTTATCGAACTTCCCCTTTGTTCGTGCAAGATCGAATACGGGCTTTGTCATGCCCGTCTCGATCAAACCGGGACAGACCGCATTCACCCGGATATTGAATCCACCCAGGTCGCACGCTGAAGTCTGGGTAAAGCTAATGAGGGCGGCTTTGCTGGCGCTGTAGGCATTGCCTCCCGCTCCGGAGCGGATACCGGCTACCGAAGCCGTATTGACTATTGCGCCCTTTTTGCGTTCCATCATGTGCGCGGCGGCATGCTTAGTGGTGAATACCGCCGCCATGACGTTCACCCCGAAAATTTTATTCCAGTCTTCCCTGTCTTGTTCTTCCAACGTGGTCAACCGCCCCGTAATTCCCGCGTTGTTGCATATAATGTCGATTACGGAGTAGGTTTGAAGCGCCAGGTCGACCAAACTCTTAACCTCATGCTCATTGGAGACGTCCGTTTTCTGTATAACCGTCTGGCCCCCTTGCTCAAGAACAAGGTTCTGCGTTTGTCTCAGCCCTTCTTCATTCCAATCGGCCAGGACGAGCTTCGCCCCTTCCCGGGAAAAAAGAACTGCCGCAGCACGGCCAATGCCGCTGGCGGCCCCGGTGATAATGGCGACCTTCCCCTCAAGCCGGCCCTCCCTATCGGTCTTCATATTTCCTCCCCCAAAAAAATCGGCAAAACCGAAAGTGCCCCTCCCCGCCGAACCGGGAAGGGGCACGTGGAACAATCAAGTCATGCCTTTATGATGCAAAGAAGTGTTCGAATTACTTCTTCCGCTCCTTGTCTAAAGCGTTCCGGTCGCCTCCGCTCATGCCGGCGATGTACCGCACCAGATTCTTCCTGGACTCGATGTCGTACTGGCTGGTGATGGCGATCTGCTCCATGACCGGCGAGCCGCCGCCATGGTAATTTCCCACCTTGGATATGCCGCCGGTGGCTGAACACAGGATGTCGCCCAGGTAACGCCAGAACTGCGCTTGATCCTCCGATGGCATTTTGGGGTTGCGCTTGGTGTACTTGAGTAAGAGGTCGCCTGTTTCGGGGTTCATGAAGTCCTTTTCGTGAGGGAAAGTGGCCACCACTCCGCCCGCAATGTCGCAAAGGATCTCTGCTTCCCGGTAAACGGCTTCACCCGACAAGCAGCGGCCCACGTTGCAATAAATGGAATTCGGAATATAAGATCCGGGTCCATAGGGGACAAAACCCATGCCCGGAATGTAAACTTCCGGTTTGCCCATGGCCGAAGCCGTGTATCCCGCGGCATAACCCAACTCCGTGGTCATGATGATCTCGGCCAGCTTCTCCCTGACGTGGGAAGCCTTATGAACGTTGTTAACCTCGGCTGCCAGGGCTGCAGTCCCTAAAAGCAGATCGCCGATGGCCGGCTTACAACCTGAATACGAATGCCGGTGAAACAGAGCGAAAAGCAGAGCCATCACTCCTCCGTGCTGCGATTCGCCTGCCATGAATACCCTTTCCCACGGAACAAAGCAGTCGTCAAAAATCATATAGGAATCCGTGGCGCCTTGCATGAACCCTCGCTGGAAGTGTTCTCTGGGCCTGAGGTTATGAGCAGTCATTACCTGCTTCAACCCGTCCCAGTCTCCTGGAACGGCAAAGGCCACGGCGTAGTCTTTATCTTCGGGGCGCAATGCCCTGGTGGGAACCACCAGCACCTCGTCGGCCACGGATGCTTCTGAGATGTGCACCTTGCATCCGCTGACCACTATGCCGTCCTTAAGCCTTTCCTTGATATGCACATAAGCGTCCGGATCCGGCTGCTCGGCAGGCCGCAGCATCCTGTCGCCCTTGACGTCTGTCTGAGCGGCACAGCCAATCAAATCCTCGGTCTGAAAACGCGTCAGCCATTTCTTGAAGTTCTCATGGTACTGGGTGGCGCCTTTGTTGACCTTGTCCGCTTCGTATGAAACGTTGTAAATGGCATTAGTGGCGTCGCACCCCATGCAGCGCTGGATGCAGCCGCCCACCTGTTGACACAGTTGGCGGGTCATGTCCTGCTTCTTGTGCAGGTCGTCCGCGTTCTGATGAATGTGAGTGAAACGATTGATCCTCTCCCCCGTGAGATGAGAGATGGCCGTCAACAAGGTTTGATTCTCCGGTTTGGCCGCCTCATCGTAGGTGGTTCCTATGGTGTTGAGACATGCCATCTGCAATTCGTCTGTGCGTTCGATGAGAGATCCATTGAAATAGACGTTTCTCTTCATCTTGGCCAGACCTTGGATATATTGTTCCTTGGTTCTCATTTCGTCTCCTGAAAGATGGGGCAGTGAAATTGGAATCAGGGTTTCAAATAATGCGGTAACCTGCCGGTCAGAACCACGATTGGCTTGATCAGAGGTACGCAAAGTCCTTACATCGTTGGCAGGGACGCTCGCACGCACCATCATTTCGCATGCGAGCACCCTGTATTGCCGCCGTCTCCCGGGCAAGCCTTTTCTGGCAACCCGGGTTGGCATCACTTGTTAGAAAGTACATTGGTATTAGGAGTCTACGGGCGGCTTGGACTTATTTTTTGCTCCTGCTTGTCCTGCTTGCTTAAGGCCTCTCTATCCCCACCGCTCATGCCGGCGATGTACCTTACCAGCTTCTTCCTGGACTCGATGTCGTACTGGCTGGTGATGGCGATCTGCTCCATAACCGGTGAGCCGCCGCCATGGTAGTTGCCTACTTGGGTTATGCCGCCGCTGGCAGAGCACAGGATGTCGCCCATGTAACGCCAGAACTGGGCCTGATCCTCCGGCGCCATTTTGGGGTTGCGTTTGGTATATTTGAGGAGCAGGTCTTTGGTCTCGGGGTTCACGAAGTCCCTCTCGTGAGGGAAAGTGGCCACTACTCCGCCCGCGATGTCGCAAAGGATCTCAGCTTCCCTGAAAACGGCTTCACCCGACAAGCAGCGGCCCACGTTGCAATAAATCGAATTCGGAATGTAAGATCCCGGTCCATAGGGAACAAAACCCATGCCCGGCATGTAAACTTCCGGTTTGCCCATGTCTGAAGCCGTGTATCCCGCGGCATAACCCAACTCCGTGGTCATGATGATCTCGGCCAGCTTCTCCCTGACATGGGATGCCTTATGAACGTTGTTAACCTCGGCTGCCAGGGCCGCAGTCCCCAAGAGGATATCGCCGATGGCCGGTTTACAACCTGAATATGAATGCCGGTGAAACAGAGCGAAAAGGAGAGCCAGCACCCCTCCGTGCTGCCATTCACCCGCCATGAATACCCTTTCCCACGGAACAAAGCAGTCGTCAAAAATCATATAGGAATCCGTGGCGCCTGGCATGAACCCTCGCTTGAAGTGCTCTCTGGGTCTGAGGTTATGAGCAGTCATTACCTGCTTCAACCCGTCCCAGTCTCCTGGAACGGCAAAGGCCACGGCGTAGTCATTATCTTCCGGGCGCAATGCCCTGGTGGGAACCACCAGAACCTCGTCGGACACGGAGGCCTCTGAGATGTGCACCTTGCATCCGCTGACCACTATGCCGTCCTTAAGCCTCTCCTTGATATGCACATAAGCGTCCGGATTCGGCTGCTCGGCAGGCCGCAGCATCCTGTCGCCCTTGATGTCTGTCTGGGCGGCACAGCCAATCAAGTCCTCGGTCTGAAAACGCATCAGCCATTTCTTGAAGTTCTCATGGTAGTGGGTGGCACCTTTGTTGACCTTGTCCGCTTCGTATGAAACGTTGTAAATGGCATTAGTGGCGTCGCACCCCATGCAGCGCTGGATGCAGCCGCCCACTTTTTGACACAATTGGCGGGTCATGTCCTGCTTCTTGTGCAGGTCGTCGGTGTCCTGATGAATGTGAGTGAAACGATTGATCCTCTCACCCGTGAGATGAGAGATGGCCGTCAACAAGGTTTGATTCTCCGGTTTGGCCGCCTCATCGTACGTTGTCCCTATGGTGTCGAGACATGCCATCTGCAATTCGTCTGTGCGGTCGATGAGAGATCCATTGAAATAGACGTTTCTCTTCATCTTGGCCAGACCTTGGATATATTGTTCCTTCGTTCTCATGTTGCCTCCTGACAAGATCGGGTAATAAGGTTAGAATCAGGGTTTCATACAATGCGGTAACCTGCCGGTTGGAACCACGATTGGCTTGATCCACCGTCCTTAGCTCCTTACGCAGGATCCTGCCCTTCGCGCTCAGTAAAATTAACCAATTACACAAACTTCGACAACTGATATTTCATAAGATTTTGCTTGCGGTAGTCGCATTATCTCCCATGGGTGGCCGTTTAATGATGCAACGAACTGAGGATGAGCCTGCGGACCGCTTTCGCAGGCTCATCAGTCGTCAGGCAACTCTCTCTATGATCGTGGCCACGCCCTGGCCTCCACCCACACAGGCGTTAGCGCATCCGTAGCGTCCGCCCTTCATCTCCAGTATGCGGGCCAGGGTTCCCACGAGTCGGATACCGGTGGCTCCCAGGGCATGCCCAATGGCAACTCCGCCGCCCATCACATTGACCTTGTCCGGATCGAGCCCCAGTTCTTTGATGCAGTTAAGAGCTACAATGGAGAATGCCTCATTTATCTCCCAGTAATCGACATCTTTGGCTTGCAGCCCCGCCTTTTGAAGGGCTTTTTGGCTGGCGGGCACGGGTCCTTCGCCCATGATGGTGGGGTCCACGCCCGCGAACCCGATGGACTTTACGGTGGCCAGAGGCTTGATTCCTTTTGCCTGTGCCGTCTCCTTGGACATCAATATCATTGATGAGGCCGCCGCATTAAGGGGCGATGAATTCCCTGCCGTAATCTGGTGGTCCTTCTTGTAAGCAGGTTTCAGTTCCGCCAGACCTTTGAGCGTCGTGTCGGCTCGCACCGCCTGATCCGTTTTCACGGTAATGACCGTACCGTCTGCCTGTACCGCCTCAATGGGCAGTATCTCACCATCGAAGAAGCCCTCTGATTGGGCCTTTGCGGCCAGTTGGTGAGATCGCAGAGCCCATTTGTCCATATCTTCCCTGGTCAGGCCTGATTGAGCGAGCAGCTTTTGAGCGGTAAGTCCCATGTTCATGGTTGTCATCATGTCCCAGTGCAAGTACTCAGGGGCCGCGACCAGCGCCAGGTTGGCGGCGATCAGTCCACCTTCTGTGGTCGATTGTCCCATGGGAACCCTCGTCATGTGCTCCATTCCTCCCACCATGACGATGTCCGCGTTGTTGGTGGCAACTTCCAGAAAACCCATATGAATGGCAGCCATGGAAGAACCACATTGCTGGTCTACGAATTTGGCTGCAACGGTTTTGGGGAAGTTGGCCAAAAAAATCGGTATGCGGCCTCCGTAGACCCATTGTTCGCCAACCGCTGTGGCGCACCCTACGATGAAATCCTCGATTTCTTCCGGTTGGATTCCCGTTCTCTTGGCCAGTTCGGGGAGTAACTTGGCCAAGAGTTCATCGGCTCTTATTCTGCCGAATACGTCTCTGGCCGGGTCCCTCGGCCGGCAGCGGGATTGAGCGGTCCTAAGGTATCCTGCAATGACCACTTCTCTCATATGTTGCCTCCTTTGTAATGAGTGAGTTAGGGCAGGGGAGCGTGGGGTGGGTCGGAGTAGCCCTTCCATGCCCGCCAGAATCGAACTCAGTCGTCGAAAACAGCGCTTTTCATCTCCAATGTCAGTCCGTCGGACTCCATGAGCCTCGACGCCAACCCGTAGATCTTTGGCACTTCATAATGGAAGAAGTACCGCATGGTACAAAGCTTGCCTTCATAAAACTGTCTGTCTACATCGGAGCATTCACTTTCATCCATTCCCTTACAGGCGGCCAGCCCCTGAGCCAGCCACTGCCATGCAATCGCAATAGTTCCGAAAAATTCAAGGTAAAGAGTTGCATCCGCCAGGAACCTCTCCGTGTCTCCCTTCATGGCAAGTTGCACCAGGTGCATGGTGACACTCTGAAGTTTTTCCAATGCTTGTCTAAGTCGATCCGAATAAGGTTTGAGTACTTCGCGGGACGCGGCGGCCCCGATCACGGCCTGAACCTCCTCCAGATAAAGCCGCAAAGCCCTGCCGTCCTTCATGATGACTTTACGCCCAAGCAGGTCCATGCCCTGAATACCGGTGGTGCCCTCATGAATGGGATGTATTCTCATGTCGCGGTAGTATTGTTCCAAGGGGTATTCCTGGCAGTATCCATAACCGCCAAGAATCTGGAGCCCCTGACTTACCGACATAACTCCAGTCTCCGAGGGGTAACTCTTCGCCACGGGGGTCAGCAAGTCGAGTAACAGCTCGTACCGTTCCCTTTGCTCGGCATTCTCTGTCCTCGCCAGGTCGGAGTACATGGCGCACTGGAGAATCACGGATAAAGAACCCTCCGTGACCGCCCTTTGAAAGAGCAGCATTCTCCTGATGTCAGCGTGTTCGATAATGGGAATCTGAGGGAGCGTCGGGTCCTTGCTTGACAGCCTTCTGCCCTGCGGCCTCTCCCTGGCATATTCCAAAGAAGCGTAATATGCCGCCGAAGCAACGGCAGTAGCCTGCATACCCACACCTATCCGCGCCTCATTCATCATTTGAAACATATAAGAGAGACCCTTGTGTGGTTGGCCTACGAGATATCCCCGGCAATCGTCATTTTCCCCAAAACTGAGCTGGGTAATCGGACAGCCCCGATAGCCCATCTTGTGATAAACCGTGGTCACGGTCACGTCGTTGGATTCAAGGGTCCCATCACTTTTGAGCCTCTTCTTGGGCACCAGGAAAAGAGAGATGCCCTTGGCGCCAGGCGGTGATCCCTTGATTTTGACCAGCACCATGTGGACGACATTCTCCACGCCGTCATGATCTCCGGCGGAGATGAAAATTTTTTGTCCCCGGATCTTGTAATATCCCTGGTCCGTTGGCTCCGCCTGAGTGGTGATGTCCGAAAGAGAGCTTCCGGCCTGAGGCTCGGTGAGGGCCATCGTCCCCTGCCACTCTCCCGCCAGCATCCTGGGGGTGTAGGTTTCTATCAGCTCACTAGTTCCGAAAGACAGAATCAGATGGGCCGCCCCCGAGGTCAAACCCGAATAAGCACTGGCGGCAAAATTGGCAGCGGCAAATGCGTATTCGCAAACCTGGCTCACGGTGACCGGCAATTGCTGGCCGCCCACATCGTAGGGCATGGACGAAGAGATCCATCCGCCCTCTCCCCACTCCTTCATCATGGTCTTGACCATAGGATGGACTTTTACCTGGCCGTCTTCGAAAACCGGAGGCTTTTCGTCCATTTCCTTCAAGTATGGATACATCACGTTACGGGCTAACCTGAGGGCCGTATTCACCACGAGGTCATATGTCTCCCGATTGTGATCTTCATAATAAGGTAAGCTGGAAAGCCGCTCCACATCATGCACTTCGTAGAGCATGAAATCCAGGTTCCGCTCGCTGACAAATTTTTTCGCCATTCAGTCCTCCGTTAAGCCGGGTAAAAGGTCTTACCTGATTGGGCCATCTGTTTCAATAACGCCGCCGGCTGGAACCTCATTCCGTACTGCTTTTCGAGTTCAACCAGTCTGTCGTAGACCTTGGCGACGCCCCACTTGTCGGCATAGCGTAATATACCGCCCCGATAAGGTGGAAATCCGGTGCCATAGATCATTGCAAGGTCCATGTCCTGCGGCCTGTCACAAACTCCCTCCTGCATCATCAGCGCCGCCTCGTTAATAGCCAGGGCAAGCATATCGTCGATTATCTCCTGTTCCGGCATCTCCCTGGGAGAAACCCCTTTCGAGTCCAGGTAATTTTGAACACAATCCACTACCTTCTTGTTAGGCACGGGCTTGTCTCCGCTGTAATCCATGTAGCCGGCTCCGGTTTTTCTTCCGTAACAGCCTGTCTGGTAGACCAGCTCCGTGAGCGGGTGCATCTCGTATCTTTCCCCCAGCCTTTTCTCGAAAGTCTTATTTACGTGATAATTGATGTCGATACCGGTGAGATCGGCAAGCTCCGCCGGGCCCATGGGCATACCGAAATTCTTCATTGCCTTTTCTATCTTGAAGCCATTTACGCCATCGGCGGTCAGGTAGACGGATCCTCCGAACAGGCCTCCAAGCTGTCTCGACACGTAGAACCCGGGCGCATCGTTTACCACGATGGGCACCTTCCTGATCGCACGTGCGAAAGCTACGGAGGTGGCCAGGGTCTGGTCGGAAGTCTTTTCCCCGCAAATGATCTCCAAAAGCATCATGCGATGGGCGGGGTTGAAGAAATGAAGTCCGATCATGCGTCCAGGATCGTTGAGCACTGAAGCTATTTCGGTAATCGGCAGAGCTGAGGTGTTGGTGCCAAATACAGTGTCGGGCCTGCAGATCCCTTCGAGCTTCTTCCAGATATCCTGTTTGATGCTCATGTTCTCGAGCACGGCTTCTATGATGAGATCGGCGTCTTTTGCGTCCTCGAGTGACGTAGTCGCTTTGAGCTGCCTATTCAGCATTGCATCTAAATCGGCCGGGGTCATCTTCTTCTTCTTCAAGGCGTAATCGAAAGTCTTTTTGACAGCCGCCACGCCTTTGTCCACAGCCTCCTGGTTAATGTCCCACAGGACCGTTTCAAATCCGCCTGTGAGCAAAAGATTGACGATTGCCGATCCCATTACCCCGCCGCCAAGCATCACGGCCCTCTTGATCCGGGCTGGTTGAATACCCTCGATGCGTGGAAGTCGGCCTGCAGCCCTGGTATTCAAAAATATGCCGATCAGGTTTTTCGCGATATCTGAAAGGGCGCAATCGGCAAATATATCGGCTTCCCGCAGGAGATCGGCTTCAATGTTGGGCGTCAAGCCTTGTTCCACGGCTTCGATCACTTTGAAGGGGGCCAGGTATCCTTTGGCTTTGCTCATAGCCATGAATTTGGCGGCGTTCGCCATAGCCTTTAGCTCGGCCGCGCTTGGAAGCCGGGAATTTCTGTTGCGCGTTCGCCTGTTCTCAAGTGAAATTTCACCCGAGATAAATTTGTTGGCTGCCGCCACCGCTGCCTGCACGAGGTTCTCCGGGTCCACCACCTCATCGATGAGCCGTCTTGACAGGCCCTGTTCAGCACCGATAGGGTCCCCCACGGTCATCATCTCCAGGGCATTGAACAGACCTATGAGCCTGGGCAGACGCTGGGTCCCACCCGCGCCGGGTATAAGCCCCACCTTAACCTCGGGTTGTCCGAGCTGGACGCCGTCGGCAGCGACCCTGTAATGACATGCCATTGAAATTTCGAGCCCTCCCCCGAGCGCATTACCATTGATGGCTGCAATCACAGGCTTGGGGCCCATCTCGATCTGGTTGAGAAAGCCTGAAAAACCCACCACCCCGGGCAACAGCACATCTTTTTCCTTGACTTTATAAACCCCCTTGAGATCTGCGCCTGCTATGAAGTTTTTCCCAGTGCCCGTAAGCACAATCGCTTTGACCTCCGAATCCTGGAAGCCGCTGGAAACAGCCTCGACCAGCTCAAGTACGAAGTGTTCCGAGAGCTGGTTTACCGGCGGATTGTTCATGAAAAGCACTGCCACACCATGTTGAATTTCTACCCTCACATTATTGAAGTCAGTCTTCATCCTCGTTCACTCCTTTCGCCCGGCGCGGTCGCTGGCATTCGTCGCTCGTGACCCGACAAGGTACATCACCATTAAGTCCTTTCACTAAGAGTCGCCGCGATCGCTGATGTCAAAAGCTCAGTTACCTGCTCAATTTCTTCAGCCTTGTCCACCTGGGCGGATTCGCTTAATACCAACCATCGCGTGGACATGTGAATAAAAGCCCCGAAAAACATGTTGCGGAAAACTCGGGCATTAATGGTCGGTCGAAAAACACCCGCAGCCTTGCCCTCCTCTATGATGTCCTCGATTAGTCTGCAGTAGCTGCGAAATATTTCAAAGGCCTTGGACGTGTAAAACTTATCGCTCGCATGAAGCCGCATGAGAAACAATTTCAGAAACTCGCGGTCGCTCAGAAAGCGCGAAAAATGGTACTTGATCAGTCTTCGAAGCTTTCGATCTGGGCTCTTGATATCGAACGCTCCGCCGACTTGGGCCAGATAAGAGCCGAGTTGATCTTCTGCTATGGCAAGAAGAATATCTTCCTTGGATTGAAAGTATTCGTATATTGTCCCATCGGCCACGCCCGCCAAACTGGCTATCTCCGATATGGTCGCCTTGGCAAAATCTTTTTGCGCAAAGATTTTTTTTGCTGCGTCGATGATGGCGTCCAAGCGGTTCACCCGGTGTCCTTCCGGCGGTCCTTTTGCCTCGACCATCGCATCCACCAGGTTCACGACATCTTCAAAATCCGACACGCCTAATGCCACTTCGCCGGTTGTCAGGGAACTAATGGTTTCCATGTCCAGAGTCCCCAGCACCACATCACGAATGAGCCGAATCGGAATATCCGAGCGAAATCTTCCCTCTTTAACTCCTCGAGCCAATATCGAGGACACCATGCGAGTATATTCACGAACTATTTCATAAGAAGGGCTGGAATAGTAGGCTTCAATTGAGCGGCATTCCATGAGCAGCAACCGAGCGTAACCCCTGTTTATGTCGTGATACTGCAGTTGCATCCATATCACCTTTCGCAGTTGGCTTAGCACGTCCGGAATTCCAGCGAGATGCTCCTTTAACTGCGCATTTTGTTTCTTTAATTTTTCCCCGGGCACGGAGAAAAGAAGGTCTTGTTTGCTCTTGAAATACAGGTATATGACCGAATTTGCCACATTGGCCTTACGGGCGATTTCAGATATCAATGAAGATGAAAAGCCCTTCTGCGACATAACTTCTTCGGCTGCCGCCAAAATTTTCCACTTCGTCGCAGAAGCCGAGCTATTTCGTACGTTTTGCTTCAACGTCGTTTGCATAATCGCTGACCGACCGTTCCTGAATGAATAATGTTCAATGATGAAAAGTGGTGAAAGGGGAAAGTCTTCCGAGCTTGACAAACATAAATTTAGCATGGTAGGAGTATCATTGTAAAGAATATTTTTTTTCCGAATAGAATTCTGAACATCGGCTGCTTTTTGAAGTAAAGCGTTTAAGATGGCCAGTTTGCGGTGAATTTTCGGCATGGGTACTTCCAGGGCCGCACTGAGTTTCTTGCCTTAATCCGGGCAATTTGGTCAAAATAGTAACTAAAATAAGGCTCGTATTCTTCAGTCACCGAATGGTATTCTGTGAAACCATTTTGCCCGAACACTTCTGATTTGGCCCAAAAAGGGTAGAACCGGGCTAACATTCCAGCGTTTCTTTGGATAGCGCTCCTGTCTTCTTGATAAGAACATTCGAAGAGGTTGACGGGAGTGAGGAGGCATGCATGATTGATTTGGAGCTGATTGGCAGGAAATGTGGCCCTATCCCATTCGAGTACACGTGGAAAGATGTTGTCTTGTATGCGCTTGGCATCGGGGCGCAGACGGATGAACTCCCATTTATTTACGAGAATGCTGAAGGCGGGCTAAAGGTCTTCCCGAGCTTTGCCACTGTCATGTGTAGCGGCTTGTCTGCCGCACTCTTCAAGGATGTCAAGGTCGACCGTTCCAGATTTGTTCACGGGGAAGAAGCGCTAAGACTTCATAGGGCGATTCCACCTGGGGGGAAAGCCTTCGTCGAAGGAGAAATCACAAATATTTACGACAAGGTCAAAGGAGCGGTGATTATCTGGCGCATGAAGATCATGACTGAGACGGGTGAGCTTTTGGCTGAGGGCGAACACGGCATCTTTTATATGGGCGCCGGGGGCTTCGGTGGGGACCCCGGACCCAAGGCCGAAGCGCTTGAGACTCCCGAAGGGATACAGCCGGATTTTGCCGCCTCATATTTCATTCCGGAAAACCAGGCGGCGCTGTACCGCCTGAACGGCGACCTCAACCCTTTGCACCTGGACCCGGATTTTGCCAGGATGGGAGGTTTTCCCCGCCCAATCCTGCATGGTCTGTGCACTTACGGGCACGCAGCGAGAGCCATAGTCCTCAACGCTTGCGACGGAGATGCGGCGCGCCTAAAGGAGTTCAGTGCCCGTTTCTCGGGGTTGGTCTATCCCGGCGACACTCTTGTGACAGAGGGATGGAAGGATAAGGGTAGTCGTTACCTTATACGTTCCCGCACCGGCCGCGGCGTGGTGCTAAGCCAGGCTTACGCCTGCGTTGAGTAACGGAAGATGACTCGGCGGCGTCATCAAGGAGCAGGGAGCAGGGAGCAGGGAGCAGGAAGTTTTTCGCTTCCAGCTTCTTACTTCTCGCTCCTCGCTTCCATGCCAGCCGGGGTCGAAGTTAACAGGGAACTGAAATAATCTGCGCCAACGCTTTTCCTCTTTCACTCTTCCTCGCGCAGCGATGCGGCCTCACAAAAAATCGGCCGCGAACTTGAAGCGTTTCACATGCTTACTCAGCGGTAACCGCGAACCCGAAACCTAGTGAGGGTTCACCAAAAGGAATTATTCTTACTATGCCTGCCGCTTTGTAAATTCCGCTCACCAAAAATGATGATAATTCCGAATAGCAAATTGCAGGAGCAGGGATCGTCCTTTGCGGATCATCCCATAGCCGGCATTGTGAAAGGAGTGCAAATGAACGTTTTAAGAAGAGTCTTTTTGAAGTTCTGCGCTGGTTGCGCAGCCGCCCTTGGGCTGGAGTTATCGGCTCCAGGGACACTGGAGAAGGTGCTTGCTGCCGGGGGAAGCCCCCCCGCGCCATCGTGCCCGATTGCTTTCGATGTTTTTACCACGCTCCGGAGAGCGGTCATGCCTGATCCACCTTCGGGTTCGGAGAAGATTCTTCCTAATGAGGTTTCAAAATACAAGCAAAACGGCTATGGCAACTGGCATTACGCATCGGGTATCGATTGCGTCAAGAGGCTCGACATCGTGCCGGCCACTTATAACAGTGCATCTGCCGCTAATTCTGCAAGACTTTTAAGTTTCTTTACCATAACCGACATCCATATCACCGACAAAGAATCTCCTACCCAGGCGATCTATCTTGGCCTCAAAGACGGTGTCAGTTCGGCATATTCTGCGGTTATGCTGTATACGACTCATGTTCTCGACGCCGCAGTACAGACGATAAACGCCATTCACAAACAAAATCCGATTGATTTCGGTATTTCTCTGGGCGACACCTGCAACAACACACAGTACAACGAACTAAGGTGGTACGTCGATGTTCTGGACGGCAAGGTCATCACCCCAAGCTCCGGTGCTCATGCCGGCGCCGGCGCCATCGATTATCAGAAACCTTACAAGGCGGCAGGACTTGATAAGACGATCCCCTGGTATCAGGCTCTGGGCAACCACGATCATTTCTGGATGGGGACAAACCCTGTGAGCGATTACCTCCGGCAGGCCTATATCGGCGAAGATATCCTCAAAATGGGAGATATACTCACCGACCCTGACGGCATAAACAAGCGTGATTTCTATATGGGTGTACTCGACTGCCGGACGCCTTACGGTGACATTATAGGTGCGGGGCCTGTGGGTAGCACAAACGCTCCGAAGATTGCATCCGATCCGGACCGCCGTTCACTTTCGATAAAGCAGTGGATGAGCGAATTTTTTGCAACATCTTCAACTCCGGCAGGTCACGGTTTCAACCAGTCAAATCTCGACAACGGCTTTGCCAGTTACAGCTTCGAGCCGAGGTCGAATATACCGATCAAGGTTATCGTGCTCGACGATACTCAAAGGGAAGACGATGTCGATTTTCACGGCTATGGGCATGGGTCTCTTGATAATGCGCGTTATGACTGGCTTGTAAGTGAACTTGATAAGGGACAGGCTGAAGGCAAGCTCATGATCATCGCTGCGCACGTACCGATAGGTGTCGAAAAGCCGGAATCTTTTCTCGGTTGGTGGTCCAAATCTTCTGTATCCGAGAAGACGCTGTTTGACACACTGCATAGATATCCGAATCTCATTCTGTGGATTGCGGGGCATCGTCATCTAAATGCAGTTACCGCATTTAAGTCGCCTGATGAGGCCCGTCCTGAACTCGGCTTCTGGCAGATTGAAACCTCATCATTAAGGGATTTCCCGCAGCAGTTCCGTATTTTCGACATTGTTCGCAACAGCGACAATACAGTTTCAATCTTTACGACCGACGTCGATCCGGCAGTCAAAGACGGGTCGTTAGCTGCTGTATCGCGTTCTTATGGAATCGCGGCTCACCAGCTATACTCGAAGACGCTGTCGTCGAGTCCGGAACTGTCCGGACCGGCTACCGGTTCGTACAACGCAGAGCTTGTCATACAATTGAGCCCTGAAATGCAGACGAAAATTCAGAACTGTGGAACACCGATACGCACGTAATTTGTTAAATTAAATGTCTGAGCAGCTCAAAACGTTTGGGACGGTTAGGAAGGGTTCAAACGGAAGTTTTGCGCGAAAAAAGGCTCAACGAGGCAGAGAAATACTGCAAGTTGAGCCATTTGACTAAAATCCTGTAAATCCCGTCCAAATCCCGCCTGTTCCCGATTGCAATTTGGGGATGAGTCAACTGTACTTCAGGCGGTGCCGGCAAAAATGTCAACCCGGGACCTCGTGTGGCTATTTATTTGAATAAGAGGCGGCATTACTTTAATTTGCCGATAAAAGAGCATTTCCGGAGGTCAAAAGGAGGAGACAATGAGTTTGGAGGCGATACAAACCGTGAAGGCCCCTGCCGCAATTGGGCCCTACTCGCAGGCGATCCGCGCCAATGGCTTTGTTTTCGTGAGCGGCCAGATACCGATAGACCCTGAAACCGGGGAAATCGCAGGCGGTGACTTCTCAGGCCAGGCCCGCCGTTCGCTGGAGAACCTGAAGCAGGTTCTGATCGCTTCGGGGATTGGACTGGACAAAGTTGTTGCTGTCGATGTTTTTATAACCGATATTACCCAATTTTTGGCTTTCAATCAGGTATATGAAGAGTATTTTTCGGCCCACAAGCCTGCGAGGGCGGTTGTTGAGGTTAAGGGGCTGCCAAGGGGCGTGATGGTCGAAGTGAAGTGCATAGCGGTGGCATGAGGAGTTTTTAGTTTCGAGTTTTTAGTTTTGAGTAGATGACTAAAAACCCATAACTAATAACTTAAAACTCTTCCGCGAGCATGATCGGGGCATTATTGACGAAGAACTGGACGCGAATTGATGTAACATGCGGGCCTGAAACAGCAGATATCCTGGCTGCAGAATTTGCTGAACTTTTCAGGGTGAGCGTGGAATACATTTCGGGCGGCGTTCGCATCTATCTGGATTCCGCCCGATTCGCCGACGAGAAGGAGCGCCTGCGGCAGATTGTCGATTCCGCTCCAACTCTGCTTGACGAAGGCGCGATCGGTCTCGCCTTCTCCGAGATACCCGACGAAGACTGGTCGAGGACATGGAAGGAACATTTCAAACCTTTGCAGGTGGGGAAGCGATTTCTCGTTTCGCCTACCTGGGAGGCGGTACGCTGCGACTCGGAGCGCTTGATCATTCGAATCGATCCGGGGCGTGCTTTCGGGACCGGCCACCATGAGAGCACTCGGCTCTGTCTGGAATGGCTGGAAAGTTGCCACCCGGGCTCAGCTCGGATGTCGCTGCTTGACCTCGGAACCGGATCGGGCATTCTCGCAATCGGCGCGGCCCTGCTCGGATTCCGGAAGGTCGTTGGGATCGACAATGACCCCGAAGCCATCAAAGTTGCAAAAGAAAACATTATACTGAACGGGCTGTCGGAAAAAATCAGTCTCTTGTGTTCGACCCCTGAAGGGGTGGGCGGCCCGTTCGACGTCGTGATTTCCAACATTGAGTCTAAGCCTCTTATCAGGATGTCGGAAACGATCGTCTCTAAAGTGCGTGGTAAAGGGCTGCTCGCACTCAGTGGAATTCTGATCGAACAGGCCGATGAGGTGAGCGCCGAATATGAAAAAAGAGGCCTTAGGCTGACCGGTGCTAAAACGGCCGGAGAGTGGGTGCTTTTGGGGTTCCAAAAGTGAAAGGGAGGGTATGAAGGATACTGAGTTCACTGGCGAATGGATCACCCTGGACGCCCGGGGAAGCATAGATGTTCCATCAGATCCAAACGTCGGATTTATCGAAGGCGACGGAACAGGACCTGACATCTGGGCGGCTGCAAAGCCGGTATTCGATGAAGCTGTTCTAAAAGCATATTCCGGGATAAGGAAGATTCACTGGTTCGAACTTCTCGCGGGCGGAAAAGCCGTTGATGAAACGGGCGACCCGTTGCCGGAAAAGACAATCGATCTGATCGCAAAGAGCAGAGTTGCCATAAAAGGCCCTCTCACCACGCCGGTCGGGAGCGGCATAAGGAGTCTGAACGTAACGCTCAGGCAGTCCCTCGATCTTTATGCGTGCATTCGCCCGGTAAGATATTTCACTGGCATCCCCTCACCCGTTCGCCATCCTGAAAAGGTCAACATGATCATCTTCAGGGAAAACACAGAGGACGTTTACGCTGGAATCGAATGGGCATCCGGATCAGAAGAGGCAAACAAGCTTGCGTGCTTTCTTGCGGAAAGTTTTCAGGTCACACTGCCTGACTGCTCCGGTATCGGGATAAAGCCGATCAGTCCGGGGGGGACCAGGAGGCTTGTGCGGCGCGCTATTGTCTACGCTATCGAACGAGGCCTTCCTTCTGTTACCCTGGTTCATAAGGGAAATATCATGAAGTTCACCGAAGGCGCTTTTCGCAATTGGGGCTATCAACTGGCGAAGGAAGAATTCGGGGACCGGACCGTCACCGAAAGCGATGTTCAGCTAAAGTTCGGCGGGAGGACCCCCGAAGGCAAAATTGTGATTAAAGAGCGAATTACCGATTCAATGTTCCAGCAGGTTCTGCTAAGACCTGAGGAATTCAGCGTAATTGCAACGTCCAATCTGAACGGAGACTACCTCTCGGACGCACTTGCGGCTCAGGTCGGCGGGTTGGGGATGGCGCCCGGCGCAAACATCGGGGACCATGCCGCCGTCTTCGAGGCCACGCACGGGACGGCCCCCAAGTACGCCGGTCTGGACAAAGTAAACCCTGGATCGTTGATCCTTTCGGGAGTTATGATGCTTGAGCACATGGGGTGGACCGAAGCGGCGGACCTCATAAGGGAAGGCATCGAGCGGACAATCAGGGATAAAATTGTCACTTATGACCTTGCCCGGCAGATGAGGGGCGCAAAAGAGGTCAGATGCTCCGAGTTCGGACAGGCGATAATAGAACATATGGATTAGCAGGAAGCATGAAGTTTTTTGCTTCTCGCTACGATTCATTTTTTGCCGATCAGTTTTAACGCCTGGCTGAGGTCTTCGCGCAGGTCTTCGAAATCCTCGCATCCTGTGGAAAGACGAACAAGCTCGTCGAGAATGCCTGCCTCCCGCCTTTCTTCCAGCGGAAGGGAAGCATGCGTCATCGAGGCCGGGTGTTCTATCAGCGATTCGACCCCGCCCAGCGATACTGCCAGTGTAATCAGGCGCACGCTGTTCATTAAGGTTATTCCGCCCTGAAGTCCGTTTTGCACTCCAAATGAAATCATCGAGCCAAAACCGTCCATCTGGCGTTTTGCCAGCTCATGCTGAGGGTGGTCCGAAAGACCGGGATAGCTTACCCATGTTACCTTGGGATGAGATTTTAGAAACTCGGCCAGCTTCATTGCGTTTTCCTGGGCCTTCTCGATCCTGAGGGGCAGAGTGCGCAACCCCCGCAGGATGAGCCATGCCTGGTGGGGGTCCATCGTTCCACCGAAGAGGCAGACGATCTTCTTGACACGGCTGTAATGTTCTTCGGTTTTTGTTACGACCATCCCTCCGACTACGTCGGTGTGGCCATTGATGAACTTGGTCAGGCTGTGAATAACGATATCGGCGCCAAACTCAATCGGCCGCTGGAGGTATGGGCTTGCGAAAGTATTATCTACTGCCAGAAGGACCCCGTGTTTTTTCGCAATTGCGGCCGCCCCGGCCAGGTCGGTGATCTTCATGCTTGGATTCATGGGAGATTCCACGAAAATCATTCTGGTCGCCGGGCGAATGGCTTTCTCGATGTTTGACAGCTCCGAGCTGTCCACAAACGTGGTTTCCACTCCATACCGGGTAAGCTCGCTTTCAAGAATCACACGGGAGGAACCGTAAAGACAATTGGCGGCAACTACATGATCTCCCCGGCTCAGAAAGGATATGTAAACCGAACTAACAGCCGCCATTCCAGTAGCGGTCGCCACTCCGGCGAAACCGCCCTCCAACGTTGCGACGCCTTCCTCAAGGGCATTTACAGTTGGATTGTTGAGCCTGGTGTATATGTATCCGGACTGCTTTCCGGAAAATCGGGCGGCCCCGTCGGCCGCGCTCGGGAAAGCAAACGTAGAACTTTGAAATATAGGAACGGATACTTCTCCGTATATGCTGTGTTCAAGACCTCCGGCATGAATGGCTTTTGTGAATTTTCGCATTGCCGGGTGTTTCTTCAGATCGGTTTTCATTGGGATCTCCCTGGATGTGAGGCCTGTGCGCCACGCGTGTCTAAATAGTTTCCGTCCGGAAAGGGTCCTTTTTCGCCCTTGGGCGGTGGGACCGCCAGCCAACTTGGCCACTGCCTTCGGCGGTGGCACAGGCAGGATCTCGACGCTCCGCGAGGCGGTACACAGGTACGCCTCCGCGCAACCCCTCCCTTCGCAGGGCTCAGGGCAAGCTCTTTTCTTGCCAGGACGAAAAATGCCTCCTTTCCAAATCGAAAACTGCTTGTGTCTCTATAAGGTGAAATTCTCCTACGTTCATCCGGGTTTCCGGGTGGACACTAAATATGATGTCCACAGCCCGCCAACATGTGAGGGGGGCGGGCACACAAAATGGATTTAAGGTCTTAAGCACCGAAGTCAATATCGCAGGTTTTTTCGAAACCGCTTTTCACGCCCTTTTTGGGGCACCCGGAAACCATGAACAGTGTCATTCCCTTCGCGCCTCTCCCTGGCCTGTCGATGATCAGTCTTCGCGTGGGAACTTTTGGAAACAGAGAAATTCTCTTTTGAACGCTCGCCGGCTATAATGCACAGAAAGTCCCATCAGGACTCTTAAAGACAGCTCTTGCTTAATTAACAGGGTAAACCTCCGGCTCTGCCGGGGGACTCGCAGGGTTTGACATTTTCGGGAGTCGAGTCGTCATCCCGGCGGTGTCTTTGGGCCGGGATCCAGGCCTTGGACATGTTAGGAATCAGAAACGACACAGGACTTAGACTGGATTCCGGCCGGAAACATGCCGGAATGACGGTGGCGTGTCAGCCATCCACCCTGCTGAAGTCCTGGAAGCGAATAAGTGCTTACAACCGCTTTGAGCGGTCCACGGTTTTCCCGGCCTCCGGCTTTGCCGGAGGTGTGTGACTCCTGATACACAAACGGACCGATAGGAAAAATGATCGTAAGCGTGAGCCGCCGGACTGACATCCCGGCTTTTTATTCGGAATGGTTTTTGAACCGGATACGCCGGGGTTGGTGTTTTGTGCCCAATCCGTTCAACCCGAATCAGGTCTCGAGGGTCCCTCTGTCCACCGGGGAAGTTGATGCTTTTGTTTTCTGGAGCCGCAATCCGCGCCCGCTTATGAGATACCTCGACGAACTCGACGATATGGGCTGCCGATACTACTTTCTTTTCACTCTGATCGGCTATCCGGACCGGATAGACCCCGGGTCGCCGCCGCCGAGCCTGTCCATAAGGACTTTTCAGGAGCTTGCAGCGCGAGTTGGGCCGCAAAGGGTCATCTGGCGTTACGACCCTATAGTTTTGAGCGGGATCAGCGGGACCGGGTTTCATGAAAGCAATTTCCGGCTGCTTGCTCAAGAGCTCAAAGGGGCTACCGGCCGGTGCGTAATCAGCTTCGTCAAACCCTATCGGAAAGCGCGCGCCCGAATGGAGGCTGCGGCACAGGGCAGCTCTGAGCCTGTCGACTTTGGCAGCCTGCCGCTTCAGGGGCTTTTGAGCGCAATTTCAGAGACCGCCCGCGAAAACGGAATGGAAATATGCTCCTGCGCCTCAGAGCAGGATTTGTCTGCGTTTGGCATAAATCCTTCAAAGTGCATAGATGCGGAACTGATTTCGAAGTTGTTCTCAATCGAAATAAGCGCTCCCAAGGACCCGTGCCAGAGAAAAGAATGCGGGTGTGCAGCGAGCCGGGATATAGGCATGTACGATACCTGTCTTTTCGGGTGCAGCTACTGCTATGCGACGTCGAGCCTGGAGCGGGCCAAAGCCAACTGCGCCGCCCATGATCCGCGATCTCCAAGTCTGTTGGGCGGGGAGAAAGGCCAAAAACTTTGACAGGATCAACAGGGAACGCAGCAGAATTTCACCTTATTCAATGAAAGAGGCTAAAACCTTGCATGAAAGACCATCGAGCAGAAAAGGTGGATTTTGATTTTGGAATATTGTAATGTGCCGGCCTTGATGGAATTCGGGCAAGCCTGCCGGACGGGGGGATGGACTAAAAACTTTGACAGGATAAACAGGGTTAAAAGGAACAGACCAAAACATAGAGGGAGTGTTTTACAACTGATGATGAAAAAAGATCTTTTGACTGAACCAATAGAACATATCGATATAACTGGTTTCAATGCTGTCGGGCTGATCGAATCCATGACCAGGATGTCCTTTAGCGCCAGAGAGCTTGCTGCCGCCTCCATGATTTTTGATCGTATGATAAGTGAAGAGTCATGCACGGTTGTGTTGTCCCTTGCAGGCAGCACCAGCGCCGCAGGATGCATGGCGGTCTACAGCGACATGATTCGCTTTAACATGGTCGATGTCGTAGTGGCGACCGGGGCGAGCATCGTAGATATGGATTTTTTTGAGGCCATTGGCTTCAGGCATTACAGGGGCAGTACGGAAATAGATGATACAGTTCTTAGGGATGCGTATGTCGATCGTATATACGATACATTTATAGATGAAGTGCAGCTCCAGGAGTGTGACAGTGCGGTGAAAGAGATTGCAGACCGCCTTGCTCCGGGCGCTTATTCATCCCGCGAATTCATTAAAGAAATGGGGAAGCATCTGGTTTCGAATGCAAAAAAGAAAAATTCGCTGGTCCAGTGCGCCTACGAAAATAAAGTGCCGATCTTCTGCCCGGCCTTTTCCGACTCCAGCGCCGGTTTTGGCCTGGTGAAGCACCAGAAAGAAAGGCCTTCAAGTCATGTGTCAATTGACAGTGTCAAAGATTTCAGGGAGTTGACCGAGATAAAAATCAATGCGGCCGACACCGGTCTTTTGATCATAGGCGGCGGTGTGCCGAAGAATTTCATACAGGACGTTGTCATCTGTGCGGAAGTACTGGGAAAGAATGTTCCGATGCACAAGTACGCCGTTCAGATCACTGTTGCCGATTCGAGAGACGGGGCATGCTCCAGCTCTACGCTGAAGGAAGCGAGGTCCTGGGGTAAGGTCGACTCCGGAAATGATCAGATGGTCTTTTGCGAAGGCACAATTGCCGTGCCCATTCTCGCAAGTTACGCTTATCACCGTGGGCACTGGAAAGACAGGCGGCGGCGAAATCTGGCCGATTTGTTCTAAGAAAGGGAGCAGGAAGCAAGAAGCAGGGAGCAAGAAGCAAAGCCCGTGTAATTCTCCGCTTCACCCTCCGGCAGTATAAACCGACAGCGTCTCCCTGCCGCACGTCAGCTTTTCCATGAGTGCAAGCCGCTTTGGTGGAAAATGAGGGCCGTAGATAAAAAGGGTTCCATCCCAGCCCTCGATGGCCTTCTCCAGGGCATCGACGGGTTTGTCGGGATAGATGTAGAGACAGTCGGCCTCTTGAATGCGCTGAGTCAGGAAATCGGCGCAAATGAACCCGACGCGGTCCTGGATATTCAGATCGCGTGCGGCGCGAGCGGCGCGCGATACCAGACAAGGATCGGATTCTATTCCGATCGACCTTGTGAACAGGCCTGCGGCGCAGGAAGCAACCCCATCTCCGCTTCCGAGGTCTATAAAGAGGCGAAACTGAGACAGGTCTACTCTTTTGAAGAAATTGAACAGGTGCTCGGGCCTTGAAGCAGCCCATGCGCCGGAGGCAGTTAAACGATAGGGCAGGGCCTCGCCATATTCTCCATCCGGGCCATGGAGCCTCCGGAAATATTCGATAATCTCGGCCGCTGTCTTAGGCTCGCGCTTATCCTCTGATGATAGAGTCGGGTTCATAGTAGCCGGCGCGCACGGATGTGAGAGGAAAAACCTGGCAGCCTCTGCCCAGAACAGTCCCGGGATTGGTGACAGAGTTGCACCCTGTCTCCACATGGTCTCCGAGAACGGCGCCGAATTTGCGCAGATTTGTAACGATCAGTGTGCCCTGAGCCATAACACGGATGGTCTGGTCCCTTATCTTGAGGTTGGCCAGCTTCGTTCCGGCCCCGAGGTTGGCTTCATGTCCCACCAGGCTGTCCCCGATGTAGGCAAAGTGCCCGGCCTTTGCACCGTCCAGCATGATGCTTGTCTTCATCTCGGTGGTGTGGCCGACAATGCATCTGGCCCCGACTATACATTTTCCCCTCATATAAGCGCCCTGCCGCACCTCGGTCTGAGCCCCTATTATAGATGGGCCCTTCACCAGAGCGCCGGGTTCGAGGACGGCCCCCGGACCGATGAAGATCGCTTCGTCCCAAAGTACGCTCCCCTCACACAGCACAGTCGCCTCGCTCGTTTCCTCGCCGCCTATGCTCACGCGGAATTCGCCTTTGCCGACATTTCCGCCGATGATCTCGAAACCGCCATCCAGAATCTCTCCGCGCCACATTACGACCGTTTTCGGCAGAGGGCGCCTGAAACACTTCAGGTCCCCGACGTTTGGCTCGAGGTGCTTTTCCAGATAGCCGGAAATTTTGCTAAGGGCATCCCAGACGTACTTGCAGCCTGCAAACACGTCACGGTGAACGAATGAAGCCATATTAAAAAACGCATCGGGTTTCAGGTAATCCATAGAGCTTCCCTTTCAACGTGAAATTAGTCCGGAAGGCCTGGAAATTGCATAATTTTATGGCCTGATTTCGTTTTCTGCCGATTTACTTATATAGCCTAAAAGTGCCGCGCCGGAAATATATACCTCGCGCGACAGAGTCTTAAGGCATAGATGGGAAGAAAATATTCAATCAGGAGATTGACCAGTGAGAGTTCAATGCAAGGGATGCCGGATTGGATTCAACATACCTGACGATAAAGTGCCCGAGGGTAAGGCGCTCAAAATTCTCTGTCCAAAGTGCAAAGCGCCTACGGAAATCAATGAAGAAGCCATCCCCCCTAAACTTGACGATCGGGTTCCGTATCTGTCGGAAAGCAACGAACCCGAATTTGGCGAAGACCCCCTTTTGGATTACGCAAATGCAATAGACGCAGTTGATGAAGGGGTAAAAACCGCTTTGCTATGCGACACCAACGCTAAACGCGCTGAAAAGATCGTGCAGGCGCTCCAGGAACTCGACTTCTGGGTCGTCCATGCCTTGCGCCCGGCATTCGCCCTGGGAAAGCTGCACCACAATAACTATGACCTTATAGTCCTGGAAGAGAATTTTAATTCCGACAAGGACTCCGAAAACCTTGTTCTCCACCACGTTCAAGTTCTTGCAATGCACCAGAGAAGGCAATTCTACCTCTGCCTTCTCTGCGGGGATAAACCAACTCTGGATGCGAAGCTGGCATTCAGGATGGGAGTAAATCTCATTTTGAATTTTCAGGACCTTGAAAAGGCAAAAGTTCTTTTTGCCCGCGCAATGAAAGAATACAGGAATTTCTACGGTCTTTTCACTGCAGAGCTTAACAGGAAGAGGTAGCAAAAGAAGAGTGAAGAGTGAAGTAGGAAGGGTGAGATTTTCACCCTTCACTCTTCTAACTTCCGGGTACACCTCAGACGGGAGCGCCGCTTGGCACAGGTGCTGTGTTTCTAGCGATGTCCGCCGCCGCCATGGCCACCACCGCCACCACCACCACCATGGAAGCCGCCGCCTCCATGGAACCCGCCGCTAAAGCCACTCATGCTGCTGCCTCCACGGTAGCCGCCGCCAAAGGAGCGTGATGACGGAGCGCTGGCGAAGCTCCGCCCGCTCGAAGACGTGGACCTCGAGGCAGTGCCTTGGCTCATTGTCCGCGCACCGCTAACTGAGGCGGACCTGCTCAGATTTTGCGTGGCTGAAACCGGATTTCGCGAACTTCCATTCGTATTTCCCATATTACGCGAGGAGGCAAGGTTTCGCGACGCTGTTGACGCACCGGTCGTGTTTCCCGCCCTTGACGCCGCTTGCCGGTTCATTATGGCTCTCGCGCCTGCCTGAGCCCTGGCGGAACTGAGCCGAGACCCCTGCGTGGACCTGCTCGCTCCGGCGAGGGATTGCCCGGACCTGCTTGCCCCGGCGAGGGTCGAAGAACTTCGAGTTCCCGTTCCCGTTGCACGGGTGACCGCATTGACCCTGCTAACCGTTCCGTTCGCATGCGTTACATGGTTGGAAAAGTGATGGTCATGATCCCCGTGGTGAAAGTGCCCGTCGAAATCGCCCAGGATGAAGAAGCCGCCGAAGCCGAACCCTCCCCACCAGAACGGCCAGGGGACCCAATCATAGAGATACCCGTATGCCCAGGGGGGCGGATAATAGCTCACGACGGGAGGTCCATACTGGTCATAGTATTCCTCGACGCCGGTGGGCTCCACATAATCGGAATACTCCGGACGAGGAGTGGCGTAGCTTGACTGGTATTCGGAACTTGAACTCGACTGGTATTGGGAGCTCGAACTTGCACTGGAATCGTAACTAGAACCGGAGCTGGATTCATAAGCGTGTTTTTCACCGGCAACTTTGACCGGAAGATCCATTGCGATGCTGACGCTGTCCACCGTGCGGGTCGCATCAGCCTCTGACATGCTCAGGCTCCCGGATGATGCCGATCTTGCGGCGCTGTCCCTCACCTCGGCAATGATGTCGGGTGTCATAGGATAGTCGGAGATCCATCCGTTTCTCGGCGCAACGTTAATCGAGGCCAGAGAGTTTTCTGCTGCCGCTTCATCGTGCGACGAAGTTAAATTGAGGGCGGTCGCCAGTTCAACGGCAAACTGGCCTTCAGCAACCAGAGGTTGTTCAATGGGGGGGCGATTGGAGGTTGGGCTGCCAGCCTTAACCGAGCCGGTAAACGGCGCCAGCACCAGACTTGCGGCGACTAATACCACGAGCATTCTTTTCATTTAAGTACTCCTTCCCGACGGACTGCGGTTAACGGAATGCCCATCAGAAATATAAACATTCAGAACCATTTTGGTCTTAACCCTAAGATGCTTGGGCGATTTTTTTTGTCTACAAGATGTTGAATTATTTAAAACGCATTGCGAAGGATCAATTCCGGATCCAGCCAAAGGGCAAGCGCAGAGCCCGTACCCGTTCGCCGCAGAGCTTCGTTGTGGATTTTTGCGCCTCGTTAGCTATGCCTTTTTTTCCGCGTATCTGGCCAGGACGAATAGAAAATCGGCCAGGCGGTTCAAATATGAATGGACTTCGGGACTGTCGATCTTGCCAGCCTCCTTGAGGGCCGTCGCCAGGCGCTCGGCCCTTCGAATAATAGAGCGGGCAAGATCGATCGAAGCGCTCGTGGAATTGGCCCCCGGGTAGATGAAGTGGTGCGGCATGGGGACCTCCTCCTGGATTTTGACGATCCAGCCCTCGATCCTTTGGATTCGTTCGGTTCCAATGCTGTATTCAGAATCCGGCGCAGTGTCGGAAAGCCGGGCCCCGAGCATTAACAGGTCCTCCTGCACCGCCTGTATCATTTCCAGGATGGCCTCGTTGCGGGTAAAGGTCTTGGCGAGTCCGAGGGCGGAACTGGCCTCGTCCAGTGTTCCATATGCGTCGGGCCTCAGGCTCGCTTTGGAAATGCGCTCCCCGGTAAGGAGGCTGGTTGTCCCCTGGTCCCCTTTTTTTGAAAAGATGAAGGCGCTCATTGGATCTCCTCAAGAGATTGCGCACGGGCGGGCGCCGCAGAGTGAAAGGAGGAAGAATTTCAATCTCAGGGGCAATTCCTGCTTACCTTGCAGCCTCTATGCGTTATACTTGGCGCAATCCCGGCTTTGGAATCCGACCCCGGGCATGTTATGCCATTCGGGTTGCGATGAAAAGAAAAACCTATGGACTACATTATTTATATGTAGTCTGTCTTTTGAGGGTAAATGATGCATGCGTACCTTCTTACTGTATTCGGCCTCATCTGTTTCCTGGAAGGCCTCCCGTATCTGGCGACTCCCCAACAGGTCAGAAAATGGCTGAATTGGCTCCTTTCAGCCTCCAACCATTCCCTTAGAATTCTTGGGGCAGCTTTGATGGTCGTGGGTCTGCTCCTCGTTTACCTGGGCCGCAGGCATGGCGGATAACCGGCAGATCTCATTCAGGCTCGAAGACTATGACTACGATCTGCCGCCTGAACTCATTGCCCAGCGTCCCGCCCCTACGCGGGAACACTCACGCCTGCTCGTGCTTGATCGCTCCAGCGGCGCCGTCGGGCATTCCCGTTTCGATAGAATCGGACAGTATTTAAAACCGGGCGACTTGCTGGTCGTAAACGATACGCGTGTCGTTCCCGCCCGGCTGACGGGCCGCAAGAAGACCGGCGGCATGGTCGAGCTTCTGGTGCTCGATCCATACAAGCCGCCCGCGTCCGGGTCCCTTGAAGGCCACTGCTGCCTGGTAAGAGCCTCAAAAGGCATCCGTGCCGGGCAGGTAATCGAGCTTTCCCGGGGTATTTGTGCGGAGGTGATTGCCGCTCCGATGGACGGCAGAGCTCAAGTCCGGTTTTCCGGGGCTTCAGGTATAGTGGATATTCTTGACCGAATCGGCCGGACGCCGCTGCCGCCCTATATCGGGCGGGCATCCGGGCAAGCCGCCCCGGATGATCGCATCTGCTATCAAACTGAGTATGCCAGACACCCCGGCGCGGTGGCTGCGCCTACCGCCGGTCTGCATTTTACCAAATCGCTTTTGAACGGACTCATAGGTTCGGGAATAGAAGTTGCCGCGCTGACCCTTCACGTCGGCTACGGCACCTTTGCGCCCATAAGATGCACGGACATTCGCGAACACCGGATGCCCCCCGAATTCATCGAGATTGGCAAAGAGGCCGCAGATGCGGTAAACAGGGCAAAGCGCGAACAGAGGCGGGTGGTCGCAGTCGGGACCACTGTCGTTCGAACCCTGGAGTGGGTTTATGCAAAGGAAGGCGAAATAGTTCCATTCCGGGGTATGTGCGATCACTACATTTATCCGGGCTGCCGGTTTGCGGCCGTTGATTGCATGGTGACCAACTTTCATCTCCCAAAATCCAGCCTGATACTGCTGGTGTCGGCTCTCGCGGGGCGCTTGCGGATATTGTCCGCCTACCGGGAGGCCGTCCGGGAGCGCTACCGATTCTTCAGCTACGGGGATGCAATGTTGATTTTATGAAATTTGGGATTCTTTCAAAAGATCCGGGATGCGACGCCCGTGCCGGGCGGCTTGAAACCGCTCACGGCGCGGTCGATACTCCCGTATTCATGCCGGTCGGAACGGTAGGCTCCGTCAAAGGCATTTCCCCGGACGAACTGGAGTCGTTCGGAGCGCAAATCATCCTTGCAAATACATATCACCTCTACCTGCGCCCGGGGGACCAAAGAGTGGTGCGCCTGGGCGGGCTCCATAAATTTATGGGCTGGGACCATCCGATACTGACCGACAGCGGCGGGTTCCAGGTCTTCAGCCTGGCCAGGATAAACAAAATCGAAGAAGAAGGAGTCCGGTTTCAATCTCACATCGACGGCTCAAGCCACCTGCTTACCCCCGAAGCGGCTGTCGGCATCCAGATGAACCTCGGGTCGGACATAATGATGTGCTTTGACGAATGCACTCCGTATCCCGTTTCCTATGACTATGCCTCCGAGTCCGTGGAGCGCACGATTCGCTGGGCCGGGCGCTCGAAAGAGGCTGCCGCCGGTTGCGGCGCGGCCTTATTCGGGATAGTGCAGGGGAGTATTTTCAAGGACCTTCGCGACGTGTGCCTGGAGAAGTTGGCCGGAATCGGCTTCGACGGGTATGCGATCGGGGGCCTGTCTGTTGGCGAATCCAAAGATGAGATGCTGGAGGTCATAAACAGGCTTGCGCCCAAGCTTCCCGGCTCAGCGCCCAGATACGTGATGGGGGTCGGTACGCCTGAAGACCTGGTTGAGGGAGTTCGCGCCGGGGTCGATATGTTTGACTGTGTAATGCCTACGAGAAACGCCCGAAACGGGTCTTTGTTCACCTCGCGCGGCCCCGTCAACATAAAGAACAACGCATACGCCGAAGACCCCGGCCCTCTTGACCCGGATTGCGGCTGCTATACATGCCGGCGCTTCTCGCGCGCCTACCTGCGCCACCTCTACATCTGCCGCGAGCTGCTTTCCTACAGGCTGAACACGATACACAACCTTCACTACTATCTCGGCCTTATGGCGCAGATGCGTGAGGCAATAGCCGCAGGCCGCTTCGAACAATGGCGGGCCGGCTTCTATGCGCGAGCACGCGACTGAATTCGCACCACAGAGTAATACGGGAAGCGGGAAGCGGGAAGCAGGAAGCGGTAAGCAGGAAGCAGGAAGCTTTTGCTCCTTGCCACCTGTTCCTTGATCTTGTTGAATTTTGGTTTTCTCCGCGCTCCTAACGTGCAGTTACTTGAAATTTTTGCAAGGATATGAGGCTAAGCCGCTGTTTTCTCTGCGATCTCTGCGGTGGAATGATGTCCCGTCCCTGTGGTGAGATCCTGTCTTGGCTTTACCCCGTGCCCACGTCCGCTCGTGTCCGTCATTGAGCTTGACTGCGCGCTGCCTCAGTGTTAGTCTGATTATTTGTCGGGACGTGGCGCAGCCTGGTTAGCGCGCTTGCTTGGGGTGCAAGAGGACGGAGGTTCAAATCCTCTCGTCCCGACCATTTAGTCCAAAAAGACCCAAACATTACCCCTGAACTCCGCATTCTTTGTCCACGGCGGCCTTAAGCTCTTTCATCATGCCAACGAGATCTTTCAACTGGTAGCTTGCGTTCAGGCCGCTCGGGTTGGGCAAAACCCAGGCGGAAGATATTCCGCCGAGCTTTTCCGGCTGAAGTCCGGGTAAGGCTTTCGGGTGCCTGAAAGCCAGCCGGTAGGCGCCAAATCCCAGGATTGCGGAAAAAAGGGGCTTGAAAGTTCGAACCTTATCCTCGAGTACAGCCCCGCCCCGGGCGAGTTCTTCGGCCGTGAGTTCGTCGGCCCGGGCCGTCGCGTGTTCGACGATGTTTATAATCCCGTAGCCGTGGTTCAGGAGTTCTTCTTCCTCAAACGGGGAAAATTGCCTGGGCGTAAAACCGGCCTGGTGGAGCGCCGGCCAAAAGCGGTTTCCCGGCCGGGCAAAATGATGCCCTACGGCTGCCGTGTACAGCCCGGGGTTTATTCCGCAAAAAAGCACCTTGAGCCTTGGCGCGATAACGTCGGGGACTGACTTGCCCCTTGCCGCCCGGACCTGTTCCTTCGTTGGCTTAAACGGTTGTTGCATTTGATTTTAGTTACCCGTTTACCGAAAGACTCAAAGCGATTCACCACAGAGACACAGAGAAAAATAGACTTCAGCAAGATTAACAAGAAGGCAGAAGTCTTTCACATTATTCTACGCACTTAGAAATAGTCAGAAATTAAAGGATTGAGATTTGAGAATTCAGGAGTTAATTCCTAAATTCTCTGTTACATGGTCATTTCTGTAAATCCTGTCTTGCAAGGCTTTCCTCTGTGTCCTATGCGTCTCTGTGGTGAACCCTTGCTTTTTCTTTTTCCCACTTGGCGGTTACATCGCGTATGAGGGCCGCTGATCCGACGATTTCGCCGGTATCCGACTTCAGAATCACTATACTGAACTCGATTGAAATCCGTGCGCCGTCTTTCCGCAGCGCCGGAACGGCCAGCAGTTCCTTCATATACCTGGAGACTCCGGTCTCCATCACTTTTCGATATCCTTGCCGGTGGCGCTCTCTGAGTTTTTCGGGAATTATGATATCCAGGTCCTGCCCGATTGCCTCACTCGCGCTATACCCGAAAATAGTCTCCGCTCCCGAGTTCCAAAGACGAACGATTCCATCGGCGTCGGCGAATATGATTGCGTCGGGGGCGCCGTCCACAATATTTCGGCAAATCCATTCATGACTGTATTCGCCCATTTCCTCATTCTCCAACTTTATCTCACTTGCATTTAAGTCCTGGCGGCCTGCTTGTCACCATTGAGGAGCAGGAAGCAAGGAGCAAGGAGCAGGAAGCAAGAAGCAAGGAGCAGGAAGCAAAGGCTCCCCGCTTACTGCTAAGGTTTTTCTTCGAATCCTTTCCCTGGCCAGTCACGACCAGTCTCTGCGGTGATATCCTGCCTGTCAACTAAAATCAAATCTCTCTCGTCTGTATATTCAGTTTCAGGTTCAGCTAAAGGGAATTAGGTTCGGCTGCCTCATGTGGCAGCTTCTTCTTTACTTTCTCCCGGTTTTGGGCCATAAACCGAGCCGAGGCTTTTTAATAAAAGGGGCGAACAGAGTTTGGCCGGTAAACTGGATGCACTTACCCTTGCGGGAGATCCTTCCGGAAGGGAAGAAGACGGGGTCACGCAGGCGATCAAAACGCATGGCAGCGCTCTCCCCCGGTTCCGGGGGTTGCTGCTCTGCAGGAGATGCGATTTCTGCGGAACAAGGATCAGCGTTCACGGCGAAGGCGATGACAGCGTAGTTATGAGATGTCCCGAATGCCAGCGTGAATACGTGTTCTTCCAGAATCCGGAATAAATTCATCTGCAATCCCTCCTTTTAACCTGCCCGGGCAATCCGTCAAAAAACCTAAATTTGCACCACAGAGGCACAGAGAGCACAGAGACAAGCTTAAATAGGATTAACGGGAGTAAGAAAGTTGCTTACGGCACGTTTTTGCCTTTTGCTACCTCTGCGTCTCTGTGGTGAAATCCCGTCTTTGAGTTTTTCAGCGGCGGAAGTTTGAACATGACCAGCCGGTCACTTTATCAGTTTGACAAAACCGGTCCGGCGTCTATAATGACCACATGGTCATTTTCCGGGGATGCGAGGACCCAATGTTTGCGAGCGAGACTTTCAACAAGCTTGATGAAGGCAAAAAGAGCAAAATCCTTGATGCGGCCGTGGATGAGTTCTCCCGCCACGGGTTTAGGCAGGCGAGCGTCAATCGCATGGTGGAACGGGTCGGCATTGCCAAAGGATCTCTTTTCCAATATTTCGGCAGCAAGGAAGGCCTCTTCCACGTTATCTTCAACTACGCGGTGGAGCTTGTAAGGCAATCGCTGCGGCAGGTGAAAAAAGAGACTTCCAGCGCGGATTTTTTCGAGCGAATAAAAGAGAGCATGCTGGCGGGAATCCGCTTCATCGAGCGCCACCCCAGGGTCTATCGAATCTACCTCAAGATGATTTTCCAGGAAGACTTCCCTCTCAGGGCTGAGTTTTTGCAACAGGTACACCTTTTTTCGGCGGAGTACCTGCGTCCCGCAGTAGAGGCGGGGATCGCGAGGGGGGAAATCAGGGCCGACACGAACATCGAGATGGCCGTTTTCATGCTGGACGCTCTGATGGACCGGTTCCTCCAGGCTTACTGCGTTCCCTTTCTCGATGCGGGGGCCGGCATATACGAGGCGCCCAGGGACGAGTTGTCGCGCAAGGTCGATGAGTTCATAAAGCTGCTTCGGATCGGGATGGGCGGGGAATGGAGCGTCAGTCCGGGTGAATCGACGGGACAAGAATATGTTCGAACCACAGTATTTTAAAAAACTCGGCCTGGAAGACATCTGCCACAAAGTCGCGGAGGGGCAGAGGCTCACGATTGCTGACGGTGAGAGGCTTTTTGCCTGCCCGGACATGAACGCCATCGGTTCGCTCGCTCATCAGGCCAGGACAAAGCTACACGCAAATAGGGCCTACTACGTCGTCAACCGCCATATCAACTACTCGAACATTTGTGTAAACGGCTGCCGCTTCTGCGCCTTCAGCAGAAAGAAGGGCGACCCGCTTTCATTCGAACTTTCCGAGGATGAAATTTTCGATAAAATCTGCGCGAACGGAAAAGGATTGACCGAGATACACATCGTGGGAGGCTGCCACCCCGACCTTGGTCTTTCTTTTTTTGAGAACCTTGTCCGGAGGATACGCGAGACAAAGCCGGATGTCTTTATCAAAGCGTTTACAGCCGTCGAGATCGCCCATTTTGCAAAAAATGAGGGGACATCCGTCAAAGATGTTCTTGCCCGTTTGAAGTCGGCCGGAGTTCAGATGCTTCCGGGCGGCGGGGCCGAAGTGTTCAGTGCGCGCGTAAGAGAGCGCCTTTGCCCTGAGAAACTGGACGGGAATGGCTGGCTCGATATTATGCGCCAGGCTCATGAAATGGGAATAAAAACAAATGCTACGATGCTCTACGGGCATATCGAGACTGTGAGGGAGCGGCTCGATCACATGGCGGCGCTTCGCGAGCTTCAAGATCGGACGGGCGGCTTCGTCTGCTTTATCCCTCTTACGTTCCAGCCGGCGAATACCCTTCTTAGCCATCTTCCGCCGACGACCGGGGTCGACGACCTGAAAACGATTGCCGTGAGCAGGCTGATGCTCGACAACATAGCGCACATCAAGGCCTATTGGGTAATGCTCTCGGTCAAACTCGCCCAGGCCGCCCTTTACTTCGGCGCGGACGATTTCGACGGAACGGTGGTCGAGGAGAAGATCGGGCACATGGCGGGGGCCGAGTCTCAGCAGGGAATGACCTGCCTGGAGATAGAGAGTACCATCCGGGATGCGGGGTTCGAGCCGGTGGAACGGGACAGCCTGTTCCGCAAAGTGCCAGGGGCGACTGTCTTAAGGTCCTGACATTGTATGGTTGAGCTATGATTGAAAACGGCAGGTTGAATATAGATCAGGCTTGGGAACTCTACCGGAGCGGCGATTTTCATGCGCTGGGCAGGATGGCTCATGAGGTGCGCCTGAAAAAGCATGCCGAACCGGTGGTCACCTACGTTGTTGACCGTAACATCAACTACTCGAATGTCTGTGTGTGCGGGTGCCGTTTCTGCGCGTATTTCCGGCCTCCAGGCCATAGTGAATCCTTTGTCCTGAGCAGGAAGGAACTTTCCGAAAAAATCGAGGAAACACTAAGGTTGGAAGGGACGCAAATCCTGTTGCAGGGCGGGCTCAATCCCGATCTGCCGCTCTCTTTTTACGAAGAGATGCTGAGCTTCATAAAGTCAAAATATCCAATTCACATACATGCCTTCTCGCCCCCGGAAATCGTGTTTTTCAGCCGGCTGGAGGGTATCGGCCCGGGCGAGGTGATCTCGAGGCTGCGACTTGCCGGACTGGACTCGATCCCGGGTGGGGGCGCCGAAATTCTGGTCGACTCGGTGAGGCGGCGCGTGTCTCCGCGCAAATGTTCAACGGCCGAATGGCTGGCCGTCATGGAGGAGGCGCACTCTCAGGGCCTTCGCACAACCGCCACCATGATGTTCGGCCACGAAGAAGCGCCGGAAGACAGGCTCATGCATCTTTTTGCCCTGCGTGATCTTCAGGACCGTACCGGAGGTTTTACCGCTTTCATTCCGTGGGCCTTCCAGCCCCAAAACACTGCAATCCCCCGGGAACCTGAAACTGCAGTCTCATATCTACGGCTCCTTGCAATCTCCAGGCTTTTTCTGGACAACTTTGACAACATTCAGGTCTCCTGGGTGACAATGGGTCCGAAAGTGTCTCAATTGGCCCTGTTTTTCGGCGCCAACGACTTCGGGTCCACAATGATCGAAGAAAATGTGGTCGCGGCCGCCGGGGTCCATTTTCGCCTTTCGGCCGAAGAGATCCACAGGATAATCCAATCCGCCGGTTTCCAGCCCCGGCGGCGCACGATGGCTTACGAGCTGCTTCCGGATAAACGCCTCCGGTCATAGACAGGGCAGGGAGAGCGTCGAGAAAGAGCAAGCTTATATGAACGGGCTTTCGCCAGATCCCAAACCCCCTGAGATCCACCGGGCCGAATGGGTCGTGCCGGTTTCGAGTTCGCCCTTGCGCAATGGCGCCGTATTGACCCATGGGGGCCGGATTATAGCGGCTGGGCCATTTTCCACCGTCCGGAGGGACTCACCTGCGGGCGCCCGGTTGACCGATCACGGCCGAGCCGTTCTTTTCCCTGCACTGGTTAACGCCCATACGCATCTGGAACTCTCAGCCCTCAGGGCGAAAATACCCTTTCCGCAACCCTGTTTTCGCGAATGGATCGAACTTCTGTTCGCTCTTCGGGCCGGCATGGAATCGAACTCTGTCGATGAGGGCCTGCGCAGTGGCGAAGCGGAGCTTTTAGCCGGCGGAACGGGGCTTTGCGCAGACATAACGAACGGCGGGGCAGTAGAGTACGAGAGCAGTGCAGGACGAAACGAGCTGGATTTCGGCTTGCGGTCCCGGTTCCCAAGCCCCGAGCGGCGGATTTTTCTCGAGTTGCTGGGATTCAATCTTGACTCCGTTGCGGCCGCCATGCCTGCCTCGGCTGTCGAGATTTTGGCTGCAGGCGCTGCGATACCGGTCCCTCACTCGGTCTATTCCGTTTCGCCGGCGATCATCGCAGAGTCCAAAGAATGGACTAGGGCTCGAGGGCTTCCTTTTTCGATTCACGTGGCAGAACACTTCGATGAGATCGAATTTCTGCGGAGCGGAAAAGGTTTTTGCCGCGAACTGCTTGAGAGGGTAGGGCGTTGGGACCCGGCGTGGACACCGCCCGGGAAAACCCCGATCGAATACCTCGACGGCCTCGGCGCACTCGATTCCCGCACGCTCCTGGTGCACGCCGTGCATATGACCGAAGCGGATTGGGCGCTTGCAGTGAAAAGGGACTGCACCGTGGTTTTTTGTCCGAGGAGCAACAAGAACCTGGGTTCGGGCAGGCCGTGGATCGAGAAGGCGCTTTCACTCGGCATAAGTTGCGCACTGGGAACCGACAGCCTTGCCAGCAACACGGACCTGAACCTCTTTGCCGAAGCATCCTTTACTCTCGATAACCATCCCTCAATCGATCCTCAAAAAGTGATCGAGATGATTACCATCAATCCCGCCCGGTCGCTCGGCCGCAAAAGAGATTTCGGCAGTATCGAGCCGGGAGTGAAAGCTCATATGCTGGCCATCGAAATCCAATCAGGCATTGGCGAATCGAATTTGGCTGAAGCTCTTATTCAAACCGGGAAAGAAGGAGCCTGGAAATGGGTGAACTGAGTGCAAAGCTGAGGCTTGGCAGGATCGATTTTCTGAACGTGCTTCCCATCTACTATCCGCTTGAAGCAGGCATAATAGCCAATCCCTTCGCGATTGTCCCCGGCGTTCCATCCGAGTTGAACGAGCTTTGTGCAAACGGGGCGCTGGACATAAGCCCCGTTTCTTCAATCGAATACGCCCGAAGAGCCGGCCTCTATTACATCCTGCCGGACCTCTCCATCAGCTCGGCCGGCGAAGTGAAGAGCGTACTCCTGCTGAGCCGCATGCCCATTGAGCGCCTTTCAGGGAAGACAGTGCTGGCGAGCTCCAAATCTCATACTTCGGTAGGGCTGCTCAAAGTCCTGTGCAGGCTGCGATACGGGGTGGATCCCCGGTTCGAAACGGGGGCCTGTTCGGATTATCTTTCAGGATTTGATCTCCCTGACGCGTGCCTTGCAATTGGTGACGAAGCGCTGCGGCTTGGCCGAAGCGGAATTTTCCCGCACGTGCTCGACCTCGGGACAGCCTGGTTTGAATGGACGGGGCTCCCGTTCGTGTTTGCCGTATGGGTAATACGCAAAGAGACGGTTATCGAAAAAAACAGGCAGTTAGCGGATGCGATCGAAGCCCTTCTTTCTTCGAAAAGATGGGGCCGCGCCAATATCGGCAGGATCTGCGAGCAGGCCGCCCGGACCGGGCTGTTGGAAATCCCGGAACTGGAGGAGTATTATCGTTGCCTCCGATTTGATTTAAACGAAGGGGAGCGCAGAGGACTCAAGCTGTTCTACTCGCGTCTTTTCCAGGCCGGCGAACTGAAAGAGGTGCCCCGGCTCGAGACCTACACGCCCCTTGCCTCGGTTGCCTGAGTGCCGGGACTTCGACTGCACTCGAGTGCCTGAAAGCGGGGCCCTTAATTTGAAAAAGCAAAACCTGACAGTCGCTGTCACAGGTGCGAGCGGCGCCGGATACGCGCGCAAACTGCTGCGCTCGATACCCCCGGGGAAGTACGACGTTCACCTCGTTTCATCTGAGGCCGGAAGGCTCGTCTATAAACTGGAAACCGGGGTGGCGCTGAGCGAAGATCTCCCGCCGGAAGTCCACACATACGAGGAAACGGACTTCGCGGCCCCGCTGGCCAGCGGTTCGTTTCCGTGCGCCGGCATGGTGATCGTTCCATGCACGATGGGCACCTTGGGAGCGATTGCCGCCGGGCTGTCTCAAAATCTCATCCACCGGGCGGCCGACGTCTGCCTTAAGGAACGCCGCCCGCTCATACTTGTCCCCCGTGAAACGCCGCTCAATCGTATTCACCTCGCAAACATGCTGAAAGCTGCCGAAGCCGGAGCGATAATCCTTCCCGCCATGCCCGGCTTTTACCACAAGCCCGGTTGCGTTCAGGACCTCATTGATTTTGTGGTCGCCCGAATCCTCGATCAGCTTGGCGTAGAGCACAATCTCGCGGGGCCATGGATGGGGCTGGAGAGCGGGTCGTGATTGAACGGTGCGCGGCAGCATCGGTTGCAGCCGGCTTTGGTGCCGGTTTACCGCAGTTCAGCGTGTCCCCACTGGACACTCTAAACCATGAAAAGAACCGTAGTAACAAACAACGATCGCGGGCCTCAAAGCGGCTGCCTTATTGGCAGCAATGAATTTTTCAACCTGATTTCTGCCTTACGAAGTAAGCCTTTCCAACTGCGGCCATGCCGCCTGAAAACCCGTTTATGACCGAGGGTGAAACCTGACAACTGCCTCGATCTTAGCCGGCCTGCTTTTTGAGTGCTTCCAGGCACGCCTTCGCATGCGGCGCAAACTCATGAAACTTACTTAGATTTTCACACGGCTGATCGCAAGTTGCGCAATTGTCCAGGCCTCTTGCGCTACAGCACTGCCTGATAGCACAAGTCTGGCAATACCCGAGTTGTTTTCCTCCCGTGGACTTACATCCTTCACAATTGATCTCTTCAGGCTTCAAATGAACACCAAACTTCTCGGAATACAATGCTGCGGTCTTTGCCCTGGCGACGTTATCATCATTTTTAGTTGCAAGAAACGCAGGACAACTGGAACAGACAAGGCCACAATAAGCGATCATTTGAGACATGAGCTATTCCTCCATCAAAAATTAGTCCATCCCACTTCCGTTGACTACTCCACTTCCTGTTCGCCTGCTGGAAGGCGCTTGAGCAGCTTTGCGCCGATTTCCCGCAGGTCTGGATCGGGCAGACTTTTTATCAGGGATTGTTCTTCCGGGGTCAGTTTCCTGGCAGGGGCCTTGAGTTTTCTGCGCGCAGCGGATCGCCTGGCCTTGATTTTTTCCAGGTCTTTGTGAGCGGGGTTTAGTACAGGCGCCGATTCGGGCATTTCGGCGACCTTTATGACTATTTGCTCCACAATGCGTTCGGGTCGCGCGGCATTGATTTTCTCCGCCAGGACTTCTTTATACTGCTCGAGATGGTGCTTCCAGACCGAATCGTGGGCGACGATTATAAGCACCTTGTTCTTAAGGGACTTGGGTATGGTGTAGCGGGCTACCTGTTCGCCAACCAGGTCCTTCCAGTCTCCGATCGGGTTGGCTGCAAAAGCGGGATGCTGTTCCAGGAACTTTTTCAACAGCGGCCCCACCTTGATTTTTGATCCCCGATCCGAACGTTTCATGTCTGTTTTTCAACTTCCGATGGCGAAAGGACTTTGTTCTCCAGACTCTTGAGTGCGGCTTGAAGCTCTCTATACTGCTGCTGCAGAGTCTCCAGAATGAGGATGGTGTCGTTGCTCCTGAAGGGCAGCCTTGAGAGCAGCCTGTCGTAGATGAACGAATCCAGATCTGAAAGATAAAGCTCTTCAAAAAACCTCAGCAGGGTGGAGGCGAGTTGGAAAAAAACGGCCATGCCTGCCGCCTGGATCAGAGGAAGCAGAAGATTCAAAGTGGGCTTGATGGCGTCGAGTATTTCCTTTTGAGCGGTAAGGTTGGCAAAAGGCTTAGCGGCTTCGAGAGCTTCCTTTTGAGGAACAAAGGCAAAACCTGAAGACGCGACGTTGAATTGGGCAATGAGGAGCAGGGCGGTCTGAGCGAGTCCAAGGACGGGAAGGACCCAGAACAGGCATCGGTATGGCCCCCATGAACCGTCCAGAATGCGCCAGTCAGACTCGACCACCCGGCGCTCTTTTTCGAATAGTTCTTCTGATGAAATGTTTTTCTGAAAGCCGGACAGCATGAGCCGAAGCCGAATAAATGGATGCAGGACAAAACTCAGGGGACTCCGCCTGATCTTAGCAGCCAGAACCTGCACAGAAAATAGTGATTCCGGTCTGGTCCCGGCAATTTCAGCATTGGGTGGTCCATGCTCCTCGATTTCCGACATGAATAGCTGGAGCAGGTATCTCCCGGCATATTGAACCACGAGCCAGAGCAGGCGCAGTTCCAAAAAGATTATTCCCGCCCGGATGATAAAAACAAGCATACCGCTGACCAATGCAATGTTGTCCCTGGAATCGTCTTGCATGGCTGGAGGTTCTGATGGTTGCCTTTTCTCGCCCGGACTGGTTGATTTACCGGTTTGCGGCCTTGTCCCCTTGTCTGTCTGGTCCTGTTTTCCCCTGGAGTGTTCGGGGCCGGCCGATGTCATGCCTATACCTTGAAGACCGGTCCAGAAATCGGCCTTCCCTACATCCTTGAACTCCGGACCTTGCCGGGGAACATGAGTGAAACTATCTGAGTACCTGGCGAGAAACAGGCAAAAAAAGAAAAATACGAACCACCAGAGTCTGTGGAGTGTCTCATATCGCCTTAATCCGTAAGACATTTAATTCCCTTTTCCGTATCTGAATGCGTAGCCTCGCGGGGTGTGGAAACCTATCTCCGAACTCCGCATTGATTTAAGCAGAAAGTATGCTGGAGATTCGATGATTGCCGTTCTTTTATCAGAAACAAAGTGGTTTGAGCAATGAATTACAGTCCATCCTGAAACACCGGATGAGAACTCCACGCCCATCGAGGTTTCTGTTCGGAAAGGACCCTTTCCGAATTGGAAACTGTTAGTATCTCATCCGGGGTTTCCGGATGGATACGAATTAGAGTCCGTGCGAATCAGCCTGCCGGTCTTAAACACAGCGGTCCGATGTTCATCCTTTTTTCCACGGCGCAGTCGAGCATTTGACTCAGCCCCCCACGCTCTTTGGGGGAAAAGCCGAAGGACTCCTTCCAGATATCGTCATCTTCCATACACAGGTAGGTGCACAGGTCCTGATCAGCCTGCCGGATCCTGTCAACCATGAAGGAATAGAATTCGGTCCTTATGTCTCGAAAGTAGCGCATCTTGCCGTCCAGTCCGCGAATGAACTCCCCGTAAGCAATCCGGCTCGAAGGATGGCGTGTTCTGATAATTCCCTTCAGTGCGGGCATGAAGCGTAGAGCCCCCAGGCTGATCCAGACGATTCGAGCCGGCTCGACTCCGGCGAAGAGTAGATCGAGTGTCCGGGCGTAGCCGGATTTCCAGTCTGGATAGTCGATAATAGGGTCGAAATGGAAGGCCAGAAAATACCCCTCGCCGGAGCAGGAGCGGGCCGCATCGAGCCTCTCGGCGATGGTGGCTGCAAAAGGCTCCTCACGCTTCCGGACTTCCCTCGAGTTGAGCGACCAGGCTATGATCGTGCGGCCCCCATGATCGAGTCCACGGAGGTTTTCAATGAAATTTGTCTTTGTTTTCAGTTCCAGGATCGCATTGGAAGTCTTGGCAAAATAGGGAACAAGCAATCGTGACAGTTCCGTAAACGGATCCAGCAGCAGAGAGTCGGTAAATTCTCCGGTCCCGATCCTGTGCAGGTTGTGCTGGTTTTGCGCCAGGACCTCCGAGAGTTCCCGGAACATTTCATCGAGGTTGCCGAACACTCTCAGATTCGGCTGGTTCAAGTAAGCCTGAAGGATGCAATAGGAGCAGTCGAGTGAGCACTGGGCGCCGAAATGGAGAATCCTGTATCCGCAGCAATGATAGTGGCGCGTTCCGGGACAGGATTTCAGAAACTTCCCCCGAAACCCGGCGACCTCAAGAATTTCGGGATCGTGGCAATTCGTATCCGAAATTCTGTCTACGATTTCAAAAGAGGCGCCGGGCAGATTTTTGCGAAGCGAGGCGGCCAGGGCGCCCTCCGCAACGGTGGATTCGACGATTACTCTTTTGGGAGCGCGGATTCTCATTAACTTTGCTCCTGATTGTTCACAGCCAAGATGCGACTCCGAATGCCCCCGGTACCGATCCGCGGGATACCGCCTCGCGGGTGGGTGGGCTGTCGAGATTGGTGATCTTGCTTCCCGCCTCTGGTTATGGACAGGTCATGGATAGCGTCGAGATCCCGGCGGAGTCAATCCTGGCTGCGGCGCCCGGCCGCACTGAAAATGGCGGCCGTACGGTCTGATTCGACCAGTGACCCGGCTGAGCCGATAATCTTTCGAAGCTCTTCGGGTCCCGTAAAGCTCAGTTCCATTTTCCAATTGTTGCCTTCGAAAGCCGGAGGCGGGATGATCCTTACCGAGGGCGGCAGCCCAAGGGATTCGATCTCCCGCTGGAACCGCTTCTGACTCGCACTGAGCCGAGGGTGGCGCAGTTCGGCAAGAAACTCCCTGAGCGCCTGCGTTTTTTGGCGGTGATTCAGTTCCTCTGACTCCATGATTTCGCGTGTCCGGGGGGTCTCGATGATATCCGCGCCAACCTTGTCATCGCGCATGGCAATTTCGTTTATGTGCTCAACTATCTCCACCTGGATGCTCGCACTGCACCTTAGCGCCTCGAGAACAGGCAAAACGGCATCCCTGCTCCTTTCGTCCCATCCGGCGACTTCGAGCGCCGCGCGCTCCGCTATAGCGCCGGAAGCTAGTAGTTCCAGGGTATCAGCCCCCATGGCCGAAAGCAACGCCCACTGGCGCAGAACCTCCGGGCGGTTCGCAACGTTCAGGCCGGAAAGAAAAAAACGTGGAATTTCCCCATGTTGAAACAGTCCGAGCAGGGTGGATATTATTTGCGCTTTTTCCACCAGGTTAATTTCACGCTCGAAGAGTTTCTTTTCGATCCTTCGCGTCCAAAGTTCCCGGGCATCGCAATCCTCAGGGAAAATGCGGCAAACCGCCCCCTGCGCTCCGTGCTCTTTGGCCCAGCGAAGCCTTTTGAAGCCGTCAACCACAATGTGCCGGCCGGCCTTTTGCCGAAGCCAGGGAGGGTCGAGAATTCCGAGGCGCGCAAGCGATTCTCGCAAGCGGACAGGTCCTGCGAATTTTCGAACCTCGAAGGTGCTGTTGTCCAGGTCGATCTCGTGCAAGGTGACAAAGCGCAAATCCATCTTCGTCAAATGTCCCTTCCCGAAAGCCGTTTGAGAGCCTCGATGTACCTCGCGCGCGTGTTCAGCACGACCTCCTCGGGCAGCTCAGGCGCTGGATCTGTCTTCTTCCACCCGCTCGATTTCAAATAGTCACGCAGAAACTGCTTGTCGAAGCTCTCCGGACTGCTGCCGGGGCGGTATCGGTCGGCCGGCCAGAAACGGCTCGAGTCCGGAGTTAGCACTTCATCGACGAGCATCAGCTTTGTGTCGACAATTCCGAACTCGAATTTCGTATCCGCGAGAATTATTCCTCGCCCTCGGGCATATTCCGAGGCTCTCAAGTAAAGTGCCACCGCCGCCTCTTTAACACGGCCGGCAAGTTGTCCGCCAATGATTGCGCCCATCTGCTCAAAAGAAATATTTTCGTCGTGCTCGCCTATTTGCGCTTTGGTCGAAGGAGTAAATACCGGCTGCGGCAATTTTTGCGCTTCGATAAGCCCCCCGGGGAGAGGTATTCCGCTCACCTGGCCGCTCCTTTGATAGTCTTCCCAGCCCGATCCTGCCAGATAACCTCTTACGATGCACTCCACTGGCAGCACTTTCGCCTTTTTCACCCACATCGTCCGTCCCTTCAGTCGAGAGGAGTAAGGTCGGCAGACTTCGGGGAACCGGGCAATATCGGTGCTTATCAGGTGATTGTCAATGACTTCGCTAAGGTAGCGGAGCCAGAATTCCGAAAGTTGAGTCAGAATTATCCCTTTATCGGGAATAGGGTCAGACATGACTACATCGAAAGCTGAAATCCGGTCCGTTGCCACGATGAGCAAAGAGTCGCCAAGATCGTAGATGTCCCTTACCTTTCCTCGCGACACAAGATTCAACCCCGGAAAATTTGTTTCGAAGACCGGCTTCTCGATCATCTTTTCTCCTTTAAAGCGTATTGGTGAATAACGACTGTGTATTATCTTATATCATCTCCAAGCTGCCTATGTAACACGGGAGTTGGATGCTTTACTGCGGCATTTTTTTCAAAGGAACATCTCGATGCAAACCCTACCCAAGTGCCTGTTGCTACCGATAGATGGGTCACACGAATCGCTTCGGCCGGTTGCATTCATCAGCCACCTATACCCCCCTTCAGAAGTAAACCTGATCCTGTGTTACTTCTCTGCGCCGCTTCCACCCGCTTATTCCGGAGCGGTTGTTCAGTCCAGTGAACTGCTGAGAAAAAAAAGGGAATTCGTACAAGAGCGTCAGCAGGATGCGCGCCGTATCTTCGACCATGCCAGAGAAGTGCTTTTGAAGGAGGGTTTCTCAGAGGAATTGATACAGGAACAGATTGAACAAAGAGAAATGAGGGTCGCAAAACAGGCATGCCTCCTGGCCGACATCAGGAAAGTCGATGCCGTTCTTGTCCAAAAGCGGGTTACAAGCGCCCTGGAGGGTTTCATCAGGGGAGATTCCGCATCAGCCCTTCTTGAGCACTGCCTGTCGAGTCCGGTCTGGTTCACCGAAGGCAAAATCGACCCGAAAAGCGCCGCAATATGCATAGTCGATGAGGACGCTTCGTTACGGATAGCAGACCACGCAGGCCACATGCTTGCCGGCACACGCGCAGAGATTACTCTTCTGCACGCAGCGAAAAAACCCTCTCACACGATTTCATGCCGCCCCTCGGAAGCCCTGAAAAAGTTGGAGGGCTACGCCGATACGCCTAAGAGAAGAGAAAAGCTCTCCTACCTTTTGAAGGCTTCCGCAATACTGGTGAATTACGGATTCGATGAGAGCATGATTCAGATAACACTGATTCCGGACAGGGGCGACACTGCCAGTGAAATCCTTTCCTGGTGCGCCTCTAACGGGATAGGGATCATAGGGCTCGGGCATTCTCAGCCGGAAGGAGTCTGGAGCTTTTTGAAAACTTCGGTTACCAGGAAAATCCTCGCCGATTTCAAGAATATGGCTGTCTGGGTAGCACAGTGAAAGGGTCATCAGTGGTCTGACATCAGTCGTCAGAAAAGCTTTTGTCTGACGATCTGCCACTGTCCACTGTATAACCCTTACCCGCGCACACTCTTCCCCGCATCTCCCTGCCCGGCAGGTTGTTTTTTCTTGGACTTTTTCGGGTTTCGGACGGGTTGAGCGTCTCCGGCCTGGACCACTGCGCGCCTGGCGGCCGGTTTAGGCAGTTTCTTTTTCTTCAGATCTTCATATGCAATGAGAATCGGGCTCGCCACAAACACTGATGAGTAACTTCCGGTTACCACACCAATCAGCATCGCAAAGCTGAAATCGTGGATTACGGTGCCGCCAAAAAGGAAAAGGCAAAGAATCACGAAAAATACGGTCATCGACGTGAGGACTGTCCGGCTAAGGGTCTGGTTTATGGCCCCATTTATCATGTCGCTGAATTTGACCTTTTTGTCTTTGTTGCGGTTTTCCCGGATTCGGTCGTACACTATGATCGTGTCGTTCAGCGAATAGCCGGAAAGGGTCAATAGGGCCGCAAAGACCTCCAGGCTGAATTCCTTGTTGACAAGCGCGAAAATTCCAATCGTTATCAGAATATCGTGGACCAGTGAGAGCAGGGCGCCCAGCGCATAGGGGAGCTTGAGAAACCAGCAGAGCACAAGAGTGACAAAAAGCGCCCCTCCGATCAGATACACAGCGCTAAGGCCGATCGCCTCGAGCAGGTAAATTCCCACTATCAGCACGCCTCCCATTATGAGGCTGCTGGTCCATTTGAATTCAAATCGTCCGGAGATATAGATGGCGATCAGCAATAAAGCGTAAAATATGGCATAGAGAGCCTTCTGCCGAAGGTCATGCCCCACCTTCGGTCCAACCATTTCTACTCGCAATACCTGCTGCCCGGGCCCATAAGAGCTGCTGAGTTTCTCTGCGACCTGGTTTGAAAGACTCCCCAGTTCCTCGTGAATGGCGTCGGTGCGGACCAGGTATTCATTGTCGTTCTTTGAGCCTATCTGCTGGACGACAGCGTGTGCGACGATCCCCTGGAGCGCGTTGCGGATTTCGTCCGGATTGGTAGGCTTGTTGAATTTAACCTGGATCAGCGTGCCTCCGGCAAAATCGACGCCCATCTTGAGCCCGCCTCGCGCGAACAGGGTGAGCAGCCCAAAGAGAATGATAGCCCCGGAAAGCATGAAAGCCTTGTAGCGCATTCCGACAAAGTTGATATTGATATCCGGTCTAATGAGTTGCATTCTTTTTCCTTATGGTTCTGCGCTAGATACTTAGCTCTTTTAGCCGCCGTTCGGTCAGAAGATAGTCAAAAATAATCCTGGTTACGAAGATCGCCGTAAACATGTTCGCGGCCAAACCGACGCTGAGGGTGACCGCAAAGCCTTTCACAGGGCCGGTCCCGAACTGGTAGAGAACCAACGCCGCGATCAGGCTGGTGACGTTGGCGTCCATAATCGTTATGGTTGCCCGCTGGTAACCCGTATCGACCGCCGCGCGCGGCGTTTTGCCCAGCCGCAGTTCCTCGCGTATTCGTTCGTATATCAAAACGTTTGCGTCAACGGCGATCCCGATGGTCAGCGCGATACCGGCGATGCCCGGCAGCGTGAGGGTAGCCCCGACAAGCGCCATCGCAGCCAGGATGAATAAGATGTTCATGGCAAGAGCCATGTCTGCGATCGCTCCCGAGAACCTGTAGTAAACCACCATGAAAAGGATAATGCCCAATCCGCCGATGGCCGAGGCCATGATTCCATTTTTAATTGAGTCAGCTCCCAGCGCCGGTCCAACGGTGCGCTGCTCGAGAATCTTAACAGGTGCAGGCAGCCTGCCGGTACGCAGGGCTATCGCCAGCACCTTGGCTTCTTCGTCGGTGTAGGAACCTTCGATGACTGCAGTACCGTTGGGGATGCGCTCCTTTATAACCGGGTCCGAATAAACGACGCCGTCGAGAACTATTGCCAGCTTGCGGCCAACATTTTCCGATGTGAGGTGGTCAAATAATTTGGCGCCCTGCGGATCGAAATTGAGCGAGATATGAGCCTCGCCAAACGAACGCCCGCCTATTCCAACTCTGGCGTCGGTAATATACTGACCCGTAAGCACAGTTTTTTCTTCGAGGGGGACCTTGGTTTCCGAACTGTTTCGGTCCGACGGCCTCATCGGATAGAGCTTTGCGCCCGGAGGGAGTTTATTATCGTGTATTTCCTGATCCGTAACGTTTTGCGCTACCAGCTTGAATTCGAGGACAGCCGTCTTCCCGATGAGGTTTATAGCTTCCTGGGGGTCCTTTATTCCGGGAAGTTCAACCAGTATCCGGTCGCCGGCCTCAGGCCGAATATCAGGCTCTCTCACTCCGAACTGGTCGATCCTGTTCCTGATGGTCTCAAGGGCCTGGCCTACCGCCATAGTTCGAAGATCGTTGGTTTTCTTCAGGTCCATGGTGAGAAGCAACCTCGTTCCCTCAGGCGTCGTCTCGGTGGTGGCGGGTTTCAGCCATGAGAAATCACTTTTTATCGAGTCGTTGAATTCATTCAACTGCTCGCCCGAAGGCAGGATCACCTCGATGTCCCATGCGCCCGTTCTGACAACCTTGGTAAACCCGATCTTTTTCGCGCGCAGAGCATCCTTGATCTGCTCAACATACGTTTCGGCCGCATTTTCCACCGCTTTGTCCGCTTCAACCTCGAGCACCAGGTGGATGCCACCCTGGAGATCCAGGCCGAGGTGGATTTTTTCCGGCAAGATATTCGACAAGCCAGGCAAGGGAGAAGAACTGAAAGTCGGTATAAGGCAAAAAATACCGATAACCAAAAGTACCGAAACTAAAAGCGCACGAATTCCTATGCTTTTCAATTACGCCTCCAACTAACTGGGACCGCGCCCGTAAGAGCGCCATATCCGCAATCTCCGGCCAGGAACAGCACTGGTCAGGAGGATCTTGCGCCCGAATATCTAAAGATTCAGGATTCTTTGGCCGGTTCTTTTTCCGGAGCAGCTTCGCCCTTCGAGACAAGCCCGCCGACCGCGCTCCGGTTGACTTTTACGCGCACTTTGTCGGCAATCTCTACAGTTATCACGTTCTCGTCAAGACCGGTTATCCTTCCACGGAGTCCGCCGACAGTGAAAATCGTGTCGCCCTTCTGAAGGTTTGCCAGCATCTGTTTTTGTTCTTTCGCACGCTTTTGTTGCGGGCGAATCAGCAGAAAATAAAAGATCGCAAGCATTGCGATCATAAGAAACATGGGATTGCCGAGGTTGAACAATCCGGCCACTCCGCCGGCGGCGTCCTGTGCTTGCGCTTCGGCGGCATATGCCAATCCAGCAAAATTCATCGTTTCCTCCAGGATTTTAATACCTTGAAGCTGATTCTTCCACTCCATCCAGTAAATGCCGCAAATCTAGCCTGAAACGTAAAGAGGCAGATTTAACGATATTCCCGAATAAATGTCAATCCGTAACCGGAAAAAATGTACTCCCCAAGGCAACTCCTTAAAAGCGCTTTCTATGGGACAATGAAACTTCGGCTCTTCGGCCGGGCGGCGGACCTGAAAAGGATAGGGGAAGCTTAGAAGTATTGACGTGAGTCGGTTGGATGTTGAGGGCCGGCAAGTCTAGACTCCAGCTTTCTTCATCATTTCTTGCGTTATTTCCTGCCGGACCGAGAAATACCTTGCCCAGGGGTCTTCTTCGAGACCGGCTAATCTGCGCCGGATATTCTGGATGTTGTAGCTGTCCGGTTTGAGGTCGACCGTGAGTTCATCCCATGCGACAGGTGTCGATATGGGCGCGCCTTGCCTGCTCCTTGTCGAATACGCAGCTATGCTTGTCGCTCCACGGCCGTTTCTAAGATAATCGATGAAAATCTTACCCTTGCGCTTCTCCTTGGACATGGTGGCGATATATTCTCCGGGGGTCTCCCGGACGATGCTCTCCGCAACTGCCTTCGAAAACGACTTGACCGTTGCCCAGTCTGCTTCGGGCGTCAGAGGGACGACTATGTGCAGTCCTTTTCCGCCGGTTGTCTTGACAAAGCTGGCCAGACCCAGGTCTGAGAGCCGTTCGCGCATGAGCCTGGCAGCCTTGATCATGCTTGCCCATCCGACTTCAGGGGCGGGGTCGAGGTCGAATATCATCATGTCCGGCTGCTCCAGCTTATCTTCCCGGCTTCCCCAGACATGTATTTCCAGTGCTCCAATCTGAACCAGCTCAATCACTCCTTCGATATTATCAGCCACGCTGTAATAATGCAGTCCGTCTTTTTCCACTATCGGAATGGACCTGAGGACCTCAGAGGCCGCATCCCCGAGGTGTTTCTGGAAAAAGCACTCCTTTTGCCATCCTTCAGGGCAACGCACCAGTGTAAGCGGACGCCTTGCGAGGTGAGGCATGATCCAGTCGGCGATTTCGGTGTAGTATTGGGCGAGTGCGAGCTTGGTGACTCCGATTTCCGGGTAGAACACCCGGTCTGGATTCGAGAGGGCCACACTTGATGGATTTGGCTCAGGCTCCGTCGGGTTTTTCGCGACATCGCCACTCGAGGATTTTTCCTGCGGGTGTTCCAGGACAACATCCCTTGGGTCTTTATCCTCTCTTAATCCTTTGTAAGAGGGATGGCGAAGAATCCCGTCCTCGGTCCATGCGCTGAATTCCACCTCTGCAACATCTTCGGGCTCAGTCCAGTGGACCCCTTTCGCCTCGTAACCGGTAGGAGGATCGACAAATCGCGGCGTGTCGGTTTCGATTCCCCGCAGGCGTTGCGAAAGAGTTCCAAGAGTTTGGTCATCGAATCCTGTACCCACTTTGCCGGCATAGACCAGGGCTCCTTGTGGACTATAGTATCCGAGCAGCAGCGCTCCAAAGCCGGTCCGTGCCCCCCCGGGATCGGTGAACCCTCCGATTACGAACTCCTGCCTCATGGAGCATTTCACCTTCTGCCAGCTCTTGGACCTCTTTTGCTCATAGCGGCTGTCGGCCCGCTTTGACACAATGCCCTCCAGCCCAAGCCTGCACGCGTTTTGGAAAACGGCCTCTCCCTGTCCAAAGATATGGTCTGCATAGATGATCCGGGATTGGTAGGTCGAAGGTTTGAGGGACAAAAGCTTTTTCAGTAAAAGCTCCTTGCGCTTTATAAGCGGAGTTTGTGTAACGTCATAGCCGTCGCAGAAGGGAATATCGAACACAAAGTAAACGAGCCTGCCGGTCTTTTGCCCCTGGAGAATATTCTGAAGCGCCTGAAATTCGGTCCTACCATGCTGATCCACAACAGCGATTTCTCCGTCCAGAAATGCGGTCTGAATCGGAATCCTGGCCGCCGCTTCGGCGATTTCCGGAAACCGGTCGGTCCACTCCTTTCCGTTCCTTGAAAAAAGCCGTGCCCGCCCTCCTGAGAGTCTACACAGAATCCGGTAGCCGTCATATTTGATTTCATGGACCCAGTTTTCCCCCTGCGGGGGTTTGCTCACCGGCGTAGCGAACTGGAGTTGAATATAATCCGGTTGCACTGTCCGGCGGGCGCCGGGCAGGCTGGCCGGATCGACCCTGAACGGCTCGACTCCGATATTGCCGCTTGTCGGGCCAACGGATTTGGACTGCGAAACCTCATTTCGGACGTTGCCCTGCAGGACCGCTTGTCCTTCGACCCAGAATTTCTCCCTCTGAGACGCGATTTCCTGCATAGTCCGCCCGCTCGCCGCGCTCCGCTCCATGGTTTCGACCGGCTCGGGTTCCGATCCCGAAATGGCCGCATCGTCTCGTTTCTTTATAAGCAGCCAGTTTTTGCCTTCATCTCCCCCCGCTTTTCCTTTCATTCTGGCGAGCACCCAGCTCCCTTTCAGCTTCTCTCCGTGGAGCTTGAATTTGAGGTCTCCTTTGGCGTACCCCTTGTGCGGGTCGCCCTCCGGCTCCCAGGTTCCACGGTCCCAGAGCATTACCGTCCCACCTCCATACTCTCCCTCCGGGATTATTCCCTCAAAAGAACCATATTCTATCGGATGGTCCTCCACGTGAACTGCAAGCCTCTTTTCGGCTGGGTTGAGGCTCGGACCTTTAGGCACTGCCCAACTTTTGAGAACCCCGTCAAGTTCCAGGCGAAGGTCGTAATGAAGGTGGCTTGCAGCGTGTTTCTGGATTATATAGAGATGGCCCGCCGGACTGGCCTCGACCTTTCCTTGCGGCTCCGGGGTGCGTTCGAAGCTGCGTTTTTCATGATAAGTTTCAAGTCCCATGCGCTGGAGGTCTCCGGGGTGGAATTCACCTGATTGCCCTGAAGTATTTCTAAATACTTATTAGGCATTACTTGCACTGGAAGCAAAGATTCCATGGGAATTATTCTTGCTTTTGCAGGAGAATCCCGCTGTTTCAAGTAAACCTTTCTCTGAATCCGGACGAATATATGAATAGGCCCGGCAGCATCTTGAGAATAGAGATCGAAAAGGCGTTGCGGCTGAAAGAACGCTTTGGCCTCGACTGCCTGAAGGACCCCCAATCGGGCCGGCTGCTCCGGAACCTTCGGGATTTGATTGGCAAGACCGACTTGGCCATGCTCCAATCAGGGGTCGTGGCGGCATGCACCAGGTGCGCTGTGAGCGGCAAGGGCAGTTGTTGTTTCAGCGAAATGGGTGAGAGCTACGGGTTTATCGGGCTTTTTGTGAACCTGCTGCTCGGATCGGTCCTTCCCGAAAAAACGGATCTTCCGGGAAGCTGCCATTTTGTGGGAGACAACGGGTGCAAGCTCCAGGCTCGTCAAGCTTTCTGCCTGAACTACTTCTGCCCGGAGCTTAAGAACTCTGTTGGGGAGGAAACAGTCCTCAGGATCCAACGGCAGGCCGGAGAACAGCTCCTTGCAGGCTGGGAGCTGGAACGCAGTCTCGCGAGGTATACGGCGGATGCAGATCGACAGGAGCAAATTGGAACTCCATCTTGCAGCGGGTAAGGGCGAATCGGACGATGAAGGATTCTGTTTCCCTATATCGCCTTTCATGATTTTTCCGGAAGCTTACGGCGAATTTGCAATCTATGTGAGGAAAGGAAAAAACCTCATTCTCTTTACCCGCCAAGGGGAACAGTTTACCAGGGCTCACAAGGCCATCCTGCACGAAAACGGCATCCAGGAAGTCTATATCCAGTCATCTCAAAAACCCGACTACGATCGGTATCTCGAAGCTCACCTGGGCACCATCATTGCCGATGAGTCCATTCCTTTAACCGTCCGTTCGAGTGTCTTGTATCACCAGGCCACTTCCATCCTCAGTGAAATCTTCGAAACCACCCGGCTCGGCCTGAGTTCCGGCTCACTGGAGAAGCTGAAGAACATAGTGCGATCGAGCTCGCAGTTCCTCTCCACCGGCGCCGCGCTCAGGTCCATGGCGCCCATCCTGTCCCACGGCTACGGAGTCCATACACACTCGGTAAACGTTTTCATCTATTGCGCAGCCATTCTGGATTGCTGGAAGATGCCTGTCGAAGAAAGGCTCAAGACGGCGCTGGGAGCAATTATCCATGATATCGGAAAGGCAACCATTCCAAGAGTCATCCTGTATAAACACGGCAAGCTGAATACCGAGGAGCGGGACCTGATGAAAATGCATCCGGTCCGGGGCGCCGGGATGTGTTCCATGCTCCACATCGGGCAAACGTTCATACATTGCATGCTCTTCCACCATGAAAAGCTGGATGGGAGCGGCTATCCCGCCGGACTGGCCGAATCGCGCATCCCGCTGCACGCCCGCATAGTCGCCGTGGTAGACGCTTTCGACACGTTCACCTCAGAGAGATACTTCTATGCGGACCCGCTCTCTGCACAGCAGGCGCTCGCATTTTTGGGGGAAGAGATGAGGGGCTGGTACGATCCGGAAGTAATCGCTCAGTTCGGTAAAAAACTTCGGGAAGCGGGAATCGACTGAGGACCCGGGCAGGACTGAGGGATGAGGGATGAGGACTGAGGACTAAGGACTGAGGGATGAGGGATGAGGACTGAGGACTCCCTCCAAGGTCGGGATAAATTCGGACTGAGGACTGAGTTGGTAAACCTGAGGACCTGGTGAGGACTGAAGGATGGCAAAAGTCGAGAGATTCGAGGACCTGATCGCCTGGCAAAAAGCCCGGGGGCTGACGCGAGCCATCTATGAGGTGGCGCGGAATGGGGACTTTGCCAGGGACTATGGCCTGAGCGGGCAGATTCAGCGGGCCGCTGTTTCGATCATGTCCAATATAGCGGAGGGGTTTGAGCGTGGTGGTCGCGGCGAGTTTCATCAGTTCCTCTCCATTGCCAAGGCGTCATGCGCTGAAGTGCGTTCCCACCTGTATGTGGCGCTGGATGCGGGTTATCTGGACAGGTTGTCATTCGACCTGCTCATACAGCAAGCTGAGGAAGTGGGTAGGATTGTAGGCGGCTTGCGCTCCTCTGTGCACGGACAGAAAGCGGACGGGGGCAAATGAGCGACGTTATTCCAGTTCTCTTCAACTCAGTCCTCACTCCTTAGTCCTGTTTCTTTTGCTCTCCATTCCAGCGCGTCCATAACTCCGTGGCAGCGGCAACTGGTTGCGACCAGATATGCGCCCGGTTTTGAAATAACGCCGGCAAGCAGTTGGTGGAGGCTCCGTCCCGGATAGCCGCCGACTCCCGGCGCAAGTTGCCAGCTTCTCAGCACCGCGGCATCGAATCCGGACGCAAGGACCCCGCCGAAAACTTCATACAGGTTCCCGGGCCGCTCCTTTCCGGTGTGAGTGCAAATTTCCTCGGGCTCGCTGCAATAGTCGGGACAAACGAACGTGGCAAAGCTGGCGTAAACAGTTCCCGACGGAACGTGAATCGGGTTGGGCAAGTGCGAATCGACCTCGCCCGGGACTGGAAGCCTGCGGACCTCTCCAACCCTGTTCAGCTCATTTATGGCCCACTCGAATCCCACGTGCACCGGCACGGCCGGGATCAACCATAAATCATCAGGCGGTTCAATGCGGCTTATGTTTTGGATGCACTCCTCCACCTCACCCGGAATTCCCAAAATCCGGGTAATTTCATCGACTCTTGCCGCGTCGCGGTCAGTTATCGACACGAGCGCCTCTGGAAATCGGCGCTTGAGCCTTTCGGCCGCAAGCCTTCCAAACCGGCCGGCGCCCAGAACTCTTATCCTGCGGGGCGGGAAAATGTCCCGGAAGAAGTTTGAAGCTAAACCGTGTGAAGACATCTTTCTTTTGTGCCGCCTGTGACATATGTTAAAATTACAACCTTGATAAAGGCAGCGCCTTGCGGAGCGCAGGGATCGTTTCATGATACTCGTCCACAGGCACAATTATGGGTAGTATATTCGAAGCATTCGATAAAATCGCCGAGAAAAAAATCCGCGAAACAATGGATAACGGCGAATTCGACGATTTGCCCGGCAAGGGAAAGCCCCTCCAGTTGGAGGACGACAGGCATATTCCGCAAGACATCCGTTTGGCGCACAAAATTTTAAAGAACGCCGACTGTCTCCCGCCTGAGCTCGAGCTCAGAAAAGAAATTTTAACGATCGAGGAATTGCTCGACGGAGTCAGGGACACGAAGGAAAAATACAGGCAGATCAAGAAGCTGAACTATCTCATCATGAAGCTCAACATGTCCCGCAGCAGTTCTTTGGACCTGGAAAAAAACCAGGTGTATTATGAAAAGCTTGTCGAAAAAATGGGGAAAAAGGAAAAGGCGGACTGAGGGGTAAACTTGCCCTGCAGACAAAGATCAGACCGCCATAAAAGCCCGACTGCACCTATTTCGCGTGGCCCGGCAGTTCTATGGAAGTGCACGATTTGCCGGGTCCGCATGAACGAGTCGTGGCGCAGGGACCGGCGGTATCTGACGAGCTCGATTGACCCATGGCATAATTCGTGCGGCTCATAATGCGATGAAGCTCCTCTCCGCCGCATGCGCTGCACTTCATCTCGATTTGCCTGCTCCCCGTCAAGATGAATTCCTCGATATTGTCGCAACTCGCACATTGGAATTCGTAAATAGGCAATTTTACCTCCTGCCGGTGGCGGGGTTTACCTCCGCCCATCCGAATTAGAATTCTATTGTGCTGCAAATTATAATTAAAGCCGGAAATATTTCAAGGAGACCTTAAGGAGAAATCGCATGGGACTGCAAGAGGCTATGGCGGCGATCGCCGCGAAGAGCAGGAGTCAGTTGACTTATACGGACGTGGTGGACACCTATATTTACTATATCAGGCTGGATTTTGATCCTGTGGGCGTCAAATTCTGTGCCGATGAGGCCGAAATCTCCAAGTATAAAGTCAATGCCAAGGCCAAGGCCAAACTCACTTACTGCCAACACCTGGCCATGGCCCGAGGTGGACATAAATCCATATTTATGCCCGCCAGCCAACTGTTGTGTGAAAACGCCGAGCCCGTATTCGGCTTCCGGGAGCTGGATCAGGGAAAAGACACCAAAAGACACATGAAATATCTGCGGGACGAAAAGCTCGCGTGGGAAGCCCCCCTGGGTAAAGCCAAGCTTCCTCCAGGGAGCTGTTACGGCATTTATACCGCGCCTTTGGCCATGTTCGACACGTCGGGGGTGGATCCGGATGTCGTCTCTTTCATGCTGTTGCCCTATCAGGCTTACCAAGTCCTCAACGATTATATGGGCGCAACCGGCCGCAGCAGTCTTACCTTTAATCACACTCCCAATTCCGCTGTGTGCTCCGGTTCTGTATGGGCCTTTAACCACAATACGGCCAACATGACCACCATGTGCGCCGGCAGCAAGACTTCCGGCAAAACTGATATGGCCATGCTGAATCTCTTCGTCCCCGGAACGCAGATCAAAGACAGCGCCGCGCAATTGCTGAAGCGCGTCACGGAGATGGGCGGTCCTTCCGTTCTCGGCAAGGGCGGCGAACCGTGGCCGGGTATGGACGTCTGCAAGGGTTGTCCGCTGTTCAAATACGAGGTGGTGTAAAACCAGCCCGAATCACGAGGAAATTGAGACTCGATCAGTTAGCCTGTAGAAAAGTCGTCAAACTCGCATCGTCTTCCAGGCTGAACACCTTCACGTTTCGGTCAATTCTGCGCATAAGTCCGCGCAATACCTTCTTGGGGCCTACTTCGACGAAATTGCTGAATCCCGCCCCGATCAGTCGCTCCATCGACTGCCTCCACAGAACCGGGCTGCAGATCTGGCGGCCCAGTTTGTCCGGTATTTCAGAACCAGCCTCAAGGATTCTCGCATCGACGTTGCTAACTACCGGGATTTGGGGTTCTTTGAAAACACATGCCCGGAGAAACGGGTCGAATCTTTCGCGAGCATATTCCATGCACCTGCTGTGCCATGGTCCGCTGACATTGAGCCTTATGCACTTTTTGGCGCCCGCTTTCTCGCACATCATCGCCGCACTGTTTACCTCGACTTCAGGCCCGGTGATGATGACCTGCTCCACGCAGTTTATGTTCGCTATCTCCGCTCCGGCAACCGTGCAGATCTCGCGGATTCTCTCCTCTTCCAGATCCATTATCGCCGCCATGCCGCCCGGCTGAATTATTGCCGCCTCCTGCATGAATTTTCCTCTGTGCTGGACCAGCTTGAGCGTATCTTGCAGGTTTATCGCTCCCGCCGCATACAGCGCGCTGTATTCTCCAAGGCTGTGGCCGGCGGCGGCGGCCGGATAGATTTCATGAAGACTGAGAACAATCAGGCACGCCAGATTTATCAAAGTTATCGCCGGCTGGACGTTCTCGGTCAAGACGAGCACATCGTCGGGGCCTTCAAAGCACAGCTTCTTGATATCCATTTTCAGGATATCGTTTGCGTTTTCGAACAGTTCCTGGACTTCGCTGTAGTTGTCGTGGAATTCACGCCCCATGCCAACATACTGTGATCCCTGCCCCGGAAAAAGGAACGCCCAGTTCTTCATTCAAAATCCTTTTCGATTTAGGAAGGATGAGACAACCGGAAACTGTTGCCGTTTCACGTGGTGTTTCCGGATGAACACAGATAGGAAACTCTACCATGAACGCTTCTATTAATCTCTGCTGTGGAAGTCAAGACCTGAATTTGACACCCGGAAGTCTGAAATCGGAGGCAGCGGTACCCGGTAGGGTATCAGATCGCCGATATCGAAATCGTTGTATCAAACCGCAATCTGCATCTCCCGCGAGGCACTCTGGTATTTGTTTTCATGTCTCTGCTGTCTCAGACGCAACAGCATTCCGCTACACACTCTGACCGAGAATCGCTCTGTGTCCCATCGATTGACGCAACCTCGACTTCAAAAGCAAGGTCCCTGCCTGCCAAGGGATGATTGAAATCGGCCACAATTATCTGTTCATTTACAAACTTTACCAGCGCAGGAAATTCCTGGCCATCCCGCGTCACGAATAAAATCACCTGACCCGGAAAAGGTTCGAACCCGAGCTGCAGGTCCACCTTGTCGAATGTCCGCTCGAGTTTTTCGTCCCTGTCGCCGTATGCCTCTTCCGGTCCGAGGACAAAGGACTTCCTTTCACTCAGGCCCATTCCGATTAATGCGTTCTCGAAACCCTGCACGAGATTGCCGTCTCCTATCCGGATCTCCAGAGGCTTGCAGTTATCGGTCTTATCGAAGACAACTCCATTTTCGAGTGTGCCCTTGTAACATAGTTTGACGAAAGTCCCATAATCGACTTTGTGCATTATATGATCTCCAATCTTTGATGCGCCATGCACGCCTCGCGGGTGGGTGGGCGCGTTGTAGAGATTTTGGCTGCGCCGCTATGCCCGCCCGGCCCCCGATGCCGGGAGGGTAGGCGGGAAGGCTCGATGTCCGGCATTCTCCGGGTTTCGCGTGCTCTTAATATAGAGGAACTCAGGTGACACTCTGAGGGCCTCCGCCGGTCTGAACGCTTTGTCTCCAGTATCCGGGCTGAATAGAATGTTTCGGTATTCGATCTTGGTTGTATCCTTATCGTCGGGAACAATTGAGAGCGGTCCCGCCCCCTTGTCTTCGGGTGTGACAATGTTCGGAGGAAGCGGGTTGTTCGACTGCAGGACAAAAAACAATCCGGCAGCCAGCACCAGAGTCAGACCAAACAGCCTGGAATTTTTCAGTAAGTTCATCGGAATTCTCCTGTGGAGAAATAATTTTAATATGTCGCGGTGATAGCACGTAAATGCCAATCAAAAGCGCCTGATTTACACTCTTTCATTTAAGACCTGGCTGGAGCAAATTCAATTTTAGGAGGGAATAATCAAGATGAAATCTTGATGAAAAAAATTGGAAGCGCCCCCTTTCGAGCGAGTGAATGGGGGCTGGGTTACATAAAATCTGCCACTCTCACGTCACTTCGGTGATTGAGCCATTCGCCCGAACACCTTATTCTTTCGGATAAGCTTAACTATGAGGATTTGCCTCGTATGGGCCTCCACCTTCACTCTGTCGTCCATTCTCATTCCAACCACCCAGCATATTTTTTCACTGTCGCATAGCAGCGGGACCTTTTGGCGCTCGTCCTTCGGGACCATGCAATCGGTGAAAAAATCCTGAAGTTTTTTTGAGCCGGTCATGCCAAAAGGGCGAAATCGGTCCCCGGTCCTTCGGTACCGCAACTGCAGCGGCCATTTCAGTTTGTCCGAGTCCATCCGGACGCAGTCGGGGCCCGAACCCGATCCGCAACAGGTTGCAGTTTCATCGCAAAAGCGGAACTCGTAGTCGAATTCACCAAAAAGATAATCCCCTGGCTCGTGAACATCCAGGACATCATCCAATGCATCTTTCGGCGCCGCGAATTCCTTTGAGCTGATGAAAAGCTTTGCTCCATACCGCGTGGCTTCGATCCCCCCCGGAATCCGAATCGATTTCCCGGTCTTGTCAGAAGAAATAAGCTCAGTAAGAGGTTCCAGGTGCACCAGCCCGACCCCTGAAAGGTCACCTTTGACCCTGTCGATAGCCAAACGCAGCATTCGGCGCACGAGGGCCGGATTAAGTTGCTTCATTCGCCCAAAATCGAGCACGCACCGATCTTCGGATAGCTCAAGGCATATATCTCCCCAAAGTGTTTGGATTTGCGATGTCCACCAGGACTCCTCCTCACGTGCCAGGTCAGCGCAACGAGCGATGGTTTGCGCGATTTGTGGATGAAATGCCTCCCGCAGGAGTGGAAAAACCTTCAGGCGAAGAAAATTTCTCTGGCATGATGGGTCCAAGTTAGTAGAATCATTCCTGTATTCCATGCCGCGCTCCTGTAAATATTCCAGCACCGCGTCACGGGTGGCAAAAAGGAGCGGTCGGATAATGCCTTCCGCAGTCGCGGGGGACATCGCTTGAATGCCCGACGGACCCGTCCCCCTTAAAATCCTCAGAATCACCTCCTCGGCCTGATCGTCTGCGGTATGTCCCAGGGCGATTTTCCCGGCGTTTAACTCGGCGGCGGTCCCTGTGAAAAAAGAGCGCCTGCACTCCCTGGCGGCCATTTCGACCGATATTTTCCGGCTTCGGGCAAAAGCGCGCACATCAGCGGCCTCACAACGGAAATCAAGCCCGGCCAAACGCGCTAAAGCGCGTACGAACTCCCTGTCCCGATCGGATTCATCCCCACGGAGACGGTGGTCGAAATGGATGACTGTGATCCGCTCTATTCCAAGGGCGTCTTTGAGATTGACCAGTATAGACAGGAGGGCGGCTGAATCAGGACCACCGGAGACTGCGGCCAAAACGTGATCCCGGTTCGATATCAGGCCGTTTTTTCTTATATACTCGGCTGCCCGTGCCGGAAGGGATTTAGGGGTTCCGCTCATGTCTCCAGATCGGCACGGCAGGGAATCGACCCGCCGCAAGGGTTCTCCGTAGACTTACTCTCTATGGCTTTGCTTTCACCGGGCCGCTCGGGCAGGAGCTGAAGCGCCTTGCCGAACTTCCTGCCGTTCACGAGGAGCTTGCCCGAGCTGTTCAACACCGTATTGTCTTCGAGAATTACAAGCCCGAATTTTTCGGCTACCTGGGCCTTGTACTGGTATTCCATTGCTGTTTTGCGCAGCCGGTAGTTGAGAATGATCAGAATCAACGCGAAGATAGAGGCAAGCAACAAAATGACGCTCAGCGAGATCAGAAGAATCTTTGCCGATTTTTCACCTACGCTGCCGATAAGCGCTACAATGGCGTCCAACTTGTAGAAAAACGCTGTTACAACGCCAAGCAGCAATAAGAGCGCCAAAAACGGGAGCCCCTGGATCAAGGCAACCATCCGGCTTAACCGTCGGAGTCTGCCGGTCCCCCCGCTTTCAGCAGCTTCGGATTCGCTTTCCAACTCGTCTGCACAGGCTTGCTCCGGTTCTGCGAAATACTTGTTGAAACCGACAACCACGGTCCCCATAATGAAAGTGATGGCGATAGGGGCTAGAAAGGCAACCAGAAAGTAGAGACGCCACGGAAAAGTGGACTCCCCGTCGCGCCCGCTGTCACCTATCTGGTAGAGCCAGCAGGTGAGCAGAATGCCCAGTTCGACCCAGCAGAGAAAATAGAGGTATTTTCGGAAAAGATCCTTGCGCTCCATATCATCGAACAGAGCGGCTATTCCCCGCAGGCCCTTCGGTTTTTCGCTTGAAGCGTCCATCCCATTCCCGGCTGTTGTGCAAGTTAAATCTATCATGTCAGGATATCAAATGGCGAAAACTTGGTCAACCGGCTTGTCAGCGAGTTCACCCACCCACCAACTATCCACGGGGAGTTTAAAGGCTGTTCGGACTGGCCCCCGGCTTTCTTCCACAGCCGCCGAATTTTACCGGTTATCTGAAGGTGATCTCGAGTATTGAGAAATCGTCATCCAGCCCCTCCGGTCCCACCCCGCGGGTCGCAAATTCCCAGAGATGATCGAGGCGCGATGTTTCTCTCGGACGCGGATTAGCCATCAGCTCGACAAAGGACTCGAAAGTCCACATTGTATTGTCAGGCGGCATTCTGATCTCATAGGCCCCATCGCTGAAAACATAAAGCCTGCTCGGGCCGTTCAGGTCAATCCTGTCCGATTGATAGTGGGCTTCTCGAAAGGCCCCAATGATCATATTTGGCGTCCCCAGCGTTTTCGTCCCGTCCGAATCGATCAGGAGTGCGGGAGGGTGGCCGGCGCTGGCATAGACCAGTGTGCGCGAAGATTTGTTATAGACGCCGTACCAGATGGTGAAATACATTCCGTTATGGTTTTCCATCAGGAATGCTTCATTTAAGCCTACAAACACCTGGTCCGGTTTTCTAAAATCCGTATTAGGAAGGGTCTGCGACCGCAGGACGTTAATTGCTGAAACCGATAGGAGTGCGGCGCCTATTCCATGGCCGCAAACATCGAGCAGGTAAATTACGAAATGTTCCTCATCCAGCCAGTGGTAGCCGAAGGAATCGCCGCCAAGAGACGTAGAAGGCTCGAATCTCCAATCGGTGCTGAGAACCTCTCCTGAAAGCGGCTTGGGCAGGAGCTTTTTTACATAATCTGCGGCAGCGGCGAGTTCGGCCACCAGCCGTTTCGCGACCTCATTTCGTTCAAGTAGATGGATATAGCCTTTGGAGTGGTAGCGAATCCTGGCGATAAGCTCGACCCGGTCGGGAAGCTTTACCACGTAATCGTTTGCTCCCAGTTTGAAGGCCTTTGCCTTTACGGCCGGCTCTTCCTTTGAGGACAGAACTATGAGAGGGATGTCCCTGGTTTTTTCGTTTGACCTGAACAACTTCACCAACGTCAGCCCGTCGATTTTGGGCATGACAAGGTCCTGTAAAATCACGGTGGGATTGATCTCGATCGCCGTCTTTATTGCCTTGGCCGGGTTCTGGCAGAAATGAAACTCGATATCCGATTCTCCCCTTAACATCCTGCCGACCGCCCTTGCAACGGTTGCCTGATCGTCAATCATTAACACTGTCGTCTTATGTTCAGCCAACCGGCCTGGTGCATCCATCCCCGGACTCCATTGTCGTCAGAAATTCGATTAGTGTTTGACAATCGTCGGCAACCCAGTCTGCTCCCGCCCTCACCAGTTCTTCTTTGCAAGTGCTGCCGCTGCAAACGCCGGCTGTCATTACGCCGGCCGCCTTGCCGGTTTGAATGTCCATGGGATGGTCTCCTATCATGATTGCCGTTCGTAATTGCGCGCCAATCGAATCAAGCGCGTGGATGAGATGAGCGGGGTCGGGTTTGGGAGATAAGACATGATCGCGTGGGAAAAACCCGGAGCAATAGTCGGAGATGTCAGGAAAGACCAGGCGCACTGCCGCTTCACAGTTCCTGGTAATGATGGCGGTTTTCGCGCCTATTTCCGCCAGTGACTTAAGGAGCGGCCTGGTGAATGGAAAGAGGGCTCCGCTTCGTGCAGCTTGCAACTCCATCTCCGAGATCATGGCCAGGGCCTTGTGCCGGAATTCGCCGGTTCTGTCTCCAGTTGATTCTCGAATCCTTTCGTCCAGCCAGGCAAGCCATTCCAGGACTGGAAGAAAAGGCCGAGGGGGTGTTGGAGCAAAATAATTTGCGGCAAGTGCGTTAAGCCGCAGCTTCATTGCTGCGAAATCCAACCGCAACACGGCAAGAGTGCCGTCAAAGTCGAAGACGAAAGATTCTATTTTCAATTCGGACTCGATATGATTAATGACCGGGAGAAGGCGCCTAACGCTTTTTGCTATGATAGCCTGACGCCCCTCAGAGTTCAACTTCCATAACTGGACACTTCGGTTTGGAGCACTTAATGATAGAAAAACAAGTGGAACGGGATCGCGTCGCAAAACACGGAAGATCTGCTGCCCTGAGGTATGATTTTTATGCGTAATCTGGTTAGGCAACCCGCTGTCCCTTTTGCTCTGCCGGATATCGAGGAAAAGACTCACCGTCTCGATGATTATAGAGGCTCATGGCTTTTGATGGTTTTCCACCGGCACTTGGGGTGACTGACCTGCCGAGGCCATCTGCTGCAGTTGCAGCAGTACGCAACAGATCTCGATAGGCGAGATGTAAAGGTTGTAGTTGTCACCTTTGAAGCCGGCTTTCTTGCCAGGGCCTATATCGAAGATACGGGCCTTCGCTGGCCTCTTCTAATCGATGCAAACCGTGAGCTCTACTGGGCCTATGGCATGCTCACGGCCGGATTCTGGGATATATGGGGACCAGGCACGTGGTGGGCTTACTTCAAAGAGTTCGCGCGTGGTCGCCTGCCCGTGAAGTCGGGAGGCGACTTCAGCCAAAGAGGAGGCAATGTTCTAGTAGACCCGGGAGGAATCGTACGGTTCCATCATGTCGGGCAGGGCCCAGGGGACCGCCCTTCTGCGAAATCCCTTCTGCGGGCGCTGGATCGGGAGCAACGCCTAAGAGAGCAGGGGACACCCGCTCCCGGGTAAAAAGCTTGCCGCCTGGAGCTTGGCCACTGGAATGGGTCCGACCCGATGTTGTTGACTTAAGAACGAATTATTCCCACGCGAAGCCGCGAAGAACGCGAAAAAGAAGACAGATATTGAACTTTAATGTGATACCCCTTGGACTACGTGCCGGGCTTTCTTAAATTCTCTTCGCGCTTTCGCGGCTTGCGTGTAAAAAGTCTTCTTCTTTTCGGTCTTAACAAGAGTCTTCGCGTGATAAATCTTGGGGAGGTGAATATGTCTGTACCCGTATTGAGTTTCGACCAGGTGATCGACAGATTGCTTACCATGAGGCAGCCCTATTTTGCCAAATATCTTGCCGTCTACTCGAGCTGGTATGGAGGCATCATTACCGATCCCACCCTTATGACGCTGCCCCTTGACGATCATATGGTCCATCGGGGAGATGGTGTATTCGAAACCATAAAATGTACAGACTGGAATATCTATGCTCTTGCCAGGCATCTCGACAGGTTGAAGAGTTCGATGGCGGCTTCTTTTCTGGAGCCGCCGGTCGATGAGAAGCGCCTCATCGAGATAGTTTTAGCCACTGTGCGGGCCGGGAACAATGGCAACTGCATGGTGCGGATTTTCATATCGAGAGGCCCGGGCAGCTTCTCCGCAAATCCCTATGAATCGGTTGGAAGCCAACTCTACGTAATAGCGGCCGCCTTCGATCCTACCGCACCCGAAAAATATGAAAAAGGCGTCAAACTTGTAACCACCTGCGTTCCGATTAAAACCAACTATTTTGCAACCATTAAGAACTGCAACTACCTCCCGAATGTGCTGATGAAAAAAGAAGCGGTGGACCGGGGCGCAGATTACGCAGTTTCACTGGATGAAAAAGGGTTTCTTGCAGAGGGATCGACGGAAAACATAGGCGTCGTATCGAAAAAGGGTGAATTGCTCATTCCTCGTTTCTCGCGCATCCTGCGAGGGATTACCGTAACGCGCGTAATGGAGCTTGCCCGTGGATTGACAGGTGCTCAACTTACTGCGACAGCCGAAGCGGACATAACTCCTGAACAGGCCTGCGGCGCCTCGGAAATGATGATTTTTGGAACTTCTTTCAGTATCCTTCCCGTGGTGGAATATGATGGAAACAGGATCGGAGATGGCCGGCCGGGTCCTGTTTTCAGGCGCCTCTTGGAGCTGATGGCGGAAGACCAGGCTCAAAACGCGGAGATGTTGACGCATGTTTAGTTTATATGGGGATCTATCATTGGGAATCCCACTGCGGGTTGAGTTGCGTCTATGAACAGTGATACCAATTCGCGTTCAAGATGGTGCCAATGAATGACAAAGAAGGTGTGAGTTGCCCCCAACTTAGCCATTGCAAGGCCATTTAGGAGCGGCGCGAGCGCCTGACGCTCTGCCTCACGCGCTTGCGCGTGTGGCAGAAATCCCGGGGGTGCGGGGGAAAGTCCCCCACTCTTTTACTTAGTTTAATCTTGAATGCAACTCGGTATGAGGTGGCAAATGGCGAATAAGGACAAAATAATAGATCGTGCGGCAGGGGCAGTGGTGGGCGCTCTGATCGGGGATGCCCTCGGCTTGGGTCCACATTGGTATTATGATCTGGATCGGATGCGTGCGGATTTCGGCCCGTGGATAGAAGGATACACTGAGCCGAAACCTGGCCGATACCATGCAGGACTCAAGGCAGGCGATCTTTCCCAGACCGGTCTGATTACACTGGAGCTGTTGCGGTCTGTTGTGGAAAAAGGTGGATATGACGAAGCGGATTTCACCAGGCGACTGGATGAAAAGTTCCTGCGACAGATGGATGGCGACCCATATTCCGGGCCCGGTGGATACACAAACCAATCCATTCGGGAACTATACCAGGCCAGGGTTGAACAAGGAAGGCCCTGGGGAAAAACCGGCGATTATGCCGATACCACCGAAGGGGCGGAAAGAGCGGTGGTGATTGCGGCAAGGTATGCTCTGTCGCCAAACGAAGGGGCGCAGTTGATTGCGAGAAATATTCGGCTGACTCAGATTGACCCCTTCGTTGCAGCTCTCAGCGCAGCCTATTGCGTGATCCTCAGCGCTCTGATCCGTGGTGAACCGTTTGACGGTAAGCTTGCCGGCAAACTTTACGGTTTGGTGGAAAATGGAGAACTTCCTTTTGCCCACGCTGTGCTGGCCGAAAAAAAGGGAACCTACGTCCATGATCCCACGGCGGCGTCTGCTTCGCTTCCTTATCCAGACGGGCTTTTGTTCCCTTCCCACATCTGGACGGCGGCACAGGACCCTGGCGTTGTCATCGAGCCCGCCTGGAAGGTATCGCTGGTCTACGGCATGCCATGTTCCATCGTTTGCGTGCTGCCGGCTGCGTATTATCTGGCGGCAAGGTTTCAAAACAGTTTCGAGCAGGCCGTCCTGCACGCCGTCAACGGCGGTGGGCAAAATATGTCCAGGGCCATGCTGGCTGGAGCACTGGTGGGTGCACAGGTAGGGCTGTCGGGTATTCCTCAACGATTTATCGATGGATTGTCCGGCGGTAATGAAGCAGTCGACCTTGCGAAACGACTGGGCAGAAGCCTCACGGCACAAATCTGACTCATACCATTTGCGTTCAAGATGGTGCCAACGAATGACAAAGAAAGTGCGAGTTGCCTCTAACTTAGCCATTGTAACGCCATTTAGGAGCGGCGCTGCGGTGGCGCCCAGCGAGGAACGCTGCGCCGATCTCCAAGCCCCGCGAGGTGCCGCGCTCTGCCACACGCGCTTGCGCGTGTGGCAGAAATCCCTGGGGCGCGGGGGAAAGTCCCCCGCTCTTTTAGTTAGTTCAATCTTGAACGCAACTCAGTATCACTTCGTAACTCGTATACTCAGAGTCTTGAAACCGGTTCCCCCCGGCCCATACGCAGTAAGCATTGCCGTGTAGGTCCCGGGCGTGTTGTAGGTGTGATCCGGGCTCTCATCCGTGCTCGTCGCGCCATCTCCGAAGCGCCAAAGCCAACTTGTGACGAGACCTGTGGATTTATTGGTAAAATTCACCTGCAGGGGAGCTTTCCCCGAACTGGGCGTGGCGGAAAAGTTTGCCTCGGGGGCAGCGTAGACCGTGATGTAGCCAGGTTGAGTGCAGGTGTTTGTTCCCCCGGCTCCTGTCACGGTAAGCGTCACCGTGTAGGCGCCGGCCTTACTATAGGTATGGCTCGGACTGTGGATTGTGCCCGTCTGGCCGTCTCCGAAGTTCCAGAGCCATTTTGTGATGCTTCCTGCAGAGCTGTCTGCAAAATGTACTGTCAAGGGTGCTTTGCCACTGGTAGTACTTGCAGTAAAAATGGCTGCGAAGACAGGTGTATATGTCCCGGTTGCGGAAGCGGTCTGCCCGTTCGAGACGTTTGCCGTCCGACCGGATGGTATGCTCCAGCCTGTTATATTATTGAAAGCCACCGTGTGAGATCCAACTGTGATTCCTGAAACGGTTGTCCCGCTTCTTTGCCAGCTTCCCGCGTCTACCTTCCACATCGCGCCTTCGGTCACGGCGCCTGCCGGGCTGATCGTGACCGTGACGGAGCCGGTCTGTTGCGTGTAGGCGCCGCCAAAAGAGGTGGTCTGCCCGTTCGTGATGTTTGCTGTCTGGCCGGCAGGGGTGGTCCAGCCAGTGATATTATTGAAAGCCACCGTGTGCGGTCCCACGCTCAGGTTGGATTCCGTCGCTCCGCTTACCTGCCAGCTTCCCCCATCGACACTCCACATCGCACCGGCGCTCGCCGCGGCATCCGGGCTGATCGTGACCGTCAGGGAGCCGGCGGCGCTTTTCGTGAAGATCTCGATATAGTCATTGATGCTGCTTTGTGCCGTAGTCACCATGACCGTCTTGTCTGCGGCCATGTCTCCGGATATGACAGACTGTGAAGATCCGGCATTGGTAACAAGGGTTATCGCCCCATAGGGTGAAAGTGTACAGGTCCCGGCAATGTTATTATTTGCAGAACCATCATTTGCAGTAGAGGACATTGTAAACGTTCCATCCTGGTTGATCGTTAGAGTGTCCCTTTCCCACGTCCACATCGATAAAGAGTTGCCTTGCCACGTGCCGGCCAAATCCTCCGGCAGATATGAAGCGGCTTGTTTGGCGTAAACACTGAGTACGGCAGGAGAGATGTAACCTCCGGAGCCGGTGTTCGCCCCACTTGTAGCAACCATGACCGTTTTGTCTGCGCCCATGACTCCACTGAATGTTGAATCTGAGGGGTCGGTTATCACCCCGATTGATGAAATCGACCAAGTCCCGGTTCCACCTGTAGTGGAATCCGTCCACGTTCCATTCGAGTCGATCGTAAGAAAATCTGTTTCCGCCGCTCCGGAATACTGCCCCGAAGATGTTAGAAAATTGCCTTCCCACGCACCGGTCAGATCGCCCAATGAACATGAAGCGGCTTGTTTTGTGAAAATCATGAGACCGGGAGAGCCATTGGACAGGTCCGTTTCAGTGCATACGATGACGGTATTGCCCGAATCTATCTGGCACAGGGTGTCGTTCGGTTGACCGGTGGTCAAAAATAACCCGCCCGGAGAACTCCAGAAAGCAATAGCATTGTTATTGAAAACTTGATCGGGATTGCCACTGTTGTCCGTTATGGAAACGCCGCTCAGTGTTTCGTCCGGGTTGACGGTCACCGTGCCTCTTTCCCACTCCGGTGCGTCAGAACCTGAAACAATAAAGTTAGCGTTCCAGGTGCCGGCAAGGGCGGCAATATATGAGGGCGGAACTGCGTAAGGCGTTACGCTGTTGGAAGGACCTGAGGGCGGACCGGTCCCGATCGTGTTTGACGCTGTTGCCGTGAATGTATAGGCAGTGCCGTTGTTAAGACCCTGCACGATTATCGGGCTTCCCTCGCCTGTGACTGTTATGCCGCCGGGGTTCGAGGTCACGGTGTAGGAGTTGACGGGAGGACCGCCGGCCGGGGCCGTGAAGCTGACCGCTGCCCGGGCAATGCCGGCCGCTGCCGTTACCCCTGTTGGCGCGCCGGGAACTGCAGGTGTGTCGCTGACGGAGAAAATCGCGCCCTTGCCGTAGACGCCTCCCCCATTGGCCATCCCGTAAATGGTGGTCCCCAAGAGCGTGACCGAACCGCCATCGTTTGAAGAAGCACTGCCGAAGTCGTAGAGCACTTGGTATCCGGCGCCGCTCGTGTTTATCTGGAAAATCGTGCCTGAGCCGTAGCCGTTGCCGCCGTTGGAGGTCATCCCGAAGAGTGTGGACCCGGAGAGGGTGAGAGAGCCGATAGGCAAAGCCCCATCGTTTGGGTATCCTGCGAAGCTGTACAGCACCTGGTACCCGGCGCCGCTCGTGTTTATCTGGAAGATCGTGCCTAAGCCGCCGGCGCCTCCAACCTGGGTCATCCCGTAGAGCGTGGTCCCCGAGAGCGTGAGGGAGCCGAAAGGATAAGTCCCATCGTTTGTAAATCCGCCGAAGCTGTACAGCACCTGGTACCCTGTGCCGTCCGTGTTTATCTGGAAAATCGTGCCTGAGCCGCCGGCGCCTCCACCCGATGTCATCCCGTAGAGCGTGGTCCCCGAGAGCGTGAGGGAGCCGTAAGGATAGCACCCATCGGTTGCAACACCGCCGAAGCTGTGCAGCACCTGATATCCCGTGCCGTCCGTGTTTACCTGGAAAATCACGCCGCTGCCGTTGACGCCTCCACTCGCGGCCATCCCGTAGAGCGTGGACCCCGAGAGGGTGAGGGAGCCGTAAGGACAGTACCCATCGCTTTGAACGCTGCCGAAGTTGTACAGCACCTGATACCCGGTACCGTCCATATTTATCTTGAAAATTGTGCCGGCACCCAAGGCGCCTGCCCCCAGGGTCATCCCGTAGAGCGTGGATCCCGAGACCGTGAGGTCGCCGTGAGGATTAGCGCCATTGTTTACACCGCCGAAGTTGTATAGCACCTGGTACCCTGTGCCGTCCGCGTTTATCCGGAAAATCGTGCCGGAGCTGTCGGCGTAGTTCCCGATCCCGGAAGTCATCCCGTATAACGTTGATCCCGAGAGCGTGAGGGAGCCGCAAGGATTGGCCCCATCGTTTGCAACAGTGCCGAAGTTGTACAGGACGGAAAAGTCGTCTGTATTGGGAGGCGAAGCTGCATTACCGTGGTCCGGCGGGAAGCCCGCCATGCAGATGAAGACCCCGATGCCGATAACCAACCCAAGCACAAATCTCTTTTCTATTCTCATTTTCGCACCTTTCATACAGGCCGGAATCATGCACCCTGAAACCCGAAGTGACTGATCCTCGGGAAAACCACGAAGAGAGTGATTCGCACCTCTATTTTTGATCGATTAGGCAGTGTGCCGTTTTCACAATGAAGAGCAATGAATATACCAATACTGCACTCTTTTCTGTGGAGGATCCAAACCTGGTGATTTTGCGCCATCGAGGGGTTAGCCGGGACACACGAATTTAAGAGTTTCTTTGTGGAAATGACAAAGCTTGTCACTGATGTGACCAAATCCGCTCTATTGGGACACTGAATGCATCTCGAGATTCGACCATCGAGCACTGATGGATCTGCTGGATATACCCTCAATCGAGGCGCTGCGCGATCGCACAGCGCATAGTCGATTAACTCAAAACCAACAATCGATGAGTTTTTGTTCTCGGTTAACCAAAAAAATAACAACTAAAAACTATTCAACTGCACATGGTGCCTTGATTCCTTTGCTCATCAAACCAAAAGGTTTTGTCGATATAAATCAAAACGATGAACGATGGTTTTTAGAATAGGGTCAACTTACGACAAGAAGTACGACAAAGGCATGCGGAATCAGATTCTTGGGTGAATTCACGGTCTTCGCATCGACGTTGCTGGAGTTTCCCAAAGGAGTCGAAAAATGACTAAAGGGGCCCTCACTTCCATAGCCGGGGCATGTCTGTTCCTGGCTGCGATCTTTTTCTTGCCCTGCTTGACGCCTGGAGTTAGCGCCCAGATCACGAGCCGGTCCGAAGTCGTTGGCGATGATGAGCTTATGCCTTCCGCCTATCCATCCAGGTTGTTCGGCACAAAACTTCCCACGAAGATCGATCTCCGAAGTGAGATGCCCCCCGTTGCCGACCAGGGCGATGCCAACTCGCAAAGCTGCGTCTTCTTTGCCACTGTTTATTACCAGATGACTCAGGCCGTGAAACACTTCAAGCACCCCGAGTGGGACCTGAAGAACCCGGAACACCAGTTCAGCGTTCCCTTCGCCCGGAGCAAGGCCACCGGGTTGCCCAGCCCGCCGAGTGCGTATGCATCGCTCATGCAATTTGGCTGTGTCGATGCCGCCGAGATGCAATACAACCAGTGGAGCGTCGGTGTTCAGCCCACCGCGAACCAGTTGGAAGCGGCGAAACCTTACCTGATGATCGGCGGCTACGCCGCCCTGTGGGATTACGGATTCGCCCCTCCTCCGTACAATCCGCCAAATCCAATCCAGAACGCCAAGGCCTGGCTGGCGGACGGATACGTCCTGGTTATAAGTATCGACCCGAACTCACCCGGGTTTCCGGGACAGTCAGGCATTTGCACCCCCCTACCCCCTTCTTCGATACCATTGACCCTCAATACAATTACAACCCCGGACACCAGGTGGCCATCTGCGGCTACAACGACAATATCAATCCCAAAGGAAAAGGCCCGGACCATCGGGGTGGCTTCCTGATGGTGAACTCCGAAGGGCTGGAATGGAACGGCAATATGCACGGGTATATCTGGCTAAGCTACGCCTATGTGAAGCAGTACATCCCGGACTGCTGGATCATGATAATGGGCGGTGGGTCCGATGCTCCAGTCATCACGGGATGCACTCGTCAGGACACCGGCATCGGGTATTTGGTCACCATCAGCGGGACGAACTTCGGCTCGTTTCGGAGATCGGCCGGAGTGACCATCAACGGCGTTCGTCCGTGGCTGTACATGACCTGGACCAACGAGTCCGTGACCGTGTCGGTGCCGTACTGCGTCACTTCCGACCCCGTCGTCCTCTACAACTGGGAAAACGCGCCCAGCAACTCAGTCCCACTCGAACAGTGAGATGACCTCTACGGTAGTCGACGAGTCAGGGGCCAGGCCCCTCAAGAAAGTCCGCTTCGCGCGCCATGGTGTCGCCCATTGAAAGGCAGCGGTCAAGAGTAAAGTTTCCCCCATTCCGGAACAATTCCTTTTTCTGAGATGGCTCTTTACCGCAAAGCTCCCGAGTGGGGCCCGTGCGGAGCCAACTCATTT
>JBEKPW010000003.1:0-113389 GCA_049520315.1 Syntrophobacteraceae bacterium
CTGCGGGGCGTTTACTTTTCCATGGTCACCCTGATAATCCCCCTTATGTTCGTTCGCATCATCGAAGCTACGAAAATTTTCGGCGGCACCGAAGGGCTGAGCGGCATCGCGCCTCTGCCGTCAAAATGGATCGAGCTCTATCTTATAGTGGCGGTGCTCCTGGCGGCGCTTTTCGGTTTCAGGCGCATGATGAACTCGGACTACGGACTCGTGCTGAAGGCCATCAGGGATAATGACCGCTCCGTGACCAACGCCGGCATCAACATTTTCTGGTACAAGGCCCAGGCGCTCTTTATCGCCGGTTCGATCGGCGCGCTGGCCGGGGCATTCATGACCCACGTCTATATGTTCGTCGGCATGCCGGTGTTTGCACTGGATTATTCCATCCTTCCGATAGCCGCAGCGGTGGTAGGCGGCCCGGGGTCCCTGGCCGGGGCCGTGCTGGGCGCGTCTATCCTTGTGCCGCTCTCCGAGATTCTGCGAGGGGCCGGCGGGTTGCGCATCGTCTTCTACGGGTGTTTCCTGGTTGTGTTCATCGTGGCCCTGCCCGAAGGGATTTTCCATTACATCCAGCGCAAGTACCAGCAGTTTGAACGATGGGTGGAGGTGGAGTAATGGGAATCGGAACCATTCTCAGGGTCAAGTCACTTTTTAAGAATTTCGGCGGAATCCAGGCCATAACGGACCTGAGCTTTGAGCTGACCCAAAGCGAGTTGTTGGGCCTGATCGGGCCGAACGGTTCAGGAAAGACCACAGCCGTTAATCTGATAACCGGTTTTGTCAAACCATCAAGGGGCGAGATTGTCTACCGGGGCCGCAACATAACAGGAATGGCGCCCTATAAGATAGTGCGGTTGGGGATTGCACGCACTTTTCAGATGGTCAAGCCCTTCTATCAGCTCCCGGCATACAAGAACATGATAATCCCGCTCTACTCGCCTCGAGTCAAACGGCTGGCCGGGGGCAGCTACGGCGATCTCGACGCTGTAGCCCTGGACTATCTGGAGGAAGTCGGTTTCGAGCGCGACTCTCACGTGGCCTACAAGAGCGCAAGCGTGCTGCCCCAAGGTTATCTCAAACGGTTGGAACTCGCGAAGGCCATTGCCCTCAAGCCCGACCTGCTCATTCTCGATGAGCTGTTTTCCGGACTGAGCCTGGCCGAAGTGGCGAGCATCATTCCGATAATCGAGAAGCTCCGTGCGGAGGGCAAAACCATAATCATGATCGAGCACCGCCTCAAAGAGCTGTTCCGGATCGCCGACCGGGTAGTCGTGCTAAATTACGGGCAGAAAATTGCGGACGGCCCGGCGGACCAAGCCATGCGGACCGCTGAAGTGCAGAAGGCATACCTGGGAGCAGAGTATTAACGTGCGGGAAGTTTTCATATGAGTGCCAATGATGAAAAGCCGGCGGGAAACAACCCGGATGTTCTGCTTGAAGTGCGGGACCTGATGGTGTTTTTCGAAAACGCTCTTGCGATCAACGGGCTAAGCATGAAGGTGCATACCGGGGAAATCGTGGGGGTAATCGGTCCCAACAGCGCAGGCAAAACCACCCTGATGAACGCGCTCTCCGGGCTCATCATCGACATGAGAACCAAGGAGAAGCGCAGGGGCGGCGAGCGCATCACCATCTACGGCCGGATCTTTTTCAAGGGAGAGGACATTACGGAAAGTCCACCCAGTGAACGCGTAAAAAAAGGCATCGTGCTCTCCCGTGAACGGCACCCGATTTTTCCGGAGAGCGATGTTGTCGAAAATTTGAAGATCGCCGGCTATCTCAGGCCGCGATCAGAGATCAAAGAGACTATCGCATATGTCTTTGAACTGTTTCCTCATCTGGCCGACGTGAAATCCAGAAAGGCAGGCTTCATGAGTGGGGGCGAGCAGCAGATGCTCGGCCTTGGTATGGCGCTTGTTGCGCGGCCCGAGCTGTTGCTTCTGGATGAACCGCTTCTGGGCCTTAGCCCTCTGATACAACGCGCTCTGATGGAAGCCATCCTCGACCTGAAGCAGCGCTATAACATCACGGTCATATTGAGCGAGCAGTTCGCGCGGCCGGTCCTCCCGGTGATCGACCGGGGATATGTGGTCGAAAACGGTATGCTGGCCTTGAGCGGCACCGGCCGCGAATTGATGGAAAACCCGGAGATTCAATCCGCCTATTTCGGGATTTGACCCGGCTGTTCGACAAACCAGTCTTTTTTATTTGAAGACACCGGAGTTAGTGCACGATCATGACGGACCTAAGTGAGAGATCGATCTATTCGGTCTTTGCCGAAACGGCTGAAAGGCGAAGGGACCACACAGCGGTGGTCTATCTGGGCAGCCGGTATTCCTACACACGCGTCAAAGAGATGGCTGAAGCCTTTGCCTCATCTCTGGCCGGGCTCGGCGTGACCCCCGGCGCAAAAGTGATGCTCTATATCCCCAACGGCGTACAATGGGTGGCTGCCTGGCTTGGCATCCAGCGCCTCGGCGCTATCGCCGTACCCATTACACCGATCTACACCCCTCATGATATCATCTACATCGCAAACGACAGCGGCGCCGAAACCATCGTCTGCGCCGACACCAATTTCGGGTACGTGATGAACGCGCTGCCCGAAACAGGTTTGAGGCAGGTTATCTTCTCCAATATGGCAGACCTGCTGCCAGTGTGGAAGCGGGCCTTCGGTTATCTCTCCGACGTGGTGCCGAGGGGCAAGACGGTGCGCAACAGCAATGCGCATTCGCTTCGCAGTCTTATATCCGGAGGCAGCAGAAATTCGCTTCCGGAATTGAATGAGCGCAAAGGCGACGATACCGCCCAGATCCTCTACACGGGGGGAACGACCAGGTTTCCCAAGGGCGTGCCAATCTCGCACGTTCTTTTCCTGGTTTCGGGGGATGAACAGATCCGGGGCAGCAGTCCCGTGATTGCCCCGCAAGAAAACGTGATCCTGGGAAACGCTCCACTGTTCCATATCATGGGTCAGACATGCGGCCTGGCAACCCTTTTTACGGGCGGGACCCTGGTTGTCCAGCCCACCGTCAATCTGGATGCAGCTTTCGATGCCATTCAGCGCTTCCGGGTCAGGAGCATGATCGGCGTGCCGGCGCTCTATCGCATGATCCTGGATCACTCCCGCCTGGATCACTACGACCTCAGTTCGCTTCAATACTGCTTCTGCGGCGGCGACGCATTGCCGGTGGAAATAGGGCGGCGCTGGCAGGAAAAATTCGGCCGCTCGATCCGGCAAGGGTACGGGGCAACCGAAACCTGCGGCGGGGTGTGCATGTGTCCGGCAGACGTTGAAAACCCTGCGAAAAGCGTGGGAAAAGTTCTGCCAAGCAAGAAGGTGAAGCTCGTTGACCCCTCGAGTCTGAAGGAGGTGGCGACGGGAGAGCCCGGGGAACTGCTGGTCTGGTCCACCCACATGGTTAAGGCTTATCTGAACAAGCCGAAGGAAACGGAGGATTCATTCGTTCAAATCGACGGCAATACCTGGTACCGCACTGCGGACATTATGACCATGGATTCCGACGGGCATCTCTATTTCGTGGACCGCACGGTAGACACCATCAAGCATAAAGGCTACCGGATTTCCGCCTCGGAGGTCGAATCCGTTCTCCAGGAGCACCCGGCAGTCATGTCCACGTGCGTGGTAGGTGTGCCGGACAAAGAGGTCGGTGAGCGGATCAAGGCCTACGTTGTGTTGAAGGAAGACGTCAAGGGAATCACCGGCTACGACCTCATCAAGTGGTGCCGGACTACTCTGGTTTCATATAAGGTGCCGCACCATATTGAATTTCGGGACATGCTTCCCAGATCGAAAGTGGGCAAGCTCCTTCGCCGGGAGATTCGGGACCAGGAAAAGCGCCGAAAAGATGTATGATTAATAATGCCTGAAGATGGCGTGGAGTTGGCTGAACGGCATCCGCGAGTGATGACGAAACTTTCTTAAATGGTTATTGACTAAGTTTCCGCTCGAAGCTATTAAATAGCTGTTACATAGCTAATTTCCGTTTGGGATGGTGGGACCGCAGCCAGGATTGAGGCAACCAGAAGCTCAGGGCAAGTTCCCGGGGCTGTCTTTATGAGGAAACCGAGACTATGTTGACCAAAGCGTACATACCTTTCAGGGGCTATTACTCGACCCCGTTCTCACGGTGGCAGGGCAGTATGGCAACCCAGAACGCCATAACCCTTGCGGCGGATACATCGAAAAGATGGTTGGCCGGGAAGAACTGGGACCCTAAAATGTTCGACTACCTCTTTCTGGGTATCACTATCGGGCAACCCAAATGGTTCTACGGAAGCCCCTGGGCCGCCGCTCTCATTGGCGCTCCGGGCATTCCCGGAATGACCATCAGCCAGGCGTGCACCACTTCAGCCACGTGCATCTACCAGGCCGCCATCGGCGTAGAGACGGGACTCTACCGCAATCCCTTCTGCCTGATGACGGACAGATGCTCAAACGGACCCCACACCATATGGCCCAATCCACAGGGCCCGGGGGGCGAAGTGGAATCGGAGAACTGGCTGATGGACAACTTCGGTCACGATCCATGGGCCGGCAATGCCATGATCGCGACTGCCGAGAATGTGGCAAGGGAGGCCGGACTTACGCGGGAGCAGGCCGATGAGGCAACCCTGCGGCGCTATGAGCAATATATGTGCGCCCTCGACGACGGCGGGGATTTTCAAAAAAGGTACATGTTTCCGGTCGAGATCAGGATTTCCAAAAATAAGACCGTCATGGTGGAAACTGACGAAGGAATAACGCCGACCAGCCGGGAAGGCCTGGCCGCCCTGAAGCCCGTAGTGCCCGGCGGCATTCACACTTTCGGCTCGCAAACCCATCCGGCGGACGGAAATTGCGCCTTAGTGGTAACTTCGAGGGAAAAAGCATCTGAGTTGAGCGTGGACCCTTCAGTCGAGATTCGGGTGGTCTCATACGGCTTTTCGAGGACAAAAAAGGGCTTCATGGCGATGGCGGTTGTCCCGGCAGTCAAAATGGCCCTTGACAAAGCAGGCATAGGGGTCGCCGATCTAAAGGCCATAAAGACCCATAATCCCTTCGTAACAAACGACCTCTATATGGCCCGGGAACTGGGCATCGATGTTATGGGCTTCAACAATTACGGGAGTTCCCTGATTTTCGGGCATCCGCAGGCCCCCACGGCGGGAAGGCTCATCATCGAAGGCATCGAGGAAGTTGCTAAACTGGGGGGCGGATATCTTCTGTGGGGAGGATGCGCTGCAGGGGACACGGCCGCCGCTCTTGTGATAAAAGTCGGTTAAGGCCGCGGGAAGCGAGTAGCGGGAAGCAGAAGTATGGGACGCAACACCTGGTAGCCGATTTAGCTAGTTTCCGTCCGGAAAGAGTCCTTTTCCGCCCTGGGCGGTGGGACCGCCAGCCGACTTGGCCACTGCCTGTGGCGGTGGCCGCAGAGGCTCCGACGGGCTCGATCACCAATCTCGACGCTCCGCGAGGCGGTACATAGGTACGCCTCCGCGCAACCCCTCGATTTCCTTGCCAGGACGAAAGATGCCTCCTTTCCGAATCGAAAACTGCCAGTGACTTATAAGGTGAAATTCTCCTACGTTCATCCGGGGTTTCCGGATGGACACTAGCTACCTTAATGTAAGAATTCTATCAACCTTCGATTTGACCATCATCTTAATCAGCCCTGGCGTGGTGATTTTTCCCCGGGCTTTTCCCAGCCTGATGGAGGCATCGATAATATCCTCGGGCACCTCTGGTTGTTCGCATTGAGGTTTTCGAACCAAAGTAAGCGAATCGGCGGGGCAGGTGGAAACGCATAGTCCGCAGCCGATGCAGCGATCCACATCCAACCGCACCTTGTCGGCTTCGAGCTTGAGGGCCTCCATCTGACATCGGTCCACGCAGATACCGCAAGTTTGACAGTTTTCAGGGTTATGGGTGGCAAAAAAAGGGCTGGAGGCCATTGCGGCCGGTCTGGCCTGACGCTTGAACATTTTCAGGACCTGGCAACAGCAGCCGCAGCAGAGACAAATCCAGAGAGCATCTTTGGCGTTGGCCGGCTGCAGGACGAGACCGGCCTTATCGGCCCATTTGAGAATATCCAGGGTCTCCTGCAAGTCAATCTCCCGCCCCAGGCCGTTCTTTTTGAGATAATCCAACGCCATGCCGAATCCTAAACAACTCTCCTCCCGGTTGTCACATCCCTTTCCCATCATGGTATGTTCGCGGCGGCAGATGCAGGGTCCAACCGAAAATTTCTTCTGGGCCCGGACCAGTTCCTCAGCCATCTCGTACGGCAGCACTTTAAGTTCCGGAGTCACACTGCGACCTACAGGAATGATGCGCATTTGAGGGACCTTCCAGCCTTGTTCGGTAAGGGCCGGAATATATTCATTCATATCCTTTATCAAATCTTTATCCAGATCGTTGACGTGGTACTCCCAGATCCCGACAACATATTGAGCCGCCATGTATCTTGCGGGACCTGTTTCCCGCTCCTCTCTCAAAATAAGCCCCTTTTTGGCCATCTCCTCCAGGCGCTGAGCGGTCTCATCCCGAGGTAACCCGGCCCTGCGTGCAACGACCCGTGGTTCCTCGGTAAGCAAGGTAAGGTAAAGGGCAAGTTTTGCTTCCTCCAGGGTAAAGAGCCTCTTCAGGATACGAATTTCCACTCCACTCCCGGTGGGTGGAAAGCCGCCCGGAAGGTTGTCCAAATGCTTGGCCAGCCATTTATAGATTTCCTGTTCCATGGCGACCTTCTTTTCCTGAAGGTATAAAGGCAAAAACACGGAAAAGCGTGGGGAGCCAGGCCCCCCCACACACACCCCCTTCGCCACTACGCGGCTCACTGTGGCGCTGCGGTGGCGGCCAGACTATTGGAAATCAGGGACAGGAAGGGCACTTCCGATTCGGGCAGCGCATCGTACGGGCGCGTTATAACGCGGCTGGTCCCTGACGGGCAAAAGATTTCCCGCAGCGTCGAATCGAGGGAGTACCGCATTTACCTCAGGTTCGTCAGCCGCCGTCAGGCCAGGTTTTAGTTTTGAGTCCCTCTATCGGCCTTGCACCCCAATACCAAGTATCCGGTGCATGAGGCTTTGGTGAAGTCCGATGGCCCTTTCCGGACAGAGTTCATGACAGCAGTAACACCGGATACACTCTTTGTCGTCTATATGAGCAAGCTTGGGTTCTTTCTCGATTATTTCGATCGCGTTCACCGGGCACGAATCACGGCAAATCCCGCAGGCAATACATTTTTTCTTTATTATCTCAGGTGATTGCGAAAGCCAGTCTTTGAAAAAGGGTTCCAACGGCTTTTGCCACCAGGTCAGAACCCCCCCAAGACCGTCCATTGTTGCCGGAAGTCGATAATCAGATACACGGACCTGTGAAATTTCCGCACCTAGGACCTCGATTTCATCCAGACATGCGGGGGCAAGCCCGCGTCTTGCGGCCGCTATAAGCAGCGGGTTATGTTCACGCCGAAGTCCGATGATCTCACCTGCAACGATATCGAGGGCCAACGGGTTTGTCGATCCCAGCAGCAAACCGACCGGCCGGGGAATGCCGGAGGTGCCCGGTCCGTCTCCCTCCATCCCTGTGACGGCGTCCATAATGGACAGCCGGGGTGAGACATATTCGGCCAAATCGAGCAACATATCGGCAAAATGATCCTGGTCGCGAAGTTTGGCGTGATAACCCGGTTTAGTGAGTCCTGGTATGACTCCAAAATTATTCTTGACCGCCCCTGTAAAACTCATGAGCGTATGCGTTTTCAGCTTGCAGAGGTTGAGTACCGCATCAGCTTCTATCACCGGAGCGATCACGTCGAAGTGCTTGATCAATTTTCCTTCCAGGAAAGAAACAGGCCTGTAGTTCGTGTCAAAATTGAGTTCGGCCCCCGACGCTTCGGCCGCATCGAACATTCCACATTCCCGGTAGAGAGTATTTAGAATTTTTTCATTGTACTTGTATCCGGAGCCGGGGCTGTCCGCTATAACGGCAGACGCGCCCTCCTTTTTTACCATTCGTGCGATTGCGGCCACGACCCGAGGATGGGTGGTTATCGCCTGTTCAGGTTTGGCCGGCATGAGCAAGTTGGCTTTAAGCACAATTTTCTCATTCGGTTGGACGAACCGGCTCATACCGCCCATCATCGAGACCAGTTCTTCCATCTTTTCATCTACCTGATTGTAGTCAGGGCATCTTACAATGTAGACCTGATTATTCATCAGAAACTTCCTCTCCTTTTTCGCCACCGTGTCAGAGATCCTACGGGGTTGCGGGGTATCTTTATAGTGAAAAAATCTTTATAGTGAAAAAACTTTCTCCCGCTCTTTTGAGCTTCCGCAATTTGGCTCAAGCCCCATTACATATCTTCTCAGCCGTTGTTTCGGCCAGCTTCATCACGTCCTCATGACTTACGACTTCCCCCGGTTCATTAACTCCCACGGCACGAATGAGATGACTCTCACCAAAGCCGCCGTAGGCTTGGGTGAAGAATTGAAGTTTTGGGTAAATATCGGCAAAGTTCCTTTGGTCCGGATTATTCTGAGCGAGGATTAAGACCAGCTTCTTCCCCGGCGCAAGGCGAGATTTCCGGGGATTGGTCATGAAGTCGGGCACCAGATATGAGAAGGTGCGATCCATGAATGTCTTTAGCTGAGCGGAGACATCCCCAAAATAGACCGGCGACGCCAGCACGAGAACGTCGGTTTCACGAACCGCCTCCAGAACTTCTGCGAGATCGTCTTTCAGCGCACATCTGTCGAGCTTGGTCTTGCATGCCATACATGCCTGGCATCCACGATATTGGAGATTGTTAAGAGTAAAAGTCTTCACTTCCGCACCCAGCCCTTCGGCGGTGTCGCAGAATCGATTTGCTATGACAGCACTATTTCCTTTTTCTCTTGGGCTTCCGAGCAAGCAGACGATTTTCATTTCATTCTCCAGTGTTGGTAAGTGATTTAGCTATTTTCTCCCCCGTTTCGCCAGGAAGATAAGTTGTTGCATGACCATTTTATCGTAAACGCAGTCGGGGAGCAGCCAGCGGAAAAAGAGAAAGAGCTTTGCATGACAGGGCGCCGCATAGCGGGTTTTGGGCCTCTTCGTTTGCAGGGCGTGTTCGATGACTCGAGCAATTGCATCGGGTGAAGCCGGGGCCATCGGCCACTTACCGAGCCCACCGGTGTTCTCCAGGACGATAGCCATTTTCCTGGCAAGTTCGCTGTAAGGACCGTTACCCGAAGCGGCAAGGAGATTCTCTTTTGCGATACCGTACCATGACGTCGAGACGATGCCGGGCTCAATCACCACCACATCGACCCCGAACGGCTTGACCTCTGTTCTTAATACATCGGAAAGGGCTTCCAGGGCAAATTTGGTGGCATGGTACCAGCCGCCCATAGGAGTTGTTATCCGACCACCCATAGAACTGACATTGATAATCCGTCCGCGCTTCTGTTTCCTCATGTGCGGCAGGACCAGGCGGGTCAGGCCCATCAAGCCGAAGACGTTCACATCGAACTGGCGCCGTGCCTCTTCATCCGGCACATCCTCCAGGGCGCCGTAGGAACCGTAACCTGCATTGTTGACAAGTGCATCTATGTGCCCTTCTTTGCGCAGGATTTCTTCCACTGCGGTACGGCACTGATTCGTATCGGTAACATCGAGCTTCAGGGGGATTGCGCCGATGCCGGTAAAATCCTGCATCGACTCAAGACGGCGGGCGCACGCATACACCTTCCAGCCCTTCCCGGCCAGAATTGCAACCGTAGCCTTTCCGATACCCGAGGAAGCACCAGTAATCAGTACGACCCTTTCAGCAGTCTTTCCGAGGGGATTTACAGGATTTACACGATGCAGTGGAGGCTGTGATGCAGGATGCGACGTTGATGCAAAAAATGCTTTGTTCATGCAGGGTCCTTCTTGATTGAAGACTTTTATCATTTCATAACTATCGAAATGAATCTTAAAATAAAAAGCCTGCAAGCAGGCTCAGCCTCCTCCTTTGTTCCCCTCACCTAGCCGGGCATGAGTTTATTTACCTCTTCCCAGGTTTCGAGTACCGGCCGGGCGATCAGAAACTTCCCTTGACGTTCGGTGACAATCAGACCGGCGTTGACCAGTTCCTTCAGGTGATGGGAGACCGTGGGCGCCCCGATCTTGAGATTGTCAACAATAGCGGAAACAACACAACATTCATTGGCATCGAAGCTTTTTTGTTCAGCCTTGACAATACTTAAATATATCTCCAGCCGATTGGGATGGGAGAGAGCCTTGAGAACTTTAGCAGCCTGTTTGATGTCCATATGAATCCTTCTACATTTCGATAACTATCAAAATAATATAACGACGGCCCTCGTCCGTCAAGCACTTTTTTTGGGCAAGAGACTTAAAGATTTTTCCCGCTCTCAAGATTTTTTCACTCTAAGGATACCGCAAAGCGCCGGAAAGATGTATGATTGCTCTGGTTGATCATGAGCAAATCAGGCGTGCTTTACTGCCCCGCAACGCGGAAAATAGAGTCGAAATAATGCCGCAAAAATCAGAGGGGCGGGGAAGCCTGCTATCCGCGTCCAGACAGAGTTTTTTGCAGTACACGTCCACACTGACTTTAGAACGAGAATGAAAAAGGTACCGATTCAGAAAGCTGTTGGAATGATCCTCGGGCATGATGTTACGCGGATTGTGCCGGGAGAATTCAAGGGGAGAATGTTCAAGAAGGGCCATGTGATCCTGGCGGAAGATGTGGCGGCCTTCCTTGAGATCGGAAAAGAGCATGTCTTTATCCTCGATCCGAGAAAGGGCTTTATTCATGAGAATGAGGCCGCACTGAGGCTGGCCGGGGTTGCCGCCGGCCGGGGCATTGAGCTTTCCGAACCCTATGAAGGCAAGGTAACGCTTTCGGCCGGTGCGAGAGGGCTTTTGAAAGTCAATACCGCTGCATTGTATGCGGTCAATTCCATAGAGGAGATTGTATTTTCGACCCTTCATACCAATCAAACAGTCGATGCCGGGCGAGCGGTCGCTGGAACGCGGGTTATTCCCCTCGCCGTTGAAGGGGGTAAAATCCGAAGGGCGGAACAAATCTGCACGGAAAACCACCCTCTCATAGAAGTTAAACCCTTTCGATCCCTGAAGGTGGGCATTGTTACGACCGGCAACGAGATTTGGCACGGACGCATCGAGGATAAATTCGGCCCGATCGTAAGGGCCAAATTTGCCGATCTGGGGAGTCAAGTGATTGGGCAGGAGCTTGTGTCCGACGATGTCGACCTGACTGTAAGAGCAATCCGCGGTTTTCTGGAGCAGGGCGCCGAGATGATTGCAGTGACGGGAGGCATGTCCGTCGACCCCGACGATCAGACGCCGCACAGCATACGGGCGGCGGGAGGTAAGGTAGTAACATATGGCGTCCCCGTTCTGCCCGGGGCAATGTTCATGCTGGCCTACATCGAACAGGTGCCCGTTCTGGGACTTCCCGGATGTGTGATGTATCATAAAGCGAGCGTTTTCGAATTGGTTGTGCCTCGTCTTCTGGCCGGCGAGCAGGTAACCCGCGAAGACATTATTGCGATGGGACATGGCGGGTTTTGTTCCCATTGTCCGGATTGCAGGTACCCGGTCTGCGGTTTTGGGAAGTAAAGAGTTTTAATGGAATTGTTGGTCTGACAATGCCCATCCCTTAATCTCATGTGATTATTCCCTTCCTAATCACGTCCACATGACTTAGATTAAGAAAGTGCCGCTTTATGCGGTTTTGATTTTTCGTGGTGAGGATCGTTTTATTGAGTACCTTGGCGCCGCCCCAACAGAAGCGTTTTGAAAATGAGAAACCGAAACAGCAGGGATACTTTTGGTCTCCGGCTGAAAAACGCCTCGAACGTGAGCCCCACCCCACCTCCGATTCCGGTCCTGCTGTCCCTGAGGGACGCCTGGTCTCGCTGGACGCCTTTCGCGGCTTTACAATCGCCTTGATGATACTAGTGAACAGCCCCGGGGACCCCGGGACAGTCTATGCACCTCTGAGTCATGTGATCTGGAATGGATGGACTTTTGCCGACACTGTCTTTCCATCCTTTCTTTTCATAGTTGGAGTTTCGCTCGTCTTTTCAATTGCAAAGCAAGCAGAAAAAGGCATATCAAATTCGGCATTTACAGTCCGGCTCCTGAGACGAACTATTATTCTGTTCGCGCTTGGGCTTTTTATTAACAGCTTTCCGTCATTTCAGCTCTCAGACATTCGCATACCCGGAGTTCTGCAAAGAATCGCCGTCTGCTATTTTATTACTTCGCTGATTGTGCTGAAAGCCGGTTTGAGAGGCCGCATCTTATGGCTTATCGGCCTGCTTGCCTCCTACTGGCTGATGATGCGGTTCATACCAGTGCCGGGAATCGGCGCAGGGGTGCTCGAGCCGGGGAAGAATTTTGCCGCCTGGATCGATTCGCTTTTTCTTAGCGGGCACATGTGGTCATATTATGATGGTGCATGGGACCCGGAAGGGATTGTGAGCACAATTCCCGCAGTCGCTACTACTCTTTTCGGAGTGCTCACGGCACAATGGCTCAGTTCTTCTTTTCCCGGGTACAGAAAAGTTGCCGGAATGGTATGCGCCGGCCTGGTTCTGCTCATCGCCGGTTACATACTCGATCGCTGGCTGCCGATAAACAAGAGCATCTGGACGAGCACCTTCAGCATATTCATGGCTGGGATGGCTCTTGTCAGCCTGGCATTCTTTCACTGGTTGATCGATATCGCAGAATTTTCCCGATGGACTAAACCGTTCATTATACTCGGACTCAATCCTATCACCGTATATGTGCTATCGGAAGTCTTCGATAACACACTCAGGTCCGTGAATCTGCCCGTGGCCCTGGCGCAAGATATAGACTGCCAGTCATTCGTGTTCCAAAACTTGTGTAGCCCCGTTGTGCAGTCGGAAACCGCTTCTTTGCTCTACGCGTTCATGACTCTCCTGTTTATGTATCTCATCGCATGGATTATGTGGCGAAAGCGGATTTTTATAAAGATCTAGCCTTGTGCAAGTCCACAAGGTGTTTGATTTCGCCTTGGATCGTGCATGTCCCCGGAATATCCAGACTACATCAGGGCGCTCTTATGCACGCAGTTGTTCGGGGGCGCTTACGCCCAGGTCAGCCGCAAGTTGCGTGGAACTGCAAACCTTGAATAGCGGAGAGAGTGGATTGCGGCGGTAGATGTCCACGGCCTGGTTATGGATTTCTTCCGACCAACTGGCTGAACAGTCTTCCAGCAAGACGGCCTGAAAATCGTGGCAGAGGGCGTCCATAACGGTGGTAAGGACACAGAAGTTTGTTGCAATACCGGCCACCGCGCAGAGTGTAACCTTATCTTTTTTCAGCCTCTGAGCCAGGTCCGTGCTAAAAAAGGCAGAGAACCTCGGTTTTGGCAGCCACAGATCCTCGGGCTTCCTCTCGAGGTCCTCGATAACTTCAGCCCCTTGGGTTCCAGCCAGGGAGTGGGGCTTCATTCGACCTGTAAAAATAAAATCCTCTTTTCGAAATGCGTCCGTCGAGAAAACAATGGGCCACTTTTCCTTCCTGAAGACATCGATCAGCTTGTTTATCGGACCAATAATCCTTCGAGCGAAGGGGGTAATGGGAAGGTTTTTCCCTTCGTCGAAATTATCCTTGACCATATCTATGATCAGGAGCGCGGGCCTTTGCCTATCCATCGTTTCTCCTACGCAAAAGATTTCACCGCAGAGACGGGGCATGGTCCGGACAAGGAGAGGACGCAGAGGAAAGCCATTGAACAAACATACACAAAACTGAGAGCCAGGTCCCTGTTTGCTCTCGGTTTCTCCTGCATGCCCGTTTTCTTTTCTCCGTGCTCTCTGAGTCTCTGCGGTGGTTTTTTTATCTCATTGTCTCATCGGTTTTTCCAGACGGGCTTGCGTTTTTCTTCAAAGCTCCGTATTCCCTCCATGGTGTCTTCAGTCTTCATGAGCGAGTTGAGGAAATAGTCGTTTGCTTTTTTGGCAGCTTCCCTGAATTCACACCCTTTGGTCATCTTTACCGCGCGCTTGTTCATCCGGATAATCAGCGGGCTGCTGCCGCAGATATCTTCAACCAGGCCGTCGAGCTTTTGACTGAAGTTGTCCTCATCGGCAACGTGGCTTACAAACCCAAGGTCTAAGGCTTCCCGTGCAGTGTAAATTCTGCCGGTAGTGCATATTTCAATGGCCTTGGCGGTCCCAACCAGCTCCGGAAGCCGCACCACAGCATACGGCGGGAAAAAGCCCAGCTTGATTTCCGGCTGGCCGAACCTGGCGTTTGACGAAGCGACCACGATGTCACAGGCTATGGCAAGCTCCATGCCCCCGCCCAGGCAGGCGCCATGAACCGCTGCAATGGAGGGTACGTCCAACCGCTGGATCAGCTCAAGCATGCGGTCAAAAACGGCTATCATTCCGGGGGCCATCTCCGGCTTGTGATCGCCCACTTCAACTCCGGCACACCAGCTCTTCCCCTCACCGAGGATCACCAGGCATTTGAGTTCGTCGTCCGAGCCCAGCGCTTCGAGCAGGGAATTGATCTCGTTCATCATATCGATGTTCATCACGTTATGCTTTGGACGCACCAAAGTAACGTACGCCACACCATTTGTTTTTTGAAACTTGAGATACTTGAGCTCGGACATGTCGGTTCTCCTGTTCGTTCGGTAATCATTCACCGCAGAGACGGGGCATGGTCCGGACAAGGAGAGGTCACAGAGGAAAGCGATTGAACAAACGGACAAAACTAAAAGCCAGGTCCCGGTTTGCTTGCGCTTTTTCCTGCGTGCCTGTTTTCATTTCTCAGTGCTCTTTTCTTGTCCGGACCATTTCCCGTCTGTGGTGAGAATTTTTTCCCTCTGGTGAGAATTTTTGTCCGTGCGCCCAAGCGGTTAACGGGCGCCCGTCTTTCAGACGGCTTGCCCTCCATTCCGGAGATGTTTACCCCAAACCCATCTCACCAGGGATACTTTTTGCTTGGTCATGGACGAGTTAAGAGCTATAATACAGCTATAATGTATTTAGTCAAGATCAACTTTCATCGCGAGCGGCGGGGCTGCCCTCGATAGGCGACAGTGACTGCCAGGCGCCCGAACAGGTCGGCAGGACTTACACTGTTTTCGACAAACCGTTGCGCAGCATGGAAGAACTTACAGGAGAAATCCGAAATGGAAACCGCCGTGATGAAGCCGGTCAATACCGATCATTCGCCGGGGAACAAGGCCGAAGCCACCCTCCGCAAGGTTAAATTTGAGGTCTTCGGCGAAGAGATGCTCGAAAAGCAGGTCAAACCCAGTGGCAACAGTGGCAGGGTTTACCTGCCTCCGGACTGGGTCGGCTGCCGGGTAAAGGTGATAAGAATAGGATGAGGCGAGATACGGCATGGGTGGAGCAGGGAGCAAAAGCTTCCCGCTTCCCTTTTCCACAGGCTAATGGTACCCTGAAGTCGTGTATGAATGAGATCCATTGACGGCAATTGATGCTCCGACCGCTTGAGGATTTTACTTATAACAGAAGCTGTCAATGAGGCAGGTAAAAGAGTCGATGGAAAGAAATACAACCGCCGGAGACACCCCGGCCGAAAAGACGCTCGATCCGGAAAACCTTCCCGAGGCTGCTCACAAGATGGTCAAGTTCGAAGTCTTCGGCGAAGAGATGCTTGAGAAACAGGTCAAGCTCAGCGGTAACAGCGGCAGGATTTACCTGCCTCCGGATTGGGTCGGCCATCGAGTGAAAGTAATACGAATAGATTGAAATCCCACCGGGAAAAACACGGGGAAGATATGGATCCAGATGGCAGAATCGCACGCATCAGACCGATGAGATCGGAAGATTCCGAAGAAATATCCAATATCTACAGTGAGATTACCAAAACACCCGTCGAGGCCGATTTCGCCACACTTATTCAGGCACACGCTCAAGGAAAGGATTCCGCCTGCTTCGTTGCGGAATTGGACGACAGGGTCATAGGGTTCATGATCAGCTATATCCTGACGCTGGGCTTCGGGATAGAAAAGAGCGCCTGGATCGCGACCATGGGCGTACACCCCAGGCACATGGGCCAGGGCATAGGCGCGCGCTTGGCCACCGAAATCTTTAAAACCTACGAATCGCAGGGAATTACACGCGTTTATACCTCCGTCAGGTGGGATTCCACGGACTTGCTTTCCTTTTTCAGGACCCTGGACTTCGAGAGAAGCGATTTCATCAACCTGACAAAAAAGCTTGGTTAAGCGGCGCGGCGCGGCCGCCGGCCGGGATTAGCGCAGCCAGAACACCGATGGCCCCGGCACACGCGGGGGCGGGGGCGAGCCTCCCCTGCCAGTAACGGTACTCTTCATCCTTCATCGCCTCAAGGCTCTTGTATTTCCTGATCTGGAACCGACCTTTCGATCCATGGGTTTCCCCGCCTGTGTTTAAATGCACTGCATTTCAAGTAGATGCGAAAGTAAAGTAATGATTATACATAATTATAATCAAGGGCGGAGAGGAATTCGGACCTCAATCATAGACATGAGAAGGAAGATGAAAACATGGCAACTCCAATCGGGAATCAACTGGCACGAACTATTCGTCAGAAGATCGACGAACTAAAGAAAGTATGCAAAGGGCTTGACGAGAAAACAGCCTCCCGCGCACCCGGAGGGCGATGGTCTCCCAAAGAAATCCTCTCTCACCTTTGGGGGCCGGAAGAATCTGGCCACATGCCGATCCTACAGGCCTTTCTTGATCGGGACATCCCCAAAATAGACATTGAACCAGGGGTTTCTTTCTTCTCCGAGAAACGTGCCGGGATGACCTTTTCTCAACTCCTTTCGGAGGTGGAAAGGGAGTATGATCGTATGTCCAAGTTTGCGGAGGGCTTATCGCGGGAACAACTTGATCGAAAGGCGTGTATCCCGCTGCTCAAAGACACACCGGTGGGAGAATATCCGACCCTGGAAATCTGGATCGGCGTGCTCGGGGGTTCTGACGAGTCTCACCTTCAATCTCATATCAACCACATGCGTGAGGTTTTGCAGGGTCTTGGCGTAGCGGCAAAGTGACCCATTGAGAGTTCGCGCCACGCCCCCGAGGTACGTCAACTTTTTCGTGGCCGCCTCACACGTCCAAAAGGCAACAAACCTTCCGCATACCTACCAAGCCGACCCGCCGCACTAATCCCGGCCGGAGGTCCGACCGCCTCAGTCCCCGTGTGCGAGCTTCCTCAGCTCGAATCGTTTGATCTTTCCCGTGGCGGTCTTGGGCAGCTCTTCAATAAATTCGATCCACCGAGGAAACTTATAATGGGCGAGTTGCTTTTTGACGTAATTTTTAAGCTCGTCTTCCATTTGAGCATCCGGTGAATACCCCTGCTTGAGAACGATGTAAGCTTTGGGTTTTATGAGTCGATCCTGGTCCGGCACGCCGACGACCGCGCATTCGAGGACTGCGGGATGTGAGATCAGACAGGACTCGACCTCTACCGGAGAAACCCAGATACCTCCAACTTTGAGCATGTCGTCGGTACGTCCCACGTAGTAATAGAACCCTTCTTCATCCCTGTAATACTTGTCGTCGGTGTTTATCCACTCGCCGAGAATGGTGGATTTAGTCTTCTCGTGCTTATTCCAATAGGCAGCGCAAATGCTGTCTCCCTTGATGAGCAATGTACCGATCTCCCCATCGGGCACATCCTGGAATTTCTCATCTACGATCCTGGCTTCGTATCCAGGGACCACCTTGCCCGAGCTCCCGGGCTTTATGCAGTCGGCGCAGTTCGAGATGAAAATGTGAGCGATTTCAGTCGAGCCGATCCCGTCGGCAATCTGAACGTGGTGACGTTCCACCCATCGCCTGAGTATGTCCGCTGGAAGCGCTTCTCCTGCGGATATACAAAGCCTTACTCCATCGAGGCTGCCTTCCTGCTGCAGCATAGCGGCATAAAGGGTTGGAACGCCAAAAAAGAGCGTAGGTCTGTAGCGGCGGATGGTATCGTAGACCAGGGCGGGTGTGGGCCGCGCCGGAAGATACACCGACGTTGCCCCCACGCTGAACGGAAAATAGAGCCCATTGCCCAGTCCATAGGCGAAAAACAGCTTTGCGGCTGAAAAACATACATCGTCTTCCCGAATCCCCAATACCTGTTTTCCATAGGTTTCAACCGAATAGACCATATCGTGCTGCAGATGAACAGCGCCCTTGGGTGCACCCGTCGAACCGGAGCTGTACAGCCAGAAACAGGCATCGTCGGGAGTAGTCGGCACCATATCCATCTGATCCGAACGCCCTTCGATCAGTTGATCAAAAGACATGGCCCATTCGGGCGCCGGCCCATTTACCACAACGGTGTGTTCGAGGAACAGGAGCTTTTCCCTTATCGGCTCGATGACATTAAGCAGTTCGGCATCGATAATCAGTACCCTTGTGCGGCTGTCGTTCAGGAAATACAAATAATCTCCGGGCCGCATGAGCGTATTGAGGCAGACCGGGACGGCACCCGTCTTGATGGCCCCGAAAAATGCCTGCGGAAACATTTCGGTATCGAGAAGCAACAGCGCTGCGCGGTCCTCCATCCTTAGGCCGAGGCCTTTCAGCCCGTTGCCGATCCGACTCATGCCGGCCTGGAGTTGCGCATAGGTCAAAGAGCGATCCTCGCACAGGACAGCCACTTTATTGCCGCGGCCCTCTCGAACATTTCGATCGACAAAATAATCGGCCGCGTTAAATTGCCCGGGAAGCCCCAGTTCAAAGCCCATTGATCTTCTCCTTTTTTCTCGGTTTTTTTGTAGACGGTCCCCGGGGGGACAATGCTGTTGACTTAAGAAGGATCATTCTCATTTTTCTTTACTCGGACCAGAGTTCTTTCTTCTTCAGGTATAGGAGGGGGGACAGGCTCGCCGGAAATCTTTTTCACCGCACCAAAGCGAGGAGGACAAGCTTCAAAGCAAGTTCCGCATTTTATGCATTTCTCCTGGTCAATTACATGAATCCGGTTCTTGCCACCTTCAATCGCCTCTACAGGGCATTTTTTAAGGCAAATCATACAGGCCCGGCACTTATCCGGATCAATATGGTAGGAGATTACTTCACGAAATAACCTGTCTATCTCGTCACCGCTGAAAAGTTCATTATATTCTTCTTCTTTATCCAGACGTAATGCGAGTTTCTCCCTTTTCACCAGCTTAATATAGGGGATTAATTTATGGACTGCTTCAAGTTTGGACTTTAATTCATTTCCCTCAATTCCCTCGCTTTTGCCAAGAGGTCCTAACTCCTTTACCTTCTTGACAAAAATACCAACATTTTCGACAAAAAGATTTGCTTCACTGCCTGACTGAAATCCGATCTTCAATCTTTCGGGGTTCAGCCCTATATTCTGCATTATTTTTTTGAATATATTCACCATGCTTAATGCCTGGTAGTTCCCATGAGTAGTATAATTACATTCATTTAAATGGCAGGCACCAATAAATACCCCATCCGCTCCCTTTGAGAATGCCTGGAGTACAAACCCAAGATCGACCCTACCGGAACACATGACGCGAATAAGCCTCATCTCCGTTGTATATTGCAGTCTGGAAACTCCAGCCAGGTCAGCAGCGCCGTATGCTCACCAATGGCATACAAAACCTAATATTCGTGGTTTAAATGTAATTCCTTTACCCATTCATCCTCACCTTAATGCTTACACAATCCATGTTTTATTGATTCGTATCTTTCTACAATATTTTCACCTGACACAACACTTTGTTATTTCCTCTTCCTCTAAAAGCGCCGCATCAATTTCACACAAGAGTTCCTCATCGGTAAAGTGCTTTAATTGTATAGCATTTGTTGAACACATTGCGTTGCATAAACCATCTCCTTTACAGAGAACAGAATTAACCATGGCCTTTTTGCCTTTCGGCGTATCATGAAACTCTATGGCGCCATACGTGCACACTGTAATGCATGCCCCACAGGAAATACATTTATTCTCATCCACTTCGCAAACAGCGCCGGAGGCGACGACCGTATCATGTGAGAGAAGCGTTAGGACTCGGCCTGCAGCACCGTAGGCCTGGTTAATCGTTTCCTGCATAAACTTAGGATAGTGAGCAGTCCCACACAGATAAACGCCGTCCGTACCAAACTCGACAGGTCTTAGTTTGACATGTGCTTCTTTGAAGAAGCCATCCGGGCTCAAAGCTACCTTGAATAGTCCGGCTATTTCCCCGGTGGCTGCGGAGGGAATAACCGCGGCGGCTAAACCGACTAACTCCGTATCTATAGCAAGCCTTTGACCTAAAATAGGATCGGCCACGGTGACCCTTAGAAGACGCTGACCATCCACCTCGACAGCTTCCACCAGGGGTTTATCATCCGGCTCAAAGCGGATGAATTTTATATCCTTATCTGCCGCTTCCCGGTAATAATCCTCTCTAAACCCATAGGTTCTTATATCCCGAAAGAGAATGTAGATATCCATCTCGGGGTTTATCTCTTTTAGTTTCAAAGCGTTCTTTATAGATTGACTACAACATATCCGTGCGCAGTAATTTCTGTCCTCCTGTCTGCAGCCTACACATTGGATCATAACCAGACTCTGGGAGTCAATCACCCTAGGTTCTTCTTTGGCGATTTTGTCCTCCAACTCGAGCAGAGTCATGACCCTGTCATCTTCTCCATAAAGGTACTCGGTCGGTGTATATACATCAGCACCTATGGCGATAACCGCTGCACCATGTTTTATATCTATAAGCCCTCTTTCATATTTAACACTGGTTACGAAATTCCCAACATAGCCAGTAGCTTTCGTGATTGTAGCAGCGTGATATACATGTACTAAGGGATGTTGATATACTTTTCTTATGAGATCACGCAAATAGGCCTGAACATCCAGTCCTTCCAGGGTATAGTGCACTTTTCGTGCTATTCCCCCAAGCTCTAAATCCTTTTCCAACAGGTGGACCTTATGTCCCTGGCCGGCTATGGAGAGAGCGCAAGTCATGCCGGCTATGCCGCCACCAACCACTAAAGCCGCCTTGTCTACAGGCAACTCCATTTCCTTCAAAGGTTCTGAGAAGGCAGTTCGGGCCACGGACATCCGGACTATGTCCTTTGCCTTCTGTGTGGCTTCTTCCTTTTCTTTAGAGTGTACCCAGGAGCAATGTTCCCTGATATTAGCCATTTCGAAGTAATATTGATTAATTCCCGCCTCCCTAATCGTGTCCCTGAATAACGGTTCAAGTGTCCTGGGACTGCAGGCAGCGACAACCACTCGATTGAGCCCTTTTTCCTTTACTATATCCGTTATTTCTTTGGCGGAATTAGTAGCACAGGAGAATAGCTGTTCCTGAGCGTAGACGACATTGGGTAAGGTTAAGGCATATTCTACCAAAGAAGGAACATCCACTACCCTGCCTATATTGGCCCCACAATGACACACAAAGACCCCTATCCTCGGTTTCTCCTCGGAAGCATCTCTTTCCGGCGGATATATCCTTTCCTTGGCAAGATTTCCCCGCCTGTAGTCAAGGAGTTCACCAACCTGCGAGCCAGCTCCGCTGGCGCTAAAAACCGACTCGGGGATATCTACCGGACCCTGGAAGGCCCCGCTGACAAAAATTCCCGGGCGAGAGGTCTCCATGGGGTTGACGGCATTGGTTTTACAGAATCCATGTGAATTGAGTTCGATGCCGAACTTGCTTGCCAAACCCTTGAAATCCGCGGGAGGATTCAATCCAACGGATAATACCACCATATCGAATTCTTCTTCTTTTACTCCATCCTCGGGAGTAGAGTATCTTATGGTGACATTCCCGCTTTCCGGAATCTCTTTTCCTATCGATACATAGCTTCTTATGAATCGCACCCCGGGAAGATTCTCAGCTCTTTGGAAATATCGTTCAAAATCCTTCCCATAGGAACGAATATCGTTATGGAATATCGTGCACTCAGCATCTGCGTAATGATCTTTTGTCAAAATCACCTGTTTCTGGGTATAGGTGCAGCACACGGCCGAACAATAGCTGTTGCCGCCGGGAAGAATCTGTCTCGAACCGACACATTGAATCCAGGCTATTTTATGGGGATGCTTTTTATCGGAGGTGCGAAGTATCTCGCCCTGGTATGGCCCGGTCGAGCTTAACAGCCGTTCATAGTCAAGACTGGTCATTACGTTTGCAAACTCTCCGTAGCGATATTCCTGCATTAATTTAGGATCAAATGGCTCAATCCCTGGAGACAGAATTATCGCCCCTACATTTAGTTCTTTCTTCTCCGGCATTTGATTAAAATCTATAGCCTTATTCTTGCATACTCCTTCGCAAATACGACATTTATTTTCCTTAAGATAAAGGCAGCTTGCATCGATATATGCTATAAGGGGAATTGCCTGAGGGAAGTGTATATGAACCGCTTTATTCTTCGATATTTCCTGATTAAATTGATCAGGGTAGGTGACTGGGCAGTATTCTACGCAGGTAGTACAACCCGTGCATTTGTCCTCTATAATGTATTTTGGCTTCTTAACCAGCGTTACATTAAAGTTTGATGCTTCTCCTTCTACACTGATGATATCAGTATAGGTCAGGACCTCTATATTGGGATGCCGGCCGACCTCGACCAGCTTGGGAGCGAGTATTCACATGGAGCATTCATTGGTAGGAAAGGTCTTATCAAGCTGGGCCATATGGCCCCCAATGCTTGGCCCTTTCTCAACCAGGTAAACCTTAAAACCATCGTCGGCAAGATCAAGAGCGGCTTGAATGCCGCTAATCCCTCCTCCCACAACCATAACATCCCCAAAATTACTGTCGGGGAGACTCTTAAGAACCTGTTCCCTAATATTTTCCAGTTCTTTTTCCACTTACATATGTCCTTATCAGGTTTCTTGGGTTCCCTAAATCACTTCCTGGATAATTTCCGTGATGTCCTTAATCTCTATGACTTCACTATCCTCCCGGTTCAACCTGCTATCTTCAAAATTGGCGATGCAATATGGGCAGGATGTAACCAGCACCTCAGCCCCGATCGCAATAGCCTGTTCCAGTCTGAGGCCGGAGAATCTTTCACTCTTAGGAGTTTCCATCCAAATCCTGCCTCCTCCTCCTCCGCAACAGAGACTATCTCTGCGCGAATCAGCCATCTCGTGTAGATCCAAACCAGGTATCTTCTTTAAGACCTCTCTGGGCTCGTCATATATGCTGTGATGCCGTCCCAGGTAACATGGGTCGTGATAAGTAACTTTCTTGCCATACTCTTTATTAAGGACAAGCTTTCCTGCATTGATCAGCTCGAATAAATATTGCGAGATATGAATCACCTCAAAGTTCACCATAAATTCGGGATACTCGTTTTTGAAGGTATGGTAACAATGAGGGGAAGAAACAAGGATTTTCCTGACCCCATTATCGATAAAAGTTTTGATATTTTCCCTGGCTAAGCGTTTGAATAGACCCTCATCGCCCGTCTTGCGTATGCTTTCTCCACAGCAATTCTCCTTGGGGCCCAGTATCCCGAAATCTATGCCTGCCCTGTTAAGAATATTGGCTGTGGCTCTGGCTACCTTTTTTAATCTTGGGTCATAGCTGAGGTAGCAGCCAGGGAAATATAAGAGTTCCATCCCCTCGGTGAACGTTTTTACAGACAGACCTTCCGCCCAATTTGCCCTATTTTTTCGGTCCTCATTGAAGGGGTTGCCTTCAGCAACCAGGCTTGCGCTTATGCCTCGGATAGGACGGACAGAAGTGGGAAAAATCCCATTTTCAGTGGCAATCCTGCGCAAGGATACCCCGGATTCTATCTGTTTTACTCCCCGGGGGCACCGCTGAGGACAACTTCCACAGGTAGTACAACGCCAAATATCTTCACTTTCTATCTCAGTCAAACCGAATGTAGCCTGTCGGATTATCTTGCGCATACTGAAGGTTGTAACCCTGTTCCACGGGCAAACAATATCGCATAATCCGCATTGATAGCAGAATTTGAAGGTTTCTCCACCATTCGCTTTTATGACTTCTATGATTTCTTTGAACGGAGCTACAGTCTCCACTGTCTTTCTTAATCCTCTTCTTGCGACTTAATGTTTTGGCCCTTCTTGGACATTGACTTTCGGGCAACGGCATCTATTATCTTCTGCAATCCATATTTGTCCACCAATGATCCCAATCCTATCTCCAGCTCGTCCAGCTTCTCATCTTCTTCTACTTCCTCTTCCCTTTCTTCGTAAGTCAGGGCATCAGTTATGCACCACTGAACACAGAGCGGCATTTCTTCGCCTTCACACATATCGCATTTTAGAGGGAGGCCGGAATCGGGTTCTTTGAAAATATCCCTGGATGGGCAGGAAGCCCTGCAGAAGCCGCACTCGTCATATTCCTTTCCGTCAATCACATATTTGTCTCGGCCCATACATTCGGCTGCAGCATTCTCACCCGCGTATACAGGAAGATATATATCTCTTAGCGGTTCACGAATCAGTCGAATGCGAGACCTGGCAGGATTATTGCTGCTATATTTTGGCGTAGCGTGAAAGGAAGAACAGATCATTTCGCATGCCCGGCAACCATTACATTTATCAAGATCGATCTTGATTGCCTTGACTTTTTTCTTAACTTTGCTCATTCTTTATAATCCCCCTCTGCTCCAAGTCTTCGCTAACGTAACCCAAGTCCAATTCGTGTAAAGACTCTTTGGTAGGAATACCCTGATTATCCCACCCCTTAAATTTGTAATATTCATCCAAGAGTTTAGCTTCAAGCTCGGGAAATCTCTTTTTCCAATGGTCCTCAGGCGGCTTCTCATCTGCTCTCCTCAAGCCTCTTCTTACATTAACGGCTCTAAGTAAAGTCCGGTTCCTCCTGGCTGCTTGCGTTAGCTTGGCTTCATCCATATCGATCCCGGTCGCCGATGAGATAAAAGCCGGGTAATTGTGTATATGATAGGGAGGTTTCAGGGGAAATGATGACAGACCGGCGCACATCCCGAGGGCGTCATCGATGTAGTGCATCTTCTCTTGCCAGTCAACAATTTCACAGGACATCTGCACAGTTGGGTAATATGGATTTGAGTATTCTCCGCGAAATTCCCAGTCCATAAGATATTGCTTAAACTTTTCATCAGGAACCTGGATCCAATCCTTTACAAACTCTTCTCTCTCCTCTTTCGTAGCAAAAGGCGCCTGGGGAAACTGCCCTTCAATTTGGGTTATGTTTATTTTCTCACCGGTAGAATACATAAGGAAATAAATGGGATTGAGCATTCCAAGCTTGAGAGGGAGCTGCTCATGTTTCTTAATGTTATTATGAGCATATGCTTCAGCGCCATTACCAATCTGTTGGGCCGCCCAATAAGAACCATTGGCCAAAACATCTCCAATCCCTTCTCGCCGAACAATTCTGTCAAGTAACCAGAAAAATCTCCCCTCGCTATCGGACGGCATTCCAGGCATGTCCCGGTCAGTTAAAATGCCGGCTTCATAAAGCTCAAGGGCGAAGGCCATAACTTGCGGGGCTGAGAATGCGTCCACTCCGTACTCGGTAGCACGTTGAGCGATTGTGAAACCAAAATCCAGGTCTGAATAGGCCGCCATTGTATATGTAAGTTTGGAGAAGCATTTCATCATGTAGGTTGAAATTCCGGGAACCGAAATTGTTGCTCCGCATTTCATCGGGCAATTATAGCAACTTATCAATCGCTTCCGCACACTTTCCTGGGTCTGTGTCCACTTCTGTTCAATTTCCTTGGTCCAAAAATCTTTTCTCCGAGTGCGGGAATTTCCCCACATGAAATTGGTTGTGTGCCATTCCTCATCGATGAGTTTCATCTCTTGGGGTGACCCAAGCCCGGCCAAAATAGGCATTACCCCGGGAATCGGTTTTTTTTCTCGTGCTCCTATATATTTCATCACTTCGTTGCAAAGCTTCATAAATTCATCTGGTTTGGCAATATTGACGTCCTTCGTTCCACGAACGGCTATCGCCTTTATCCCTTTGTCCCCCATAACGGCGCCTATTCCAAGTCGGCTTGCGCTGGACCTGCCCTGCTCGATGGAAGCAAAATAGACCCTGTTTTCTCCGGCCAGGCCGATAGCAGCCACCTGGGCCTTCGGTTCCTTCAACTCCTGTCGAACCAGCGCTTCAGTTTCCCCTGCGCCTTTACCCTGCAAATGAGAGGCATCACGTATTTCCACCTTGTCATTGTTTATCCACAAATAAATCAGACTGGGAGACTTGCCGCGGATGATCACTTTGTCATAACCGGCATACTTCAATTCCGGCGCCCAAAATCCACCCATCATTGAATACGCCATTAACAAGGTCTGAGGAGAAAAGGTGGAAACAATAGTACGATTGGCGCCGATAGCAGGTGTGCCGCATAAGAGACCGGTACTGAATATCAATAGATTATCCGGAGAAAAGGGTTCGGTTTCAGGGGGGACCCTATCCCATAATATCTTGGTGTTAGTACCAAGGCCCCCCAGATGAAGCTCGGTCAATCCCGGGTCGGTTTCCACCTTATCAATGCTTCCTCGGGATAGATCGATTTCCAGATTAAACCCTGTCTCTCCGTACCTCATTTTTTACCCCCCAGATTGCCTGTATCCGTGGCACACTTTTTATTTTTCAATCCAACTCTATGCCATGGATTCAGGGGCGCTCGGATGCTGCTCGGCGGTCAATTCTAACTACAATATAGCTGCAATATAGTTATATACTAGCTATCTCAAGCGTCAAGGAGAAAATGTGCTGCTGATAATTGCAAATGAGGGCCAGCTTGCCTGGCCACTCTGCACCTGATGGAGAATTCGCGGACAGCGGGATGATAGACATTGGAGGTGCCCAGCTAGCAGGAACTCAGGCCCAGCAATCGGGCGGCATTGCCTCCGAGGATTTTTTCAGCCGCTCCGGGCGGCAAGGGCAAATCTGCAACGGCCTCCATATTGAGCTTGATGTGCGGCATTCCGGGCCAATCGCTGCCAAAGATCACTTTATCGGCGTTGCGCCCAAAATCCGGAAAATATTCAAGAAGCTTGGAGGGGGGCAGTCCTGCTATTTCCATATACACATTCTTATGAAGCCTCGACATGAAAAAGGCCCTGTCGTACCAAAACCCCCTGCCCGAATGGGCCATAATAAGTTTGAGATCGGGAAAATCCACCGCTACGTCGTCGAGGTGCAACGGATCGCCGTATTTGAGGCGGCTGCCACGGAAAACGGATGACCCGGTGTGTATTAAAACAGGAATCTCCAGGTCCTGGGCGTTATGGTAAATAGGGTAGATTCGGGGGTCGTTAAGAAAGTATTGCTGATAGGTCGGATAGAGCTTGAGCCCCCGGAACCCCTCATCTTCAACCAGCCGCTTCAATTCATCCGCCGGCCTGGTGAACCGAAAGGGATTTACATCGCAGAACGGAATGAGCCTGGGCCGGCCCCTGCAAAAATCCCTTACCTGCTCGTTGGTGCAAATTCCGGTCGTTATCCCGCTTAATTCGGCAAGAACACAGGCAAAGTCTACGCCCTCCGCGGTCAGGAAATCCTCGAAGCGGCCCGGGTCGGAATACGTCTGTATATATTCTTCATATCCGTTCGGATAGGACTGTTTCATCCAGTCGGTCACCCAGGCATGATGGAATTCATACAGGCTCAAGTGAACGTGGAAATCAATACGCGGCACTCGCGGCGCCTGTTGGGCAGCGTCATGACCCAATCGTTTTCTCCTCGTGTACGGCGCCCGGGGCCGGTAATCTAAAATCCCGTTACATTATTTTTTTGGCTTGGCCAGCACTTCGGCAAACATTTCCAAATCCCAGGTCTTGCACTCCGCCAGGTTTTGGCGGAACTTGATGAAGTCGATGACATCGCTGCCGGTGATCTTTTTGGAGTTGAAAGCACCGAACCCGAGGAACGCCTCCCCACTCATGTTCGCTGCCAGCCAGTGCCGGTTGGCGTTTTTGGCGATGTCCCAGAAGTATTTCTTTTTCATTCGAACGCCGTCGATCGACTTGATCAGACAACCCGGGAAAAGGTTTGCAAACCGCCACACGATATTGTCGACCTCTTTGTCCAGCATTTCGAAATCGGCGTCGGGCTGGTGCTTTTTTACCAATTCCCGGGCTTCCTCCAACTCCGCGCCGGATTTGTACTCGCCAAAGACGATCTCCCCGTCATCTACGTACTGGCCCGTAACGATCATGGGATTGCGAACCCATTTCCCCTCCACCTTGAGTACGGGCACGCATTTGGTGATCAGGCCCTTCATCTTCATCTTGTATGCCGACCACATCTCGCAGGAAACACAGTTCCACATTGCGTCCTCAATGGTGAGAAACCAGGGCAGAAAATCCGTGGAGCCGCCGTCTGGCGCCGATCCGTGCCTGGGTCCAGCCTGACCGAATATTGCGAGGTCCGAGGACACCGAGATGTCACACGCCATCCCGATTTCCTGGCCGCCCGCCACCCGCATGCCGTTCACCCTGCAGACCGTGGGCTTCTTGCACATCAGGATGGCATCGACCATATGATTGAACAAATCCATGTACTGGCCGTACTCCTCGCACCTCATGCTGTAATACTCGCTGTATTCCCTGGTGTTGCCGCCCGTGCAAAAAGCGTAAGGACCAGTGCCGGTAAAGACTACCGCCACCACACTCCTGTCCAGGGAAGCGTTCTCAAAGGCTGCTATGACGCCCTTGGCCATTTCCGTGGTGTAGGAATTGAACTGCTTTGGATTGTTTAGCCGAACCCAGGTCGTGTAAAGACCTTCGACAATTTTTCCGGAAGGGTCCTTGAGGGGCCGCTTTTCATGTACGACGCACGGGGCGTCCGCATCGGTCCCCCAGTGTATATCGGAGTGCAGCCGGTGATCTTTGGGTCCGTTATCCCTTGGCATCCATTCCAGGGCCATCGCATTGTCTCCTTTCAAGGCGGTAGGACCGCCAACCAGACTTAATCCCAATCAAACCCCGGAACGGGTCCGGGGCGGCGGGCGGATAACCGGTTATCCGGGTAGCCGCTCAAAAGTCCGGGATTAGAATAATCCGCCGGTCCGGGGGCATTCGGTGAGCCCCGTCGAAAGCCTCACGGATCGTGCTCATCGGACGTGTCTCAACGAAGGGTCCAATAGAGATTTTCCCGGTTACCACCATATCGAGCACCTGCGGGTAATACTCGGGCAAACACCCCCAGGTCCCGATAATCTCCGCATCGAAGGCCATCAGACGGCTCATCGAGTATTCCACTTTGTGCATTCCGAAGCCGACGATGATAAGCTTGCCGATGAAACTGAGTAGATTCAGCGCTGTTTCCTGGCCGGCCCTGGAGCCGGTAACCTCGAAAATCTTCCACCCGTATCCTGGCAAGCCCTGCTGCTCGCGGATTTTTTTGACCTCACCGGCCACATCCCCGGGACCCTTGCCGGCGGAATTGACGACGAAATCCGCTCCATACTTAAGCATCTTCTGCAGACGGTCCTCAACAATGTCGACGGCGATTACCGCGCCCGCCCCAAGGGCCTTGGCGATCTGGACCACATACTGTCCTACACCGCCAACTCCAATAACTACCACGTTGTCACCCACCTCCAGGGACGCTCGTTTTGCGGCCTGGAAAGGAGTAGTTACCGCATCGGCCACTACCGCCAGGTGCTCGAGCGGAATCTCCCCGCGATTTCTTATTTCGCACAGATCCTGACCGGGGACCGGTATGTGGCCGGCAAAACCGCCATATACGCCGAGGCTGTTCCCGGGCATTTTCTGATTGAGGCACCTGTTTCCCCGTCCAATCTTGCAAAGGTGGCATTGCCGGCAGGGCATGACGGCCGGGATGAGCACTTCTTTGCCCATCCAGCGTTTATCCCCGGCGACAACCGTCCCGGAAATCTCGTGCCCCAGGGTCAAAGGAGGCTTGCAAACCGTGGGCACGCCATCGTAGAAGTAGCCAAGGTCCGTGTGGCATATGCCGCAGCCGGAAACCTTCACGAGGACCTCGCCCGCTTTTAGTTCGGGGACCGGTAGTTCCGCCAACTCGAGCTTTCCAGGACTCGTTTCTCCCGTCTCTTTGTTCCGGGCCGCCGGTTGGACCATCTGCCAAGCTTTGAGCTTATCGGGCACTGACGACATTTCTCTCCTCCCCAGGTTGGAATCGGAACCGGCAATTTGTCCGCCGGCATGATCAAAGAGGGCTCTGCTCGCTAGCTAGTTTTCGTCCGGCGTTTCCGGATGGGGACTAGCTATATTTTGGCTATAATGTAGCTTATCCGAAAAGAGGGTGTCAACAGGTTTTTAAAACCGCTCCGGCGAGCTTGCGGCGGGTAAAGGGAAGGGAATTGGGTCTTTTGAGCCGGGCGGCGGTGACTATAGATCTCAAACCTGTTGATCGAACAGAAAGGGTTTAACAGATAAAATCATACGATCCAATTCCGATTCGTTGTGTTTAAGTAGGTCATGTCCCCATATTATGCGGGTGTTGTCGACACAATCTTGTAAAAGAGCTTCTCCGATTTTCTCAAAACTCTTTCCAATGTTTCTCTTTAAATTTTCCGGTTCGGATAGCGCTCCGAGCACGAATACCCTATCAACAAGTTCAGGCGAAATTTCTTTTACATGAGTCAGACGTTTCTCATGCTGCTGATCGAAATCAATAAGCAAAACGATCCTTCTTTCCGGGCATTCTTTCATTTCAGGGGCATGCTCCTCCCTGAATTTATCCAGAACTTTTTTCCAACCACCAGCAGGCTTCAGGACTTGAATGGAACGTAAATTAAGGTGCGGATCCGAAATGAATCCGACTGCAATCTGATTATTAGCATCGTCTTCAGGCAACACAAAAATGTGTGGTTTATACTTATTTACGCTCATAATTCTACATCGCCGCGAATCAGTGCGTCTACAAGATCTCCTTTAACGGGTATATCGCTGAGAAGCCGAACCAAAGTTGGCTCCAGGTGGCTTTTCCGATCAAGCACAAAGGTATTTTCATTGGAAAATTTCAGGATTGCTTCAGGATTATGAGATGTCGCCAGGAATTGGCCGCTATTCTTAAATGAGCTTCGCAGCGATGTGACAAAATGTCCTACTTCGGACAAAGAGAGAAAGTTGTCAGGCTCGTCCCAGAAGCAAAACAGCGGGCCATAGAACTGATTGGCGGCTAAGACGACAGCGCAGATGAAAAAGCATTTCTCACCATCAGATAAATCATTAAAAGAAACACTCAGAGTCGCATTATTGGTTTCAAACCGTACGATCATGCTTTTGGCGTCTTTGCCGATAACCTCGTTCTGAAAATCTCTAATGTCAGGCATAAGTTCTCGAAGATATTTTTCGACTTGTGTGTAGGCTGCAGGATAGCCGTTGAGTAATCCACGAGACCACTCCCCAAAGTTTGAACCGTCACGCTTTGGCACTAACGTTTCGCCCTCGGAGTCTCCCGTGATCAAACTTGGGATCGGGGCCAAAATGATGGTCCAAGCAAGCCAAGTCTTGAAAGTCTTAAGCGGGTCCTTCTCCGATTGCTCCTGAATCACCGGAAGAGCGACAAGATGCCAGTCCACCAGAAACTGAGCTTCACGATTTTGCGGACTTGAGTGAAGAGTAACTTGACCTTGCTTTCGAGAGTAAATTGCATTTCCTGCAACTATCAGTTGCTCTTCAGAGACGCGAAGCTCCCGGAATCCCACTGGTAACTCCAGAGCAAGGACATATTTGAATAATCTGTTGTCAAGCAGTACTTCTATTTCAAACCGGATCGGAACATCGGACCTTCCGCGAACGAAATCCTTAGGCAGGACAAGCTCGCGAACCCTGTTGGTACCTCGACCGATTTTCTGAAGTACCTCTAACGCATAAGCGATAGTTGATTTGCCCGAGCCATTCTTTCCAATCAAAAGAGCGGAAGGCATCTCTTTAAGGTCAAGTTCAAAGTTTTCAAGGCACCTGAAGTTGTGAACATATAGTCTTTGTAGCATAGCAAACAATTCCTTGTTTCCTGTAAGAAGCTGCCGGGTCTTCCTGTTCACTCAAGTAACGTTTTCCGCTTAATACAATTGCGGTACTTCCCTTTCGGAGAGTTCCCGCTTATACGGACGATAAGAAGATTCAACGTCCATCGAGCGGACTTAGCATTCCGCGTCGCGTGGATTTTACCACGACTCAGCCTTCATGCAATTGGAATGTTCCTTCCCGTGCGGAGCCTCGACCCAAAGTAAATCATTTTATGCACCACGAACGCGCCCTGGAATTGCAAAAAGCTGTCTCATTGACCTGTCACTTGCATGTTTGATTGTGAAACTGTATGGTTTTGCAGGCTTTGGAGTTGTTCCGGGAGCTTTTTTCGGGCAGAATCCGCCCCGAAAATGCGGTTCGGATGCATTGCGCACAACTTGATCCATTATTGCGGTCTATAGCTCGTGACGTGCGCACGGCGGCGTCCGCAGGGGCGGCCCTGCTTCCGTGCTGCGAGGTGCGCGTTTTTGTGAAAACCCGCTGCATCATAGGGGGAGTGACGTGAATGGGGAGCTTTTGCCCGACAGATTGAAGAATTTGTGGGAAAGTGTTGAAAAGGGACTGCTTTCCCGGGAGGAGTTCCACGAACGCCAGGAACTCTACACCATGGAATACCGCAGGGAATGGCAGGATGCACTTCTGCTGAATGGCTTCAGCGATTTCCGGACGAGCATTCTCTCCGAGATCGGCGCCTACACGGGAAATCCGGACCTGAAGGAGGTGGAGGCCCTGTGCCGGCAGGCACTGGCCAGGGTCAAGGGGGAATGGGGCGAAAAAGTCACCTGCCCCGATAAAGAGTCAGTGGAACTCTTCTACAACCAAAGCCAGGGCATGCTCTACGAGTTGATGTGGTGGCACACCCTGACCGAAGACCTTTCGCCCCTTGCCTACGTGGTCGCGTTGCATTTCGCCCGGCTGCACGGATGCTGGAACTATCTCGATTTCGGCTGTGGGGTGGGCTCCGGCGGGCTTCTTTTCGCGAAAAGCGGAATAAAGGCCACACTGGCCGATATCAGCTCAGCCGCTCTGGACTTCAGTTCATGGCGATTCTCCCAAAGAGGCCTTTTCGCCCGCCATATCGATTTGAAAGAGTGTGGGCTTCCGGAAAACAGCTTCGACTTTATAACGGCGATGGATGTCTTCGAGCACCTGGTGCAACCGGAAAAGACGGTCCACGATCTCTGGAAGGCGCTCAGGCCGGGAGGGTTCCTGTTCGGCCGCTTCCACGCCGAGGCCGATGAAGACCGGCCCCACCATATCACTCTCGATTTCGGCCCCACACTCGCAGCGCTGGCCTCGCTCGGCTTTTCCAGGGTCTGGCAGGACCAGTGGCTTTGGGGGCATGAGGTTTTTCAGTCGGTATCGAAACAAGGGGGCTAAATCAAGCCCCCGTAACATTTTGCAGTGACGAGATAAACTCCCTCACCTTTTTGGTTTTGTTCGGTTCCGAATAGAAATCTTTGAGGTTGGGGGTTACAAAAAAGCGACAATGGCTTAATTTGAGAATCTATATTAAAAGGTGGATTGAGTGTTATCCGCCAAAAATTGATAGTCGCTACAAGGAGGTTTGGCCATGTTGAGGCACTTCACCTTGGAATATTGGATCGATGATGGCTGGTACGTCGGCAGGCTCAAAGAAGTTCCCGGAATTTTCAGTCAAGGTGAGTCAATGGATGAGTTGGAGGAAAATATAAGGGACGCCTATCAGATGATGATGACAGATGAAGAGGCAACACCTCGCCCGGACGCTCACACCAAAGAACTTGTGGTGGAAGTGTGAACCGGCAAACCTTTATTCGTGAGCTGGTTCAAGCGGGATGCTTCCTAAAACGCCACGGAGGCCGCCACGACATATACATGAATCCGAAGACCGGCAAGAAAGCCCCAGTTCCGCGTCATTCGGAACTAAAGGACAGTCTCTGCGATTTGATTCGAAGACAACTCGAAATCCGAGATTAATGACTTAAGAAAAGGCGGGGCACGGTGCTCAGCCTTTAAGGGGAAATTGCCGGAGAAAGTTTCCTGATGCCTCACACTGTTCAATAGGTCTACTCTATAGAGATACTGCATCGATCCCTGCTAGTCTTTGCCAAGTCACAGTTGACCCGGAAACGTTTGGGAGGAACGGTCCTAAACAGGAAGGACTCATCTGCAAGGATAATTTCATTCCCTTCTTCGGGGCATTTGAGGATCAGGCGATATGAAAATCGACAATCTGCCACGCCGACGGTACCAATCACAACCGGCATGAATCTACTTTTGCCTGGAAAGTGGAATTCCCCGTTCTCTGAGGTCTTTGTTTCCGCAATATATTCCCATTTGTCTTTGTCAACGCTGCCCCAACTGAAAACGACGGTCTGGCCCGCTATGGGTTCGCCATTGTTTTTAACAACCCCCTCCATCTCGGAAATTGTGGTTTCCGTATGGGGGATAGGAAGAATGAAAACATAGCACGCCGAGTTCAACATGCTGAGACAAAAGATAACTAGAATCAGGCAATACCGCATTTAACCCGACAGTTTCTTTCTAATGATGAGATGATCCTTCCCTGAATCCCCAACCCTCGCAGGAGACATTTATGGAAGGTGTTTTTAGACAATGTTTCAGTCTAGTGTGCTGCTACATTATTGTAAAGTTCGAACAAAAGAAGGCACCCGGCGAAGAGTTCGCCGAGTGCCCGGAATTTCAAGTGGCGAGGCTCGGAATCGAACTGGGGGCATGAGGTTTTTCAAACCGCAACCGCACCCTGTCTTAAGTCCAAAACCGGTTTGCGTGCATCCATACCCGGAGTGTCCCCACGGTCTTAAGAAAGCCCTCGCCCGCTTTCGGCCTCGAGATCGAGAATGTTTCGTTTCAGCTCGGCAGGCACCGGGACCTTCCGTTTATTTCGATAATAATAAATAACCAGCACCGCGTCGCCTTCGGCGACAATCTTTGCGAGCCGGTGACTGGTGACACTGTACTTCATCGTGAACCGGTCGTCTCCGATATCCGATATGCGCGCTCCGGCCGAGACCACGTCGGGATAGGTCAGGGGGGCGCGAAACCTGCACCTGGTGGATGCCATGATGGGGGCGATCCCGGTCTTTTCCAGGAATTCCCAGACTTTTATCCGGTCGAAATAGGCGATGCGGGCTTGTTCGAAATACCGGAAGTAGGCAACATTGTTGACGTGTTGGAAGTAGTCCTGGTCCCCCCAATAGACGGGGATATCCACAATGACCGGAAAGCCTTCAAGCAGTTTCTCTCTCATGTGCGCCTTCACAATGGCAAAAAGTTTCGACCATGAAAACAGGGACTCAAGCGAACAGGAACTTTGTAATACCTGATCCAAAGGATTTCAATAAAAAACAGAGCTGGAATAATTCATTATAGTGAACTGAGCTGATTTCGAATTATTTCCCCTGAAATTTGGAGGGAGGTCCTTTTCCCTTCACAACGTGGCATTGACGGGCAGGTAGATAAAAAAATGCTTGACCTGAGCGTACAAAATGGTATTAGAAAAATTCATTATGATGAACTTTCGCCATGGAATTCACAAGAATTTAAACGGGTGAACGGAAACTACGGTGAATCATTGGACCCAACTGCTCTTTAAGGAGAAACAAGATGCTCTTGCCCAGGTTTGATTTCGATGAGCCGGCAACAGTGGCGGAAGCCTGTCAGGTTTTGTCCGAATTCGGCACAAGGGCTAAGGTGATCGCGGGCGGAACCGACCTGATGGTCAATATGAAAAAGAATCTGGTGTTGCCGGAGCGGTTGGTTTCAATTGCGAGGATCCCGGAGCTGAAAAAACTGGACTCATCCTCCACCATGTTGAGGCTCGGGCCATGCCTCACGATTGCAAACACGGCGGCCTCGGAGGAGATCGGTAAAAGATGGGGCGCGCTTTGCACCGGGGCAAAAACACTGGGCTCTCCTCTGGTCCGCAATCGTGCCACGGTCGGCGGAAATCTCGGGGCCGCAAGGCCTGCCGCAGACATGCCCCCCCCTCTTATGGCCTACGGCGCAAGGGTCGTGCTCATCAAAAAATCCGGGGAAAGGATTGTGCCTCTTGATCATTTTTTCCGGGGCCCCGGACTGACCGAAATCGCACCCGATGAGATCCTTGCGGAAATCCAGGTAGATGCTCCGCCGCCGTATTCAGGCGCCGGCTATATGAACCTGGGCCTTCGAAGCTCCTGTGATTGCAACGTTGTAAACGTGGCATCTTTTATTACTCTTGAAGGTCCCCGCGGCCCGATCAAAAACGCACGGATCGTCATGGGTTGTGTTGGCCCGACCCCTCTTAGGGCGCCTTCGGCCGAAAAGGTCCTGATTGGTGAAAATCCGAGCGAGACCCTGTTTGCCAGGGCGGCAGATGCAGTTGTAGCATGCGTGCCCGGGGCTGCGTCGATGGACTGCACACCCATAGATGACTTCAGGGGTTCGTCGGAATATAAGAGGGACATGGTGAAGGTGCTTATCCGGAGAACGCTTCTTGCCGCATTAAAGGAGGCGATAAAGGACTAGTTAGTGTCCTATTGATTCAGGAGGATACGATTCATGGCTAAACTTATTCATCTGACGGTCAATGATAGTGAATATGATGTCGCAGTGGAACCTAATGAGACCCTGGTGGACGTGCTCCGTTACCGCCTTGGGCTGACCGGCACCAAGAAGGGCTGCGGCTTGGGAGACTGCGGATCTTGCACGGTGATCATGGATGGCAATACCGTTAATTCCTGCCTGGTCCTGGCGGTGCAGGCCCACCAAAGACAAATCACCACCATTGAGGGGCTGGAAACCGGTGGAGGATTGCATCCGGTTCAGAAGGCATTCATCGAACACGGGGCCATCCAGTGCGGCTTTTGCTCCTCGGGCATGATCCTCTCGGCCAAGAACCTGCTGGATAAGAATCCCAAACCGACTGAAGTGGAAATTCGCAGCGCCTTATCGGGGAACCTGTGCAGGTGCACCGGATATCAGAAAATCGTCGAAGCCGTGAAATCCGTTGGGCAGGTAGCCGGGAGTCGATAAACCCCCAACAGGTCATTGGATATGCCAAGGAGAGCTTTAAATGGGTGACTTTGACGTTATCAATTCGAGGGTTGCCAGAATCGATTCGCCTGCTAAAGCCACGGGGCGCGCCGTATACGTAGATGATATGAAAATGCCGGGGATGCTCTACGGGGCAATGCTGCAAAGCCCCCTGGCACACGCCCGGATAAAGAGCATCGATGTTTCGGCTGCCGAACGGCTTCCGGGCGTAAAAGCAGTGGTAACCGCAAAGGAGGCGGGGGTCATAAAGTTCGGCGTAAGCCCCGCGCGCTACGATGAGACGCTATTTTGCCATGACAGGGTAAGGCACATCGGGGATAACGTGGCAGCCGTAGCGGCAGTAGATCTTGAGACAGCCTTGCACGCCCTGTCCCTTATCAGGGTGGACTACGAGGAGATGCCCGTGCTCCTTACCATCGAGCAGGCAATGGCCGATGGCGCCCCGCTGATCCATGACGAATATCCCCGAAACATCTGCGCTGAAGTGCACCAGGAATTCGGCGATGTGAAAGCGGCATTCAAGCAGTGCGACCTCATAAGAACCTCCTCCTTTGTAAACAAGCGCCAGGACGCCGCCTTTATCGAACCCCAGGGATGCATCGCATACTATGATCACTTTGGAAATCTGACCCTTTACTCCTCCACCCAGGCGCCGCACTATGTCCAGAGAACCGTGGCAATGGTCCTGCGCCTGCCCATAGGGAAAGTGCGGGTGGTAAAGCCTTATGTGGGCGGCGGATTCGGCCCCAAGGTCGCCGCAAATCACCTGGAGCTGGCGGCATGCCTTCTTTCCATGAAGACCGGAAAGCCGGTCAAGATGATTTTCGAAAGGGAGCAGGTCTTTTTGCACAGCAGGGGAAGACACCAGTTCTTCCATACTTTCACCACCGGAGTGAAAAAAGACGGCACCATCATGGCGCTCGATCATGAATGCTATCTTAACGGCGGCGCCTATGCGAGCTTCGGGATCGCCACGGTCTACTATGCAGGGTCGCTCCTTGGCGGCCCCTACAAATTGCCCAATATGAAGTATGACGGATACCGCATCTTCACTAATCTGCCCGCCTGCGGCGCACAGCGCGGACACGGCGGTGTGGCGGCCCGCGCCGGCTGGGAACAGCAGTTGGACATGATTGCCGAAGAACTGGGCATGGACCCCTTCGAACTTCGCCTGAAGAACATGCTGGTTGCCGGAGACGTCACCTGTAACGATTTCAACACCAGCAGCTTCGGGATGAAGGAATGCATCGAAGCGGTGAGAGACGGTTCCGATTGGAATAACAAAAAGGGGAAACTCCCCAGGGGCAAGGGCATCGGCATGGCATGCGGGTTCTTCGTATCCGGTGCCGGCTATCCCATCTATCGCTCCGATACCTTCCACGGTACGGTAATAGTCAAACTGGCCGAAGACGGCGGATCGGCCCTGGTCCTTACTGCATCTGCCGAAATAGGGCAGGGTTCGGACACCACCATTGCCATGATTGCCGCCGAAGGGTTGGGAATCCCGCTGGAATGGATAAGGATCGAATCGGGAGACACAGATTACGGTGTGGACCTTGGAGCGTATTCAAGCCGCCAGACCCTTATGACCGGCCACGCTGCAAAAGAAGCCGCAGAGCATGCCAAGCGCCAGGTGCTGGAGGTTTTGTCCGAACAACTGAATGTTCCCATCCAGGATATGGACATCAAAAAGGGCCTGGTGGTGTTTAAAAAGGAAAAACCTGATTTTAGCTCCCTCAGGACCCGCTACATCGCGGAACACCGAGGCTGGACGGACAATCCCGGGGCCGGGGACGAGCTTTCCTTCAGGGAAGCATCACGAATCGCCTTTTTGTCTCGGGGAACCATCGTGGGGACAGGCAAATACAAGCCTCAGGCTCTTGGCGGCAAGTACAAGGGGGCAACCGTGGGTACTTCTCCTGCCTACGGGTGTTCGGCCCAGGTGGTGGAACTGAGTGTGGATGAAGAAACCGGCCGGATTACCATCGAAAAGATGATCGATGCCCATGACTGTGGCCTTGCAATAAACCGCACCTCGGTTGAGGCCCAGATGCAGGGCTCGATTTCCATGGGGCTTGGCGAGGCATTATTTGAAGAGGTCAAGTTTGACGCCAGGGGCCGGATCATCAACGCAGACCTGGCCGAATACAAGATCCCATCCGCATTGGATATGCCGCCGGTAGAGGCTATCGTTGTGGAAAGCGATGAGCCCAACGGGCCTTACGGGGCAAAAGAAGTCGGCGAGGGCGCAATTATGCCCACCATACCGGCCATCCTCAATGCAGTCTATGACGCAATCGGGGTAAGGATCTACGAGCTTCCGATGACGCCCGAAAGGATCTACAGCGCAATCAAGGAATACAGGGAAAAGGCAACAGTTTCCGAACGGAAACCGGGATAGGCGCCGGACATGAAGATCACGGCAAGCGGGATGGAGCTCGAAGTCCCTGCCGGAAGCACGGTCGAGACACTCCTGAATATCCTGGGAGAGACCGTTCGACAGGACATGATAGTTGAGCTCAACCGCAGATTTATCCATGTCAGAGACTACTCGACTACCATCGTCAACGAAGGCGACATGGTCGAGATGATCCACCTGAGTTTTGGCGGATAGGTGTTTTCCTTGAACGATTGAGGCTGTTATTCAGTATAGTGAACAATCCAAAAGAAGGCTTATTTTCTTATACTCGACAACTTATCAGCTTTTTTGATGGACTGGAGTATTATTTTTGTTGTCTTTTTGAGCGCCTCGACTATTTTATTCACTACAATGAATTCTAGGGCACTTTTCAAAAATCGTTCCCGGTAGCGAATTTAACATGCAAAAAGGAGAACGTGATTTGACCTCGAGCGGATACAAGGCGCCGGCCGTGCACAAAGCCTTCCAGTTGTTGCGAGCAGTCGCTGAGTCGGAGAACGGGATGCGTCTGGTAGAGCTGGCTGCCCGGGTGGGATGCAGCACGAGCACCACGCATGGCCTGGTTCACGCGCTCTTAAGGGAAAAGGCGCTCATCCAGGGAGACGATCCCCACAAACTCTTTCTCGGCCCCTTGATCGCCGATCTGGCCTTTACCGATTGGAACTATGCAAAGGTAAGTCGGCTGGCCCAGCCCATCATCGATGGGGTCCGCGACCATGTCCAGGCGACGGTGTTTCTCGGGGTCAGGATTCGCACACGCGTGATGATCACGGCAACGGCCGAAGCCACGGAATCCTTCAGGATATCAGCGCCCGCCGGCACAACCATCCCCCTTTTTGCCGGAGCAGCCGGAAAGGTTTTCCTGGCCCAGGAAAGCGCCGAACGGATCGTGGAATTGGCCGGTGAGAGGGGGCTTCCTCAATATACCGCCCACTCCATAGTCGACATGGAAGACTATCTGGCCGAGTTGCATCGGGTCCGCTCCCGGGGGTATGCCATAGACTACGAAGAATATCTTTCGGGAATCCGCGCAGTTGCGGCTGCGCTCCATAATCGGCGCGGTCTGCCTATGGCCATCTGGGTCGTGGGAATCGCAAGGAATATGAGACTGACAAGACTCAGGCAGGTGGCGGATATAACGGTCGCTGCCGCAAAGGACCTGTGCTCCCGGCTGGAAGGCGTTGCGCACGGCAGTTTCGGACAGGCTGCTGCGGCCGGCGGGGGCTCTCTGCACATTCAATCGGAAATGGATGCAGAGCCGGTTCATGCCTTGAAAAACCCCTGAGGGCAAAGTGCAAAAGAGAACACAAAAAGATTTTATCTGATAATTCCAAAGACACGCATGCAGGAGTGGAAATTTGCATGAATGATCAGGGCATCCAGGCAGGCGGTTTCCCATATCCGGTTCTGCCTGCAGCATGGTGCCTGTCAATCGACCGCGTTCAATATCCCGGTCACATGGATCTCGTTGAACGTTTTCCCCCAGCCCGGCGAATCTGCCGTTTCTATTCTGAAGAACTCGCTGTTCGATTCTGCTCTTCTCTTTGATTGTTTTTTCTGTGCCACGGACGAACAAACCGGCCGCGCCGATAATCCGGACGGCTTGATATAAGCCGGGGATCCCAAAACAAGGGCTCCGCTCGGGTCATTTATTCACTCCAGCCATTGGTGGGTGGGAGAGAGCCAATGGGGATGAATCGGGCGAAAAACAGCAAGGGAGTATAAGGAGATGAACCCATGATTTCAGATCAACGTTATTGGAACCCCGTACTGGAAACACTGCCACGGGAAAAGTTGCGGGCGCTGCAGTTGAAGAAGTTCAAATCCATCTTTAGGTGGGCGTACGAAAATTCAAGATTTCACCGGTCCCTGTATGATGAAGCCGGCATCACTCCTTCGGATATCCGGGAATTCAAGGATATCCGCCATGTGCCCAAAGTGGAAAAATCCATGATGAGGTGTATTCAGTGCAAAGATCCCTTTCCATATGGAGACTGTCTTTGCCTTCCTCTGGAGGAAGTCAGCAATTTTCGTCAAACCAGCGGCACCACCGGTCAACCGGTTTATCAGGCCGACTCGATGCAGGACTGGGATTGGTGGGCCGAGAGCTGGGCATTCATTCTTTGGGCGCAGGGGTACAGACCCTCGGATCGAGTCTTCATTCCTTTCGGATACAATATTTTCGTGGCTTTCTGGGCGGGACACTATGCTGCTGAAAAGATCGGATGCGAGGTGGTGCCGGGAGGTGTGCTGGACACGCAGGCCAGGATTTTAAAGATACAGGAACTCAAAGCCACCGCAATGATGGGGACCCCGACCTATATGCTGGGAATGGCAGATACGGCGAAATATAAGGTCGGCATTGACCCCGCGACATTGGGGATCAGGAGAATAACCTGTGCCGGTGAGCCCGGGGCAAGTGTTCCTGCGACTAAAAAGAGAATGGAAGAGGCCTGGAATGCGAAAGTTTTCGACCATGCCGGCGCCACCGAAATCGGCGCATGGTCATACGAATGTCTGGACCAGCCGGGCGGCATGCACGTTAACGATGCATTATTCCTGGTGGAAATCGAAGATATTGAAACCGGAGAAATCATAGACGAACCGGGACGCAGTGGAAAGATGATCATCACTGCGCTGGACCGGATGGCCATGCCGTGTGTCCGGTTCGATTCCAAGGATGTGATCCAATGGGATGCAAACCCGTGTTCCTGCGGACGCACATTTCAACTGATCAAAGGCGGGGTGCTCGGCCGCGTGGACGATATCACCAAGGTGAGGGGCGTCCTCCTGTCTCCGGTCGCCATTGAAGACGTGGTGCGAAGCATAGACGGTCTCGGCGACGAATATGAAGTGGTCGTCGATAAGCGCGGGGAGACCGATACGATCAGCCTCAAGGTGGAACTCCTGCCGGGAAATGAAAACAACATCGAGCGGATTGAAGATCAATTGAGACACCAGCTCAGGCTCAAAACCAATCTGGCCTACTTGATCGAGTTTTACGACCTGGGCAAGTTACCCCGCTATGAAGTGAAAGCCCGACGATTCAAGGACCTGAGAAAAGGACATTAGTCCCCTGTGTCAGTGGAGGAAACAACTCATGACGGTACAACCCGACATTGAAAAACTCGACGAGCAGATACAGCGGCTCAAGCAGGCCGCGCTGGCGCTCAGTGAAATGGGAGATCAATTTCCAGCGGTGAAAAGGAATGCCGCCCGTATACTTGTCAGCGTCAAAATGTTGGAGATCAATGTCTCCGATGTCGTCCGGTTGACAATACCGGAGCATACGGAGACCGCCCCGCCCGTGCGGTGATGGATTGTCATGACAGAAAAGGCGCTGAACCATCATAAGCGACCCCGGACCCAAAGGTGTTAACACTTGGAAGCAACGACGGAGGTTTTCTCATGGGTAAGTCGGAAAAAGCGGCAGCATTGGAAGAAGGGCGGCAACGGGCGGCAAGTTTTGATCCGATAAAGGCGGGTCTTATTGTTTCTGCCTTGATTGCAGCCTTCCTTATTTTTGCAAAACCCATATCCGGCCTTTCTGCGCAAGGAAACGGCATGATAGGAGTAACGCTCCTCGGTCTTTCCTTCTGGATCTTCAGGCCCGCGACTCTTCCCTATTTTGTGGGAGGCGCCATAATCCTTGGCGGGGCACTCTTGCTGAAACTCCCCATGGATGTCGTCACCAAGGGATACACATCCCCGGCTGTATGGGTATTGATCCCTGCACTCTTTTATGGATTCGCTCTGATGAAGACCGGGCTGGGAAAACGAATCGCCTATACTGTCCTCAAAACCTTCAAGCCCAGTTACATGGGCTTAATGATCAGTTGGTTCATTATCGGATTGCTCCTCTCGGCCCTTACGCCATCCATTACGGTGAGACTGGCCATTGTCATGCCCATTGCCATCGGCCTTGTCGAGGCATGTAAGCTGCCGGATAAGTCCAAGGGCGCCGCTTTCATTTGTTTTGTCGCCTTTGCAACCGCCCTGCTCCCCGGCATCGGCTGGCAGACCGGTTCCCTTTGGGGTATCTTCATGATGGGGTTCTATCCTCCCGAGATCAGGGCGATTGTCACACCGGGAATGTGGTTCCAGTACATGGCTTTTCCCTGGTTTCTTATTACTGTTCTATTCCTTGGTCTTCTTTATGTCGCTTTCAAGCCTGCCGAACCGCTTCAGTTGAGTCGCGAGGCCTTCAAGGAACAGTATACGGCCCTGGGCAAAATCACGAGAGATGAAATCGTGTGCGCTGCCATTCTCACGGGCGCCCTTATACTTTTCTCCACGGACAAATGGACGGGGATCAAGACGCCTGAGGCTGCGTTGATGGGTTTCATAGCGCTGATGCTCTTCGGAATCATCAGGATCTCCGACATTGGAACCGGAGTTAACTGGGATATCATCAACTTTTTTGGAGTAGTGGTCGGCCTGTCGGCCATGTTCGGCAAGGCGGGCGTCTCAGACTGGGCCAAGCCGATCATCGAGCCGGGCATCCTCTCCCTGGCTGGTTCACCCCTGGTGCTCCTTCTGGTCCTCACGCTCGTGCTGTGGGCCATTCGCTTTATAGACATTCCGTGGGGGTTTACGACCTTCGCCATCCTTTCTCCCGTGTTCATCCCTCTCCTTCAGAAGTTCGGCCTCAATCCGGTCATGATCAGCGTTGCCTTTATCGCTGCCGGGAATTCCTTCTTTTTAGCCTACCAGCAGCCTTTTATCATGATAAGCGACTCCTTGACCAAATCGAGGGGGTGGACCGGCAATCAGGTTGCAACTGCCGGTGCGCTTTACGCCATTGCCATTATCGTTGGAATCGTCGTCAGCACTTTCTACTGGAAAGCCATGGGCCTTATGCCGTAGATGGTGCAATAAGGGTTTAATTTCCAATCAAGAGGGGGAAGCTGATGGTCTTCCCCCTTTACCCCAACAAAGTTTTTCCGACTTTGGCCGAAGCCCACACATTCCTATCACGCCGGCCACGCAAGCAGAACAGGCCAGACAGGGCCCCCAGGATCTGTGCGTTTGCATCCGGCCGCAAGAATCCGGTTAAAGGCCGGTAAGCGTCACCGATTATTTATAAACAAGGCCGATATAGCGTCTTCCGAGCAAATTGAACTGGCCCGCAGCACCGCTAATGATAGAAACCCGACGGCCGGCATAATTGTAAATGATTTGGAACAACTATTTTGTCGGAGCTTTCGTCATGGCGGAAATGATTCTTGAGCCATTGGCCGCTCGTCTCCATTTTACATTCCCCGATCCAATGGGGATCTCAAAATGGAATGAAATCTTGGCGCATTTTCTGGCAATGCTTGCCAAGCTTTGCCAGGATTCCGATCCCTGCTTGATAGGGCACATAAAAGGATTGGCCCTGCTGAACGGCAACTGTTACATTCGGGCAAGCGTCGTTAGTGCCTCGCTGCCTGCTCAAATTGAAACGAAAGCTTCAGATGAAATTTCTGAGATTACCTTCGTATTGAATATACTGGTTTTTGCGTTATCGAAGCACACACTTTGGGGCATACTGGAAGAGGTGATGCTCAGATCCGGCACAAGCTGGCAACGTAGAGTTTTTATTGAACCAAATATGGTCAAAATCCTGGTCGGTAGTCCTAGCATCCACCGTAGATGCTGAATAGATCTTTTGTTATGGTGCAATGGTTTTAAAAGGTTTGGTGAAACTACTCTGGCCCTGTTTTGATTTGAAAGGCCCTGGGAATGGAAACTATTATCCTGGCATGTAATACGATTCGCGATGAACTCGAAAAGGCAGTGGCGGAAACAGACTGTCCGCATGATATTGTATGGGTCGAATCGGGGTTGCATCTGGTTCCCGATTCGCTGCGAAAACGAATGCAAGAAGAATTAGACAAGATGAAAGGCGTATTCAGAGTGCTTCTGGCGTTCGGCTTCTGTGGCAACGCAGTGGCCGGACTGACGACGGGGGACTATCAATTGGTCATACCCAAAGTGGATGACTGCATTACCCTGCTTTTAGGATCGAAAGAAAGCAGGGAAAACTGTGCTCGTCAAGGTGGAGTCTATTTTCTCACTAAAGGTTGGCTGGAAGGAGAAGTCAACATTTGGAAGGAGTACCAGGCGGTTTTGGAACGGTTCGGTTTGGAGCGAACGGAACGGATCTATCGAATAATGCTCGCTCATTATAAATTCCTGGGTCTGATAGATACTGGTGCTTACGATCTGACAGGGCTTGTCCCCCATGCGCGCGAAATCTCCGCCACTCTCAAGCTGGAACTGCTCATTCTCAAGGGGACCGACCACTATCTCAGGCATCTTCTCTCAGGTCCCTGGGATTATGAATCGTTTGCGGTGATTCCACCTTTCACCACAATTGAGCTGCCTCACCTTGGTCTTTTTGCGAATGCCGTTCCCCGCTCTATCCAAGCTGCTATGTGAGAGGAAAAACATTTTGCCCACGGTGTATTTCGAAAATCGCAAGTTAAAGGTACAGGCCGAGCAGGGGGAAACCCTGCTCTCATGTATTCGACGAAGTGGATTGAGAGTTGAGTCCACTTGCGACGGCCAAGGAATCTGCGGGAAATGCCGAGTCATCGCTCATGGGGAAATGAGCCCGCCTGATGATGCGGAACTCGCGCTTCTTGCAGGCCGATCTGCGGACATCCGCCTCGCATGCAAAGCAAAGGTGTTTGGAGATGTCCACGCTACTATAGATGACACCTGGACCCAACTTCAGACCGCTTTTGGTCCAGCGCTTCGCGAGGTGGCTGTCGACAGTCCCATCAGACGCGTTTGCCTGAATGAGAATGGTCCAGGCACATGCCCTTATGCGGAGACTATTCCTTTTCGAATCAGCGATCCAAGAGTTCTTGCCAAAATTCCCGGGTGGGTTGGAAATAAGAAAGAAGCATTCGGTATTGTACTTGGAGGCGAGCTTCTGGACATCTGCTTCGACCGGCAGCCGATGCTGGGCGCCGCTGTGGATATCGGCACGACGAGCCTTTCGCTCTCTTTGTTCGATCTGGAAAGCGGGGAATTCCTGGGAGGCAGTTCGGCGCTGAATCCCCAGACGGCCTACGGCGGCGACGTGATCACACGGATCGATTACTGTCGGGAAAATCCGGAAGGTGTATCCGTTCTGAGGACCGCGCTGATCGGGCAATTGGGATCTATGCTGGATACGGCGCTGGGCGGAGGCCGAAGCAGGGACCAAGTCCACCTGATGACCGCAGCGGGCAATACCACCATGCTCCACATACTGGCGGGAGTCAGTCCGGTGTCGATCGCCCTGGCTCCTTTCCGCCCCACTTTCCTGAAGCCCATTATTCTGGAAGGAGAACGCTCCGGTCTCCCAATCGCCCCTCAAGGACGCTTCATACTTTTGCCGGGGACCTCGGGCTACGTCGGCGCCGATATTGTCGCAGGCCTTACGGCAATCGATTACCGGTCCTGTACCGGGTACACGCTTTTCATCGATATCGGTACGAACGGTGAAATAGTGCTGATCGAGGGCCCGGATCGATTGCTCGGCACGTCCTGCGCAATGGGGCCGGCCCTGGAAGGGATGAATATTTCGTGCGGTTGCCGAGCCGTGCCAGGTGCCGTGAATTCCGTCACGTTGGGCGAAGACATGCTGCCTCGATTCACTACCATAGGCGATTTGCCGCCAATCGGCATTTGCGGGAGTGGCCTGGTCGATCTTGTCGCGGCGTTGGTTATCTCCGGGGTTATAGAACTCTCCGGAGCGTTCAATTCCAAAGCAGGCAAACACCTGACCGAACAGTTGCACGAGAACCGCTATCATTTGACTGACAACGTCTTTTTAAGCCAGAAGGATATCCGGCAGGTCCAGTTAGCCAAAAGTGCGGCCCTCGCAGGAATTCTTACGCTGTTGAAAGAAGCTGGCCATTCGGTTGCAGATTTGGATCAGATAATCGTGGCTGGATCTTTCGGATACCACTTGAATCCTCAAACTCTTAAATACATCGGATTGCTGCCAGCTGACTACACCGGAAAACTCAACTTTGTGGGAAATTCCTCGCTTTCCGGAGCCTCACTCGCTCTGCTCAACCGGGACGTATTGAAAGAAATGGAACATCTGGCGTCAATGATCCGCGTCCTCGAACTGGGATCCAATCCAGTTTTCAGCCGGGAGTTCATCTCCCAGATGGGTTTCCCAACTACGGTTTTTTGCGATCCCTCATAAGGAGTTTAGCGACGATTGATGAAGGAGCGTCAGGAGTGATCAAGAGTCGGGCGCCTTTTTGGTGATACTTTGACATAACCGCACGCCCCCCATGGCGTCCTTGACCCAGTGATCGGCCTGGACATATTTAGAAACTCGGGCATCGACAGCACCACCGATTATGATTTGAGGTGGTCTTTCCATGTGTTTTATTTCGCTTCTGAGATGGGTTATGGTCTCCCGCATCGAATCATAGGCAGTGGTAAGAAGGCAGGATAGCCCTATCACGTGAGGAGGGATCTCTCGCAGGTATTTTAGAAACTCAGCAGGGTCAACATCCTCTCCTGCATCAATGACGGTAAAGCCGAAACACCGAGCCAGCGATTTGAACATGTTTTTGCCGATATAATGGATGTCCCCATGCACAGTACCAACAAGAATCCTGCCGACGTCATTTCCTTTGATGGGTCCCCGGAGCACGGGTAAAATAAGTTGGCTCACCTGCTCCATGATTTCACCGGCCATAATCAGAGCGGAAATAAAGTACGTCCTGTTTTCGTATAGTTGGCCTATTTGAATCATACCGACTTGGCATTCTTCCACGATTCGAAACGGATCCTCGCCATCCACTAGAAGGCGGCGGACAGTCTCGAGGACGGCGTCTTCGTCGAGATCGGCCACGAGCTTGGAAAGCGGGATCTTACTACCTTTCATTAGCGGTGGTTTTCCTCTGCGTTTTCTCTATCACGGCGTTCCCCAGTGACCCACGGTTGAACTGAAACTGAACCTGTCGCCCCGGCATACAAACCATCCCCAGCTCACTGGCGTATAGTCGAAATCATAGAAAAGATGCTCCAGCACAAAGGCGGGTTTTCCCGGTGCCGATTGCAATAACCGGGCATCAGTATCCGAGAGCACGGACGCAACAATCGAGAGCTTTCCAAATTTAAAATCAGAATGGTTGCCTCTAGAGAAAAGTCCGTAGAGGGAGGCAACTTCCATCTCTGTTTCCACCACCGGGCGGCGCGGATCATAAATGAGATACTCACGGTGGAAAATCCAAGGTTCTCCATTCCTGGAAAGCAGCCTTTCTATATGGATCGTCCTGGTGCCAACCGGCATGGAAAGCTTTGACGAAACTGCCTCATCTGCTTTCACTATCCGCACTTGGAGGATCTTGACCTGCGTTTCGGTTTCACCCGAGAGAAGGGCCTGCAATTGATCCAGGCCGAAGGTGACCGTGGAGAGCTGTAATGGTTTTACGAACGTACCCTTCCCCTGGGCCGTGCTGACCACACCTTGTTCGATCAGGGTATTGATAGCACGGCGAACGGTCATGGGACTTACCTGGTATTCCTTGCACAGTTGCGATTCGGAGGGGAGGCGATCACCTGATCGATATATCCCGCGGGATATAAGCTCTCGCAGAATATTGATCAACTGGATGTAAGCGGGCTCGAATGAGTCGCGGTTTATTTTAGACTGTTCCATATTAGCTGCTGTTTCGATCCGATTTCTATAGCTATCCCGATCCAACATCCGGTTACGGTTCATCTCGCGTGCTCTCTATGCAGAGTCGGAATCGTTGCGCAGGGATGAATCCATCTGAGATTGGTTCCTGTAACTCCGAAAATCTGATGGCGTTATGCTCCCCCTCGAGATGATCACCAGATTGGCTCCCGTTGAGTCCAGACTATAGCCGGAGTGAAACGTTTGTCAAGAAAGTCTTGACAAACTTCCCTATATAATATATCAACATATCCACTCAAACAAGGGCTAAATTCAGTACGTCGCCTTTCGAAGTAAAAGGATAGAAATATGCAAATGAGAAAGGAAAAAGGGAGCACCAGCGCTCAGTCTCAAATGGAAAGTGTATTCTTACCGGTGGGTTGTTCTGGCAATTACTTCGATCTGCTTTATTCTGATGTTGCGCATGCCTTTTCAACCGTGTTGGTGGATCAAGGCTGCGAGTCCGATATCGGGAATCCTGCTTCTGGTTCCGGTTAATCAGGAAAACCAATGAGCATAATTTTAGGAATGAACAATCAGGAGGACGCAAATGCCTTCAGAAGAGACAAGGAAGCTTTTTGAGAAAAGACTGGGCCGTTATCAGGCAGCAATAGCTCTGGAAACTGTGGACCGCATACCCATTGCGACGGGGAGTAACTACTTTGCGGAGGTATACTCGGGCAACACCATGCAACAAACCATCTATGATCCGCAAAAATGGCTGGAAGCCGAAGAGGCCTTTGTTCGCGATTTTCCCGAAATCGACGTTTTGAGGAACAACCGCATCTACGGTCCTCTCTATGATGCGATCAACTGCAAAACCTACAAACTCCCGGGGCGCGACCTGCCTCCCGACGTTCAGTTCCAGTTCGTTGAAGACGAATACATGAAGCCCGAGGACTACGATAGCCTTATTGAGAACCCCACCCGGTTCATGCTCGATACACTCCTGCCGCGAATTCTGGGCGAATTCACGAAACCGGGCTCGCCAAGGTCCCACATCGCTTTTTTGAAAGCCGGCATGGCCCAGATGATGATGGGGCAGGTGATGCGAAACCGTGCAATGGTGCTGGAAGAAAAATATGGCATGCCTCAACCTATGGCCGGTTTCTTCCTGGCCCCATACGATGTCATTGCCGATATCATGCGCGCATTCAACGCCACAATGACGGATATGTTCCGCAGGCCGGCCCAGTTGAAAGCAGCTTGTGACGCTCTCGTGGACGATCTCTGCTATTTCTCACTGTCAATTGCCGATCCGTTTAAACGCTACCCTATATTTGTCCCTACACATAAGCCTATGTTCCTCTCACCTGCCCAATTCGATGAATTCTATTGGCCTTCTTTCAAGAAAGTTTTAGAAATCCTGATCGAAGCTGGCCACACAATCAGGGCTTACCTTGAAGGCGACTGGTCCGCACATTTGCACCGCCTTCTTGAACTGCCCAAGGGAAAAATACTTTTCGATATAGACACACAGGGAGACATATACAAAGCGAAAGAAATCCTTGGAGGTCACTCGTGCATTGCGGGCGGCGTTCAGGATTCGCAGCTTATACTTGGTACTCCCAAACAGGTGCACGAGCATGTAATGAATCTCTGCGAAACGGTTGGCAAGGATGGCGGGTATATTATCTCAGCAGGTTGTAATTTCCCTTATACTACCAAGCCGGAGAATTTCCGGGCAATGATAGATGCGGTTCTCGAGTTCGGCGTTTACGATAGCAGCATTTCCCCAAAGCCGCGTGAGCTTTCGCAGGGCTGCGGGCCCATAGATCGTCTCAAACCACAGCAGCTAGTCACTCCGTGGGAAGTTAAAAAGGCAGAGATCGGCACGATCAAAGGTGATGAGGATCTTATACGCAGAAATTGGGAACAGCTTGAGAAGATGGCCTACGTCTGGATCTGGCAATGGATGCTCTAGGCATCGCGGCCGATTACCAAGTCATTTGAAGTAATCACAGGAGGTTTTGTAAATGAACGAGCTATCCCAAGCGTTGAGGGATTTGGACGAGAATAAGGTGTACGAGTTGGTGGAAAAGGAACTCGCCGCGGGCGGTTCCGCCCTGGACATAATACATTCCTGCAATGAGGGCATGGTCGCAGTCGGGGAACTCTTCTCGAAGTGCGAGTATTTCATAAGCCAGCTAATTTTTTCCGCGGAGATATTAAAAGGCGTCATGAAACGGCTTGATCCTGTGCTGCAGGGAGCTGCCGGCACAGGCCCCGAAGGCAAGGTGGTAATCGGCACCGTTAAGGGTGACATCCATGATATTGGGAAAAATATAGTGGTGACCTTACTGCAGGGTTCCGGATTTAATGTTATCGATCTCGGGGTGGATGTGCCGGCGGAAAAATTCGTGGACACTCTGAAAGAGAGCGGCGCAGGAGTCCTAGGCATGAGCGCACTGCTCAACTTTACTTATCCCGAAATGAAGAATGTAGTCGATGCCGTTACCGCGGCAGGTCTTCGCGACAAAGTGAAGATTATAATCGGCGGGGCACCGGTTAACGAGCAGGTCAGGGAATTTACGGGGGCAGACTTTGCAGCCAAGGACGCCGTTGCAGGTGTGGAAATATGTAAGCGCGTCTATGGGTAAAAACTTGAGAGTGGGGCCGGTGAAACCTAAAAAGCTAAGAGGAACCATTTGATGTTAATTATCGGCGAAAGAATAAACTCAACCCGCAAGAGTATCGATCAGGCGGTAAGGCTGCGGGATAGTAAGGCCATCATCACTGAAGCCCGACGTCAGTTCGAAGCGGGTGCTCACTTCCTTGATGTAAATTGTGGGAGCCTGGATATTACTGAAGAGCCGGAAGCCTTGGAATGGTTGGTAAAGGTAGTCCAGGAGGCCGTTCAAATGCCCTTGTGCATAGACAGTCCGAATGCCGATGCTCTCGGAGCCGGGCTGGCCGTCCACCAGGGCGAGCCGATGATAAATTCGATCAGCGGCGAAAGTGAGCGTTTCAGGAAAGTACTGCCCTTGGTCAGGCAGTACGATGCGCGTGTGGTTGCATTGTGCCTGGACGACCGGGGTATTCCCCAGAACCTGAACAATGCCATCGAAGTCGGTTGCAGGCTGGTCGATTCGCTTCTCCAAGCCGGCATCCCGGCCGAAAGAATTTATCTCGACCCACTTGCCCGTTCCGTCGCAACAAGCCCTCAGGCGGTGCTGGATACACTTGCACTAATGGAGAACCTCCATGAAAAATACTCCGGCCTGCATTTTGTCTCAGGGTTGAGCAACGTATCCTTCGGCCTTCCGGAGCGGCGTCATCTAAACCGCGCATATGTGGTTATGAGCATCGTCAGTGGTCTTGACGCCGTAATCATGGACCCCATCGACGGCCTGATGCAGGCATTGATTGTTGCTGCCGAGGCCTTGGCGAATAAGGACAGGTTCTGTCTCAACTACATCAAGGCCAATAACAGCGGAAAACTTACAATCAACCAGTAACCTGGAGGTTTGGGGAGGGAAATTCCCGGTATCATAACCGATATTGTTTAGCCCCCGGCAGGTTTCTTTCACCGAGACGTTACTTGCTCAGGAACCGCAGAAGCTCATTTTCAACGGCCAGAGTCGCTTGGGTTTCCAGCAACCACGGAAAAGGTACTCTATTATGTTTCAGGATGGCCACTAACTGAAGTTCTCCTTCATGATGGGGTTCTATCCTCCCGAAATCAGGGCGATTGTCACACCGGGAATGTGGTTCCAGTACATGGCTTTTCCCTGGTTTCTTATTACTGTTCTATTCCTTGGTCTTCTTTATATCGCTTTCAAGCCGGCCGAACCGCTTCAGTTGAGTCGCCTTTCTCCCGTGTTCATCCCTCTCCTTCAGAAGTTCGGCCTCAATCCGGTCATGATCAGCGTTGCCTTTATCGCTGCCGGGAATTCCTTCTTCTTGGCCTACCAGCAGCCTTTTATCATGATAAGCGACTCCTTGACCAAATCGAGGGGGTGGACCGGCAGTCAGGTTGCAACTGCCGGCGGGCTTTGCGCCATTGCCATTATCGTTGGAATCGTCGTCCGCACTTTCTACTGGAAAGCCATGGGCCACATGCCCTAGTAATGAGCCAGGAAGGATACCCTATTTTTTGCCGTAATTTTTTGTCCTAAGAAGAGTTCTCTTGATCAAGGCACACAGAGTCGATACAATGAATACATGTATTGTATTGACTGAGGAGAACTCATCATGCCCACTTCGATTCGACTTCCAGACGATATCGAGCGCCGCCTTGATTTTTTAGCGCTCCAGACCGGCCGGACCAAGGCTTTCTATATCCGTGAAATGATCTTGGAGAAGATCGACGATATTGAGGACTATTATCTTGCCGCCGACATCCTGGAGCGTGTTCGCAAGGGCAAAGAGCCCACCTTTACCGCCGGCGAGGTGAGAAAAGATCTTGGCTTGGAAGATTGATTATACGGACAGCGCCAGGCAGCAGCTTCGAAAGCTTGACAAGACGACGGCACGGCGTATTCTCGACTACCTGGATGAGCGTATAGCACCACTGGAGGACCCACGCAGCACAGGGAAGGCACTCACCGGCCCGCTTGGTGCGTTTTGGCGTTATCGCGTCGGAGATTGCCGCATAATTTGCGATATTCAGGACGGTGCATTGCGTGTGTTGGTTGTTCGGATCGGAAAACGCGCAGAAGTGTGCCGTTGAAAAAAGGGCTTGGATAATTGAATGGGCCTTACGCGTGTTCCAAAGAGGATTTTCGGGTCAAATCATAGTGCAAAATGCGCTTCAGCATCCGTTGACGACTTGTGAGGACTGACATGAAGAAGGCCATTATAATCGGAGCATCTTCCGGGATCGGCAGGGAACTGGCCCTAATTCTCTCCGAGGAAGGATACACGGTTGGCCTTGCCGCCAGAAGACTCCATCTTCTGGAAGAATTAAAGAATAGTTTATCCGGCCCCAGCTTTAACAAGGAGATCGATCTCTGCGATCCAACCTCATCGATGAACCTGATCGAGGAACTCATTGCAGAAATGGGAGGGGCTGACCTCATTATTATTGCTGCAGGCGTCGGATCGATTAATCCTGATCTCGATTGGGCGGCAGAGAGGGAAACTATTGATACGAACGTCACCGGGTTTGCGGCAGCGGCAAATGTGGCCTTCCTGCACTTTACACGAATCGGCCGTGGACACCTGGTCGGTATATCCTCGATAGCCGCGATCCGCGGTGGGCGGCAGGCTCCGGCATATAACGCATCGAAAGCGTTTGTTTCCAACTACCTCGAGGGACTCAGAAACAGGGCGGTCAAAGCGGGGGCCCCCATCGCGGTCACCGACATCCAGCCCGGGTTCGTCGATACAAAGATGTTGAAGGTCAAGAGGCCCTTCTGGGTCTCATCGCCCCGGGAAGCCGCCAGGCAGATCCACAGGGCCATCGAGCGAAAGGCAAGACGAGCTTACATCACAAAACGCTGGGTTCTCGTCGCATGGCTGTTCAAGATCTTGCCAGCCTCCCTTTATGCCAGGCTGTAAAAACGAAATGACGCTCCTGCGTTGATGGGCCTGCGAAAAGGAAAGGGTTCCTCATGTGACCATACCAGGCAAGGCATTCAATTCGCCGGGAGGCCATGGTAAGAAACGAGGCGTACCGCATTTCGCAAAAGGGGCCGGCCCCCGGGTCCGGCCCCTTTTGCCCTCACTTACCAGAGCAGGCTTTCGGCTACTTCAGGCAAGCCTCAATTGCTTTAAGGCAAGCGTCGTAGTCGGGTTCAGTCCTGATTTCGCTTACGATCTCGATATGCTTGATCGTGTTTTCTCTGTCGATGACGAAAACGGCCCTCGCCAGTAGACGGAGATCCTTGATCAGTACTCCGTAGGCCAAACCGAAATTTGCGTCCACGTAGTCGGACAAGGTCGTCACATGAGAGACCCCCGCTGCGCCGCACCACCTTTTCTGGGCAAAGGGAAGATCCATGCTGATGGTGAGCACGGCTACATCGTTCCCCAATTTCCCCGCTTCCACGTTGAAGCGGCGCGTTTCGACATCGCAGACGGGAGTGTCCAGAGAGGGCACCGCCGAAATCACCACTACCCTGCCCTTATATGGAGAAAGCCCGGTTTTGGCGAGACTGTTATCCACCACGGTGAAATCCGGGGCTTTATCGCCCACCTTCAATGCGTTTCCCACAAGCGTGAGCGGGTTTCCGGCCATAGTCACGGTTCTTGCCATGATTTTTGTCTCCCTGTAGTTGAGAAATTTTGCAGATCTACGTTTGAACTGTTCAGAAAGTGCTTAAGGAGCTTAGGACCCTGAGTCAAGACCGCACCGGCCGGTTTTCCCGATGCCGTTTCGAAAAGTCGAGGAGGGCGTTGAGAGAGGTTGCCCCACAAATGAACTCACAGAAGAAATCAAGTTACATCGATGGATCCAATAATTCACGAACCGGCGGGACCCCATCGGACCCTTGTTGCCTTTACTCGAGCAGATCAAGCAGTTCCTCATCAGAAACATTCGAAATATCGGTCCCTATCTCCCGGCGAAACTCACGAGGATCGATAACCCTTTCTTTTGGCTCTATTTGGGATCGATCTGCTGTCAGCCCGGATGGAGAGGCCTCGGTGCGAACATCGGGGACGCGCATGGGATCCGTTTTTCCAGTATCTTCCAAAGAATCGCCCACTTTTTCGATGAATAAAGACCTTTTCTCTTCTCCGTCCTGAAAACAGACATATTTCAGCAGGACTATCCGGCTCTCACTAATGTTCAGCAGCACCTTTCGAATACTGTCCGAATACAGAGGAGCAACAAGAAAGACAGGTGGAGCGGGGCCGAGCGCAACTCGTCCGGCATATAGCTTTTGGAGCGCATGCCGATTTTCCTGGTACCAACGCATGCATTTGAGCAAACGCAAATATTCCGTCTCACCGCCCGAAAAATTGATGAAAAACAAGACTGCCTCCCCGTCCCCGTTAGCGGCAACCAGATCGAAATAGCCGAATTCGTCATTTCCGAGAGCGGTATCCAGGAGGACGCCTCCACCGATAACTTCTCCGATCGCTTCGGAGACAAGCTCAGCCAGTTCCCCGGGGTCATCGATGCAGACAGGTCTAAGCAAAGGGCTCATCAGTTTCTCAAAATATTTTCGCAGAGTTTGGTAATGGCCCTGGCGGAGCTTGAAGTCGACGACCCCAAAAGGGCCAATGGCCTTCCCGATTGCATGGAGATTCGTGCTTCCCGGTCCAACGGTACGGTGACAACCCGGAGTTCAATGCCCGCGCGAAGGTGCTTGAAAATGGTTTTCTGCAATTTCGAAACATTCTGCAAGACCGTATCGCCGTCTTCACCCTCGCCGAATACAGCGCCGATGAGGTAGCATTTGCAGCTTGTAGAAAGCCTCTTTATCCAGGAATAAGCCTTTGCCAGGGATTGAGCCCGATCATCGAGGAGGAAGATCGCCCTATGGAAACGAGTGAAAATCTCGTGTGCCGCTATACCACCAGGGCCCGCCGGGCAGTTGATCAAAACCAGGTCTGCTTTTCGAACCTGTTCTTGTGCAAAGATTCGCTCCACGGCTCTTTTGGGTAGGTCCATCTCCATTGGCATGGCAGGCGAAATCAGCGTGATTTCCGGCAACCCGCTAAACCCGATGCTTTGAACTCTGTAATCCGAATGAACCATATTCCCGGCAGCAAAAGCACCCTGCGCAGGGTTCGGATATCCCATGAGACGCCGAATGATGGATCGCCCGAAACCGAAGTCAATTATGGTTACGGTCCGATCATTTTTTGCAATCTCCACGGAAAGGTTGCAGGCGAAAAAGGATTCGACAGCGGGGGACGGAAACATGCAGCAAAATACTGGAAACAGCAATGGAGAACTCGATGGCGATGGGGCGGGATGCGGGACGGTTTCCGCCGAATGTTCGGGTTGGGTGGAAGAAAGGAACAAAGAGGATATTTCTTCCAACCCCCTTGCCGGTCCTTTCCCTTTGTGCATCACCGGATATTTCACTCCATCGCCTGCAGCCATCCAGTGCCCGTTATTCATATTCAAACACGGAATTGGGCCCAACAGGTCCGGGAATTGTCTTGGGGTTGGCAGGGTCCAAGACCCAGTTTCCATCGATTACATACTTGTACTGATACAGTCCGGGCTGAAGAGGGACACTTTTTTGCCATAGTCCGTGTCCGCAAAGATTGAATAGAGGCTCCTTTTCCGGCTTCCAATTGTTAAAATCCCCCGCGAGGTGCACCGCCATGGCGCCGGGAGCGAAGCAGGAAAAGAGAACTCCCTCCTTGATCTTTCGGGGCGATTGGGCATCCAGAGAGGGGACCTCGCATTTTTCAGAGAGGTACTCTCCCCGGATGATTTCATCGCTCAAAGACAGGTAGTCCCGACATCCTGAAGATGCGGGCGAATACTCGGTAATAGGTTTTCCAAATCCAATCGCCTCTTTCAATTTTACGCTCGTTGATATTATCGAAGTGAAGAGATGCTCGTTGAAATTGCGTTTAACCTCACGCAGGATCTCTTCGGAAAGCCTCAGTCTCCGATCGTAGTTAGTAACCAGGGCATTCATTATGAGCGAATGGCCGCATTTCCTGCTCAGCAGGTTTATAGTTTCAAGCAGCTTGCTCAGACCGTGGAGGGAAAAATAGCTTATGTCGATGGGAATAACGACTTCCGAGGCAGCCAGCAAGGCATTGAAAGTAAGCAAGCCGAGATTGGGAGGACAGTCGATAACTACAAAATCGTAGTCATCTCCCAGGCCGGAAAGCGCAGACCGCAGGCGGTATTCCCTTCCTTCCTTTCCTGCAAGCTTTTGCTCCGCCGCGCTGAGAACGATTTCAGAAGGAATGAGATCCAGGTTATGGGAAATGGGCTCAAAGACATGCTCAACCGCAACTCCCCCGTTTTCCGGTGGACAGAGCAGATCGTAGACGCTGGCCTGAAAATCCGACCGGTCCCCAAGAAGTCCGATGGTGCTGTGTCCCTGTGGGTCAAGGTCTACGAGCAATACCCTTTGCTTTTTTAGAGCAAGGCAAGCTGAAAGATTAATTGCAGTGGTAGTCTTCCCACAACCCCCTTTTTGATTGGCAATCGCAACGACACGCATAATCACCTCCTCTGAAGAGATGGGAGAGCTCTTGTGCAGCTCGCCCGACGAAGACCGCAGAGAAATTCTGTCGCTGAGAAAACACGATATGAAGAGATATCACGCTCGAAGCCCTCCTAAATAAGCTGAGGAGAGAAAATATGACAAATGGGAAGTAAAAAGCAGGTAACCATACTCAAAGCTCGATGTCAAAAGATATTTGATTCACTCCTGCTGCTACCCCAATGTATAAAATTCCGCTTGACCTTTACGTTACGTCAGGGTTTATGGTCGGTAGAAAAGGAGACAACCACGATGTCCTTGAAGATTGGAGAACTTGCAAAACGTGCCGGACTGACGGTTCGCGCCTTGCACCACTATGACCACATCGGTCTGTTGTCTCCCTCTTCACGCTCCGATAGCGGCTTCAGGCTTTACAACCAGGCCGATGTGAGCCGTTTGCACAGAATTCAGGCCCTTAAGCAGTTCGGCTGGTCCCTGTCCGAAATCAGAGCGTTCCTGGCAGAGCCCGGTGGTGCAACACTCAGCGAAATCATCACGCAACAGATGAACGTTCTCGACGAACAGGTCCAGCGTGCGCTGACATTGCGAGATCGACTCTTTTGGCTGAGGGAGCGAATTGCAAAAGGGGAAGAAACCGGTCTCACGGATTGGCTGACAATACTAGAGATGATGACGATGTACGAAAAGCATTTGTCAAAGGAAGAATTGAATACTCTTTACTCGAACCGGGCAGCCGGCAACCTGGACGAGGAGTGGAGCCGATTGGTCCCTGTTGTTCGGAATTCAATGGATCGCGGAATTTCCCCTGAAAGCGAGGAAGCTCAGGAGTTGGCGTGGCGGTGGATGCGGTTGCTGAGAGATACCACGGGAAATAACCCCGGCCTTGCAATAAAACTGAAACAACTGCTTCTGGAAGAGCGGAAAGTGCAGCTTTTGAACGGGATCACTCCGGAGATGATCGAGTACATCACCCATTCTTTTGCCAACGCACGGGCTGCCATCCTTGCGAAATATTTGTCCGGCAGCGAGCTTGAGGCAGTGCGAAGTCGTCAGGCGGCACATGTACTTGAATGGCCCTCGCTCGTCGCCGAGGTTCGACAGCAGATGGAGCAGGGAGCTGCACCGGACGATCCGGCGGTTCAAGCTCTGGCACGCCGGTGGGAGTCACTGTTTCGTGAATCCTATTCGGGGGATGACTTGGAGTTGGAAGACAAAATCCGCTCTGCATTCCGGAAGGAGTCCGATCTGCTGGTCAACATCGGCGTGGACGGCCCGTTGATCGTATTCGTGGACAAGGCTATGATACAATTAAAGAGAATCGAAGCCGGCGAGGAAAATCGCCCCGATCCTGCGCCCAAGCCAACTGCTCTGAGAGTCGCAATATATAGGGCGGCCCATCAGTTATTGGATACCCCATTGGTTTTCGAAGACCCGCTAGCTTTGAAAATACTGGGCACAACTGAGGAACGGTCTCTTCGTGGCGATCTATCGCGGCACAATGCCCCTCTGCTCAAGGGACTGCGAACGTCAGTTGCGGTGCGCAGCAGAGTGGCCGAGGACGAGTGGGCCAGGTCGAAGCAACGCGGCGTCCGCCAGTATGTAATTCTGGGAGCGGGATTGGATACGTTTGCCTATCGGAACCGGGATCCGGACGATTGCATCATATTTGAAGTCGACTTTCCGGCGACCCAGCAATGGAAGCGAGATTGCCTGCGCGCCACCGGCATCGAGGAGCCTTCGTCTTTGACCTTCGTGCCCATCGACTTCGATCGCTCCACGCTTGCCGAGGCTCTTGGAAAGGCGCTGTTCAGGCAGGATGAGCCGGCATTTTTTTCGTGGCTGGGTGTGATCATGTACCTGGAAGAAGAATCCATCATGAGCACATTGCGCTTCATCGCATCTCTTGCTCCCGGAAGCGGCGTAGTATTCGACTATGCAGTGCTTCCCTCACTGCTGTCGCCAAGGGAGCGAAAGGCCATGGAGGTTCTATCATGGAGAGCAACCGAAGGCGGCGAGCCCTGGAAGACTTTTTTTGATCCGGCATCCCTCGCCACTATGCTACACTCACTGGGTTTTAGTGAAGTGGAGGACCACGGTCTGAAGCAACTGAATGAACGCTACCTTTCCGGGTGCACGGACGGACTGTCAAAAAGCGGAGTCGCCAGACTGGTCTGTGCCGGAGTCTGATATGAAACGCCGAATAGCCCTCATTATCACCATTGTAGCCTTCGCCGCCGTGGGCATCTATTACTGGATGACCCGCCAGCCGCAGTCGATTGTGCTTACGGGCATCGTGACCACCGACGACGTGCGGGTAAGTTCCCAGATCCAGGGGCGCCTTCAACAACACCTGGCCCGCCAAGGCGACACTGTCGAAAAGGGCCAGTTGCTGGCGGTGATTCAGCCACAGGAATTGCAGGCCGACAGGGGTTACTACGAGAACGCCGAGAAGGAATCGGCCGAGCAGGTGGAACAGGCAAGAGCGAACCTGGAGTTTCTCGAAGACCAGACGCGGGAACAGATCCGTCAGAGCCAAGCCAGTTTGGCCATGGACGAGGCGCAGGTGATCCAAGCCAAGGCCGATCTGGAGTATGCCGAGGTCACTTTGCAGCGGGCCAAAGCCATGCGGATTCAGAACGCCAATTCAGAGCAGGACTACGACCGTGCGCGCACAAACTACGCTGCAGCCAAAGCGCATGTCGAAGCGCTGGGCAAACAGGTGCAGGCGGCGGTGGCCGCGTTGGCGCTGGCGCAGGCCAATGCCAAGCAGGTAGCCGCCCGCAGGGCGGCTCTGGCTGCGAGCAGCAATCACTTTGCCGCCGCCTGCGCCCAGACCGAGAAGGCAGGAGTGCTTCTCGGTTACACTGAGATTCACGCTCCGATCAATGGCATCGTTGACGTGCTGGCAGCACTTCAGGGAGAGGTGGTGACTCCCGGTGAGACCATCGTTACACTGGTCGATCCCGACAATCTCTGGGTCCGAGCCGACGTCGAGGAAAGCTATATCGACCGCATTCACCTCGGCGACGAATTGACCGTGCGCCTCCCCTCCGGCGACACTCGGATTGGAACGGTCTTCTTCCGCGGCGTAGATGCTGACTACGCCACTCAGCGCGATGTCAGCCGCACAAAGCGCGACATCAAAACATTCGAAATTCGCCTCCGCTGCGATAACCATGACCGCAGCCTCGCGCTGGGAATGACGGCCTACGTCACCCTGCCCTTAAGGTGACGACTATGGCATCCGGCGTACCTGCAAACCTGGCGCAGCCCACCTTTGACATCGAGGCCGACGGCCTGACGAAGTACTTCGGTGATTTCTGTGCCGTCGATCACCTCAGCTTCACAGTAAATCACGGCGAAGTCTTCGGCCTGCTCGGTCCCAACGGGGCGGGAAAGTCCACTCTTATCCGAATGCTTACGACGCTTGTCCCGCCGACCTCGGGCCACTCTCGCATCATGGGCTATGATGTCGTTCGCTCGGCCAACGAGGTCCGCCATGCCATCGGAGTAATCCCGCAGGCCATGACCACCGACCTCGACCTCAGCGCTACAGAGAACATGAGCATTTTCGCCAAGCTCTACGGCATCCCGCGCAACAAACGCCGCAAGGTCATCGGGGAGTTGCTGGAGGCGGTGGACCTCGTGCAATGGGCCGACAAACCGGTCAAGATGTTCTCCGGCGGCATGCGGCGTCGCCTGGAAATCGTGCGAGGGTTGGTGCACGAACCGAAGATCTTTTTCCTTGACGAGCCGACCACCGGACTGGACCCCGCTTCCCGGGTTTCCGTGTGGGAGATGCTTACGCGCCTGAAAGAGGAGCACGACCTCACGATCCTCGTCACGACCCATTACATGGACGAGGCGGACAGACTCTGCGATCGCATTGCGATCGTTGATCACGGGAAACTGGTGGCCCTCGATTCGCCGTTGAAGCTCAAGGCGTCGATTCCCGGCAAGAACGTGATCGAGGTGAGCTTCGTTGCGATGCCGGCCGACTGGGCACGTACCCTGGAAACCCTGCCCGATGTCGTCGAGGTCAAGGCGGAGGACCACGTCTTTCGAATCGCCTCCCATAACGGGCCACGCACAACTGTAGCCCTTATGGATGCCGCCCGGCAGTTCGATGTAGCTATTGCCTCCCTTTCCGTGCAGAGTACGACACTCGATGACGTCTTCGTCCACTACACCGGCCGGCAGATGCGCGACGCGCTGCAGGCCCCTGCCGCCAGTAACAGTCCCTTTATGGTCAAACGAGGCTGAGAACTATGGTATATGCTCTTAATCGAATATGGGCGCTCATCGAGCGCGACCTGCGCCGCTTCCGCCGCAGTCCCACTTTGATTGTCGTCTCGATGGTGCTGCCGCTGGTCCAACTCGTGGTCCTCGGTTATGCCTTCGGGGGTAAGATCAAGAACCTGCATGTGGGCGTGGTCGACCAGGATCACCGGGTGCCCGCCGTGCAGTTGAAGGGGATATTCGACGCCGTGGCGGCCAATGCGCAAACGTTTGAGACCACCTCCTACAGCGACGAAGGGCAGGCCGTGCGCGACCTGCGGAGCGGCCGCATCAACGCAGTACTGAACATTCCTCCTGAATTCTCCCGGAAGGTGCTGGCCGGCGCCAACCCGCGCGTCGCTCTGATCGAGGACAACACGGACCAGTTCAGCTCTTCGGCCCTCACTTCAAGCCTTGTCGAAATCCTCAGCGCCTATAACAGTAAGCCGGTGAACCCCCGGCAGAGCGGTGTCGTCACGCTGTCGGTGGTCGAGGTCTACCCCTATGTGCCCTACATCCAGTATCTGCTGCCAGGCACCATAGTGCTGGCTATCTTCGTGTCTGCGATGATAGGAGGTGGCATCATCTTTATCGATGACAAGGCGCGCGGCCTGCACGAGGGTTATCTAGTGACGCCGCTCACCAAGCTGGACTTGATCCTGGGCTTCAATCTCGCCGGAGCAAGCAAGGCAGTCCTGACCGGGCTGGTCCTGGTCACTATCGGCTCGCTCATCGCCGGCATTCCGAACCCGTTCAATCTGCTGCGTCTCGCGCGGATGCTGACACTGGTAGCGCTGACCTCGCTGGCGCTCATCAGCATGATGTTCCTTATCATGGTGAGAGTAAGCGATCCCCTTGTACCCCGCGCCATTTTCGGCGTGCTCAACACCGTCCTGTTTTTCCCCAGCGGAGCGGTCTACCCGACCAATGCTTTTCCGGCCTGGATGAAGGTCATCACCGTGATTGACCCATTCACCTACGCGGTACACGGGTTCAAGTCGCTGGTTCTGAAAAACACAGGTTTGACGGCCATCAGTGGCGACATATTGTTCCTGAGCGTCTTCACAGTGCTCGCCATGGCAGCCGCCACGCTGCTCTTCCGCCGCACGCTCTGAGGCGCCAGACGTTGAACACCGTAGATTCTTCAGACCCGGCACATCGCATGGGGGGCCGGGGGGATTCGTGCTTTTTGGGCCTATGAAAACATAGCTGCGAGTTCGTCCTGCAGGCGGATGTATCCCTCGCCCACATCAGGGATCAACTCGGCCATCACGGCATCAAAGTCATGGGGACATTTACGGGCGCCTTGCACCAGAGGGAAACAAGAGTGCTGTCGATCGGCTTGACGATGAGCGGGGGCCCGATCATCTGCAACCTGCAAGCAACCACCAAAGAAAAAGGGGCTAACCTCATCGGCTAACCCCTCTATTTAACTGGCGGGGTGGAAGGGACTTGAACCCTCGGCCTCCGGCGTGACAGGCCGGCGTTATAACCAACTTAACTACCACCCCTGGTATAGTTTTAAGTTTTTAGTTCTGAGTTTTCAGTCAACTCAAAGCCAACAACTAACTTAGATAGGCGGAACAGGGCTCGAACCTGTGACCCCCGGCTTGTAAGGCCGATGCTCTCCCAGCTGAGCTACCCGCCCAAAATCGCCCCTGCCTTTCTTTGCAAAAGGGCAAATGGCAGGCTCTTCTGCCCTTGCGTCCCAGGAACGTTCATTATCAGTGAAATTAACCGTAAATGTCAAGCGCTTTTGCTCCATTGAAGCCATGCCTGAACATCAGGAGCACCACTCATTCTCCGGAATCCCTGCTTGAACAGGAGTTTTATAGATTACCGGCGCGGGTCAGGCCCATGATCTCGACCTTATTGCGTTGAGCAAAAGAAAGGGGGGCTGTCACAAAAAACCATGCAACAGCCCCCCGGAAACGATTTAAGAACAGGAAGGGTCTCTCCCGGAAGCAAAGGAAAAACCCCTTCACTTAATTATTGACTACGGTGTATCAAATGTGAACTCCCACCAGTCCTTGGACTTTGAGTCACTTGGCGGAGGTGAATCCAGGGCGAGTACTCCGTCTCCCACTGCCTGTACGGCCCAGCGGTAAGTCCCCACAGCCGGGGCGGTGAATGTTAATGACGAATTCTGCCAGTTAAAGCCACTTGTAGTTGACACAGGGACAATGGTAGGGGCTGACCATGTTTTTAGGCCGGTTTTCGTCTCGATATAAACGTTATAACCATTGGGCGCGCCGTTAACGACAGCAGGGCGCGAATCCCATGCCAAGGTTTGTATACGGTCAGGGGTAAGGAGGACTTGGCCGTTAGGGGGAGTGATTAGTGTCGGCGTTTTCAGAGTCTTGGTGGTATGATATTGGAAAAAGGCCGGTTTGCTGACATTACTATTCGAGATACCCGATCCGGCAATGGCCTGTACCGTCCACTTGTAGAAACCATCAGCGGCAAGTTGGGTATCTGTAAGCTCCACCGATAACTGCGCAGGAAGTATCCCAGTACCAGTAAAGGCCCCCACGGGCGAGTAGGTGCCCTCGTCCCCTGACGGGCTGAACTCGAGGGTTACCGTGTAAGTCACTACTAGATCAACCGGAGACCAGGCCAAGGTCGTATTCCTGGGGAGGTTGGTCAATACTGTCTTGTTGCCAGGCGTCAACAGCTCCGGAGTCGCCAGCTTCACTTTGGTCGCTGCCAGACCGGCCGTCGCCCCAGCAAGAACAAAAACAAATAAAATACTGAGAACTACGCATATCGTGCTTTTTCTCATTGAATATCCTTTCGAAGAACAAGGTTGAATGTTTCCCATCCCATTACAGCAACAGAATTTGAAAATCTGCGATCATCAGAAAAAGCGTCGTGTCACCCCCTTTCGCAATCTATGTTACCGGAATCCTATTACGGATTGGGACTTATTGACCGGGGTAGCGCATCAAGTTGCGTGCTATGCATCCAAACCGCATTCGAGATCGGATTCTGCTTGAAAATAATTCTTAAACAATCTCAAGACCCAAGGCCGCAAAGCCATACAATATCCAGATCGAACATGCAAGTGATATTTCAATAAGACTGATTCTTGCATTTTCAGGACACACCTCCACCTGCTGGTGCTGATGGGTTCAGGCTGCTGGAACGCGATAGTTACGGGCCAGTGGAAAAGCCGACGCAATATGGATGCACCACTTCCCGGCATGGTAGACCACCCTCACCCCAATATTGACGAACCGCCGGATGATCCAGTCTACAGAGGGCCTCAACTTTTTACCCCGGAATGCGGCATCCCTGATTATGTGAAGGATATTGCAGGCAAGACATACTATGAGGAGCCTGACTTGATTGGCCGCAAACTTCACGCTCAGCGAGGTTCGTCTTGTCCACATCTGAGGGCGTCAGGCAAGTCAGGTTGTCCGGGAACGTTATCGTTTACAGGTGTGATCCGGCCGGAACGCACCGGAACTTGGGAAGGCCGTCAAATCCGTTAGACGGCCCGTAGCAAACGAAGCCAACGTTTGAAGCACAACTTGAGCCGGGAGGAGTCGTAAGGCTCCCCCGGCTATTTCTCATAAAGCGGAGTGTAAAGACAGGCTTGGGTCAGTGCGTGCGAATTTCGTCTGCGGCCGGTTCCTTTGGCAGGATGACCGGAGCGGCTGCTTCGGGCTCTTTGAACAGCTCCCGCGCTTCCTCGGGCGCCAGCGCATGCTTCAGCACGTCGTCCATGTGCCTCAGCAGCTCGATATTTATCTCCTGGAGAATCTTTGCGGGAATCTCCTTGAGGTCCTTGGCGTTTTCCTCCGGAATCAGCACGGTCTTGATGAGGGCCCGGTGCGCGGCAAGGATTTTTTCCTTCAGACCGCCGATGGGCAGGACACGGCCCCTTAAAGTGATCTCGCCCGTCATGGCGACGTCGCTTCTCACGGGGATTCTGCTGAGAGCGGACACAATCGAGGTGGCCATCGTAATGCCGGCGGACGGGCCGTCTTTTGGGATGGCCCCTTCGGGGACATGAACGTGGATATCCAGGTTCTGGTGGAATTCGGGGTCGAGTCCGAGCTGTTTTGCGCGCGACCTGACATAGCTCAGAGCCGCCTGCGCGGACTCCTGCATGACTTCACCAAGTTTTCCGGTGATCGTCACCTTGCCCTTGCCGGGCATGATCGCGGTTTCGATCCCGAGAATGTCGCCTCCGAATTCGGTCCAGGCAAGCCCCATCGCAAGGCCTATCTCGTCTTTTTCCTCGGCGCGTCCGTAATGGAATTTCGGAATCCCGAGAAATTCCTGGATATGGTTTTCGGTAAGCTCCACCCGGGTTTCAGAACCATTGCGCACAACTTCCTTGGCCACCTTGCGGCACACTGCGCCAATCTCGCGCTCAAGGTTGCGCACTCCGGCTTCCTTGGTATAATGGCGGATTATGTAGAACAAAATTTCATCGCTGAAGGCGATATTGTCCTCACTTATTCCGTTTGCCTTCGACTGCTTCTTGAGCAGGAAGTTCCTGGCGATGTTTAGCTTTTCGAATTCAGTGTAGCCTGCAAGCTGGATAACTTCCATTCTGTCGCGAAGCGGCGGGGGAATGGAGTGCAGGGTATTGGCCGTCGTGATGAAAAAGACCTCCGAGAGATCATAGTCCAGGTCGAGATAATGGTCGTTGAAGGCAAAATTTTGCTCTGGATCGAGCACTTCGAGCAGCGCCGCTGAAGGATCGCCCCGGAAATCCATGCTCATCTTGTCGACTTCATCGAGGCAGAACACCGGATTATTGCTCTTGATCTTCTTGAGGCACTGGATGATCTTACCCGGCAGCGCGCCGATGTAGGTTCGCCTGTGGCCGCGGATTTCAGCCTCATCGCGCACACCGCCAAGCGAGAGGCGGATAAAGTTGCGGTTCATAGACCTTGCAATCGAGCGAGCGAGAGAAGTTTTGCCGACACCCGGAGGCCCGACAAAGCAAAGGATGGGGCCTTTGATCTTCTTGACGAGCGCCTGGACTGCGAGGTACTCGATGATGCGCTCCTTCGGTTTCTCCAGGCCGTAATGGTCTTCGTCCAGTATCCGGGCGGCTTCGTCTATATCTATCTTGTCCCTGGTCTTTTCATACCAGGGAAGCGAAAGTATCCAGTCGATGTAGTTGCGCACCACCGTCGCCTCGGCGCTCATCGGCGACATCAGCTTGAGTTTCTTGAACTCGGCGCGGACCTTGGCAGCCGCTTCCTGGGAAAGCCTCTTTTTCTTTATACGTTTTTCAAGGTCTTCGAGTTCGGACTTGAAATCGTCCTTTTCACCCATCTCCTTTTGTATGGCGCGCATCTGCTCGTTGAGGTAGTACTCGCGCTGGGTCTTTTCCATCTGCTTTTTGACCCGGCCCTTGATGCGCTCCTCTGTCTCAATGATCTCGATTTCCGACCTGATGTGCCCGAAGAGCTTCTCCATCCGCTGCACAACGTTCAGGGTCTCGAGCAGCTTCTGCTTGGTATCCAGCTTGAAAGGCATGTAGGATGAAACAGTATCGGCAAGCCGGGAAGCATTATCAACCCCGGCAACCGTGTCCAGGATTTCCTGGGTGATCTTCTTGTTGTGCTTCGAATAAATCTCAAAGGAGGACCTCACCCCACGCATGAGAGCTTCGATCTCGACGGATTCTTCCTCCGTTTCCTCGAGTGCTTCGAGTTGAGCCACAAAATGATCGGGATGAGGAACAAAGCTCATTATCCTGGCCCGGTAATCGCCTTCGACCAGTACCTTGACAGTGCCGTCAGGCAGTCGAAGTATCTGCAGAATGTTTGCGACCGTGCCTATGCGGTAGATGTCGCCTTCGCCGGGTGTGTCGGTTTTGGCCTTTGTCTGTGCTGCGAGAAAAATTTTCTTGTCGGACCCCATGGCCTTCTCAAGGGCGTTCACCGACTTGTCACGCCCCACGAAAAGGGGGACCACCATCGAGGGAAATACTACGATATCCCTGAGCGGCAGAAGAGGCATCGTGAAAATATTGTTCTGCTGACCGTCTTTTGTGCGAGTTAGTTTGAACATTTTACCAGTCACTTCCTGCTGTGTTGCAATTTTCCGAATGAGCCGCCATGCGCTGATGTCTCATCCAGTGTTTAAGCTGTCCCGACGCGAGAGGGCAATCGGAAGACTCTTGTATCCGGGCAGCCGATGAGCCCCTTTTACTTCGGGCAAGCCAATCCCATCTAAAAAGATCAGGCTGATTCCTGGTCCTGGCCCCGGTAGACGAGCAAGGGCTGGGCGTTCTTGGAGAGCACCTCCTCGTTTATGATGCACTCCTGGATCTCGGGGTGGGACGGCAGATCGTACATGATGTCCAGCATGATGTTTTCCATGATGGACCTAAGACCACGGGCGCCGGACTTACGCCTTATGGCCTCCTTGGAGATCGACCTCAAGACCCCGTCGTTGAAGCGCAGCCGCACGTTTTCCAGCTCGAACAGTTTCTTATACTGCTTGACCAGGGCGTTTTTAGGCTCGGTGAGAATACACACCAGCTCGTCTTCGGTGAGCTCGCTGAGGGTCGCTATAACCGGCAGGCGGCCGATGAACTCAGGAATCATCCCGAACCTGAGCAGGTCTTCGGGCTGCACGTGCCGCAGCACCTCACCGACGCTCTTTTCTTCCTTGCTCCGGATTTCGGCGCCAAATCCCATACCCTTCACCCCGATTCGGGCGCGAATGATGTTTTCCAGGTAGTTGAAAGCCCCGCCGCAGATAAAAAGAATGTTCGTGGTATCGATCTTTATGAACTCTTGCTGCGGATGTTTCCGGCCGCCCTTGGGGGGCACGTTTGCCACGGTGCCTTCGAGGATTTTCAAAAGCGCCTGCTGCACGCCTTCCCCAGAAACGTCACGCGTAATTGAGGGACTGTCGGATTTTTTTGCAATCTTGTCTATTTCATCTATGTAGACTATTCCCCTGGACGCCTTCTCGATATCGTAGTCGGCCGCCTGGATCAGGCTTACCAGTATATTTTCCACGTCTTCGCCAACATAGCCCGCCTCGGTGAGCGTAGTCGCATCTGCTATAGTAAAAGGCACGTTCAAAATGCGGGCAAGGGTCTGCGCAAGAAGAGTCTTGCCCGAACCGGTAGGTCCGATCATCAGAATGTTGCTCTTCTGGAGCTCGACGTCGTTTTTGTCGACTTTTAGCTCGATGCGTTTGTAATGGTTGTGAACGGCCACCGAGAGGACCTTTTTCGCCCTGTCCTGGCCGATTACGTACTGGTCCAAAACATTCTTGATCCCAGCAGGCTTTGGAATCTGCGTGGCCCGTGCCGCGCCTTCTCTTTCGTATTCCTCGGCAATGATGTCATTGCATAGTTCCACGCATTCATCGCAGATATAAACCGTAGGACCGGCAATCAGTTTTTTGACTTCATCCTGACTTTTTCCGCAAAAAGAACACCTGAGCTCGCCACCTCGGTCGTCACGTTTTCTACTAGCCATCAAGATTCCTCCTCGGCCCGCGCTTTTCTTTTGATACTATCCCTTAAAAATAATATCGGGTTGATCGGCGATATTGTAAATCAAATTCTGTTTCCCCGAAACGGCGAGCAAGCAAATTATAACAGCCCGAACGAAATTAAGCTACTTCTTATTGCGCTCCGCAAGGATTACAGCCACCCGCGCTCAATTACTCGCCACTCCGGACGACGCAGATCAAATGGTCTGCGTTCGGGGCAAAAAGGTAACCTGATCGAGTGAAAAGGTCAATAGAGGCAGGCCCCCGCATTAGAGACTGACGCGGTGCCGGTTTTGTCACCGCCTCACCACGTCCCTATTTCTTGAACGGCAGGATAAGATAGAGTAAATTCCCGCTCGCCTGCGGCTCGCAACCCACCATTCCTCCGTGAATCTCGACGACGTTTTTTACAAAATGAAGACCATGCCCTCTCCCACTTTCAGCACCACTCAAAGCCGCGCGGAAACCTTCCTCAAAGACATGACTGCATTCTTCGCGGGTCAGCGGCTTGCCTGTCGTGAAGAAATTAAACCGCACGCCCGGTTTATCTTCTCCGAAGGCGCCCTGTATGATCTGCCGGTTTAAAGAGAAAAGCTTTTTGGCTTGCCCCGAGTCGTCCTTTGCTTCCCCGGTGTATTTGAGCGCATTCGAGAAAAAGTTATCAAACACCTGGGATATCAGTCCCTTGTCGACAAAGAGCGTCACCTGTTCGTCAGGAACGTTTTCGATCCGGTCGTCAACCGTTATCCCTTTTCTTTCTAACTGGCCGAAATACCGGTCGATAAGAGGCTTAACTATCTCGGTGCGGAAATTACACGACTGCTTCCTGAGGACGTATGTCCCCTTCTGGAAGTGGTCCCTACGGAAAAGGGACTCCAGAAACAGACTGGTGTGCTCGTAATGTTTGCTGAGGGCGGAGTACTCGGCCTGGAGTCCTCGATTGGTTTCCTGGAGGGTTTCGGCTGCATTTTGCAGAGTCTGCGCCACGGCCTCGCATACTGAGGAGTTCTCGACCATCTTACTGGTCAAATCTTCGATATTTTTGTAGTTTTCGATCATTTTCCTGAGACGGATCAGGAACAGCTTGTAGTACAGATTCGGTGTGATGACGTTGTGTTCAATATCGGATACAAGCTGATTGATGAACTTAATATGATCGATATTCTGCTGGACCAGTAGCTTCTGGTGAAGGTTGTATCCGATCCGGTTTGTGAATTTTTCCAGGAAAAACTTTTTGCGCTCATCAACCCTTTCTTTCGGAAGCACCTCAAAAAGGCCGAGCATAGAGCTCTGGCCGAAAAAAGGCAGCATATCCACAAACGCCTGGTTGCCACGAATGGGGAAAAACCAGGACTCTTCCGCCTCCACGGGGTTTTCGACCACTATCGCCCGATGATTCCGTCGTTCCTCGCGCGGAATGAGGCCCCGCCTGCTGGTGCAGACCAGCTCCAGTTGCGAGCGCTTTGGTTCGATGATATAGATTCTGCTGTCGAGGTCGAAGAACTCTTTGGGGACGGTCGCGCAAATCTGGTAAAGGCTGTCGATCGTGGTGAATTCCTGGGCCAGATCGAAAAAGGTTGCAAACGCCTCCTCCTGCAGACGCTCAAAGTTGTAGCGCCTGTAGCTTTCCTTTTTTTCTCTCACTCTAAGGGCGATGCATTCCGCCAGTTCCCGGGGGGAAACACCGCCTCCCTGCGAGAGAATCCCGCAGAAGGGTGCTTGAGTCTCGATCATAATCGCTCCACGACCGTGTCTATTAAGAAAGTAACGGAAAGTGAGCGGATAGATAACCTTAACAGTATAGTCTTCCTCTCACAAGCAGTTTAAGTATTCGTCACCTAAACGTCACGCGGCCGGTGGCCGCGATCAAAAATATCCAGCGTTTTTCTTTGCCGCGTTGTGGCCAACCCGTCATTTTTGGCCAGGATAACTGGTGTGGTATAATCGGAAACACTTCTTCAACATGGCCTTAATCGGCCTGAACAAGCTGAGACAGAGAAGGAAGACTTATCACGACAAAAATGACCACATGTTATGCGGCCATTGAAAACGGCCAGACCCGGCAATGAGGTATTTTGAAATGATGGGTCAAGCGCGCTTCTTTTGAGGATGCAAGGGAAATCCTGGATCTTCAGAAGCTTGTCTATGTGAGCGAGGCCCAGATTTACGATGACTGCTCCATCCCGCCGTTGACGCAGACTCTTGACCAGATACAAGCCGATTTTAAGACCCGGGTCTTCCTGAAGGTCTCTATTGATGGAATGATCGTGGGTTCAGTCAGAGGCTTCATGCAGAGGGAGACATGTCACAAAGGGACAGGGAAGCCTTGAAACGAGGACGCAAAGAGGGGATTTCACCGCAAAGACGCCGGCAAATTTAGGTCTTATAAAGCTTACAGGACTTATATCAGCTCCTCTCCGCACCTGCGGTGAGATCTTTTGCGCCACACTATTGACCGGCACGTTATAATTAACGGTGGAAAGACTACTCCTCTTTCCTCCTTGGGAGAGTCAGGTTTCATCCTCCTCCTTTCCTGACTCTCCTTTTCTCTGTTCGCGTTCTTTGAGACTGCTGGCGGGTCTGCAGGATCATGTATCATTTCGGCCCTCTAAATACTGTGATATCTACCTTTGAATAGGGTCCTGACCCTATTTAATTCCTACATACCTTTGAGTATACTGGGTTTCGTCATCGTCGACCACTCGCATCTGGCTCAATCCCATTTCTTTTACAGTCATCCGGCGCGGTTTTTCTCCAACCAGGAGTTTTGCGATGGAAACCACCAGCCGCCATCTCCACGCCACAAGCTTCTTCAAGTGTCCGGAAGCCTTTGTCAAGGGAGCTCGGGCAGAGGACGGGGAAGAATACGGGGCCTGCCTGGATTCAACCCGGGAGCAAAGATCTCGTATTATTTGCGACTATTTGCGGGTGCTCGAAGACATGAGGGGACCGATAGGGGTCGATTCAAAACTTCCCTGTCCAAAGGAGCAAATCGGGGAGGCTATCAGTCGTGAACTTGCGGACGATCCCGAGGGGGATTTGCGGCAACAGCTTGAAATCGCCTACGTGCTGCTTGAATCCTTCATTCCTCTCGAGGATTACCAGGTGATCGAGGATTTCAAGAACGCAAGCCGCTTCGCCCAGCAGATCGCCGAAACCGGAGACCCGACAAGCATCCTCAGGTCGGCCGGGATAATAAGAAAGGCTAATGGAGAAAGCGCTGTCAGGCTCCAGGAGAAAATTCACGAAAAGATGAGCGAAAGACAGTTGCAGGTTTTGCGGCTTCGGGAAAGCAGCGCTGCCTGAAAAGGCTCTAAGTCGGACCCTGAATTAGGCTGAAGCAAAAGACAGGCGGAAGGCCTTTAGGCAGTTCCTAAACCCCTTCAGCCTAGGCCCCTCAATCCCTAACCCCCTTCTTTCAAAAGAGCCTTCCAAGGTCCATGATCTCGATCATCGTCTTTTTATAGAAGCCATTCCAGCCTACGTGGAAAACCACATCCGCGCCCTGCCCCTGACCATATCCGGGGTTGCTCTTCCTGCACTCCGAGATTGCGGGAAAGCGGTGCGCCCCCCTCCACAAGATTCCTTCCAACCCCTTTTCAAACTCGATTTTCAGGTGGTTTTGTTCTTTTCCGAAAATCCTTACAGACTTGAACCGGGCATCGCGCAGGGCAAAAACCGGGGCCGGGTTACCCATCCCGTGGGGCTCGAGTTCCTCCAGCGCGTGGACCAGTTCGGACCCGACAAGGGCCAGAGGTAATTCCAGATCAACTTTTCCATGAGGAATGAAAATTCCCGGCTGATGCTGCCCGGCAATCTGCTCGAAGCGGTCTGCGAATTCATCTATCCGGTCCGCAGCGATTGTCAGTCCGGCCGCCGCTTTGTGCCCTCCCCATCTAATAAGCAGCTCGGCGCACATCGAAAGCGCATGGTGTACGTCGAAACCTGGAATGCTCCTGGCTGAGCCCCTCGCAATCCCGTTGGCCTCGTCTATCGAAAGTATCACCACAGGAGCATAATAGAGGTCCTGCATTACCCTGGAAGCGGCAATGCCCACTACCCCCGGCTGCCATCGGGCGCTTCCCAGAACGAGCGTCCTGCCGGTGGGAGGACTTTGCCGCAGACGGGCGCGGATCTCACTTAATATTTTTTCCTCTTGCGCCTGCCTTTGCGCATTCAGGTTGTCCAGCTCCCGCGCCAGCCGGACCAACCGGGACGGCTGGTCCGAGGTGAGCAGATCGTATGCGATTTGCCCCTCGGAAACGCGCCCTGCGGCATTTATACGCGGCCCCAAATAGAAGCCGATGTGGCCCGCCGTTAAGGTTTTGCCGGCCAGGCCGGCGGCAGCCGCCAGGGATGAAAGCGCGTCGCAGCTATTTGCGTTGAGATTGCGCAGGCCGCTTCGGGCGAGAATCCGGTTTGCCGAGACCAGTGGGACGAGGTCGGCGACAGTTCCAGTCGCCGCGAGGGCAAGGTATTTTCCACCGAGCGCAGGAAGGGGCAGGCCGGTCTTTGCGCTCCGCAAGGCGCCCCTCAGGGCTGCCAGAAAAAGAAAGGTCAGCCCCGATGCACAAAATTCCTTGAACGACGAGCCGCATCCGGGCTGCTTGGGATTTATGAGCACAGAAGCCGGGGCCGGCCCCTGATCCGACCCGGGCACGCCTGCCGGCACTTCATGATGATCGATCACTATGCACTCGGCGCCCATGGAACACGCCAGCCTCACGGCTTTGCGATCGAGCGTTCCGCAATCGAGCGCCACAAAAACTTTTGCATCCTGGTTTTCGGATATAGCGCGCTCAGGTATGCCGTATCCTTCTGCTCGAGATGGAATTACAACCTTGAAATTCTCATAACCGGTCTCCTGGAAAAAAAGAGCGATTTGCGCCGCAGATGTAATTCCGTCGCAATCGTAATCGGCGACCACTACTATTTTGTTTCGATTTGCCATGTGATTTGCCAGCAAATGGGCGCCCTCGGTCATGCCTCGAATGCACAGGTGCTCGGAGAGGTCCTTGAGTTCTCCGGTAATAGCGCGGAGATCGAGGTTGCGGTTTTGCAGGATGATGCCTATAACATCCGCAACTGTTGCCGGTGAGCGCTCGTTCAGGATCTTCCAGCGCCTGCGGATGAGACTGTCTTGTCCCATATCGGCCTCTTAAAAAAGAGTGTTCACTGGATAGTGAAAACTTTATCTCAAGGACTTATACCATTCTTGAAGATCAGGGTCGAGCGCGGCGAATCGCCGCCTCAAATCAAAATGCAGGTCAATGCATTAATTTGGTTTCATAATCGCTGGATTGCTGCTATAAGGTCCGCCGTAGGCCATATTGCGAAGATAATATTCGAATGATGGCATACAGGGCTAAATATCAGAGGAAAAGGCCACGATCCGGCAAGAAACAGGCCTAAATGACTTTTGCTCATTCGGGGGGAGAGGATTAAAGTTGCGGATTAAAGGAGAAAAATGAAAAAACTTCCTTTTTCGACCTGCCAGGGTTCCCCTTTTCAGTGCTTTGCCAGTTAAAATAAGCGTTAAGGAGTTCTCAGATGGATACGCTCGTTTACATAATGAATTTTATCAAGGATAGAAATGTCGCTTCGATTACGCCCACTTCCTCGGTCGGCGTAAAAAAGGTCTGCAATAAGATAGATTTCAGTCAAAACAGCCTGATCGTGGAATATGGCCCTGGTACAGGAGTTTTTTCAAAATACCTGCTGCGCCAAATGGGAGAAGACTCCCGGCTGATTCTCATCGAGAGAAACCGGAATTTCAATTCCCTTCTCAAGAGAAACATCACCGACCCCAGGGTGGTTCTGGTGCATGATAGCTGTGAAAACGTGCTCGAGACTCTGAGGACGTGCAAGGAATCGGAAGCTGATTACATAATTTCGGGGATCCCTTTTTCCTTCCTTGAATCGGAATTAAAGCACAAAATTCTATACAACACTCATCGAGCGCTGAAAAAAGGCGGAAAATTCCTCGTTTACCAGACCTGTTTTCAGACTAACAATCACCTCAAGGTCCACCTGCAGCAGTACTTTCCAATCGTGCATTCAAAATACGAACTGGCCAACATACCACCTCTTAGAACCTACGAGGCAATCAAGGCCTGATCGACTTGACAAGTTCCGGAAATTTCTTAATTAAGTCTTCAAACTATTTCCTGCCCGATTTTGCAGGTGAAAGAGGTGAGAGAAAATGGTGGGCTGGGTTTGGTCTATTGCTTTTTTGATCCTGGGAATCATCGCCGCGATTTTCGGGTTTGCCGGAATTGCCGGAACGGCCACATGGTTGGCGCAGGTGCTGTTCTTTCTATTCCTGACAGCTTTCATTGTATCGCTTATCTGGGGCCGAAGGGGATTGACCCGAACTTAACAGGTGAATTAAGAGCGGGTACATGGGTGAAAGGGCCATAGACAGGCTGCGTTTCACCCCATGTTTTTTCCGCTCACCTGCTCTTTTGGTTCACTATCCCGCCATTTTCTTCTGATGATCAATTATATATCGAATCCTGGACTCGATCAGCGGGCCATGTCCCATGGAGACCTGCTCGTCTAAATCAAAATCGAGACTGCTGGGGCTGTGAATCGAAAGAAGCCCCAGCCCGGCAGCCAGCGCCTCGCGAACCCATGCGGCCCAGGAATCGAGAGCATCCGGACTTCCCTCGAGCAGGCGCATGACCGTGAGGTTCGTCTCGAGCCCGGCCATCGCCCGATCCCCATTGATTTCGGAAACCAATGCTTCGTCCAGTCTCGGTCGCCTCACAAGGACCGACTCGACAATCACGTCCAGATAGACCGAAAAGGGGTCCAGGCCGGCAATACCAGGATTGCAGACCGCACACCTGCCTGTGTCATGCGCAATCTTACCGTTCTCGGCAAAAAGATTCTTTCGTGCAATTTCTTTGAAATGGGAAACGGTGTAGAGGAGGGCATCACCTCGGCTTGTGCTGCGGCTCAAATCAGGACCTCGCTTTTTTGCAGGCAACGTTTCAAACTCTACAAAATCTCCGACAGGTCTATCGAAGAGCCTATCGAAGGATGTGTTTCCCATTCTCCATCGACGCATTTGAAACAATATACGTCCATGCAATATTCCGACCCGTGGGGATATATTGCGCCGTTTTCCAAACAACCGCTTTTCTCTTTCCGCTCGGCCATTTCGACCTCCTGTGTATGATGCGAAAGTACGATATAAGTATAAAAATGAGGACCTGTTGTGGCAAGTCGCCCTTGGTAATTGACTTTATTCAAATTCTCTGATTCGATTATCTTCATGCAAAAGGTTGCTATCTTTAATTTTATTACCGGACGCTTTATCCTCATGGGTTGGGCCGTAGTAGAAAGTGTCCGGCGGTGATTTTTACATAAAAACAAGATCGAATGGATCATGCCTAAAATTCTCAGCATATTCGGAACCCGCCCGGAAGCCATAAAGATGGCGCCGGTCATAAAGGAACTGGAGAAGCGCCGAAATGATCTCACCAGCATTGTCTGTGTTACGGCGCAGCACAGGGAAATGCTTGACCAGGTCCTTTCGACTTTCAAAATACGTCCGGATTATGATCTCGACATCATGGAATCCGGCCAGGACCCCCTCCAGATAACCTGCGCCGTATTGACGGGTTTGCGGAGCGTGCTCCAGGAAACCCGGCCCGACCTGGTCCTTGTTCACGGTGACACAACAACCACTATGGCTGCTGCGCTTGCTTCCTTTTACTTCCGCACGCAAGTCGGCCACGTGGAAGCGGGGCTGCGGACTAAAAACAAGTTTGCCCCTTATCCCGAAGAGATGAACCGGCGGGTCGCCGGGGCCATCGCTGACCTGCATTTTGCGCCTACTCCCGGAGCGCGCCAAAACCTCATCGAAGAGGCAGTTGACCCGAAAACCATATACGTTACAGGCAATACGGTCGTCGACGCTCTTTTTGCCGCTCTCGCCATAATAGAGGAGGATCCCGGGATCCGGGATCGTTTTTCTGAGCAGTTCTCCTACTTGAATCCCGAAAAGAAACTGATCCTGGTGACGGGACACCGGCGGGAAAATTTCGGAGAGGGATTCGAAAACATCTGCCGCGCGCTTGCGGAGGTTGCCGCAATCCACCCTGAGGTCCAGATCCTTTATCCGGTTCACCTCAATCCCAACGTTTGCCGCCCGGTCCGCAAGACTCTGGGAAACATGGAAGGCGCGAACATATTTTTGATCGACCCGGTCGAATACCTCCCTTTTGTGTATCTGATGAACCGCTCCTATATGATTGTCACCGATTCGGGGGGCATCCAGGAGGAAGCACCCTCACTCGGCAAACCCGTCCTCGTCATGCGTGATGTCACCGAAAGGCCGGAGGGCGTACAGGCGGGGATCGTCAAGGTAATCGGAACCAAAGTCCGGGAAATATGCTCATCTATAAGCCGCCTTATTTCAGATGCTGCCTTTTACAAACAGATGACCTCGTCCCGCAACCCGTATGGAGACGGTAAAGCAGCGCAAAGGATCGTCGACATTATCCACGAGATATTTAAAATCTGAGCCGGGATGCGCCGGATGTATAAGCGGGAGGACTGAAATCCGGGGGACTTCTCTTCTCCGATTTATGTCCGAGCCGAATTGCTGTTTCTTATTATGCCCGAAATCTGGCGATAAAGACGCTCCGCTTTCATCTGATGCTCGAGCGCTTTCGATTGTGCGCTCGTGTCCCCTGAAAGTTTCTTATAGTTCTCCGAGTGCCGCGTGGCCTTTTCGTGAAGGCGAACCAGTCGGCGGACCTGACAGTAAGTCATAAACTCCTCCTCCTCCAGATAAAGTCTGCCTCGATTTAAGCCTAACTGCAAGGAAAACTGAATCAGGTCGATACGGTAAATTCCCGGTAGGTTTTTGCCTATTTCGAGGCGGAGCTATGCAGTATGCGCCATTGGATAGAGTTTTAAGGGCTGCCTGTGATTTCGCTATATTTTCAGGCTGGAGCGGTTTGAATCCTGCCTTCTTGCGATGGATACCATCAAACCCGTGCACGAAAACGCAGCAAAAGCGATCAGTCCCGTCTGCATGCTGGAAACGAACTCAGGTACATTCGCTTTTGTTACAGGCTGCCCTCCCATTAAAAGGGAGAAAACCAGCGTGATCGTTGTCATGCTGACCACCATCCCCAACGTACGCACGGTCCCGATCATACCGGAAGCCATGCCGTACTGCCGTTGGAAGTGTCCAGCCCGGGGGCTGGAATCCAGAGCCTTTGATTTTTATTGTAATATCAATAGGTAAGGGCACTGGACCTCGGTTTGTGCCGGGGCTACAAAAACTATAAATATTGTCCTGATAAATTCAGGTATTTACGCGCTTATTTGAGCGCTTATGGGTTTTTGCCCCGGCAAAGGCAAAGATGACGGCGGCTAATGACTCGCAAGAAACCTGGGCCATTTGTACGTAAGGTCGATCCAGGTGCGATATCTATCCAAATTTATACTCGAACTCGATTGGGTTTCATATTCATATGACCCGGACAGTCCGACGATGAAGTTTTCGGTAAGGTTTCTCGTGATTGAAGAAGTGACGGAGTAATAATCGATTGTCTGGCTTCCCTGGGAGATCTGAGCATTCGTGTTATATCTGGCGGTGAAGTTGAAGGTCGTCAGTTCCGACAATTTATATGTTGCCGTACCGGAAATAAACTTCGAATCGAAACTGCGCGCGGTTACATCATTGTACTCTTGACTGCCTGCTGAGGTAATATCAAGCTATCTTTTGCCCCATGTATAGAGTTGGGTAAGAGCGTAGTTCCAGACAGCTCCAACCAGCACGCCGGCGAGTGCGGCGAGAATCCACTCAGTGCGGTTCTGGAACATATAAGCGGCGATGCCCACGTTGGCGAAGGCGCCGACGCTACAGGCAACCATGAAACTAAAAAGGCCCTTTAACCATGCCCATCCCTTTAAGCGCCGGTCGCGGTATGTCAAAACGTTATTCAGGGCAAAGTTGAATATCATTGCCATACCGGCGGCAATGGACTGTGCGGCCACGAAGCCTAGCCCGAGCCCTTTTAATATAAGGGTCAATACAGCCATATGGACAAAGACGCCTAATCCGCCGATAATTGAAAATGCAAGAAAACGGACGGGCAACAGACGTCCGACCGTCTTGTCTGCCAGAAGCATACCGTACTCCCAGATGGCCATCTCATCGAGTTTACTCTCACCGGCAAAACGATCACGGAAATGGTATGGGACTTCGGCAATTTTCAACGGCTGCCCGGCAGTGGCCAGGATATCAACCAGAATTTTGAAGCCCAGGCCGGAGAGATTATAGACAGTCGCATCCAACACCTTGCGAGTGAGCATAAAAAAACCGCTCATCGGATCCGAGACAGGCTGCTTGAGTACCGCACGACTCGCCATCGTTGCTATCCGGCTCATTGTTTTTCGAGATTCGTTCCAGGTACCCGTGCTCCCGCCTTCGCCATAACGCGTTCCCACCACGACGTCCGCCCCCCCCTGCTCAATTTCGGAGAGCATTCTGGGCAATATCGTCTCATCATGCTGCAGGTCGGCGTCCATGACAGCTATGGTGGGAGCAGAAGTAGCCAGCATACCTTCAATGCAGGCCGAAGACAATCCGCGCCTGCCGACCCGGCGCAGGCAGCGTACTCGAAGATCGCTGCGTGCGATGTTGGAAACTTCGGCCGCCGTTCCATCGGGAGAGTCATCGTCTACGAAGACGACCTCCCATCCAGTGGAGCCCAGGGACGAATCGATGCGACGGACCAACTCACGTACATTGGACGATTCGTTAAAAGTCGGTACAATAATCGATAAGCGCAACATAGCAAACTCATAGCATTTTTGGGGAAAGGTGGAGCAAGATGGATCCGAAGCAAAGGCCATTCACTTTAGAGGCGGAGAGGGCACGGGTAGCGTAGCCGCAACCGAAGACAGGCTTACCACGAAAGACGCCAAAATGCCAAGTTTTCTTGTTTCTCGAGCAGGCCAACCAACTATAACACGGTCTCCTTCGCTAGAATAACATTTTGTGAGATGCATTTGTGTGGCCACAATGTGACAATTACTTTATCAAGATTTCTTTACAGCTTCATGTCGATCCTGTGTATAATCGGTGAACTTGACGCGAGAGGGTGAGAGGCGCGTTTTCAATTGCGCCCTGTTTCGACACCTGAGGGCCCCATTGTGGGGAGCCGTCAGGCAGGTGATGAGTCGTCGCCGGGGAAACAGCCCGGAAGACGGATTGAAAGCCTGAGAGGGCAGTCCAAGGAAACTTGTTCAGATGGTCCGGCGAGCAAGATCCAGCGTTTTTGCCACTGTATCCATAGAATAGCTAATCTGTTCCAGCGTATGCCTGCAACTTACAAAGAAACGCAATCGGGCAGCGCTGTCGGGCACGGCCGGATACACCATGGGCAAGACGTCAATGCCCTCATTGAAGAGGGCTTGTGACAGTTTAATGGCCCTTAGAGACTCGCCAACAATTACCGGAATAATCGGCAAGCCGATGCTGGTACCGGTGTCAATGCCCCTTTCCCGTGCCATATCCCATAGGGCTTTTGCCATACCGCGCAGTTGGGTCACGCGTTGCGGCTCCTTCTTGAGCACTCGAATTGCCGCAAGGGCCGCGGCCGTATTTGCCGGTGTCATCCCAACACTGTACACGAAACCCGGAGCCGTGTACTTAAGATACTCTATGAGTGCTTTACAACCCCCAATATAGCCTCCGCAACTGGCAAAAGACTTGCTCAGGGTGCCCATCCAAAGGTCCACATCTGCGGGGTTGACCGAAAAATGCTCGCCAATGCCGCGTCCGCATTCGCCAAGCACACCGATGGAATGGGCTTCATCCACCATTAGCAGGGCTTTGTGCCGTTTCTTGACAAGAATGAATGCCGGCAGGTCGGGAACGTCCCCATCCATGCTATACATTCCCTCGATGGCAATGAGAACGCGCCGGTAGCGTGATCGGCACTCATGCAGCATGCTATCCAGCGACTGCCAGTCGTTGTGGGGAAAGGCAAAGTGGCTGGCTCCCGATAGTGCGCAACCCTGCAGCATACTGTTATGGACAAGGGCATCATAGACGATTAAGTCGGCCTTGCCAAAAAGATGCCCAACGGTTGTCACATTGGTTGCATGCCCGCTCACGTACGCCAGGCATTCCTCAACCCCCAGCAGTTTGGCCAGTTCCTCCTCGAGTTGCCGGTGCAAGGGCCTTTCACCCGAAATGAGGCGGCTCGCTGACACGGAGGTGCCGCAATGATCTATTGCTTTCTTGGCAGCCCTGGTAACTGCAGGATGCCCTGACAAGCCAAGATAGTTGTAGCTCGAAAAGCTTATAAAATCGCGCCCGTCGATGCGTGCAGTCTCCCGGTTAGTTCCATCATATACCCTGAAATAGGGGTTGGCGCCCGCGTATGTTTTCACGCTCTCCAGAACCTTTTGCAGGTTACGAAGTTCAGGAAACTCCTCGCAGAGGAAATGTTCCGGCTGTATCTGCACAGGTTGGATTTCAGGCGTGTGAGCATCAATCGCGGTTTTCTTAGTTGCACTGCAGCGGGAGAGCAAGCAGGACAGAAGTCCCGTGGCAGCATCATTTCCTTTACCCGTCAACTGGCACAAGACATGAGCCGCCATGTCGGAAATGGAAGCGCCCTGAAAGACCGCCTCGATGGGGATCGCCGCACCTGTGTCGGTCTCTATGCTTAATTTCAGTTCCACCGCCATTAGCGAATCGATTCCCAGTGTGCTAAGCGGTTTTTGTGGATCGATGCTGCCCGGCGAAACCCTGACGATCCTTGCCACCTTCTGCTGCAAATATGATTCGAGTCTGAGCAACAGCCACTCAGGAGGTTCATTCTTGAGTTTTTCCCACCAACCGGTAAAGTGCTCCTCGACAGGCAGTTCCTCTTGAACAGTTTCGGGCAAACCAATATTTTGGGCTATCACCTGCAAGGTTCCGCCAAGGAAAGCGGTCCGGCACTCGTGACGCTGTATCTTGCCGCTTGGTGTTTTGGGAATACTGAACGTCTTGATCAGCACCATGGCATGGATTTGAAGTTCGTGTTGTTCGGACACGGCTTCACGGATGGCGCTGAATACCTCCTCCGCATTTAAATTTCGACGATATCTGCGCTCGACCTCGTGAATCACCACCAGGCGCTCCAGGCCGCCGGAATCGATTGAAAAAACGGCCCCGCAACCGCTCCGCAGGGCAGGATGACTTTTCTCAATCGTCAATTCGATGTCCTGCGGGTAATGGTTTCGCCCTCGTATGATGATCAGGTCTTTGAGACGACCCGTAATGAATAGTTCATTGTTATAGACGAATCCCAGGTCTCCGGTGCGCAAAAACGGCCCCTCGCCGGTGTCGGCAAGTGTGGCACCGAAGCTTTCCCGCGTTTCTTCAGGGTGATCCCAGTAACCTTTCGCAACGCTCGGTCCCGCCACCCATACTTCTCCAATCACTCCCGGGTTTCGTCTGGTACGCATCTCAGGATCAACTATCAGAAACCCTTGTTCGGATATGGCGACTCCGCATCCCACCAGCGCGCGTCCGTTGCTCTTGCCGCACGTGTCCGCAAGGAGCCGGCACGCCGGCAAAGCCTGTGCGCCGGTATGCAGTATGGTGGGTTCGGCCTTTTTGATGCGGGCCGACACCAGCAGCGTCGCTTCGGCAAGGCCGTAGCATAAAAGGAACGACCTACGCTGAAAGCCGTAAGGTTCGAAAGCGGCGACAAACAGATCGAGTGTTTCGGCTCGAACCGGCTCTGCCCCGTTAAAGGCGACATCCCAGCAGCTTAGATCGAGCCCTTTTCGCTGCTCCGGCTCAATCTTGCTCACACAAAGATCGTAGGCAAAGTTCGGGCCGCCGCTGATCGTCGCTCGATAGCGGCTTATGGCTTCAAGCCATCGAACGGGTTTCTGCAGGAAATGAAAGGCGGACATCAGTACGATGGGGTTGGCAAAATAGAGGGGGGCAATGACGCCTCCCACCAACCCCATATCATGGTAAGGCGGGAGCCACATTACTCCACAGGTTTTCGGCGCTTGTACAAAACTGGTGCGGATAAGGGAAACATTGTCGAACAGGTTCCCATGGCTTATCATGGCCCCTTTGGGTTTTCCGGTAGAACCTGACGTGTACTGGAGAAGTGCAATCGAGTCGCTGTCGAGTACGGGTTCACGCCATGCGGATGCCGCAACGGCGGGAATGTCATCGATTGATAGGTGCCGCAACCCGGACAGCATCGGATTTAACGAGGAGCGCTGTTTCATCTTTTCGATGATCGAGGATGTGGCCAGAACGAAATTCGCCCTTGAGTCCTCCACTATTGCTTCAAGTCTTGCCTGGGTCTGAGCGTTGTGAGGAGGGTAGGCCGGAACTGCGATCATGCCCGCACAGATCGATCCGAAAAAAGCGGTGATAAACTCAATGCCCGGGGGACACAGCAGGATGACCCTGTCACCGGGCCGCCCGAGCGACTGGAGCATGGAGGCGACAGCGAGCGTCCTGCATTCCAGTTCCCGATAGGTCAGGTTGACCGCCTGTGTCTCTCCGTCCAGCAGGTAAGTGTATAGGATTTGTTCCCCGAGGTCTTCAGCCCTCATGCGCAGTATATCCGGCAGAGTCGCAAGGTCCGGCCACTCACCCGATGCGCTGTGATCCAAGGTTCGCGCAGCAATGTTGTGCATGCAATTATTGTCCCGACAGCAGAAAACGCAGCAAAAGGGGAACATGCCGTAAACCGGCAAAGCCCGACAAACCAGATCTCCCCTCCGGTTTGAAATGACAGCCCCTTCTTCTCGACTTACTACCAAATCTTTCAGTTAATGTAAATGCGTTATGTTATAAAGTGCATATAATTCCCAATAATACTGGGGCTGGAAACAAGATGGCATAATATTTTTTTGTGCTGTCATTATTCTTCATTTCCTCCCTGCGAAAGGAGCGCTCGTTTTGAAGACGGTTATGCTGACCGGTGCTACCGGATTCATCGGGTCGCATGTGGCTGAAAGACTTTTGCGGGAAAACGTTTGCGTCCGTCTCTGGGTCAGGAGGAGAAACGACCTGATTGCTTCACTGGAACGGGCAGGCGCCAGGGTCTATGCCGGACAATCCAATGATCGAGCAACGCTCGAAGAGTCTTTGCAAGGGGCCGATTCGGTCATCCACTGCGCAGGAGCCGTCCGGGCCTTCAACGAGGAGCAGTACTTCGAAGCAAACATAAGTCTGACGCAACGCATACTGGAATTGCTCAAAGCACCGCAGACGATGATTTTGATAAGCTCTCGGGCCGCCGCCGGACCGTCCGGGCCTTACGTTCCATTGGATGAAGACGCCGTACCTCATCCTGTCAGCCATTACGGCAGGAGCAAACTGGCGGCCGAGGAGCGTGTAAAACAATGGGGTGCGGCAAATGGCGGCAACTTCACTATTCTGCGTCCGGGTGTCGTCTACGGTCCCAGAGAAAAAGACCTGTATAATTATTTCAAGTGGATCAAAAGAGGTCTTCTGCCGCTATTCGACAGCGGCCGTCAGCAGATTGCCATTATCCACGTGGAGGACCTGGTCAACGCCATTGCGGCCTCTTCCCGACACTCACCCTCCGGAGAAGTTTATTTCGTTTCCAACGATCATGCCTGTTCGTTGAAGGACATTGGATATGCAATCCGGGAAGCCTTCCATAAGACCCGCCTGGTTGATCTCAGTTTGCCGCTGTTCGTGCTCGATTCTCTTGCCTTCTTCCTCGATGCCGCTTCGCTTGTCACCAGAAGACCGGCGATCTTAAGCTGCGAAAAAGTCCTTGAAATTAAACAACCGGGCTGGCTGTGCAGTAACGGCAAAATCAAAGAAAAACTTGGATGGGAGCCGTGCATTCCTTTGAAGGAAGGGATAAGGCTGACTGCTCAGTGGTACGTCGAGCAAGGGTGGCTGTAGGGACAGAGGCTTCAATTTCCGGCCGCAGGAAGGTTTGAAGAAATCATGGATATAACGATAGAGTCTTCATAGTCTTTCAGAGGTCCTTCTGATAGACGCGGAAACGTTTGTAAAGTTGACCTCCCAGCTTTTCGCACTCCGTCCTCATTTGTTTATTCGTTTCCATAATGTGATGGGAGTCGTACACTTCCATGCCTGCCTCGCGGGCTGAGAGAAACATTTTGCCCGTCAAGAGCCCGATCAGCCCCAGTCCGCGATACTCTTCCTTAACAGCCGTAAGGAGCAGATCAAGCTGCCTAGCTGTATTTCGGGCCCGCAAAATTTTCAGGAAGCCGAAGGGCAGCAAGCGGCCGCGGGCTTGCTGAATGCCCTCAGTTATATCCGGAATGGCAATCATAAAGCCCACCGCCTCGCTACCTTTTGCAATCACCTTTAGGAAACGCGGGTCTAGTAGCGGCATATACTGCTTCACGAGGACATCCATCTCATCTTCATTTAACGGGTCGTAGCCATAAATGCCTCTGGCCGTGTAGCATTCGTTCATCAGGCGGAAAACCGCTTTAGCCCACTTGGCGGCAGCTTTTTTCGTTTTAAGTTCGATTAGCTCAACGTTGCCTCTCCTGAGGATCCGTTCAATGACCTTCTCCAGCACCGCAAGGCGTCTATGCAATTCCGGATTTGTTCTGGACATTCTGTAAGTCACGTAGTCTATATCTTTGCTGTATCCGGCGCTTTCGACAAAACGCACCATCCACTCAAAGTTGCAATAGGTGACCAGGGCGGCGCGATGTTCAAAACCTTCAATGAGAAATCCCTCCGGATCCTGATCCGAAAAACCGTACGGGCCAACGATCTTGGTCATGCCTTTTTCCCGGGACCAGTCCTCGACAGCGGCCAGGAGAGAATGAACGGTCTGTTCCTCTTCCATGGTTTCCAGGTACGCAAATCGAGCTCTTTTTTCCTCCCGGAGATCGTTATAGCGATGGTTGATAATCCCCATGATTCGACCGGCAACCTCTTTACCCCTGCGGGCCAGCAGAAGGACCGTATCGCTATAAGAAAACGCCGGATTTTTTCGCGGATCGAAGTATTGCCATTCATGCATATACAGGGGTGGAACCCATGTGTGGTGATTGGAATGGATTTTCTCTGGCAGATAAATAAACTGCTTCAGTTCGCTGCGGTTGATTACCGGAAGGATTTCTAAATCCACTTTGGGGCGTCCTCTTGAGGTCAATACTGTTCACGTAGTTCAAATTCAGTGCAGGGTTTGGCCTTACCGGTTCTTGCCGTCGGAGGTAATTTGCCGGTGGGCAAAATCCCTGAATCGAGACAAGTCGTCTGCCCAACCACAGGCATCGAGGTAGTTTATCATGCGGCTGGGGTTCTTCCGGTACATGCCCACCAATTGGCGCCAAAACTGATATCTGCTCGAGGGGCGCACTCCCTGGCGCCAAAAAAACTTCGCAATACCCCATGGTCCCAGCATCTTGCGCGATGAAGCAGTGCGTTCAACGGGCGCCAGGGAAGGCACATTTTCCCCTTTTTGACGGGCCAGTGCGAGCCGGGTAGGCCTCATGGCCAGAAAGTACCGGTAGGCGCGACGGAGATAGGCCGAAGGATCGTAGAGCCGGTTCACGGCTTGCAGATATTCGCCGATTATTTGCGATTCGGGGCGGGTCGGAACATAGTTGAGCTTCGTGGCCATAAAAGTGCCGTCATTCTTATCCTCCAGGAGCCTTCCTTCTCGTTTGAGGCGGTCCCACAGGCACGTATTAGGAAGAATACTCAAGGTGTTCAGCGTCACCATTGGAATGCCGAGTTCCTCCACGAATTCGCAAATCCTGTTTCCGGCCCCTTCACTCTCCAGATCGAAGCCGATGATAAAACTGGCAATAACGGACAGCCCATTGCGATTCAAATTGCTCAAGGATTGGGCCAGCGGATGGCGGATATTCTGGTGCTTGCGGGTAAGAGCCAGCACATTCTCGTCGGGAGATTCAACTCCCACCACGATGCGACTGATATTAGCCTCCGTCAGAAGATCGATCAGATCGCTATCCTGTCCCAGATTCACCGAGGCCTGGGTCGTGAAAGAGAAAGGTTCCCCATGATTCTTCATCCAGGGGATCAGCTTATGAAGTACGGCGTGAGCGTGTTTTTTGTCGCCGACAAAATTATCGTCGCATATAAACACTTCACTGCGCCATCCCAAGCTATAGAGTGTCTCCAGCTCCGTTAGAACCTGATCGGGGGTCTTATGACGGGTTTTGCGGCCATAAAGGTGTACAACGTCACAAAACTCGCACTCAAAAGGGCATCCGCGTGAAGTCTGGATTGCAAGTGTCGTGTAGTCGTCGAAGCGAAGGAGATCAAAACGCGGGACCGGGGATTTCGTCAAATCCGGCTTGACCGGCTCTTCGAATACCGCGCTTTTAGCCCCGTCGCGCAATGCGGCAAGAAACAACGGCATCGTGTCTTCAGCCTCACCCCGGACAAGGAAATCGACTCCGGCGTCGAGAACTTCCTCCGGAACCGAAGTCGGATATGCTCCGCCGGCCACGGTGGTCTTTCCCCTTTTTCGGGCCTCGAGGATCAAGGCCAACAGGCTCTCCTTTTGCACGAGCATGGCGGAAATCATTACCAGGTCCGCCCACTCCCAGTCCTGTTCGGTTAATTTTCGTGTGTTCAAATCGACCAGCCGCACTTCCCATTCAGCGGGAAGCAGCGCTGCGACGGTAATAAGTCCGAGTGGGGGCGCCATTGCTTTGGCGTCGTTAAGTTTACATGTTTGTTCGAACGTCCAGAAACAAACCGGAAGTTCAGGGTTGACCAATAAGGCTCTCATTATTTCCCCCATGTCGCGATGAGAAATCAGTTCCCCCTGATTTCCTTGACACGTCCCTTCCAGGTTACCCGGTATGTAATCCCCCTCCAATGAATTTCCCGGACCAACAGGGTCCTGAAATGGCACCAGGCGATAACCGTCAGTGTGACAAAAACCGAAATCAGCCAGCGCCACCGGGATCCGGGGGCGGGATGAAACGTTCTCAGGAAAGCCCCCGCTCCGCCCACTGCAGCCAGAAACGCCAGGGACAGCAAAACATTGGCTGCGGGGATCAACCCAAGGATCCAGGCGACACATTGTATGGCGCTAAGAACCAGCAGGGCCGCCATGAAGTACAAAACGATTCCGGCGGCGGCCCAACTGACCGGCAGGCAGAACTTGAGAAACAGCAACTGGCGGATGAACCACCCGCTCCAACCGGACATCGTTTCATCCCGCAGGGGAGTGGAAAGGCAGGCAGCGGGGACAAGAAAGGCCTTTATCCCGGCCTCTCTTAGAGGCTTTACCAGGGAGATGTCATCTACCACGTTGCCGGCCCACAATTCCGCCACTCTCAACTCCCGAAAAACGCTTCGCTCGAAAGCAGCCGCACCTCCCCATGGTTCTGTAAGCCAAGGCATGCCTTGAGTGAGATACATACCCAGAACGTTAACCGCTCTACCCACGGTCGCGAGTCTTCGGTCCTTGGGAATAACATGGTGGTATGCCGTTGTCACCTCAACCTGCCGCAGCACTATGGGCGCAACTAAAGTCTTCAGCCAGCCCGGCGGGGCCAAATGGCCACAGTCGCAAAATACCAGGATGCGACAGGCGGCATCCGCTTCTCTCACTCCAGCCAGCAGATTATGGTTCTTTTGGCCGCATGCTGCGGCTCTTCCGCCGCATACATGCCTTGCAAACGGATGGCCCCGGATCTCCCGGCTAATAACTGCGGCAGCCGGATCATCCATGCCGCGCGTAACGAAGAGCAGTTCGAACGCGGGATAATCCTGACTGACAAGTGCGCGTATGGCGGCCGCCATCGCCGGGTCCGACCCGGTTGCCGGAACAATTACACTGATCGGAGGCCATGACTTCTCCGGGAGTGACAGGTGATCCGCGCCGCGTATCCGCAGATTCCACCTGCCGGATAAAACGAAGAAGGCCACGCCCAGGAACATGGAACACATAGAGAACAGCAGATACTTATTCAAGGCAGATCGATTTCTCTTTCAGGTATAAACTAGGAGTAACTTCACAATGAAAACATGCTGTTTCCCGAAGTTTCAACGCATGCGCAAGATAGCAGACGGCAGGCAGCAAATCAAGGAGAACGCTAAGCAGGTGATAACTCCTTGCCTTCAGCCCATATTTCCCCTATCGTCAAACGAAAACAGGCAAACGCTTCCGATGCCTTCAATATGAAATCTCAGTTTGCTTCTAAACGAATGGCTAAATGTTCCGTTTGGGTAGATCACCATTTCATGCGCGCGTGTGAACCGGTCAATAACTAGTTATCGTTCACGCTGAGAGGGAATGCCTAATGAAAACGATCGTAATAACGGGCGGCACGTCCGGATTAGGTGCAGTCGCCGCACAACAACTGCTGCGGACACCAACCACGCGGGTGCTGATCGGCGCGCGCCGCCAGGGGCCCGCCAAGACCGAGACATTGTCGCTGGAGTTGGCTCGGCTCGCGAGTGTGCGCGAATTCGCCGAGGCGGTGAGCGCCACGTTGGGCGCTACAGAGATCGATGCGCTCGTGCTTAATGCCGGCCTGCAATTCCCGAACACCGACCAGCGAACAGAGGACGGATTCGAGACGACCTTCGCGGTCAATCACCTTGCGCATTACTTGTTACTGCGGCTCTTACTGCCCAAGCTCGCACAGGGCGCGATCGTGGTGGTCACCACCAGCGACACCCACGATCCGCAGATCAATCCCATCGCGCCGCCACGCCATGCCGACGCACGACAATTGGCGCATCCGCGTCGTCAACCGGGTGAGAGGCCAAGGCCCTTGATCGAGGGATTTCGTGCCTACTCGACGTCGAAACTTTGCAATCTCCTGACCGCTCGCGCGCTGGCGGCATCGCCTGACGCAAGTGCGCGTGGCCTGCGAGTGATCGCCTACAATCCCGGTTTTACACCCGGCACTGGGCTCATTCGCACTCAGATTTGGCCAGTGCGTTTTCTGATGGGACCGCTCATGTCGATCCTGCGCCCTATCTTCCGCTTCAACACCATCGCCCAAGCCGGTGGCGTTCTCGCAGAACTAACCCTTGGCAGGATCGAGCCCCCGGCGGGACGGATTTTCGCCTCGCTCATTAATCGCCGTCTTGCCTGGCCCGATCCTTCCGAACTGGCCCGGCGCGACGATGTGATGAAAGCCCTCTGGCGCGACAGCGCCGCGTTGGTCGGGATCTCCGAGTAGGTATGACTGGCTCTTGCTGCTATATAACGCCCACGTTTAAAAAAGGCGGGCTTCAAACCCACCGGGTGCCTCATCCCTGAATGAATCCGTGGTCCCGCCGTTTGGCAGCGTCAATCCCGGCCGGCGGTCCCACCGCCGTCGATTTTTACTACACGAATCCCCTGCATCCGGAACACGGAGGGGAACAGACCGTCATCGAGAAGGGCAAACCCGGACCGGGAGTGGGTGAGCTCGGAAATGAAGGTCCCAAAGGGTTCGAAATACACTTTGCCTTTTTTCAATCTTTCTTCCGAGAAATCCTCATCGCGGACAACGATATATCCGATCCCGTTTCGTTTACAGAAGGCCCGGATTTCCTCCGCATTATCGGAATAGTAAGCCCTGAAAAAGTCGAAGCTTCTCGCCTTGATGACGCTCCAGTAAGGCTCGATCCATGCGTGGGAAAGTTTATAGGTGACAAAGGCCTTACGCCTGGAAAAGGTTACGACATTGTCCATGACTTCGGGGTGTCCCGCAATGGTGGCATCCAACGGAGTGGTGGAAAGGAAGCAATACAGGGGAGCGCCGGCAGAGTAGTCATAAAGCTCCACGTTATGTAGACGCACCGCACCAAGGAACGCGAGCAACAGAAACAGAGCCGGAAAAACGAAGCGGGTCAAATTCAGAGAGTCGATGACGATTCTGAGACACAATGCAAAAGCCAGGCAGTAAAGTATGGTCAGTGACGACTCGATATAGCGGCTTGGCACGAAAAGTTTGAGCGGTAGGCAGAAAGCCAGGACATAGAGTGTAAAGGATGCAGCCATGAGATACCCGAAGACCCGAAATCCTGCCCAGTGAACGCTCTTTTTTGTGGTCTTCGCCATTGCGAAGACGCCAACGGCCAACATTGCGGCGGCGCTGAACCATCCAAAAACGGGACCCCACTCATGAAAAGGCAGAATGAAACTCCAATGTTCGATCAATTCCAGATAGAAAGGGCGTAGGATTTCATACCGCCCGGCGGCGGTGTATTCGACCTTCCCGGCGATCTCCTGTATCCCGACGAGGCTACCGAATGCGGGCGAATTGAGGACCACATATTTGAGGAGCATGATGCACACGCCGGCCGCCAACGGAATAACGGAAAGGATGAGCTTCCCGAAAGAAGGGGCGGCGTCCGCTTCGGGTTTCAAGCCGAGCGCGGCTCGGTCATGAATGCACGACCCAAGAGGCTCCATGCGGGATGGCGCCGGATATTTCCGGCCTGGCTCCTTTTCACACAGTCGCGCCCTATGCTGAAGAACGGATTTTACGCTCAGATGCGCTAAGTACAGTAAGTGGGTTGCCAGGCAAAGCAGAAAAATGTAAGGGAGAAAAAGCGATTGCAGCATAATGATAAGTGAGGCGGCCAGCAGGCGACTCTCGGCAATCAGGCAGAGGTAGCCTAATAAGAGAGGAAAGGCGAAAGCCCGGGGCAGACCGCCTGACATGTTTCCCAGAAAAGATCCGAAAAGGAAATAGACGGCAACAGCCAGCAGAGCCGCTACATCGTCACGAAACACCAGGGCTAAGCGGTAGATCAAAATAGCGGATAGAATAAACAAGAACCCAGTTACGACTTTGGTGAACTGCACCGGGTTCATTAATCCGGAAGCAACCCGGTATATGGCGATCACTCCCCATGAAACGTAATTGCTGGCATACCCGGCCAGATAATCATGAGGGTAGATGCCCGGTTCGCTCCATTTCTGCATCCAGAAGATCTGCTGGCGAACGTCGTCATTGATGACGTAAGGGGATACGAAGGCATGCCAGTGTGCGATGACATAGACTGCTAAAGCGGTTGCCGTTATGTACAGCACGTGTGTGGTATGTTTAGATCTCAACACTTACCCGACGTTTTCAAAAGCGCGTTTTCAGTAAGTTTTACTATTTGCCTGAGAGAATAATGCCGGACGGCCCGCTCGCGTCCTTTAAGGCCCATTTCATTCCTCAGTTCGGCATCGCTAAGTATCCTGACCAGGGCTTCGGCGAGCGCTGCGGGATCGCGGGCGGGGACAACGAGGCCTGTGACTCCGGCCTCGACAGGTTCCGCGGCGCCTCCGGCCATGGGGACAACAACCGGCAGCCCCATCGACATCGCCTCGAGCACTGCATTAGGAAATCCTTCCGACCTGGAAGGGAGCGCGTAAACCCAGGCCCTGCTCAAATAAGGCCTCACATCCCGTGTCCCGGCAATATGGGTGACGTACTCCCCGAGAGAATTGGATTCGATGAACCGAAGGAACCTGCCCCCTAAATAACCGTCACCTACCACAATCAGGCGCGCCTCGGAAATCTTTTCGAGCACCTGCTTAAAAGCGCGAAGAAGGTTCAGGGGGTCCTTTTCCTCAACAAGACGGCCTACATAGACTATTGTTGGGTGCAGGTCCCCGGGCCGGCCGCCAGGAGCGTAATAGTCATTATCCACACCGTTCGGAATGACTGCAATACGATTCGGGTTAACCCCGTGTATTTTAACGATAGATTTCTTCAGGGCTTCAGCGTTCGCTATGATGAGATCGCTCAAGAACCAGAGCAAAGATTCGTATTGCTGGCCTTTGTACCCCCGTTGGCTCGTAACGATGGCCGGGATTCCGATTATTCGTCCGAAGAGCCGTCCCCAGATACCCGGAACCGGAGTAATCGTGTACAGGATTCCGGGTCTTTCCTTCTTTAGCCTTGAGTAAAGCCTGACAAGGGCCCTCGAAGTCACCCTCGAATCTTTGGTAAGGAAGACGACCTTTTGACCAGTTGCAATGGCCATCGGGGCCATATCATCGCCGTTTCGCAGCACCCATAGTTCGAGGTCGAACAATTCTCTGTCGAGATGCTCGAGAAGATGCAACGCATAGCGCTGGGAGCCGCCAAACTCCAGGTCTTGAACAAGCAGGACCGTCTTTATTGGATAGGATTTTTCCAAGGTCACGGGATCGATCCGGTCGCTCCGTTGCCCTGCACAGGCTGATGCGCCGATGAGCCAGGCTGTTGCCCGCATTTAGCACCGGCCGCATTACTATAGAGGTCGATAATCTTACCGGCATTTTTTACCGGATCGAAAAGATCAAGAACGAGGCTTCTTCCTCGCTCGGCCATTGCCAATGAGCCGTCCCGGTCCATCAGCACCTTTCGGACAGCTTCGGCGAGGGCTCGGGGATCGCGCGCCGGAACCAGCAACCCGGTCTTACGGTCGATAATTACTTCGCTTATCGCGGAAACATTTGTCGCAACCACGGGCAGGCGATGAATAAGGGCTTCCATGATAACGTTCGGGATACCGTCCCGGTCTCCAGTCCGATGAACGACGCATGGCGCAACGAAAACGTCAACAGAACAGAAAAGATCGGAAATAGCGTCGTGTGAAACAAAGCCGGGGAAAGATACCCGGCGCTTCAGCCCCAGTGTTCGGGCAAGCATTTTTAATTGAGGGCCTCTGGGACCAGCCCCTGCGATAACCAGTTGAAAATCAAGTCCCTCTTCGTCCAGCCTCTTCGCGGCCCTGAGCAGCACATCAAAGCCTTTTATGGCCACGAACCGGCCGGCCGCAAGTATCCTGCAGGGAGGGGCCATAAGGACTGGGGCTTCCCGGAAGCTTCCCATCGTCAGCCCGTTATATGTTAGCTTGAGTTTGCTGGAATTCGTAGTAAATCCAGCTAGATATCCCAAGTTTTTTCTATTATTGGTCCTGACAAAAACGGCGTTTTCCATCTTTTCCTTCAATGCCCCGTCAGGCGGATAGATGTCCCCGGCCCTGCCGGTAAAGCTGAAAGGTATGCCGGTGAGCCGGGAAGCTATCCAGGCAGCCGTTGCGGGTCCCATGGCCCATGGTGCATGGATGTGATCGAAGTTTTCATTTTCGAACATCCGGGCAAGAGTAAAGGCGCACAGGAAAGCAAAGATGTTTTCGCCCCCGAATTCCAGCGTTTTCCATCTCCTGATCGGGACCGTGCCGAAGAGTTCCCTTACCAGCGCCGGTTTTTTCCGGCACCAGTAGGCAATGTCGCCCGGCAGCCGCCTGATCGCGGGTATCCCCAGGCGCCTGACGTCCCTGTAGGCCTGCATCTCGGAAGATAGTTTCCGGCTCAATCGCCCGTAAAGGGTGAAAACTTCTATTGGCAGGCCAAGTCGCTGCAAATTGACGACTTCCCGGAAGATAAAGGTTTCGGAAGGCTTAGGAAACCACAGTAGAACGTAGGCGGTTTTGGGCAGTTTCAAGTCGGCATGGCCTCGGTCTTGGACTCGATTTCAACTTCTCCAAGCTTTTCTTTTAATTTTGCCGCAATTTGTTCATTCCCGCAGAAATCTCCCTTGCCGATGTTGCCCCGGTATTCAGTGAGCTTTTCCTCAAAACGCGCTAAACATGAAATGCGCGGAACAGTTTCCAGGGTATAGTCGCCGTAATTAAGCTCCCTTAGCATGCGAGCATTGAAAAACTGCTCATATGCCATATGAATCGGATAAGAAAAAACCGGTTTCCCGAGAAAAAGGGCTTCTGAGATCAGGTTATGGCCTCCACTGGATATAACATAACGACAGGTTGCAAGGTCCCTCAAAAGACCGATTCTGGATGGCGGCCTGAAAACTATGTTCCTTGTGCCGGGCTTTTCTCCATAACCGTAGACGGTGTAACGATTCCCGGATTTTTCCAGCTCAGGGATCAGTTTACTGAAAGTCGGAGAGGACTGGTAGACCAAAACGTGCCCTCCGTCTGCAGGCCGGACATCTCTCAGGTCTTTCCGCAAGACCGGGGGAAAAACGTCCGTCGTCTTGGGATCTCGCGGCGGGAATTGGTAAAACGAACTTATGAAATAATGATCGGCCTTGCTAAACATCAATTTCAGCGGCAGAGCATAAAGAAATCGGCTGAGCATCTGTCCCCTTGGAGTTTCAAATCGAAGTTTGGTCAGAAAATGATGATTGTCGAGGCTGATGCACGTAATCCCCAGCTCTTTAGCGATAATGGAGGTAAAGTATTCGTAGGCCGTTATGGCCAGGCACGGCGAAAATCGCTCGATTTGTGTGATAATCCGCCTGACAGAGAGGTTTTTTCCAAGTAGAATTTTAGATCCGTTCCTGAGAGTGGCTGCAATGTCAACTTTGTTATTCGCATAAAAAGTTGCAGGGAGAGGTACCTCCAGGAACGAAAATCCCATTTTGACCACTTCACGGACCGTCCCGGCGCCCAGGAACAGATACTCGTGTTGAGGGGCCAGCTCCGCGAGGGCTAAAGCCTGACTCAAATGCCCGTAGGCATCACCCATTACCCCTACAATGATCCTGGCCAAATAAAAAAAACCTCCGGCCCGCATCAACACCGATGCCGGCTGAATCGATAACGCCCGGCTGAATCATACGCATAATCGCATAATCCCGTGAAGCACGTCAATGTTCCGCAAGAAGTCGACAAACCTTGAAGATTGTGTGCGCAAAATTCTGCAAACTGCGAAAGCTCAAAAGAGCGGGGGAAAGTTCCCCTCGCATCCCCCACGCTTTTCCGGATTGTTCATTTGCAGAACATTCCGTACACGGTCATCTTGAATCATCACGGTCCGCCGGTCCGGTGCCCCTTCTTCGCATAGGGGTTTGCGGCAAGGTACTCCGCCAGGTGTTTCTGCCTGTGGACGAAACTGCACTTTAAACAAGGATGCTGTAAGTCAGAGGCCAACTCGCCTGCCGCCGGTTTGTTGAACATTTTTCTGGCTTCGATATACCTCCGGCTTGTGTTTTCCATGCATGAAATATGGGCAAAATCGTCATCTTTAAAGTATAGAAGACAACATGGCGCAATCCCGCCATCAGAATTTAGCACGATTGTTCTCCATAATTGACAGCACAATCCACCGGTGCCGTGATACAGCAGCTTTTTCTTTTCTTCATCCATTTGGATAATTTCTTCTTCGGGTCCACCGGCTATATGGGATCTGAATATATCAACACCAATTTCACCGGCTAGACGAAGTGCTTCCGGAACCTGATAAGCATTATACTTAAAGGTTAAGTACTTTAGCTCTATGATCGGATTAAAAAGATGCATCTTTTTTCTGTAGTCGATAAGATGTTTCAAGTTTTCTATAACTAAAGAAAGATTTCCTCTCCTATGATATCGCTCATAAATCTCCTGAGTTATACCGGATATACTTACAATAAGCACATCCAAACCAGCATTGCATAACTCTTCAAGAGTGGACCTATTTCTTATATTCAGATTTGACGATATCTGATGAAATATCCTCCTTTCATGAAATAGGTGTACAATGTCGGATATACTTGGGTGCAATAATGATTCGCCCCAATTGAACAGGTCGGCCGCAATCAGGTATTTTCCATAACAATCGAGGAATGTTTTGACCAAACCAACGTCGATTATGCGTTCCGTGCGTCCGCTGGTCTGCCTCCGGCCAGTAGGGCAATAGGGGCATTCCAGATTACATGCGTTGCTGATATCAACTACTGCATGGAAGGGAAATCCTCTTGGCAAACTGACTCTTTTGAGTCTTTCGTACTCTCGAGTCAAAAAGTTCGCAACCTTTGATTGAGTTAGATATTTAACTATGCCAAGCGAATATGAAATTACATCCCTTGCGTCCCCGAACTGTTCCGGAACAACAGATATAGCTTTATAGACAAACTTGTTCAGAAGATCGTTTCTGTTTACCGGCATGGATCAAGCCTGACATTTTGTGGAAAGCGGAGAATTACACCCTGAACAATAGGTAAGCGTGACCACCGGCGAATCCCCGGGAGCCTTTCGGGATCGGATTCCACCCCGGAAAGCACTTGGCTGGATGCGGCTCGTTCGGGAAGTTTCAATCGCTCATCTGCCTTGGAGCATAGTATCAGAGAGTTGAGGCCAATGCAGCGTCGTTTTCATGCGTAGTCACACATATTTCACACTCCCGGGCGAATGCTGTTAAACTTCAGAACAAACTGAATCAGAAGTGGGGGAAACCTTGAGCCACCTTAAGTTAACAGCATTGTCCCGGGCCGATTCAATGAAGCATATAACCCTTTTTTATCACCTTGTTAAGTCAGCCTACTATTAAAGCGCCGGCTTTGGTATACTCTTTTTTAATGCCGGGCGGGGCAGCCAGGACAGAACAGGAAGGGATAGAAGAACAATTGCGATGCGCAAACCCTGAGAAAGGTCAAGCCGGCCACGGCATAGTCACCAGGTTTGCTCATCTGCTGAGCGCATTCTTCGTGCGCGAGGTCCTCCAAGCCATCTTCCTGGTATATCTGGCCCGGAAGAGCACTACATCTTACGGCCAGTTCATGCTCGCCATAAGTCTGGGCCAAATCCTTTTATTCATATCGGAATTCGGCATAAACCAACATCTGGTCTCACTCCTGGTGCGAGATGGAGGCGCCGGCGCCCTGAGTCGAGTCACTACCCTGAAGGCAGGACTCCTTGGACTTGGGGGGCTGGGCATTGCCGGTTTCATTTTTTGGCAGGACTACCCGCCCGTACTTGCCGCCGTGGTGCTCATCCTCGGGGCCGGAGTGGGGTTGGAAGCCCTGGCAAACTCGTTTTTTGTCTCCTTCCAGGTCAAGGGCCGGCAAGACCTTGAAAGCAGGGTCAGGATTGTCTCCGCTGTTCTGGGTTTCGGCTATGGCATTATAGCTGTTCTGCTCGGGGCCGCCCCGGTGACTGTGGCCTTCTATAAGCTCATTGAAACTTTTTCAAACCTGGGCGCGGTCATCTTTCTGGCTGGTAGACAAATGAATGTGCGGCTGCACTGGATCAAGCTCCGGGAGGTTTGGGACACAGGCCGCGAAAGCATGATCTTAACCCTGATGGCCATATCGGGCATACTCTACAATAAAGTCAACGTCTTCTTTCTGCAGCATTCCGCCGGAGCGGAGGGAGTAGCCCAATACAGCGCCACGTGGCAGTTGGTCGACGGCATCTCGTACCTCGTTTCGGGTCTGTTGCTGCGCAATATTCTTTTTCCGCTTTTTTCCGGCCTTTGGGAGAGGGACAGCAAAGAGTTCGGCCGCATAGCCCGAAGCTCGGCAAGCTGGCTGCTTGCGGCTGCTTTGCCCACTATGTTCATCCTCTTTTGCGAGAGCGACCGGCTGATCCCGCTGATCTACGGCCCTAAGTATACCAGCGCGATCTGGACGCAGAAGATCCTTGCGATAACTGTGCTGATTAGCTTTGTACATAATCTGGCCGCCGATATCATGGTCAGCATAAAAAAAGAAAAACTGCTTCTGGCGATCTATATCGTTGGCCTGTTTGCCAATATCGCTTTCTGTGCCGTCCTGATCCCGGCTTCGCCCTTAATGGGGACCGTGCTGGCGATCGTTTTCACCAAGGCGCTGGTCGGTTTAATGACCGTTTCGTATTGCCAGCGCCGACTTAGAATGATTCCGGTGTGGCCGGTGCTGCAGTTATGCCTGGCCGGTGGGGCCGGCTTGGTTCTTTATTTCCCGGCGAAGGTGATTCTGCCGAGGGAGGCTGCGGAGATTATGGCGATAGCTCCCGTTTTGATTTTGGCTTTGTACTGGAGGCGCAACCCGCTCTACAAGCCGGCAGGGAAAGCCGCTCTTCCTTTTCGCAGGAATGACCAGGGTGGCCTCGACCCTTCTTCCCGGGATACTGAGCCCGAGCGTGGACCTCTGCTGCGGGACATATGATTCGGAGATATCTCGACTCCAACCGGGTGCGATAGGAGCGGCATAGATTGCTTCAATTAGATCCGTTAAGACCGGCATGCCCAACGAGTTCTTTTCGCCTTTGAGAAAGTGTTCAAAAATGATACAAATTAACATCGGATCAAATCATCGAACAAGGTTCAACGTCAGAGGCGCATACCACCTGTCATGAAAGCCAAAGGAGCAAACTTGAAAACCTTCGAATTCAGGGGCAAGGTCTACGAGGTCGATGAAGATGAATTCCTGTTGCATCCCGACGCATGGGACAAAGATTTCGCTGAAGGAATGGCGCCCAGAACCGAGATTTCCGGTGAGCTCACTCCGGAGCATTGGGATGTATTGTGGTTCATTCGTGAGATTTATCTGGAAAGCGGCAAGTGCCCTGCTGTTCATAAAGCCTGTAAGGCTCAGAACCTGCGCATGGCAGATCTCCAAAGGCTCTTTCCCACCGGTTATCGTCGAGGCGCGTGCAAGCTTGCCGGGTTGTGCTTCAACCCCGAAAGTGCAATTCTTTCCGGCTCACCCAAGTCTGCGGACTCAGTATCTACTTCTCTCATCTACCGGACAAATGTAAGAGGGTTTCTGGTCGATCCCGCTGAATGGAACGTTGATTTTGCCGAGCACAAGTGGGAGGAAACAAAAATGTCCGGCCCTCTCACTGAAAAACACTGGAAAATAATCTATTATCTGCGCGCGCGATCTGCAAAAACGGGTAAAATCCCCACGATCTATGAGATATGTGGGGACAATGACATTGACATCGAGGAATTCGGCGCACTCTTCCCTGACGGATATCACCGAGGGGCAGTGAAAATTGCGGGACTGAGCGGGTAACAAGAAGAATCAATCGCTGTATCACTTCCGATAAGCCGGCTACTGGCCCCGGGGAACGGTCCCCGGATGATCGTGATCATTTCAACGGGTGAGCATTGGGCTACGCTCGAACCTACCCGCACACCGCTATTTCTGTGAGAAAACCACACCTTACACCCAGGGCTACTTCCTCACGTGGCATTCCCCGCAGGTAACCGGCCCTTTTTTCAGGGTCTCATGGCAGGTTTTGCACTGAAAATGGAAAGCATCCTTGAGTGAAACCAGACCATCATCGGCATTCTTTTTGTGGCAGGAATCGCAGGTCTGCCCCTCTCCGCCCCGGTTATTCATGAATGCGTCAAAATCATGATGGCACCGGATGCAGTCCAGCTTTTCCGCATGGAGCTTGTGATTGAACTCGACCAGGGGTCTCTGGTGCTTTCCAATCTCCGTATGATTTAGCAGGATGGTATCATCTTGGGAAGAGCCAACGGGACAAAAGCGGCAAAAACCAGGACAAGCAGTAAAAGTTTTACGAATGTCACTGAATATTCAATTTTTTCAATCATCCAAGCAATTCATAGAGGATTCCAAAAGTCGTCATCCCGGCTCGATCCATTCAGTTTTCAATAACATCCGGCCGTGCATTTGTTGTATACATCTTGCAATTCGGTCATGCATATCGCCAGATCGCCTGAGTCTAAAGGATCATGGTGGATTGCCTTGCATATTTCAGCTCCTGATTGATACTGATCGCTGCAGCGAGTTGCAGTTGTCGCATCCAATTTACAATCGGCCCGGACAGCAGTAGAGAACGCTAGAACCATTGCAATTATCAAGATAATTATCTTCACAATATCCTCCTTTGTGCGTATCGAGTCTTCACGGGCGCGATTGGCTCCTGGTTGTAAAGGGCATTGACAACTTTCCTTCACAATTGCTTTTGCCGGCCAATGAATTCGAAATGCACAATCCGAGATAGACGTGCTAAAGTCCCGCCCTCTTCGGCGTCAACCTCATCCGAAGCTTCATGGGAGCAGAAGTTCGGAAATCTGAGATCGTAAACCAATGATAATCACTGCTTCTCAACAGAGGGGCACATCCCTGAAACTCTACGGCAGCAATCCCTGGTAGAAACGTTTCATTTTAGAAAGCGCCTCAGCACTCAGATCGGCAAGATAATCCTCACTCGGGATAGTGTAACGCCATCGCGCAAAGGACTACCGCATTTCCGAAAGCGAGCACATACTTTCGAGCCGTCCACCGATCGACGTTTTCTACTGGATCGCCATCAGGTTTTTCAATTTGACCTCGGGCAGATCATCTACAGCTCGCAACCGAGGGAAAAGCCCTCGTCCATTGCGTTGCCAATGCGACCGACTTTGTTTGCGTCGCCTATGACGCGCACGTTCTTGACACCGGCCGCTTCAAGAGCTTTTGCAAGAGAATTTTCCGGTCTGGAGCCCATTGCCAGGATTACCGAATCCGCTGGAATTGTCACGTCATTCCCTTGGAGGTCGGTATACACGACTTTATCCGGCTGAATGTCCTTCATCTTGGCGCCGTTGATGAGGTTGACCGCGCGTATCCCCAGCTCTTTGAGCAGAACCCACCGCGTGGACGGCCCCACGTCCTGGGCCATCCGCGCCAGCATTTCTATGACGGTGACCTTCTTTACGCCCTTCACCATAAGTTCACGAAGGACTTCGGGCGATTCCGCCTCGTGGAGTGCGAGAAAATACAATTGCTCGGGTGATATGGTTCCTTCTGTGGCAAGAGAAAGAGCAGTCTCGAGGCCCACGGAACCGCCGCCCACCACGACCACGTCTGCGCCTGTCCCGACATTGCCTTTGAGCACGTCCCAGGCCTGATGCACGTTGGGCGCTTCAACAGCGGAAATGGGAGGTTTGAATGGCGCTGCGCCGGTAGCCACGACCACCACGTCGGGCTTTTCTTTTTGCACCAGCTCGGCCGTTACCTTGACCCCCGTGCGCAACTCGACCCCATATTTGGGAAGCGCCACTTTGAAGTAGTCGAGCAGATAACGAAAGTCATGTTTCCCGGTAGCCGATGCCGCCCAGTGCACCTGGCCTCCAATGTGATCTTCTTTGTCGCACAAGATGACCTTGTGCCCTCTAAGGGCCGCTGTTACCGACAATTCGCATCCTGCCGGGCCTGCGCCCGCCACGAGGATCTTTTTGGGCTCCTTTGCCGGCTCCAATTCGGTTTGCAGTTCCTTTCCGGCCCTGGGATTCACCACGCACCCCACGGGCAGCGCTTGAAATACGTGATCGAAGCATCGTTGATTGCACGCAACGCAACGCCGGATCTCCTCCGACCTTCCTTCCCGGGCTTTTTTGACGAATTCGGGGTCGGCGATGAGTCCCCTTGCAACTCCCACAAGATCCGCGATGCCTTCCTTGAGGACTTCTTCGGCGACGAAGGGGTCATTGATCCTGTTGCAGCCTATGACCGGAACGTCCACGTTTTCCTTAATCCCTCGAGCCAGATATGCGTATCCGGCTTGCGGCAAATCGAAAGTGATTTGCGGGACCCGGCTCTCGTGCCATCCCCCCGTGACATTGATGCAATCAGCGCCCGCTTCCTGCGCGGCCCTGGCGAAAACTCGGGATTCCTTGTTGGTGTTGCTGCCCGGAACAAAATCATTCCCAGCCACTCGGACTATTAGTGCCATGTCCGTAGCGATTTCCTCACGTACGCGCCGGATAGTTTCCAGCCCAAAGCGCATACGATTCTCAGGAGTGCCTCCGTACTCGTCGTCCCGCTTGTTGGTCTTAGGGGAGAGAAACTGACCAATCAGATACCCTGCGGATGCAAGCACCTCTACGGCATCAAATCCGGCTTTTTTTGCGCGGCGAGCCGCTGCGACGAAATCCTGCTGAACGCGCTCAATGTCCGCAAGGGTCATAGGCGTGGTCTTCTGTCGAGTGAAATAGCTGGTGCACTCTGAGGGCGCCAGAATAGGCAATCCTTTCAAACCGCAATAGGAGTATGCGCCGGCCATGTAGAGCTGCACAGCGATCTTGGACGCCTCTTTGTGAATCACGTCCGTGAAACGCGCAAGTCCCGGGATGTTTCGATCGTCCATTATCGACAGAAATAGATCGGCGCCTGAAGCCTGTTCGTCAATGGCCGCACCGCCGATAATGATCAGGCCGGTTCCCCCTCTGGCCCGTGCTGCGTAAAAATTCACAAATTGATCGGTGACTTCGCCCTTAGGAGTGTAATTGAGATGCATGGCCGTCATGACGACTCGGTTGGCGAGCGTGATCGGTCCTATGGACACGGGTTCAAACAGTCTTGTTATCAACGGGACCTCCTGAGATTGGATGCTTTTTGTGTTTTCACAAACAGATGAGTATCAGGCCCATCTCCACGTTAGGAATCATTCCCGCAAAACCATACGCCCCGCAACGGAAAATGTCAATTTGCAAGCGGGCGCCTGTTGTAAGCAAATGAAATGTCCGCTCTGAAAAGCAAGTGAAATGTCCGCTATTTCGAGACATGCGGACGGCAGGTTAAAAAGTGCCCTTCCACTCCAACGGCCTGTTTCCAGGCATCGTAGAACGGCGCCGTTTAGACCGCCAACCCCGGACTGCCAAATTATTCTGTGGGCCGCTTTTGACTACACACAGTTTATATTTACCGTCGTTGCGACGGTAAAAGCTTCGACCATCGCCTTCAATTTCCCATGATTGGCTGAGTGTGGGCCCGATAGGCAGCCCATCAAGGTTCACAGGTGGACATGGAATGGTTTATCGGCGCCCGTGTGAAGTCGGCTCTTTAACAGGAGAAATGATTATCAACTTCGCTCGGGAATATAAAGCAAGGGGTACACTGCCTCGTTCAGCTCAACTCCACTCGGTGCATAAGACCAGTGGGTGAAATATGCCTGCGTAAAGTCCGGCATATACCTCCGGCATGGATCGAACCACCTGAATCCATTCCAGTATGCCTCCGAGAGGAAGTCTTTAAATTTTACATAGTAATAGCCGGGGGCCGGAGGTAATTTCTCATGCATTCCCCAGAAAGTGAGTGTGAATACCAAGGGCATGATCTTTTCTCCACACTAGCGTTACCCACCAGAACTTATAGATCACTAATGCCTATACTCTTGGTATTGTGTCCCTTAGATTAACAAGAGATCTGGACGCCGGGCGGAATAACACCCAATTGAGGGCATTACCCTGGTTCTCCAAGGATACAGACCAGAATAAACCATCAAGTTGTGTGCTATGCCTCCAAACCACACTTTCTGGTCGGTTCTGCCCGAAAAAACTCATGGAACAACCCTAAAGCCGGCAAAACCATACAATTTATCAATTGAAGATGCAAGTGATAGGTCAATGAGACTGATTTTTGCAATTTCAACGCACCTCCTTCCCTGCATTTGAGCGCCTTGTTTCCCGCCTGCCCGCTGACCTCAGGCGAAAACTCCACGCTCTGCGAGATGAGCAAGGGAAAAAGCCGAGGCAAATGACAGTCCCACACGCCCTGCGAGGTATGGTGGACCACCCTGGTTCTGGCCCTTATCTGGTTGCGGCCCCGACTGCGCTGTGTTCTCTTCCTGTCCGGACCATGTCCCGCCACTGCGTGAACGTCTACTATTTTTGACGGCAACTTGGTTTTTTGTCCATTTTCCATTAAAGACTTTTTGCGGTATGTCCGATTTATCTACAGGCGGCGAACCTGCTCAAGGTAGTTTTTTGTAAAAATTCGGCGAATCCGAAAACCGAGCCGGCCCCATCGCCGTAATGTTTCACTCCAAAACGGGGAGATCGTATTTACATGGATTCTCAAAGCTTTAGGCGATATATTTCCAAACTAAGAAAGATTGAGTCTTCCGTTCCTTTACGGCTGATGGGGGTAATTGCCCTTATCCTGGCGATTTGCAGCGCCGGCGGTTGCATCACTACACAACTGAAGGCCACCTCGAGCCGGCCGGTCGACGCGAAGATGGAAGTGATTGCCCATGCCTCAATCGGACAGCACTCGATGGATAGTGTTTGCCTGCTCCCCTTCATCACACCGCCTGAGTTGGCCGCTGCCTCATCCTCGCTCACGAGTGCTTTTCAGACGAGGCTTGTCCAAAGAGGCCCTTTTCGGGAGATCAGGACCCTGCCCTACGATGTCAAGTCCGATTCGGAAGCATTATGGTACGCTAGAAACGAGGGGTGCACACTCGTGATGCGCCAATCACTCCTCTATATGATGGACGGAACTGGAGCCATGCCCACAGAGCTTTCCGTGCGCACCCGGATACTGGATGCACGAACGGGTCAAGTCCTATGGGACCTCAAACAGAACGCGCGGTCCGAACCGGGCCCCGATGTCGATCTTACCTGGGATACCCGCACGGGCGAACCCGCCCAGAGGTGCCGCGTGATGGCTGATTGTCTCGCTCAACGGTTCGCCGAATACCTGGTTCAGCCGCTCGTGAAAGAGAAGTAGAAAGCAGCAGGGTTTCCGGCAATAGTGCAACAATAAACAATCGGGTTAAGCGGAGGCGGTGATGAGCACGACTACGGGACAAATTCAGCCGGTCGCAAATGGGCAATGGGTTGTCCCGGAGCCCCAGCACCAAGAGGTCCAGTCAATCCCTCCGGTCACAGGGACCGAAGGCGGCACCGCCTCAAAAGTCGGGGATTTTAGAGCAAACAGTGGCTCCAACCCTCCGGAACCTCCACCGGGATTTTCCGAGGAATTCGTAGAGCAGGTACAATCTTTTCTCAAGGAAAACTTGGGCTTCGAGCTCAGCTTCATCGCAGACGCGGATGGCAGGACCGTCGTGCAGGTCCTGGACAGCAAAACCGGCAAGCTGATCCGCAAGATACCGCCTGAAAAGGTTTCCCTCTTTCGCGACAAGATGGCTAAGCTCAGGGGTATTCTATTTGATGGCAAGGCTTAGGACCTTATGGTAGAATAAGATATGACACCAAAATCCGAGACGGCGGTACGGGTCCTTGTGGCCGATGACGATGAGATGTTTCTCGAGATTCTAGCCGAAACGGTCGAGGAAGCCGGAGCGGCAGTTGAGCTTGCTCCCGACGGCCTGGCTGCTCTCGAGCAGTTGTCGGCCGGCGATTTTGATATCCTCATCTCGGACCTCAACATGCCGAGGATGGATGGTTTGACCCTGCTCAGGCAGGTTAGAGCACTCTATCCCCACATCCTGAGCATTCTGATAACCGGATTCGGAAGTCTTGAGTCGGCTATCCAGGCCCTGCGGCTTGGAGCTTACGACTATATACAGAAGCCTTTCATGGTAGAGCAGGTGGCTGTAACGATCCGAAACGCTGTCGACAGGGTCAGAAGCTATAAGGAGAGGGCAGCCCTGCTTCTGGAAATAGAAAACCTGCACAGTAAGATCTGTTCTCTTGAAGGAACACACTATTCGGAATCCAAGGTTTACGACAGTTCGGGCAATCTGATAAGCGGACCTCTTCTGGCCAGTCTACCGGCATTTCGCCCCGACGCCTTTTTGGAAAAACCGCAGGGAAATCCGAACCGCGCAATTGCCGCCCTCGAAGCGCTCAAGGGTCTCAAGCGCGACGGCATAATTTCAGATTCGGAACTCCACAGACTTAAGCAACTCATTGTTAATAGAATAGAGTCCGGCAGGTTATGAAAATTTTGATCGTGGAAGACGATGTAATGCTCGGTGAGCTTCTTCAGGAACGCCTGCTGCGTCTGCAACACGAGCGAGTGCAGGTTTGCCTGACTGGACGGGAAGCCCTTGAGGCGATCAAAGAGGAAGCATTCGATTGTGCGTTTGTGGACCTGCGCTTGCCGGACATGGACGGGCTTCAGCTTCTGAGCGCAATCAAGGAGCACGATCGTGGCCTTCCGGTAGTCATGATGAGCGGCTTTCCAACCATGGACATCACGATCGAGGCTATGCGCAAAGGGGCTTCGGATTTCCTCACAAAACCTTTCACCCTCCAGGATGTAGCTCTCACACTGCAACGCATCATAAAGGAAAGGCAACTACTGCTGCAAAATCTCAGCCTGCAACTCGAAATCCAGGCGCGCAGGGAACTCGAGGAGGTAAACCGCAAACTTGAGAGAAGAGTCAACGAGCAGACCAGGCTGTTTCATATCTCCAAGGAAATAGACGAAATCCATTCTAGCGACGATCTTTATCCTCGAATCGTCCACTTGGCCTCATCACTCGAATCGGTCGAAAAAGTAAGCTTTTTCCTGGTGCCCCGGGACAGAAGCACCATTGTGGGCATGGCCAACTGCGGGTGGAAAGCCGAAGATTGCTGGCCTCAAACAATAAAGCTCTCAGAGGAGCGGAAGCGGAAATTGCTTGGAAATGGCGCAAGTCATGCCATCATTGATCCCGACGAAATCCAACGCTGTTTTGAAAACGCGCCTCAAACAGACAGGATTCTTTCCTGCTGGCCGATGCGCATCCGGGGGGAACCATTCGGCCTCCTGTTGGCTTTCCACAAAGACGGCAGCCGCTCGCGGCCATCAGAAGAAACGCGGCTTCTTGACTTCCTGATCACAAAGGCATCTCTGGCCGTCGAGAATATGGCGCTTTACGAAAGCCTTATCAGCAACTTTTATGGAATATTGAAATCACTCGTGAATGCGCTGGAAGCCAGAGACCTCTATACCGGAAAACATTCTGAAAGAGTGACCCGTTATGCGTCCGAGACAGCCGGAATCCTTGACTGCTCGGGGGCTCAACTCGAGTCCATGCAGACAGCGGGCTATCTTCATGATATCGGCAAAATAGGAGTTCGCGACAGTATTTTGAATAAACCGGGCCCCCTGTCAATGGATGAGTACGAAATTGTGAAAAAACACCCTTCGATTGGGGACTCGATCGTGTCCGAGTTGGGCCTGAGCCCTGAGGAAAGGTCGATAATAAGACATCATCACGAGAGGTGGGACGGGGCCGGCTACCCCGACGGCCTATCGGGTGAACAGATCCCTCTGCTTGCAAGAATATTGAGTGTCGCGGACGCTTTTGACGCAATGACCTCAAAACGGGCCTATCGCAATGCCATGTCGCTTGACCAGGCCCTTGCAGAGCTGTTTAAAAACCGTGGCAAGCAGTTCGATCCGTTAGCCCTGGACGCATTCCTGGAAGTTGTGAAAAAGACCTCGCCCAACGGGGGATAATTCCCAACAATGCCAATTATTTGATAATTGGAAAAGAACGAAAACTATGGCTGCCGGAAAACCGTCAAAAAATGAAGAAATGTTTACCGAACAATACATCCGCGCTTTGATTGAAAAGGACCGGTCAAATTACTCGGGCAAGTTCGTCCAGGGGTTTGTGCACAACGCCAATGGACCTCTTCAGAACCTTACCATGCTCACAGAGATGCTTTTATCCGGTCTGGAGCTTCAGGATAGTTTATTCAGGAGCAATTCCGGCGAAAACGAAAAATGGTCCGAGCTTCTGGGCAAACAGCGCAAACGACTGACCCAGATGCGCGAACAAATATACAATCTGGCTGCAGATTTGCGCGAATTCATGCAGCTTTATGAAATTGAACGATGCGGGACCGAACTGGACATTAATGCTATTCTGACAAGAATGGCGAAAGTGTTCCGATCCGACCTCTTCTTCAAACACCATGTTAAATCGGAACTGCGCTTGGAAAAAAACCTTCCACACATAAAGGTCCCGGGCAGAGACTTCGTTCCAGCCGTCTTCCACATCTTCCATAACGCCATAACAGCCCTCAAGGAGTCGCCAAAGAAGGAATTGATCGTTGAGTCCTGCATGCAGACCGGGGAAATAGTGGTAAGAATAACTGATTCAGGTTTCGGGCCGCCTGAAGAGCTGCATCCGGACATTCTCTTCGACCTGTTCGAATCGAGATGGCAGCATTGCGACAGTCAAGCCGTGTCCACAGACCAACATCTCGGATTTGGACTCTATGCGGCAAGACAGCTCCTTCTGCCTCACGGAATTAGCGTCAGCCTTGAGAGAACCGGCGAAACAACTTCAGCGCTGATACGCATGCCTGTGCAAAAAAAACCGGCATAAAATTCCACCCGCCGGAAATCTTTTCCCTGATCCGATACAAGACTGAAGGCCGAAAACACAAGACGCAAATCTGTCTTCCGTTCTTTGTTCTCCTTGTTCCGTTCTTTGCGTCTTTTGGCAAAGTTTTTGCTTAAGGTTGTTTCGACTCTAAGTTCCATTGTTTTTGCTGAAGGGAGGTAGAATGAAGCCCTATGAGAATAGATGAAATCCAGAACCAGCAAGCTGTGCAGGAGAGCGAACAGTCAAAAGGGCCCCAGAGCGGCACTGGTGATAGTGTCTTCGCCCTGCTCCTCCAGAGTGAGATAACGGGACCGGGGGAAGAGACTGCTCCGAGTGGCGCCCTTTGCGAACCAATAAGCATACCCAATCTCGGAATCCAGGCCCTGAGCGTGAATTCAGCTCAGGCTCCCCAATTGCCCCAGACGATTTCTGCTGTCAATGACGTCCTCACGCAGCTTGACTCTTTGAAAAATGCGCTCCGGCAAACCGGGTCTCCAAAGGAAATCGATGCCCTGATTGAACAGATCAACGCGCAGGCTGCCGATTTGGATGGCAAAATGAGCGGGCTTCCCGCAGATCATAAGCTAAGGGACATAGCCGAAGAATTGAAGGTTACCGCATATATGGAATCGACTAAATGGAGGCGGGGCGACTATTTGTAAAACCCGGGGGCATATGTTTCACACCCAAATGAAGGCGAAGATGAAAGGGACAGCATTTGTCTTTATGGTCCTCATTTCGGGACTCCTCCTTGTAGGCTTGCCCGCACGCATAACTTCCAATTCCGAGGGGCCCGGACCGTTGAAAATTCAAAGCCTGCAAAATAGGATCAGTCCGGCTCACCGCCTGCTCCTTGCAGATCGTACCGACACTAAAGATAGTATTACATACGGTACCGATCCCGACATGGAACGGGCAATGGAAGAACAGGCAAGGGCGGAAAAGGAAAAGGAAGATAAAGCTTGGAACATGCTGCAGCATATGCAGTTGTATAAAGACAACGGAAGACCTCCCCGTCCTGCCCAGCCGAACAACACCCCACCGCAATAAGGCGGTCCGGCCGTCTCAGATATTGTCCTCATTTGAACTACTGTCTTTTTCCACTACAAATACGGTCAATCCCCCTCTTTTAGAACTGGCTGAAGGCCTTATAATATAAAGGAAGATTGCGCCTTTGATACTAAAGTGCGCCTTTTTTTCGCCTTAGATCCGACATCGAGGTTTGCTCATGAATCAAAGTCCGGGAAGTGATGGCTTCCCCTGGTCCGAATGGATGGAATCAGCGGCCTGCCTATGGCTCTCGGCCGCTCAAAGCTGGCAGCAATTGTCCACTTCTCTGGCTGATTGTTCTCGAACCGAAGAAGGCATGCAGGCATCGCTATCGATGTGGCGGGCTTTTCTCCTGCCGTGGACCGGCGCGCAATGCTCCGAAGCAAAAGAATCCCTGCAGCCCCCTTTTGACATGATCCAGGCGTTAATGCAGGTGATGGGTCCCGGTGGGCTTAGCCAGGAAATATTCAAGTGGCTGTGGAACAAAAGTGAACCCACGGGCAACGGTGTTGAAAAGATCGGGCACGAAGCTGTCAAAGCATGGACGGCCATTTACGAAAAAGGTTTTCAGCCCCTGCTGAAAATCCCCCAGGTTGGACTCACTCGAGTTCACCAGGAAAAGATCAATCGGCTTGCTGACAAGTTCCATGCATATCAGGCGACCGTTTCGGAATTTCAAATGCTGCTCTCTGTTCCCATGCAAAAGTCGTTTGCCGATATGAGGGAGGAACTCGACAGACTCAGGGAAAAAGGTGAGCCGGCGCAGGATTTTAAAGTCCACTACGGAACGTGGATCAAAGTCCTCGAGAATCATTATATGTCGCTTTTCAGGTCGCAGGAATACCGCTTGGCCCTTTCCCGGCTGCTCAATGAGACGGCCGCTTTCAGGGTAACGGGAAATGATGTGATGATGGAGTTTCTTGAGTTCCTTCCGATTCCCACAAACAGGGAGATGGATGAGATCTATAAAGAACTCTACACGCTTAAGAAGCAGACTAAAGAGTCCGCGAAAAAAATCAGCAAACTGGAATCCGCACTTGCAAAAAAGGAAATCCAATGAACGCTTGGGAAATGCCTGTGAACGATATCATGACCAATTGGCTAAAAGGCGTTGAGAACGCCCGCGAACGCATCCTTAAATCCAAAGATGTGCTGCTCGGCCCGCTCGATACGGAAATTGCCAAAACGCCCTATGACGTTGTCTATGAGGAAGACCGCATCAAGCTCAAGCATTACCGTCTGACTTCGGGAAAACAGGTCCAGACCCCGCTGCTGATCGTCTACGCCTTGATCAATCGCGAGACGATGCTCGATCTGCAACCCGGAAGAAGCGTGGTGCAACACTTCATGAATATGGGAGTCGATCTTTACATGGTCGATTGGGGTTATCCTACCCGAAAAGACCGCTACCTGACCATCGACGACCATGTGAACGGATACATGGACAATGTGGTTGATTTCATTCGCGACCGGCATGGGATCCAGAACATCAACCTGATGGGAATATGCATGGGCGGAACATTTTCGATCATCTATTCGGCCCTGCACCCGGAAAAAATAAAGAACCTCGTTACCACCGTGGCGCCCAGCAATTTCGACACTGACCAGGGACTTTTGCATCTCTGGACGAGGGGAATGGACCTGGGGAGAATAATCGAGGCGTATGGCAACATGCCGGGGGACCTGCTCAATCTGTGCTTTCTGCTCCTCAATCCCGCCCGGCTGGTGATCGACAAGTACATCAGTTTCTTTGAAAACATGGACGATAAGCAGTTTATCGAAAACTTCGTACGTATGGAAAAGTGGATCTTCGACAGTCCGGACGTTCCCGGCGAAACCATCCGGCAATTTATCGAGGATTGTTACCAAAAGAATCTGTTGATTCAGAGCAGGATGGAAGTCGGGGGAAACCGGGTCGATCTGAAAAATATCACCATGCCTTTGCTCAATATCTACAGCAAATTTGACCACCTCGTCCCGCCGGGCGCCTGCGATTTGCTTACCAGCAAGGTGGGAAGCCGGGACGTTGAGGACCTTTGCATCGAAACCGGGCATATCGGAATCTACGTGAGTTCCAAGTCTCAGAAACAATTTACGCCCAAGATCGTCGAGTGGCTAAAGCAAAGAGAAAATGCCGCTGAGAGCGAATCAACCATCGATGCTGAAGCTGAAAACGCTGGAAGGCAAACCGTGGCCGAAGCCGAACCTGTATCGGGGCACTGGCCGGAGCAAGGACCGATGACCGGTAAAACGGCTCCCGAATCAAAAGCTTCGCCGAAAAAGAAAAAAACCTTAGTGAAGACCCGGGCCGCCGCCTGAAAAAAACGAAGCAACTATGGGTTTGTGTGAGAAACCGGCGGCGCTGTCGATATTAAAAAGAATTACAATTCCGCCTCGAGGGCCTCTTCTATTACTGTCTCGAGTTCCGCCAGGACGATTTCCTTGATAGACATTGCGTGGACTTCCGGCAGGGTCGCTCTGGCAAGTGCAAGGCCGGGCTTGAGGCTCAGGCTTTTCTTTAACAGTGGAAAAAACTCGATACTGATGAAGACTCACTTTAGGGTTCTTTTTTCTCAAAAAATCCATTTTTGTAGTGCCAACATACTTGCATTTTTATCTTGATTGTTCATGT
>JBEKPW010000004.1:0-128265 GCA_049520315.1 Syntrophobacteraceae bacterium
CCACCATTCGGGAACTCTGATCTTCTGAAAAAGATACCAGGTAGTGCCACAGCGTATTAGCGCAGTCGTATGTCACTGAAATTACATTATTATTTTTGTGGCACTGTTAAACTTCAGCTTGAAGTAAACGACGATTCGCAATTTGAGGGGCAGAATGTGATAAACCTTAAATTGTGCGACGAAAAACCCCTTATGAAGGAGTTAGGAAGGGTATGCGGGGAGTCGGGTGAGGGAGTTATTGAGTATCGATGGAATAAGCCAAACCAGGAAGGTTGTTTTACCAAGGTGTCATTTGTAAAGTATTTTGAACCATTTGACTGGTATATTGGTACAGGCGAATATCTGGGCCAGGTTGAAACGCAACTTCAAAATGACGTATTGCAGTGGTTAGACGATCTTCATGCCAGTGACGACAGCTATATAGCGGCGTGCACTTTCGATGGAGTCCTGCTTGCCTCGGGCACTAAAAAAGAGGAGGTTGGATCGAATCAATGGGACCGTGTTGACCCCGATGGGGTTAAAATAGTGCAGGAGTGGATCAGACTGGCCGGAGAGGCTGATGGCGGTTTCTTGGAATATGTGGTTCCCGCTCGTCCAGGCACGGGGGAACCGGCTAGAAAATTTTCCTTTGTTAGCGGTGTTCCCGATTGGCGATGGGCGATCGGGAACGGATTCTACCTCGACGACGTGGATGCTTTTGTCGCCGCCAAGAAGAAAGAGTTATCCAGGAACATCGCAAAGAGCATAGCGTATATAATTGCGTTCTTTGCGTTCGTCACCTGCTGCCTGATAGCTGTTTTCAGCTATTTTTCCGCAAAGATCAACGCCAGTTTGCAGGCTTTGTGCTCCTTTTTCGACCGGGCGGCAAAAGAATGCTCAATAATAGATGCCGGCAAAATCAACTTCGAGGAATTTCACAAGTTGGCAAATTCGGCGAACAGAATGGTGAGGAATCGGCAGAAGGTCGAGGAGGAGCTTCGTGAGAGCGAAGCGCGCTATCGCGCTATCGTTGACGAACAGTCCGAACTCATCTGCCGGTTTTTGCCCGATAGCACCATTATTTTCGTAAATGACGCTTTCTGCCGGTTTTTCAACACGGTGGGCAATGAGCTGATTGGCAGTAGTTTTCTTGATAAAGTCCATGAAGCGGACCTGGACAGCTTGAAGAAACAGATCGCTCGCCTGGACCGTCGGAATCCGGTTTGTACGGTCGAGCATCGGTTTGGTGAACGGGATGGGCAATTCGAATGGCTGCAGTGGGCCCACAGGGCGATATTCGATTTCGAGGGGAGCTTGATCGGATATCAGGCGGTGGGCAGAAACATCACTGAACAAAAGCGGGCCGAAGACGCGCTCCATGAGTTGGCGAGGTTTCAGCAGCTAATGATCGACACGCTCCCCCTGCCCATTTACTTTAAGGACGTGAATGGCCGTTATCTCGGGTGTAATAAAGCCTTCGAGGGGTTATGGGGAAAGAGCCGGATGGAGATTGTGGGTCGGACTTTCTTCGATTTTGCTCCCGAACAACAGGCGGAAATCTGCCACGAAAAGGACACGGAACTGCTCAAAAATCCCGGCGCCCAGATCTGCGAATTCAGTTTAGATTCTCCCGGGGGTGGGAAATATGACGTAGTATTTCACAAGGCTTCGTTTTCAGGTTTTAACGGATCGCCTGGAGGTCTGATCGGGGCAATAGTCGACATTTCCGGGCAAAAGCGAGCCGAAGCGGAAAGGACCCGCCTGGTGACGGCCATAGAGCAATGCGCCGAAGGCGTCGTGATAGCCGACATCAACTTCGTAATACACTACGTGAACCCGGCCTTTGAGCGCCAGAGCGGGTATGGTCGAGCCGAGATACTGGGGCAGCGTATGGGGATACTTAAGAGCGACAGGCAGGACAGGCTTTTTTACGGTGACATTCGGGAAACTCTGCTAAAGGGCGAGGTCTGGTCGGGGCGGCTGAGCAATAAGAAAAAGGACGGCAGCTCCTATGAGGCTGAGGCTACGGCCTCGCCGGTCAGGGACGCTTCAGGCAAAATAATCAATTTTGTGGCCATCCACCGGGATATCACAAACGAGGTAAAACTCGAAAGAGAACTCCGACAGGCGCAGAAAATGGAGGCGATCGGCACACTTGCGGGAGGAATAGCGCACGACTTCAACAATATACTGACAGCCATCATAGGTTACACGGAGATTTCCCGCTACAAGCTTCCTGAAGGGTCTCCTCTTTGCCAGACCCTTGACCAGGTGCTCAAGGCCGGCAAACGCGCGAAAGATTTAGTAAATCAGATTCTTACATTCAGCAGGAGATCCGAACAGGAGCGAGGGCCCGTGAGTGTGGCGCCCGTTGTCGAGGAGGCGCTCGAGCTGCTCCGCTCCTCTCTTCCTTCTACGATCGAAATCCGCAAGAGGATCGAACTCAAGCCAGAAGAGGGAATAATCTGGTCGGAACCCTCACAGATCCATCAGGTAGTTATGAATCTATGCGCGAATGCGGCTCATGCCATGCGCAGGCAGGGAGGATTTCTGAGCGTGAATGTGTCCGGGCTGGAAATCGACCGGTTCATAACAGCGCCGCCCTGCGGCCTGAAGCAAGGCCGTTATGTCCTGATCGCGGTCAGCGATACCGGACAAGGGATGGATGCGGCTGTCATGGAGCGGATATTCGACCCCTATTTCACCACCAAACAGGCTGGAGAAGGGACCGGTATGGGACTCGCGACGGTCCAGGGCATCGTCAAGAGTCACGGCGGTGCTGTAAGCGTTTATAGCGAGCCGGGCAAGGGGACCAGCTTCAAAGTCTATCTTCCCATGGTAGCAGAATCGGTCACACCAGGCGAAGCGGAAGTAGCTGATTCGATTGGGTTCGGGTCCGAACGGATTCTGTTTGTCGATGATGAGAAGGCATTGACGGAACTGGGGAAGGAGATGCTCGAATCCATGGGGTACAAAGTTACATCAAGAACCGGCAGCCCCGAAGCCCTGGAAACCTTCTGCTCGGCCCCGAACGGCTTTGACCTGGTAATTACCGACATGACCATGCCTGTCATTACCGGAGTGGAGCTTTCCAGGAAGTGTAAAGCCCTGCGTCCGGACATCCCTATAATCCTGTGCACCGGCTTCAGTGACACCCTGATTGGAACTGAGCCCGAGGAGCTTGGGATTTGCGAGGTGCTTTTGAAGCCATATGCGATTGTATCACTCACCAAAGCGATCAGAAAGGCGCTGGACCGAAATGCGCCGGCCAATTGATCACCAGGCGCGAAAACCTCCACAGAATTGATTCGTTTCCATTTTAATCCGCTTCGGGATAGAATAGTTTATTGAGCCAGTGTGCGGCCTTTTTCAAAGGGGTGCAATCCCCGCTTCTGACTGGCAGTGCTTTCTGCAGTCAACAGCGTTGGGAGCGGTCCTGCCCGTGAATCGGTTATGAACTGATCAGGTGAATAGTGGAAAAGATAACCAAAGGGACGGATATCGAGCTTCGGGTTGAGAAGCTCGCGTTCGGGGGCAAAGCAGTAGCCAAAGCGGACGGATTTGTGGTTTTCATGGACCGGGCCGTTCCCGGGCAGACTGTTAAAGCCCGAATAACGAGGAAGAAGCGAAATTACGCCGAGGCGAGGGTAATCGAGACGCTGTCTCAATCGCCCGACTATAGGCCACCCGTTTGTCCGCATTTCGGGATTTGCGGCGGTTGTCACTGGCAGGATATCTCCTATGAGGCTCAGCTTTTCTGGAAAAGAGCCCACGTTGTAGAGTGCCTCCAGCATATTGCCGGTGCTGGCGAAACCGAAGTTGGGCCCATTATTGCCTCCCCCGAAAAGCTGCACTATAGAAATAAAATGGAATTTACCTTTTCCGACAGGCGCTGGCTTCTGGCGGAAGAACTTGACCGGGAATTCGGACGGGAGTCCCTTTTCGCGCTCGGCCTTCACATAAGGGGGCTTTTCGACAAGGTATTCAATATTGATACCTGTTTTCTCCAGTCACTTGAATCCGCCGCCATCCTGCGGGAAGTCCGTCAATGGGCGGTGAAAAGCGGCCTGCCGGCCTACAGCATTCGCACTCACCAGGGCTTTTGGCGTTTTCTGGTCATAAGGGAGGCAAAGAGCACCGGCCAGGTTCTCATTCATCTTATCACCTCCGGGAACCCACGCGCAGACCACAGTGTGGACAGGCTTTCAGATCATCTCCGGTCGAAATTCCCTCGAGTTACGACTCTCATCCATTCCATAAATGATAAAAAGTCTCAAGTTGCCATTGGAGATTCGAGCCGTACACTGTTCGGACCGGGGTTTATCGAAGAAAGGATCGGAGAGCTTCGTTTCCAGGTATCTGCTCACTCCTTTTTCCAGACGAATACTCCAGGGGCGCAGAAGCTCTACGAAACGGTCAGCAGGCTTGCCGGCTTTGAGGGAACCGAGAATGTCTGGGATCTCTATTGCGGAACGGGAAGCATCGGGCTATATATCGCCTCGCGTGTAAGGAGCGTTGTCGGAATCGAACTGGTCGAAGATGCCGTTCAGGATGCGCGTGAGAATTGCCGGATCAATGCAATCAGCAATTGTTCTTTTTTGGCGGGCGATTTGAAGGACATGATCGGGAAGGCTTCGGAGGGCGGGCATCCGGACGTAGTGATAGTGGATCCTCCCAGGGCTGGAATGCATCCGAAAGTGGTCCAAAAGCTGCTCGAGATCCTGCCGGGGCGAATCATCGCCGTCTCATGCAATCCGGCAAGTCTGGCCAGGGATGCGGCCCTGCTTCTCGGGGCATACAACATAAAAGAGGTACAGCCAATCGATCTTTTTCCACATACGCCGCATCTGGAATGCATTGTCAGGTTCGACAGAAACGAGTAGCGTGTAAGATCTGAGATCGTCCACATGAAGCTTTTTAATAAGAAACCGAAGCGGCGCAGATACATACTGTGGGGTCTATCCCTATTCGTTCTTTTTTCCGCTTTTTTTGCTGCAAGCTTCTCTTATTATCTTTACAACGAAATCAAGAACCGCTTTTCATCGAGAAGGTGGAGCGTGCCGGCGCGGGTTTTTTCCTCAACGGTCCCCGTCTATCGCGGCCAGGCGCTTTCACTGGGCCAGCTCAGGCATATGCTCGAGGAGCGACGCTATAAAGAGGCCTCAAAAGAACCACTGCTCGCCGGCGAGTTTAAATCGTGGGGCAACACTCTGGTTGCGCACCTGAGGGATTTCCAGTTCCCGGGCATCTTTATGTCGTCAAAGCTCGTCGAATTCGATTTTGAGCAAAACAGGATCGCTGCAATCCGCAGTCCGCAAGAGGAGATTTCCTTCCTTGAGCTGGAGCCGCTGGAAATAGCGCGCCTCTTTGGGCCCGAACGCGAAAGCAGGATGCTCATCGATATCCGGCAGGTTCCACAGCGTTTGATCGATGCTGTGGTGGCAATCGAGGACCACCGCTTTTACGAACACAGCGGCATTGACCTTTTCGGAATACTTCGGGCGATGCTCGCTGATTTTCAAGCGGGCCGGGTCGTTCAGGGCGGTTCCACGATCACCCAGCAGCTCGTAAAAAACTACTTCCTGGAATCCGAACGCAGTTTTAGCAGAAAATTCGTGGAATTTTCCATGTCTCTTATCCTGGAAGCTCTTTACAAAAAAAATGACATAATGGAGATGTATCTGAATGAAATCTATATGGGACGGAAGGGCAGTGTTGCTATACACGGAATTGGCGAAGCCTCGGCATATTACCTGGGGCGCAACGTCGAGGACCTGACCCTTGCGGAGGCTGCCACCCTGGCGGGGATGATAAGAGGGCCCAACAATTATTCACCGCTTGTAAACCGTCAGGCCGCCCTGGAGCGCAGAAACCTGGTATTGAAGCGGATGCTCGCGCTTCGCAAAATATCGCTCTCTGAATATGATTCAGCGCTCTTGGAAGTCTTGAGGGTGCCTCCCGCATCCTCCTCCGCCCGCATAGCCCCGTATTTTGTGGACTATGTACGCATGCAGGCGCAAGAGCTTTACGCTCCTGTGACGCTCGCCTCGGAGGGATTGGGTATCTATACGACCCTTCAGCCTGAAATGGCCGCCGCCGCCGAAACGGCGATTCGGGATGGCCTTGCTGAAATTGAGAATGAGAGCGGCGAGGAACCAGCCTCAGATGAATCCAAACCCTCTAGGCGGCTCCAGGCGGTTTTGATCGCCTTGCAGCCCAAAACCGGAGAACTCTATGCTCTGGTCGGGGGAAGAGACTACGCTGAGAGCAGCTTCAACCGGGCTCTCAAGGGACGCTGCCAAGCAGGGTCCGCTCTCGAACCCTTCATCTATCTTAGTGCGTTCGACCGCTTTAAACTCAGCGACTGGCTTTTCGATCTGCCTGTGCCCTACGAACTTAACGGCGTTTCGTGGACCCCAAGAAACTTCGACGGCAGGTATCGAGGTAAGGTCACTTTGCGCGAAGCCATCGAGCAGTCGCTCAATGCAGCAACGGTAAACCTTGCGGTCGAAACGGGCCTGAATGAAATAATCGGGACACTCAGGAGTCTAGGTATAGAATCGCTACCCGGAGACCTGCCGTCGCTTGCGACGGGTTCGTTCGAGCTGACCCCCATGGAACTCGCCAGGGCATACGCGGTTCTAGGCAACGACGGGCAAAAGCCTTATCTGCTCAGCCTCAAGGAGATCGTGGCAGAGAATGAGGACGTCCTTGAGCGAAGGCATATCGACTTCTCTTCGGTGACCTCTCCTGCAAAAGCCTTTCTCATAACAAGCCTTCTTGAGGGGGTTATGGAAAGAGGGACGGCCAAGGGGCTTAAACGACTCGGGATTGACTTCACGTGTGCAGGTGAGACTGGTACGACAAGCGAGTTCCGGGACTCATGGTTCGTTGGATATACGACGGATCTGCTGGCCCTGGTCTGGGTGGGATATGACGATAACAGCCCGACGGGTCTTACCGGGGCGCAGGGCGCGGCGAACATCTGGGCGCGGTTTATGAACCTGGTGCGGCCGTGGATTCAACCTCAAGAGTTCGATGCGCCGCCCGGAATCGTTGAGGAAGTGATTTGCCCGGATTCAGGTCAATTGGCGACTACCCGTTGTAAAGAACGGAAGCTGGAGGATTTTTTATCCGAAAGCAGGCCGAATGGTTATTGCACTATTCATAACAGATAATAAAATGGCGGAGACCTTGAAGGCCTATGCCCATCAGTACGGGTTTCTCACACTTTATGAAATTGCAATCATGCATGTCCGGTTTCTTATGTGAGCGCTTATGGGGCGCCACCCCCGGGGAGGCATCGATGAGTCTCGATCTCGCAACAGGAACCCGAAGGCGCCGCCGTCAGGGCGTGCTGATTATCCTGTTAACGGCCATCGCCTTTTCGGGGTGCGAGCAAAAACAAGTCTATATCCCCCCCGAATATATTTCACCTCCCGCGTCACTTTCTTACTCAGCGCCGCAGCCCGCTGCGCCTGTCGTTCAGCAGGTTCCGCCCGCAGCGCGGGCCCCAGAGGTTATGAGTCAACAGACGCCCGCATCTCCTCCGCCTGCTCAGCCTCCGGCGCAAAAGGAGTTAGGGGTTCGACCGGCGCCAACGGCCGCAAATAAGCAGCATCCGGAGAAATTGAAAAAACAGGAAGCGTCAAAATCGCCTCAACGCCAAGCCTCGATGCAACAAGTCAGTCAAGCCAGGGGGCAACTGGAAAGGGGAAAACCGGACATTGCAATCCGGACACTCGAGAAGGCCGTCAGGATAGACGCCCGCAATGGTGAAGCTTTCATTCTCCTTGCCAGGGCGTGGAAACAAAAGGGAGAAAAACGCAAGGCCCTGGAATTCGCAAAGAAGGCCGAACTGCTCTATCAGAGACAACCCGCGAAACTGAAGGAAATCTTTTTGCTCGAATCGGATCTCTATCGCGAACTGGGGGATGCCGCCAACGCGGTCCAATCGAGCCGGAAGGCCTCAAGAGTCACCCGCAGGGGCCCAGAGCGCGGAGAATGATCAAAGACGTGATAAGCGGGCTTAAGGGAAGGTGAGTCATTTCCGGTTGGGCGAGGCGCGCGATGCACGGGGCTGCTTCGCGATCTTCCAACGCCTTGGTCGTAACTGACTCTTATGGTTGCGCTGAACTGCGTTGTGTCCCCTGCGCGGTGAATGCGCCATGGAGCCGATTCGTATGGCGGATTCTGACACTACACAAGAGAGAGCCGGGCGAATAAAGGGCTACAGGGCATTTCTGATCCTCGTCCTCGCAGTCTCCATATACCTGGCATATCTAATTCTGTTTCCATTCATAGATACACTCATCCTGGCGATTGTGCTGGCCTCGATTTTCAATCCTCTGCAAATCTACCTGGAGCGGCGCCTCAAAGGGCGAAAAAACCTGGCGGCCATGATAATCGTACTCATAATAACTTTCGTGATAGCAATCCCGGTTTTTGTTTTTACTTCCACCCTGGTGGCGCAGGGGCTCGATACGGTAAACAAAACCAACGAATGGCTGCGGGAAGGCAAATTACAACAACTGGCCCAGGACCCCCGGATCAATGAATATCTGGCCAAATTGCAGGATCGGTTTGCTTTCCTTGAGATAAACAAAACGGATATCACCAACAATCTGCTCTATCTTAGCAAGAACATAGGGCAGTTTCTGCTGGGAAAAGCCGCTTCCATACTCGGCAACGTGGCGAGCCTGGTTGCGCAGTTTTTCGTTATGATCTTCATTGCGTTTTACCTTGTGCGCGACGGCAGGGAAATGGTGAGCACGATCCGTTATTACTCACCTCTCAGGGCCGAGCAGGAAGACCGGATTATCAACGGCATCAGGGTCGTTACCAAATCTGTGCTCCTGGGTACGTTCATTACCGCGATCTGCCAGGGATCGTTAGGGGCATTCGTTTTCTCGATCCTGAATTTCCCGGGTCTTTTCTGGGGGACCATGACTGGCCTGGCCTCCCTCATCCCGCTTGTAGGGACTTATCTCATATGGGTGCCAATCGCGCTCTATCTAGTCTTGCTGGGCCAGTTTAAATCAGCCGTTTTTCTGGCAGTCTGGTCCATTGTGGCGAGCGGAATCATCGACAATTTCGTCCGTCCCTTTCTAATGCAGGGCAAATCCAAGATGTCTCCCTTCTACATTTTTTTAGCTATACTTGGCGGAGTTCAGTATTTTGGGTTGAAAGGCATCCTGTATGGACCGCTCATTCTCAGTTTCGCCATGATAATGCTGTTCATATACGGTGTGGAATATAGAGAAGAAATAATAATATACAAACATATGGGCCAAAGCGGGTCAGCAGAAGAAGGCGAACTGCCCCTGTAGAACTCCCTTTTATGCTTAAACCGCAGAGGCTTCACAGTATAGCGTGTCCTGCGTTTCGCCTGTATTTTTAAGCCAGCCGCAAAGCGTTTAAAATACAAGGCCTGCGATACCTCTTTTCCCCGTGATTGTTTCGACGGCTGTTTTATTGGGCCGAATAATTCCAAATCCATCCCCTTCCGAAAAAAACCGTGATCCGCCGCAGTTTCTTGCCTGAAATCTCAGGATGTGCGCCGGCCGGTCAGACTCGCCACCAGCACCAGAAGCTTCCTTTGGCAGGATATTTGCTTCACATGTGATCGAAAACCAGCGCCGGACGTTATTCCAGACTTTTCGGCGGGCTGGGGAGCTTGTAGCAGAGCCTGATCAACAAGAGCGCGCTGTGCCCGACGTCAGTTTTTTGAAAAGGGGGACAAAAGATGAAGGTTGGAATTTTGGCAGGAGGATTGGGCACCCGTCTTTCCGAAGAAACGGTCGTCAAACCCAAGCCCATGGTTGAAGTCGGTGGCAAACCGCTACTCTGGCACATTATGCGCAGCTTTGCCGATTATGGCTTCACTGAGTTCGTGGTAGCGCTCGGGTATAAGGGTGAGATCATAAAGGACTACTTCATCAACTACCGGAAAAGAACGTGCAATCTGACAGTCCGGCTCTTCACGGGGGACTTGATGGTTCACAACGGACATTCCGAGGACTGGACGATTCATCTGCTGGATACGGGTGTCAAAACTCAAACAGGTGGACGCGTAAAGAGGATTTCCCAATACATCGGGAAAGAGCCCTTTCTGCTGACTTACGGTGACGGTGTCTCGAATGTGCATATGAACCAACTCGTTGAGTTCCATCGAAATCACGGCAAAATCGCCACAATTACCGCTGTTCGACCACCTGCGCGTTTCGGTGATTTGAGCTTTGACGGCGAGAGGGTATCGACCTTTGCCGAGAAGCCCCAAACCGGAGAGGGATGGATAAACGGCGGTTTCTTTGTGCTCGAGCCTGAAATCGTCAATTATATAGACAGCGACGATACATCTTTTGAATCTAAACCAATGGAGCGTCTTACCCGGGAAAATCAGCTTATGGCTTACCGCCACAATGATTTCTGGCAGTGTATGGACACACTGAGAGATGTTCACCTGCTTGAAAACATGTGGGCCTCGGGAAACGTTCCCTGGAGGGTGCAAGCTTGAACAAGTCCTTTTGGAAGAACCGTCCCGTATTGGTGACAGGTGCAGCCGGGTTTCTGGGCAGTTGGCTGGTCCGCAGGCTCTACGAAGCGGGGGCAGACGTTGTCTGTTTCGTTCGCGATTGGGTGCCTCAGAGTGAGGCAGTGCGATCCGGCCTCCTGGAGCGGCTCAAGGTGGTTCGAGGCGACCTGAGAGATCAGGCATGCATGGAGCGTGCTCTGGGAGAGTGCGAGATCGATACGGTTTTCCACCTGGGGGCCCAGGCGATTGTGGCAGTTGCCAATCGGAACCCGATTTCCACATTTGAAAGCAACATTCAGGGGACATGGATTCTCCTCGAAGCTTGCAGACACAGTCCGACGGTCAAGCAAATCGTCCTTGCCTCATCCGATAAAGCTTACGGTAACCACGAGCGGTTGCCTTATCATGAGGAGATTGCCCTGCAGGGCCGTCATCCGTACGACGTAAGCAAATCGTGCGCAGACCTCATCGCCCAGTCCTATGCCACATCCTACGGACTTCCGGTCGCAATCACACGCTGTGGAAATTTTTTCGGGGGCGGGGACCTTAATTGGAACCGGATCGTTCCCGGAACGATCCGCTCGGTGTTCTTCGGTCAATCCCCCGTTATCCGTTCGGATGGGTCTTTTGTGAGGGATTATCTCTATGTGGAAGATGGCGCGGCAGCTTACATGCTTTTGGCCGAAAAGCTCGCCGCGGACCCTCGTCTGCGCGGAAAAGCCTTTAACTTCTCCAACGAGTTGCAAATCACTGCCCTTGATCTCGTGCGCCGCATACTTGACCTGACGGGCTCAAAGCTCGTGCCTGATGTCCGCAATGAGGCCCAAAACGAGATCCGCAACCAGTATCTAAGTGCGGCAAAAGCTCGCGAAGAGTTGGGATGGAAACACCAATTCGAGCTGGAAGACGGGCTGCGAAGAACAATCGATTGGTACGGGAATTACTTCAATGGGCAATAAGAGTACTGCCTTGCGCAATAAAATCCTGGATTTGGTTGCTGAATATTACGACGCTGCTTTTGCGCCCACGGGTTTTGTGCCCGGGAAGAGCCTGCTGCCGGTATCCGGAAGGACCTTCGACGCGGAGGACATTCAGTACCTGGTGGATGCCTCTCTCGACTTCTGGCTGACAACAGGACGTTTTGCCCGAGATTTCGAACAGGAAATGGCCCGTTTTCTGGGCTCGAAATACGCGGTTCTTGTTAACTCCGGATCATCCGCCAATCTATTGGCTATTTCCAGTCTAACTTCTCCTAAACTGGGAGCGCGCGCTTTGAAGCCGGGCGATGAGGTGATTACCCTGGCTGCGGGATTCCCTACCACGGTTAATCCCATTATCCAGAACGGAATGGTCCCTGTTTTTGTCGATATAAGCCTTCCCACCTACAATATCGATGTCACGCAACTGGAGCAGGCATACTCGAGCCGAACGAAGGCAGTGGTCCTGGCGCATACACTCGGCAATCCATTTGACCTGGACAAAGTACTGGAGTTTGTCACAAGCCATCATCTCTGGCTCATTGAGGACAGCTGCGATGCTTTAGGGTCTATCTATAAGGACCGGAAGGTCGGTACGTTCGGCGATCTTTCCACTTTTAGCTTCTACCCCGCGCATCATATCACCATGGGCGAGGGAGGATGTGTCTCGGTGAAACAGACGGAGCTAAAGTTGCTTGTCGAGTCTTTCCGAGACTGGGGGCGTGATTGCCGGTGCGGACCGGGTGAAGACAATTCATGCAGGAAGCGATTTGACTGGAAGCTTGGAGAACTGCCGTTTGGCTATGACCACAAATATTGTTATTCCCATATAGGCTACAACCTCAAAGCTACCGATATGCAGGCCGCAGTGGGTGTTTCGCAGATGAAAAAATTGCCTGCGTTCACTGAGATCCGGCACAAGAATTTTCAAATGATCCATCAAGGCCTGAGCGATTTGAGTGAGTTCTTTATAATGCCTGAAGCTACGGCCGGCAGCGTACCAAGCTGGTTCGGATTCCCCATAACCGTAAGGGACGGAGCGCCTTTCAGCCGTAATGCCGTGGTGCGCTGCCTCGAAGAACACAAGATAGCAACGCGGCTGCTTTTTGGGGGCAATCTGATTCGCCAGCCCGCATATCGTGACAAGCCTTATCGAGTAGCAGGGGACCTGAAGGTGTCGGATACCGTGATGAACCGGACATTCTGGATCGGTATCTATCCCGGCATATCTCCGCCTATGATGGATTACGTGCTGGAGGTATTCCATCGAATACCGAAAATCTTTGCTTGAAGCCAGTGACTCTAACCTGGTTAAGCCGGGAGGAAGCAATGCTTAAACTAAATTCCCTGGAACCCCTGTTCGTGTTTGAGATGGCGAATAACCACATGGGATTGCCGGAGCATGGCCTCAAGATAATCCGAGAGTTCAGCAAGATATCGAAGGAATTTCCGTTCAACTTCGGATTCAAGCTGCAGTACCGCCGGCTCGATACATTCATACATCCGGACTACAAAGGCAGGCTGGATTTCAAGTATGTAAAGCGCTTCACCGAAACCCGCCTGAGCGATGATCAGTATAAAATGCTCCGGGATGAAATGAAGGCACAGGGTTTTGTGACCGTCTGTACTCCTTTCGATGAAGAATCCGTCGATCTGATCGAAGAACACGACTTCGATATTATCAAGGTGGCAAGCTGTTCTTTTACTGACTGGCCCCTTCTTGAAAGGATCGTCAAGACCCAGAAACCTATCATCGCCTCCACAGCGGGTATCGCACTGCAGGATATCGATAAGGTAGTCAGCTTTTTCGAGCACAGGAAAAAGGACTTCGCAATCATGCATTGCGTAGCGCAGTACCCGACTCCCGCGGCTCGTTCTCAGCTCAACCAGATCGACATTCTCAAGGCGCGCTACCCTCAGGTCAGGATAGGATATTCCACGCATGAAGACCCAGAAAACGTGGAAGCCGTTAAGGTTGCCGTAGGCAAGGGAGTCACCGTTTTTGAAAAGCATGTCGGGGTCCCTGACGGCCAAGTCCGTTTAAACGATTATTCGGCCAACCCCGAACAGGCTCAAAGGTGGCTGCGTTCGGCGCAGGCTGCATTCGAACTGTGTGGTGATCCAGGAAAACGTGCGCAATTCAGCAAAGAGGAATTGGCGAGCCTTCGATCGCTTCAAAGAGGGCTGTTTGCCAGGCGGGCATTCAAAAAGGGCGAGAGAATCCCCCATCGGGATGTATTCGCAGCCATTCCCACCCTGGATGGCCATATTACCGCCAATGATCTTTCAAAATATTCGGGACTGCACGCCTGCGAGGACATCGAGGCCAATGCCCCTTTGCTCGCCTCCAATGTGGTCATCCGAAATTTCCAGGAAAAAGTTTTTAACATAGTGCAGGAGGTAAAAGCGCTTCTGCGCAGGAGCAGCATACCGATCCCTTCGCAAGTGGACCTGGAAATCTCCCATCACTATGGGATCGACAGATTCCACGAATTTGGTCTCACCATGATGACCGTTGTGAATCGTATGTACTGCAAAAAGCTGATCGTTCTCCTCCCGGGCCAGAAGCACCCCACTCAATACCATCGACAGAAGGAAGAAACCTTCCATGTCCTTTTTGGCGACGTCGATATCGAATTGGACGGAACGCTCAAGCGATTGACAACAGGCGACATAATGACTGTTGAGCCGGGCGTGCGTCATTATTTCGGCAGTGAGAACGGATCTATTATAGAGGAGATATCCTCGACGCATTACACCGATGATTCATTCTATCTCGATCCGGCAATTATGGAGAACGAGAATCGCAAGACCCTGCTGACATATTGGTTTAACTAATGAAAACGATCGTTTGGGATGTGGACGATGTATTGAGTGATCTTATGGGGGCATGGTTTGAGGATTATGCGGCCTCAAGCGGCGCTGATCGTTTCATTACATACGACCGGCTTACGAGCAATCCTCCACATGCACTTCTGGGAATCAGCCACATGGAATATCTGGCATCCCTGGACAAGTTTCGGCTCTCCGAAATGGCCGAAATGATGCCACCTGTTGCCGAGGTATTCGAGTGGTTTTGCCGCTACGGCGATAGCGCCCACAACGTGGCTCTCACGGCTGCCCCCCTGAGCGCAAGCCCTGTTTCGGCCCAATGGGTGATGCGAAATTTCGGCCGCTGGATTCGGTCCTTTAACGTGATCCCTTCTTCACGACCCGGAATTGAAGCAGCTCGATACCATACCAGTAAATCGGATTTTCTCGGATGGTGGGGCAAGGCGGATATCCTGGTGGATGACAGCGAAGAAAATATTGCCGGGGCGATTTCGCTCGGCATAAACACCGTGGTCGTCCCGCGCCCCTGGAATCAATCCGGCCAAACGATGAATGAGGCGCTCGAGGAACTTGCCGAATTGGTGCTGTCGCCAATCAAGACCTACTTATTCAAATGGTCGATCTAGGATAATGAAGCTCTCCGACGAAGATCACACAAATGGCTCTGGAGGTAGTCTGAGCCAAGGGCAATGGTCTTGAGGCATTCTCGATGTAACAGTTACCGGAGATGGTAAGAGCAAGGTTCGGCCACTGTCCTGATTCGGTTTCAAAAGGATAGTTGATGAAAAAGTGTGTGATCGTTGGAAATTGCCAGCAAGGCCCGATTAAGTTTCTCTTGCGATCGGTGGATAGCTTTAACCGATCATACAGGATAGTCGACCTGGCGCCCGTACATATGTGGAACATGGACAACATTAATAATTTTCCGCTTCAATACAATGATACAGATATCATACTTATTTATACAAGACTATTTGCGATATTGCGTTGAAGAGACTAGAAAATGTTGAAACACTTTTACATATGGATGCCAATGTGAGCTTTCTCTTCAGAAATAAATATATGGATGAAAAGCTAATGCTAAATAGGTGGCATCCATCCAATGTGGTATATACATTTATCGCTAATAGGTTGCTATCAAGTCTCGATATATACGATAAAGTCAATACACCTAAAAGAGAATTCATAGTAACTGACGAAATGCCTATATCTAGCGCCATTAAAAATGCTTTGGGCATAAACGTTGATGATGGTGAATGTTTTTACTATTTGGGATACTTATTCAGTCTAAGTGAATACGTCACAACACTGTACTCGTTTTATGGTGAAAATGGTCCAACAGTTGAAGCCGCTGTAAAAATGAATGAAGAGAAGCTAAAAACCATCGGCAGCATAATAGCATCCAACTATAATGGCCTCGACATAACAGCGCTGTTTCGTTGGTGAGGCGTCAAAGGTTTGGCATAATATGATAAAGCTCTCCGATTACGTTGTGCAACGCGTTGTCGAAACCGGGGTCAAACACGTTTTCCTCTTGGCGGGCGGCGGCAGCATGCACCTGGTGGACTCATTGGGCCGGCGTTCGGAAATAGAATACGTATGCAATCTCCATGAGCAGGCTTGTTCCATTGCAGCGGAAGCTTACGGCCAGTACACGAACAACCCGGGAGTCGCCCTTGTGACGACTGGGCCGGGTGGCACCAACGCCATTACGGGTTTGGCCGGTGCGTGGCTGGATTCCACTCCCTGCCTCTTTATCTCGGGCCAGGTCAAACGCGCGGACCTCATTGGCGATAGAGGGGTCCGGCAGATGGGATTCCAGGAACTCAATATCGTCCGGATAGTGGAATCCATTACCAAGTACGCCGTTACCGTCACCGATCCTCTTTCAATAAGATATCATATCGACAAAGCCTTGCACCTTGCCGGGAGCGGCCGGCCCGGACCGGTATGGATCGACATACCGCTGGATGTGCAATCGGCTGTCATAGATGAACGCAAGCTGAATGGATATGAGCCTGCGGCAGGGGCCCACCACGAGGACCGTAAACAGCTTGAAAAACAGGTGGGCGCCGCCATAGATCTTCTCAACCGGTCGGAACGGCCTGTCATGCTGGTAGGAAACGGCGTCAGGCTCGGCAAAGCCATCGATGAACTCGAGTCTTTGTTCGATGCTCTAAACGTGCCGGTCCTCACCACCTGGAAAGCGGCCGACATTCTTCCCGACGATCATCCTTTCTATATTGGCAGACCTGGCTCAGTGGGACAGCGGGCGGCAAATTTCGCACAGCAGAATTCCGACTGGATTCTCGTTCTGGGGGCTCGCCTCGACCTGGGGCAGACGAGCTACAATCATCGCAATTTTGCCCCGGCGGCAAAGAAGGTCATTGTCGATATCGACCCCGCCGAAATTCGGAAAATGGATATGGAGATCGATGTCCCGATTTGCGCAGATGCCGCAATGGCCGTTAGGGAGTTCATCAGACAATCGGATACGGTCGCGCGCAAAGCGCGCAGCGTCTGGTGGGGACGGTGCAGGGACTGGAAAGCCAGGTATCCCGTAGTCCTTCCCCAATACTGGAAAGAACGCGAGGGCGTGAGCACGTATGTCCTTATTGATGTGCTGTCCGACGAGATGGGCGGGGAAGACTTGCTCGTTCCGGGCAGTTCGGGGACCTGCAGCGAAGTCACGATGCAGGCGTTTCGCGTGAAGCGCGGCATGCGGATTCTTAATACGCAGGGGCTGGGTTCCATGGGATTTGGAATTTCGGCGAGCATCGGGGCCTGCCTTGCCGGCGGTCGAAAACGCACTGTATGCGTCGATGGTGACGGGGGATTCCAGATGAATATCCAGGAGTTGGAGACCGTCAAGCGACTGAATCTGCCCATCAAATTCTTCATCTTGAACAATAAAGGATACGGCTCCATTCAGGCTACCCAGAAAAACTACTTCGACGGCTTTCTTGTCGGCAGCAACGAAGAAAGCGGCATGACCCTGCCAAGCATAACGAGAGTGGCTGAGGCGTTTGGCTTGAAGATTGCTAACATAAATAGCCATCAGGAGATCAGGGAGCGTGTCAGAGAGATTCTGCAAGCGGAAGGACCCCTGGTTTGCGAAGTGAAGATTTCACCAAACCAGGCGACGGCCCCCAGGGTTTCTTCGGTAAAGAACGAAGACGGGACGATGTCTTCAAGGCCAATGGAAGATATGTGGCCTTTTTTAGACAGGGAAGAATTTAAGGCAAATATGTTGACTACGGTAAAGGAATGAAGCCCGGGAGGAACTAATCATGGCCGTTCAGAGTCTCAAAAAAGGAGAAGAAAGCGACAGAAGGAACAAGCTCAAGAGAGAAAAGCCACATGTTTATGAAAAGGTCATGCAATTTGAAGATAAGCTGAGGAGAGGGGAAAGTATTGCAATTATCCAGTTTCAGTATAATTACGCCTGCAACTTCACCTGTGTTCACTGCTCCGTAAAGCGCTTCCAAGTGAAAAACTCCAGACGCTCGCTTAACATTGGCGATGTAAGATACCTGGCGAAGCAAGCGGATGAAATGGGCCTCGCACGGTTCGTGATCACCGGCGGCGAGCCGCTGATATTCAGGGATTTTGACGCGCTTGTCGAGGCCATCGACCCTAAGAAATTCTATATCAACGTCGACACCAACGGTTGGTTCCTGGATGATAGGAGAGCAAGCCATTTGAAGAGCATAGGCGTGGACAGGGTTCAATTGAGCCTGGACAGCCTGGACGAACGGGCGATGAAAGGTGTTGACGCGGCTTTGGGTGCGGATTTGGCAATTTTCATCCAGACCGTTGTAACGAAACAAAGGCTTCATTCTGATGAGTTTCTCGAATTCGTCGAGTACTTCAACAAACGAGATGTCGGAGTATTTGTGACCTATGCCAAGCCGGTGGGCGCCTGGGAGGGTAACCTCGATGTCCTGGTCGACCGGGCCGACATGAACTACATGAGAGAACTCGAGAAGAAGCATAACGTCTATACTCACCTGACGCCCGCGTATGGACTTGACATGGGATGCATAGCAGTCAAGGGCATGGTATCTGTTACACAGTACGGTGACGTGCTGCCATGTCCCTACATCCATACGTCCATTGGGAACGTCCTGGAAGAGCCTCTGAAAGACATACTCCAAAGGGGTCTGGATATTAAATACTTTGGCGAGCACGTTGATACGTGCCTCATAGCGGAAGATAGAAACTTCATTGACAAGCACGTTGCGGGACGAATTTATGGCAAGCCCCTGCCGGTTCCCTGCGCTGAAGTTTTTACGGGTGAGGATAAAACCTTGAAGCCTTTTAACCTTGGACTGTAACATGCGGGTCCTTCCGCCTTCCTGAAATGATTGGCCGGCTGATGAACATTACAGATGCCATAGCGTTGCTTGACGAACAGGTCCCGAATCCATCCATGGGTTTACCCGATGAGCTGTTCTATTACATCAGCCGCACTACTCCGCTCGTAAATGTGGACCTTCTGATAAAAGATGAAACCGGGCGGACACTCCTGGCGTGGAGAAACGACCAATATGCCGGCAAAGGGTGGCATGTGCCGGGTGGGATTATTCGTTTCAGGGAAAAACTGGAGACGAGGGTAGAGAAAGTTGCGGAAACTGAGTTAGGTGTGAGCACTATCAGTTTTGAACCCGTGCCCGTCGCGCTAAATCAGATTATCGCACTTGAGCGCGAGATAAGAGGACATTTCATTTCACTTTTATACAGATGTTTTGTCTCATCAACTTTTGCGCCTAAAAACGAAGGACTTACGATGGGTGATAGGGGCTATGTCATGTGGCATGATCACTGTCCAGACAATCTGTTGAAATTGCACGAAATTTATCGAAACCACATATGACTTGGAATGTTGCGGGCGGGGGGCCTTACTGATGAAAGCAAAACTACAATCTCAGGTGCAGAACGAACGATTGGTGCTGGAGGCAGCCATCCCACTCGCTACACCACTTGTGGTCTATCTCGAACCATCCGGTTATTGCAACCTGAAATGTGGATTTTGTCCCCATGGAGTCGCAGGAAGTGCGCTGAAGAAAGACATAATGTCTTTGGAATTATTTAAGAAACTGATGGACGACTTATCCGCATTCCCTGAAAGAGTCAAGCTCCTGCGTGTTTGCGGAAACGGTGATCCCTTGATGAACAAAGCTCTGCTCCCTATGCTGGAACATGCCCATGAACGACGGGTTGTGCAGCGGGTGGAGTTACTTACCAATGGCGCCTTGTTGACACCCGACCTGGTCAGAAATTTACCGCGATTCCTGGACAGGATAGTTTTCTCTATCGAGGGCCTGAATTCCGAGGACTATCAGCGCATATGCGGTACGACAATCGACTTTGAGAAATTATTGGACAACCTCAACGAATTGTATGCCTGGAGGAACGGATGCGTGGTCCACATTAAAATACATCACAAGGCCGTCCCCACGGCGGACAAGGAAAAGCAGTTCTTGACGCTTTTCGGCGACCGATGCGATCAAATATTCATAGAGAAACTGGTTCCCATGTGGCCTCAACTAGACTTGGCATATTCTTCGAATGAGTTTCGCTGGGGAGATAGCAGAGTCATTAAGCGCCAGGTATGTGCGCAGATATTCAAAGGTGTCCAGGTCCAGGCGGATGGAGAAGTTGTTCCCTGCTGTGTCGACTGGAAGAGAGTCAATATGCTGGGCAATATCGGCAACGAGCCACTAATCGCTATTTGGAATGGTGCAAAGTTGAGAAAACTGCAGACGGAGCATCTGAGCGGCGACAAGGGAGAACTCGAACCATGCAAAGACTGCACGATGAACGACTACTGTGAAGTGGACAATATAGATGGGCATGCGCAAGAGTGCCTGGAGCGGCTGAAGGCGGAGGTACTGCAGTGAAAGCAAAAGTAATCAGCGCGCAAGCGCCCGGAGGGAAACGAACGATTCTAGCGGAAGTACTTCCCCTGAGCGCTCCGCTCGTGGTGCAGATGTTCCCGATCTATGCATGCAACTTTACGTGCCGCTATTGCGTGTTTTCCGTAGAAAAAGCGAAGCGGGGATTCATTTCCGACAAGATCGTGATGGAAATGGGTCTATACAAAAAGTGCATAGATGAGATGTCTGCATTTACGAACAAGATCAAGGTGTTGCGTTTTGTGGGGATGGGTGAACCGCTGCTGCACACACATATCGCGGAGATGGTCGAATATGGAGTTGCAAAAGGAGTCGCAGACAGGGTCGAAATATTGACGAACGCGTCGCTTTTGACTCCCCGGTTGTCCGACACACTAATAGCCGCCGGGCTGTCCAGACTGGTTGTATCCCTCCAGGGCACAAGCAGCAGGAAATACCGGGAGGTATGCGGCGCCGGTATCAACATTTCGGACATGGTTGATAATTTGAAATACTTCTTTGAGAATAAAGGCAAGGCGCATCTGCACATCAAGATCATCGATTACGCGTTGGATGGAAAAGACGATGAAAAGAAGTTCTACGAACTCTTTGGAGATATATGTGACACCATTGGAATTGAACGTGCCGGCTCCATTTTCCCCTTTGTGAACTATAAAGATGTGCTCAAGGGCAAAGACATGTCGCTTACCCAGTTTGGATTGCCCGTTACAGAAGTCCACGTTTGCCCGCAGCCTTTTTTCACTTTGCAAATCAATCCGGACGGGAAAGTAGTTCCCTGTTATTCAATCGCATACCCGATCATTGTAGGAGACTGCAACACTCAATCGGTATGCGATATATGGAAGAGCGCGGAGTTCCGGCAGTTCAGGCTCAAGATGCTCGATGGGGCCGCGAATGTATGCGAAACATGCTCGGATTGCAACATTATCAAACACAGACTGTTTCCGGAAGACAACTTGAATAATGATGCGGAACGACTGAAAAGATTTTATACGTTGTGAGTTGCTAACAAGACAATTATAGTTGGTGTTGAACTCTTCCATTTCTTGAGGAATCGTGCACGTGACGATGAACAGGTTGAGAATAGCTATCCTGGGCTCTTCTTCACATATTGCTAAAGGACTTATCAATAACCTTCTTTTACGTAGAGAGCATGCATTGTATTTGTACGTCAGGTCGTCTGAAACTATAGAGACATATCTCGCTGCCATAGGAAGCACTGACGATGCAGTCTGCACTATCCATGAGGGATATGAAGGCTTTTTGAATTCTTCTTACGATGTTGTGATCAATTGCATCGGAGTTGGCACCGCGAAAAAGCTCAAAGGTAACTTTCCCCTGTATTTTACGGTTACAGAAACATATGACAACCTGGTACTTCGCTACCTCAGTAGTCATCCCAATACGCTTTACCTAAGCTTCAGCAGCGGCGCGGTGTACGGCAGAGGGCATACAGCTCCTGTTGACGAGGACACTTTTAACCACGTTAAGGTGAACCACTTGGCTCCCGAAGATTATTACGGGATTGTCAGGCTCAACGCGGAGTCCAAGCACCGGGCTTTACAACATTTGAACATCGTCGATCTCAGGGTATTTTCTTACTTCAGCAGGTTTATCAATCTGACGGATGGCTATTTCATCACGGATGTGATGGAGGCAATCCTGGACAATAAAGTGCTGCTTACGGACAGCACAAATATTGTCCGCGACTACCTCCACCCGGATGACCTCTTTGCGATGATCGAAAAGTGCATCCAGGCTGGCAAGATAAACCGGGCCATTGATGTCAACAGTTCCCGTCCAGTTTCAAAACAGGAGATTCTGGATTATTTCACTGCAGAATATGGTTTGAAGCATGAAAAACGGGACTTTTCGGAGAGCCCCAGCGCCACCGGCGCGAAAAGCAATTATTATTCGACCTGTAATCTCGCCTCTCAGATGGGCTATATACCGCAATTCAGTTCAATGGACACAATTAAGCACGAGGCAAGGTTCATTTTGGCACACTAATTGATAACAGAAAAAGGAACCATGGAGCGAAAATGCATTCTGACCCTATCCAAAACAATCCGAAAGATCCTCTGATCAGCATCCTTGTCTACAACTACGACAAACAGTATCTGAGACAATGTCTGGACAGTATTTTTAATCAGGACATTCTTAAGAACTTTGAGGTCATCCTGACTGACGATGCTACCAGGGATGGCTCCTGGGATATAGCCCTGGAATTCCTGAATAGATACCCCAGGAGGATTATGGTCAACCGCAACAGACGAGTCCAGGGCCCATCGGCCAATTTACGAAATTGCATAAACATTGCTAAAGGCAAGTATTGCGCTTCCGTCACTAACGATCAAGCTTTCCTTCCCATGTATATAAAAAACTGCGTCAAATCCATGGTTCTGGATCCTAACGCAGGATTCAGCCAAGTATTTCACAAAGACCACCCTCACGTGCCATCGCCAAGTGTGCTGAATAAACCTCTGGTTAGTATACTTTGCTATAACTACAATTACGGACGCTATCTCAAGCAATGCCTCGAGAGCGTGTTCGCCCAAACCTATGAAAATATCGAGCTGTGTTTTTCCGATAACGCTTCAACGGATGATTCCTGGGACATTGCCTTGGAATTTGCACGCCAATATCCCGAGAAGATGAATTTAATTCGCAATCGAAAGAATTTTGGATCGGATGCCAATTTTGCTAATTGTCAAAGAAGCATGCAGGGGGAATACGCTATTACCTTCTGCTCTGACGATGCTCTTGAGCCTGAATATGTTGAGCGCTGCGTCAACGCTCTGGAAGCACATCCCGATGTGGGGTTCGCCCTCGTGAACAGGGCAATTATTGATGAGAACGGCAGACGTACTGAAGAGCCGCCATTCTACAACCAATCCTGTGTTATTCCGGGGGAAGAACAGGCGGGGGTCTACATGATGGCCGGGGTAAATCCGAGTATCTCACAGATCATGTATCGGCAAGCCGTTGTTGGCGGCAGAAGCGTGGTAGGTGGCCTTGCGGCCAGGTACTATGGGACTCGCATTCTGGATTTCAATATCAGCACTGATTTTGATATCGCCTACATAAAGGAACCTTTGCTGCTGCATCGCATTCATTCGCAGAGCGACACGAATCAGGCGGATACCAACCTGTTGCCTGTGATCGGAATATATGTTTTGAACCATCAATTTGCCGATATCGCATCCGTCAGGAATCTGACAAAAGTAACAGATCGCCTGCCCCAATCGCTTGATAAGTTGGCGCGGTTGGCCGTTCGGTACAGTGTGCGTATGTTGCTTGCAAATGATGAACACAACGCACTGAGATATTTTCATCTTGCGATGGCTATCAATCCGCAACTCGCCGGCGAGTCGGCGTGGAAACAACTGCAGGAGTACTGGACGGCGGATGCGCCACGTAAGGCGGGCATTCTTGAACAATTTGCGAGTTCCGACAACCTGGCTTCACGCTCCATTTCGTACGATCCACCGCCTGGAAGCATCCCGATTGAACTGGATGGCAAAGCATTCACGCCGTCCACTCCCTTAAGGCGAGCAACGTCGAGGTAGAATGATAATCTGCAAACTCAACGAGGTCACAGCAGAGTTAACAAGATGATCGGGCTGGATGGATCCATGGAAAACCGCAGGAACAGATTTTACGACGCACAATATATATGCTTGTTTGGCCTCGGTGTCCAGTTTCGGGATTGTTATCGACAACTGGTGCTCTCACTGGGCCGGGAACCGGATTTTCTGTGCGATAATGCACCTGAGAAATGGGGACATGAGTTCTTCGGGAAAAGATGCATTTCGCCTGCAGAACTGTGCCAATTAGGCGGGAGCATAGGCGTTGTAATCACGGTGAGAAGATATGAGGAGATTCACCGACAGCTTTGCGAAATGGGGCTAAACAACATTTCCGTCGCCTGTTTTGACCGGGGCTATGACGTTGTCCATAGTATTAAGGAGCTTGGAATCGAGCAGTTGGCAAGCGAGAAAGAATTTCGTGAGGATCTGGTTAAAGGTAAATGGACCCTGGTCACCGGCGCCGCCCGTGGTGTCGGCCGCCAGATTGCCATGGCGATGGCTAAACTTGGTTCCAATATCATAGCCCACAGCCGCCGGATTGAACATACCGCAGAACTGGTAGAGGCATGCTCCGCCTTGGGAGTACTGGCGAAGCCCATTGCCGCCGAACTCGGCAATTTCGCCGAACTCGAGGAGATGCTTGAAAATCTCGAGCATCTTTTCCCGCCAATCGATATCGTCTTCAACAATGCGGCCATCTCGCTGCCCTGCGGCTCAGATCCCTGGAACATATCCTCCGGGGATTATCTGGAACACTATGCCGTCAACACCATTGCACCGGTCCGCATCGGCTGTCGACTGATCCCCCCGATGATAAAGCGGGGGTTCGGGCGGGTGGTCAACATCTCCAGTACGATCCAGGGGCGTCCTGGCGAAATGGCGTATGCCTGCAGTAAGGCAGCCCTGAGTAAATTCGTCCATGACATGGCGCCCGGCCTTCAGGGAACCGGGGTGGCCATGTCCCTCGTTTGTCCCGGCTATGTGCGTTCGGATATGGGAGGCCCCGACGCCCCCCATCCAGTGGAGAGCGTGATCCCCGGCGCCCTGTTGGGAGCTTTGCTGGATGGAGATATCAATGGCCGCTGGTTCATTGCCCAGGATTACGCCGGACTCAGCTTGCCTTCAGCGATGCAGAAGGCAAAGTTCTATTACGGCCAAGAGGATTGAACGATGTCCCCAGAACATTTTCACGACGATGATATAGTCAAGACGTGCAGCAAGCTGGAGAGCGGATTGAATTTGAGTATTAAGGGACTCAGGGCTTGCACCCGTGGAGCCTTAGTGCCGCCCCTGTTCTGCAGCGCGGAAGAAGTGGCTCAAGACATAATCACTAAAGATTTTATTATCGAGAAGCGGAAAGAATATATCCGGATGCTCAATGATGACCACAGCGAAATGGACTGCAAGAACTGTCTCATGGTTGAGCATAAAAGTTACGGAGACATTAAATTCTCGCAATTGGGTCACGTTGATCTACAACATTATAGCATTTGCAATCTGCGTTGTACCTATTGCAATTACACTCGACAATACGAACATTTTCCTGCTCAATATGACGCGTTGGAAGTCCTTCGGCTGTTTTCACCCGAAGATGTGCTATGGAATGCGCATGTCGATTTCGCCGGGGGCGAACCTACCCTGCTGGAAAATCTTGACGAATATCTGGAGTTTTTTCGTACTCGGCGTATCCGCGTACTCATGCATACAAATGCTGTCCTGTTTCATCAGGCAATCTACGATGGTCTTGCGGATGGATCAATTTACTGGGTGACGACCTCTGTTGATGCAGGCACACCGTCTACGTTCAAGGAGTTACGTGGGCGCGATCGGTATATGCAAGTACTGGAGAATCTGAGCCGTTACGCTGTTGCCGGGAGCAAGGGAAAGGGCATGCTCTCGGTCAAGTATATCTTCTGTGATTCCAACTGCAGTGATGATGACATTGTTGGTTTTGCTTATGCAATGTTGGCCCTCCGTCCCCAAAAAGTGTGGCTTACATTTGATTTTACCCCCCTTTTTCTGCATCAATGGGATCATGACTACTCGGCACAGATTGAGGCGTATGCAAAGCTGTATCTGCTTCTCAAAAAGCACGGAATCGAGGCCTTTCATTACTATAAAGAGGCCATAGCTACAGTCAGTCAAGAGGGCAGGAAGATCATGGAGCAAGTTCTTTCTGCCATCGAGAGACAGAGTTCCATCACGCCTCTGGGCGTTCCCGACCTGATTTTCAGGGATTTCAGAAATGGTGAGCCTTTGCTTGGAAGCGAGCCCGACAAGTTTTCGACCATACCCCTGGAACTGAGAAGAAACGGTGGGTTATCAGAAAGATGGTCTCTAGCCGGGAAACGTGTCCTATTGGCGCCCGCATGTCCGAACACACAAATGCTCCTGTCAGATGCGGAGATTCAGCAGGCAGGCTGGATTGGCTTCATCGATCGGAATCCTATTCAGCAAGGGAAAAAAATCGATGGGCGAACCATATACAGCTACGAAGCGATTCCTTCTTTGGGTACGGATGTCATTCTTGTTAATGCACCTGAGAAACACAGGCTCGATATATTGGCTGCTCTTGTAAGCATTACACCGGCGGGAGTTCAAATTGCGGAATTGGGAAAAACGTAACTAAGTATGCGTATCACCTGTATTTACTAAACAATAACACCGAGCTGGTCATCTCCACATAGTGCGTTAATTTATGATTTGTAAAATATGTTAAACAATCTTCTAGGCGGAAAGATAATGAATTATTTATTTGTCATCCCCAAAGGCGTATCAACGGCGCAGTGCTTTAACAGTTTTCTTATTGGCATTGCATATGTTTCTGCAAGCCTAAAACAGGCTGGTCACAGTGTTTTTACTATAAATCTCGAATTTCACCCGGAAGGCGTATCCCAGGCGTTAAAGGAAATAATATTATCACATCATGTCGATGCTGTATGCACAGGTGGCCTAAGCTATGATTGTAACAAAATAAAGGAAGTGATCGACACGGCACGCGAGATCAATCCAAGAGTTATGACCATTGTTGGCGGTGGCATCATAAGCGCCGATCCAATACCTGCTATGCGCGTGCTTGATGCTGATATTGGAATTATCGGTGAAGGTGAAGTTACGATGCGTGAATTGGCGTACGCATTGGACAATGGATTGCCGTATGGTGACATACCAGGACTAATCGTGAAGAAGAATGCAAACGGTTCAAATGTTATAACCCGCCGAAGAGAAGAGATTCGTGATCTTGATAGCATCGCATTTCCTGACTACGACGGGTTTAACTATTTAGAATGGACACGAATATATGGTATGGGAATCATTATCGGCAGTAGATCGTGCACACATAATTGCACATTTTGTTTTCATACATCCGGTAAACAATACCGCCAGCGCTCACTTGATAGCATTTTCAAGGAAATTGCATATCAAGTAGAACGATATAACGTTAGAACAATCTGCTTTAGTGATGAATTATTTGCCAGCAATAAGCAGAGAGTTTATGAATTTTGCAAAAGAATCCGCGATGTCAATATTTCCTGGTCTGTAGCTCTTCGTGTCTGTGATGTTGATACTGAGTTATTGCATACAATGAAGGCAGCAGGATGTGTAATGATCAGCTACGGTCTTGAGAGCGCTGACAATGTTGTGCTCAAAAGTATGAAAAAAAGGATTACTGTTGAGCAAATTGTGAAAGCTCTGGAACTTACATATGATGCTAACATTAACGTCACCGGAGGTTTTATTTTTGGTGACCTAAACGAAGATCAAAACAGTGCAACCAATACACTGAACTTCTGGCACCGGAACAATAAGCGGCACTACATGAGCGTAACTATGATAAAGGTATTTCCGGGGTCGTTTTTGTATAAGTACGCCTGCAAGGAAGGTATTATAAAAGATAAAGAGCAATTTCTTCGGGATGGTTGCCCCTTAATAAATGTCTCGAAACTGACCGATGATGAATATAAAAACCTGACGGGGCTCATTACTGAATTACGGCTGCATCCCCATGTGCCTGCCGAATCGTTCGAAATTAAGGCAATAAAGCCGAACGATGAATGTGGGGTCGAATTCACATGCAGGAAGTGCGGCATTCGAAATCATGTCGATGTTGGGTTTTGGTTTGGGAAAGAAATATGGTGCCCGTCGTGCGGTATGATAAACTTTGTGGATCCCTTTGAAAACGCGCTGCACCAGGAGGAGGCTTTTTTTGCCCAACTGCCTGCTGATAGGAATATCGTCCTGTGGGGTGCTGGCGGAATCTATTATAAACTCATGCAAAAATACGGCACGCTGGCTTCCGAACGATTCCTGCTTGTTGATGCGGACCCAAGCATCCAAGGTTTGACCATTTGTGGAAAGCAAATACATTCGCCTGATCTCATTTTGCAGAACGGCATAAGGTCCGTTTTCATAACCGCACTGAGCCGAAAAGACGATATTTGCGCTACTCTTCGCAGCAGTTACCAATCTGTGGAACGTATCGTCGTCCCGGCATTTGATATAATCAAGGATGGAATCGTACCGGTCTTGAAACAGATATAAGTGGTGGCGGATTATTAACTCTTTATTAGCGAAATTATGTGGGACTCTATTTCTTGAAGCGCACTTAAGTAAGCGTCTTATTAGGGAGCAATAGTTAATGATCGAAACCGCTACAAGATCTGAGATGGTCGACAAAATGATGAGCCTCATGTTGAGGGAGGTGAAATGTGTAATTGCTGCTGGCCTTTCAAAAAAGATCATAATTTTTGGGGCTGGCGCACGCGGCATAGTTCTGCATGAAGTTCTGAAATCACTGGAACATGGGGTGGCCTATTTCATTGATTCAAAAAAACACGGCACCAGTGTTTGCGGTCTTCCCGTGTATGAACCGATACATATAATGTACGAGAATGTCGATGATATCTTCGTCGTTGTAGCGGCGGACTTCACAAGGGAGATGATCGAGACTCTAAAGGGTCTTGGATTGGATACGAACACTCACATGGACTGTATATTCGATCGTCGAACTCTTGCCAATGGGACACCCCACGCTGGCGCCATTCCGATGATAGATTTTCTCCTGGGTTTTAATCGTTCCAATGATTTGCCCGGCTTCAAATGTCTTGGACCCGATCAACAATGCGTCAAGTCTAATCCCAACGAATTAAGAATTCTTATATTGGGCGGTTCGACTTCAGACCCCGAGGTTATGGATCCTGCAGAGTGGAATGATCCCAAGAAGCGGGATGAGAGCGCAGGGTCATGGCCACGATTTCTTCATGAACTCTTAAATGAACGTGAGATTGAGAATATCATCTATAATGGCGGCTTATGCGGCTACACTGCAGCACAGGAAGCTCTGAAACTGATGCGCGACGGCTTAACTCTGGAACCGGACATGGTCATTGTTCTCGATGGGCTCAATGATGCCTGTTGCGGATATTGGCATGAAAAAAAATACCCGAAGGTTCATTCTTATTTCAAGGTCCTGGAGGACAAAGTTAAACCATTATTATCCAACAGCCAAGAAAAAATGCGTTCGATTGTTGACACAACAATTCAAGATATCTGCTATGGCATTCAATCGAACGTTTCTGCATCAGATGAATGGTATTCAAACCAGAGAATGATGAACGCGTTATGCAGGGAATTCGGAATTGAATATATGTCATTTCTTCAACCCTTTGGCTTACATCTTGATGAATATATAGAGAGTTGCGATGTTCAATATCGAACTCATCATTATTTATGGCGTTTTTTCATAGACTGGGGATATGAACTCAACGGGTATGGGTCTACTCACAATAGTGGCAGTTCGCGTCGAATGGATATAAGAGGGTTGCTGACGGATTATTGGAACTTTGTTTTCAGCTATGAAGCCGACGCAAGAAAATCGTTCAAAATCAAGAACAAACTATTTGAAGATTTTCACCTCAACGCGAAAGAAGCTACACAAAAATGCGATTACATAATTGACATAGTTGACACTTTGAATGGGCATGCCGATGTAATTTATGATAATTGTCACTGTACTGCAAAAGGAAATAAACTGATTGCCGAACGGATTTATCGAGAGTTGGTGGGTAGTGGAGCGTTAAACAGAGCCATAGCCAGAGTTGCTGAAAGGAAAAATGCCGGATGAATACTTATGCGAATCCAACTGTTTTGGAATTCTACAAACAGTTGCCGTTCAATTACTGTTCCGATGTATCAGCAGCAGCTGCTGAGGTAGTTTCCGGCAAGCAGGAGATCCTCAAGTTTTACGTGCCAATTTCAGAAGAGATATTGCTTCAGGATGATCTTCGGGTTCTCGAACTGGGTTGCGGCACCGGGTGGCTTTCCACGTTGTTGGCAAATTACTACGGATGTTCGGTGACGGCAATAGATTTCAATGCGGTTGCTATAGAGCAAGCCAAAAGGATCAGTGAGGCGGTCGGACTGAAAGCAGCAAATAATCCACAGTTCGAAGTGGCCGACCTGTTTCTGTTCGATGGCCCGGCCTATGATGTAGTAATCTCACATGGTGTACTCCACCATACAAATAATTGTATTGAAGGCATTAGAAAAGCGTGTGGTCTTACTAAAAAGCATGGACATATTATTCTAGGTTTATACAATCGTTTTGGAAGAAGACCTTTTCTTGATTATTTTGATTCATTAAAGGCCAAAGGTCATACCGATGAAGAATTGCTCGTATTTTACAAACGGTTGGATCCCAGGCATAACCACGATGATACGCTTGCACGCAGTTGGTTTAATGACCAGGTTTTGCATCCGCATGAAACCCAGCATACAGTATCTGAGGTAATTGAAGTTTTTGGGGAATGCGGTGTCAAGTGGACATCAACTTCAATAGATGGTTATTCGTCCAATCCAAAGCCGGATTTGGAATCAATTTTAATCGAAGAAAAGCAGATGTATGACACCGGTCTAAGAGCTATTGATGAGTGCCGCTATTATACCGGATATTTTGTTGTAACGGGAGAGAAGATCTGATGAGAATCTTGGGGATATCAGCGTTGTATCATGACAGCGCCGCGGCGTTGTTCTGTGACGGCCAAATTGTTGCCGCCGCTCAGGAAGAGCGATTCACCCGGCGCAAACATGATTTGTCCATTCCGAAGCAGGCTATCAGGTATTGTCTTTTCGCGGGCAAGACGACCGGGGCTGACCTGGATGCTGTGGTTTACTACGATAACCCTTTACTCACACTTGATCGTTGGCTCAAAAATTGTGCCGCATTGGGCCAGGAAAGCGTAAGTGTTGTCCAGAGAAGTTTCGATTCTATTTTTGCCAATAAGCTCTGGATACATAAATTGATCGAAAATGCAGTCGGCGGTCTGGGAAAGCATGGCAAACTGCTTGTCTGCGAGCACCATGTCTCGCATGCTGCGTCCGCCTTTTATCCATCTCCTTTTACAAGGGCTGCTATCATTACGATCGACGGCGTTGGCGAATGGGCTACCACCACTATTGGCCGTGGATGCGGCAATTCAATAGACATAATCAAGCAGATTAATTATCCCCATTCACTTGGCCTTCTCTATAGTGCATTCACCTATTTTTGTGGATTCAAGGTTAATTCCGGCGAATACAAGCTGATGGGATTGGCTCCTTACGGTGAGCCAAAGTACTACCAGAAGATCAAGGATTGCCTCATTGATGTTAAGGAGGATGGCTCATACCGGCTAAACATGGACTATTTTCTGTATCAGCGGGATGGCGTGATGGTCGATGATGAGTTCGGAGGCATTTTTGATGGCCCCCGTCGCAGGCCTGAAACCGTGATTACCAGGCGGGAGATGGACCTTGCGGCGTCCATCCAGAAGGTCACCGAAGAAGTCATTCTCAAAATGGTGGCATACACGCGCAGGGTTACCGATGAAAAAAACCTCTGCTTATCCGGTGGGGTGGCCTTGAACTGTGTGGCCAACGGGAAAATCTGTGATAACCGTCTATACGATAATATTTGGGTGCAGCCTGCAGCGGGTGATGCCGGAGGAGCTTTAGGGGCTGCACTCCAGGCGGCCTATGGTTTTTTCAAACAAGAGCGCAAGGTGCCCGCCCGCGACACGCAAAAGGGCAGTTTTTTGGGGCCCTCTTACAGTGCGGACCAGATTCTGAACTTTCTTTCACGGCAAAATGCCAGCTTTTCGGTCGCTCACACCAGTGCCGAACTATCTGTGCAAGCCGCAAAAATGTTGGCCGACGGCAAAGTCGTGGGGTTCTTCTCGGGTCGGATGGAATTTGGCCCTCGCGCATTGGGAGCTAGGAGCATCCTGGGCAACCCCATGTTAGCGGATACGCAGCAAAAGTTGAATTTGAAAATCAAATTTCGCGAATCATTTCGTCCCTTTGCCCCTGCCGTTCTGAGCGAAAAGGTGGGGGACTACTTTGAATTCAACGGCGAAAGCCCGTATATGCTCTTGACTGCGCCAGTAAATACGGATTTGCGGCGGGACTTCGATTTGAGAAAATACATCTCCGACAGCGATACGGATATGCTGCCGGCCCTAAATGAGATGCGCTCGACCATTCCGGCGGTAACTCATGTTGATTATAGTGCCAGGCTTCAGACAGTCAATGAGCTCGACCACCCACTATTTCATCAGGTGCTCTCAGAATTTGAAAGGATTACCGGCTGCGCTGTTTTGGTCAATACTTCATTTAACGTCCGTGGCGAACCTATAGTCTGCACACCCGAAGATGCCTACCTGTGCTTCATGCGGACGGATATGGATGCTCTCATTCTCGAGAATTTCGTTTTGCTCAAAGAAGAACAGAAACCACTATCTGACGATGTGAATTGGAAGGAAGTATATGAACTCGACTAATTTTTCTCCACCTGACGCGGAAAAGGAAAAAATACTCGATATTTCTACTAAACTCTTCGAGGCCGGCCAATGCCGTGAAATCATGAGCACACAGTCGGCAGAAGCGAATAGCTATTACTGCGAAAGAGCGGATCTGCGCCTTTTTGATTCGGAACTTTTCTATTACGGGTTCGATACACCGGCAGAATTACGGAATATGCTGCAACGGATGTGGGAGTATCAGCAATGCGAATATATGAAGGAATTTGCAGTTCCGGCCACCATTGCCGCCTTTCATAATAAGGTTGAAGACCCTGTCGAGACCCAGGCTGAGATTCCGTCGTTCATCTATAATTTCTAGATCTTTTGGAAAAAGGACTTCCTTGATAAAAAAACCGGTGAGCCAGTACGGATCCATCCTTTCCAGCCTGTTTAAGCAGGGGGAGTTCCCGGCGGATGCCTTTTACATCCGCAAAGCGTTCCAGGGCCGCAAGATCATTGTCTATGGCGCGGGTGAGTCTTTTCATTACTTCAAAGAAGTCGTCATTCGACAGTACGGGTATACTCCGTCTGTGGTGCTCGATCTAAAATTCAGCGATGGCGACACCTTCGAGGGGATACCGGCCTTTTCTCCTCTCCAATATCAGCCTACCTCAGAGGAAAAACAGAATGGGCTGGTAGTCGTGTGTCTGGGCAAACAAACTTACTTTGACGAAGTTGTCGGGACTCTACGCCAACTGGGTTTTCGTCATATCATTTCCCTGATGGATATCTACGAGATACACAACCCTTTTCGCTTGCCGCAGGAACTGGAGGAGAGTGGATATCAATATTACATAAATCAAAGAGAACGAATCGAATCCTGCCTGGATATTTTTGAGGACGACCACAGCAGGGAGATCTATGTTCGCTCTCTGCAGACCCATCTGCAGCGAATACCGGTTGCGATTCCCATGTGTGACAGAAATGAACAATACACGCCCCAAGGCATTTTACTTACCCGCGGCTATTCGCGTTTTATCTACTGCGGGGTGAGCGTCGGCGAGATGGCAAGAGTATTTAGCCAGGTTGGCAAAGTGGATGAGTTGGTGTGCTTCGAACCGGACCCCAATCAATTCAGATTGACCGCGGAATACCTGTCAGCGCATCATGCGCAACACGCGCGATGCTTAACGGCAATTCCCTGCGCCGTCTATAGCCATGAGGCAATCGAACCGTTCACATGCTCCGATACAAGTTTCGGGTCAAGGATCCTGGCATCCGGGGAGGCCCGCATTCAATGTGTTTCGATAGATAATGTCCTTCCGGGCTTTCAACCGACTTTTATAAATATGGACATCGAAGGCGCGGAGCTTGAAGCCCTTAAAGGCGCTGAAAAGACCATACTGGCAAGTCGCCCGGACCTGGGCATCTGCGTTTACCATTCTCCCAGCCACCTATGGGAGGTACCACTCTATCTCCATAGCCTGGGGGTTGGCTATCGCTTCTATCTGAGAAACTACACAAGCTTCACCGGAGAAACGGTGCTCTATGCCACGACTTAATATAAGGTCTCCGCAGGGTGACAGCCGCTGGAGGGTAAACCGAATGGACAACCCTCGACGGATGGCACGGATTAGTCTGATTTTTGGAAAACTGGTACAGCAAGTTGAGGTAAAAGGAGAGATCATATGAATGAAATTTTGACAGAAATATCCGAACGTGTCTCCTCCACTACTGAAAAAAAGGATTTTCTGGACTTGATATTTAGAAATCATAAGGATGCAGCCTTAAATGGCGCTAAGGTTGTATTATTTGGTGCTGGTGAATTGGGGTATGAATTAAGCAATACATTAAGAAACAACGGTATTCTTCCGGTGTGCTTCTGCGATAATAATTATTCCAAATGTGGTACTATGCATATGAATATACCAATTATATCGTTTGATGAATTGATTAAATCGTATACAGATAGTTTAATAATTTTATCCATTGGCAAGGAACAATATTTAGAATCCATTGAACAACAATTGCTGCAGAGTGGATTCTCTGCAGATAGGATACTATGTAAGAAAGCTGATCTGAATGGAGATGTGGCGTTTATGCATATGTATGCTAATAGTTGCGCTATGAACCCATTTGATCAGCATGGTGGACCTCACGAATTTCTTCATATATTGCAGGACAATGAACAAAAAATTCTAAATGCTTGCAACCTAATGGCTGATAAGAAATCAAAAGAGCTTTTCATCGCGAAATTAGCACTAATAGCCTCGAATGGGCATTATGAGTTATTTAAAGATTTTATGATACACTACAGTGAACCTATTCGCAAATTTGGTCTTAGTAATCGTCACAAAGAGACTGAGGAATACTTTTATTTCAATAATGACATAATACAACTTTCACCAAACGAGGTCTATGTCGATGTAGGTGCGGCTGATGGTGATACTGTTCATACATTTGTTCAGGCGTGTAACCAAAATTCGATTAGCCACAGATGGATCTACGCACTCGAACCTGATCCAAACAATTATCGTGAGTTGGTCAAAAATGTTAGCACATATAGCAACATATCTTGCCATGAATTGGGATTATGGTCTGAGACGAGGGTCTTGCGTTTTCTATCCTCCGATAATGCTAGTACCAAGGAGGCTGCAGCATTATGTGACCAGGGTGACATAGAAGTTAATGTAGTAAGCTTAGACGACTTTCTCAGCGGTGGAGAGGTTACCTTTCTTAAAATGGACCCACCCGGTAATATAATTCCTGAAGCGATCAAGGGCGCTGCAAGCAGCATAGCAAAATATAAGCCCAAACTTGCGCTTGGGGCTTATCACTCAATGAAGGCAATTTTTGAGATTCCTCTACTCGTGGAAAGTATATGTCCGGATTATAAAATGTTTTTGCGGCATAATACCTGCCATATGTGCGATACGGTTTTATATGCCATAGTATAACGCTTGGGAAAACGGTGGTGGAGGCAGGAGAAAAACATAATGGAGGAACGATCTCCAATGTTGTCCGGAACGATAGTCTGGATCGCACCATTTTATAATCGAAGCGGTTATGGGGTCGGAGCGCGAGCCACCGTGGCCGCCTTGCATAAAGCCGGAGCGCACATCAGGATCTTGTCCAACAAAGAGATCGATCCAGGGCTGGATGATTGCGACCTGGCTCTTTTCAAATCGCTTGAAGCAACACCCCTTATTCCTCCGATTACTGCTATTATCTCCCACCTTCCACAGAGAATCTGGCTTGATTTGGAGCTGCCTCGACCAAACCTGCGCATTCTAGCCACCACCTTTGACAGCAGCGAGCAGGGCAATTTGCCTCCCGCCGAATGGATGGAGGTGTGTAATGAAATGGACCAGCTCTGGCTGATGCAGGAGCAAGAGCGGGAAGCTTTCATATCCGCAGGTTTGCCGCCTGCAAAGATCCAGTTAGTCCATTGGCCCCACCCGTGGCTGGAAAATCCTTTTGTGCCGCCGCCAACGCCCGAGCCGGCTACTCAAGAAAAGCCTTTCCGATTTCTCTCCATTGCAATGTTTCAGCCGAGGCGCAGGTGGGATACCCTGATCGAGGCATATTTGGAAGAGTTCAAGGGACAGCATCATGTCGAACTTTATCTGAAGGTCAACTATCCTACATGGCACCCTATTCCCGGCAAGCCCAGGCAGGACCTTCTTAATCTTGTCGGCTCACTTCGCCGGAAGACCGGCTCGGAGGCTGCGATTGTCATTGATGAAGACATGGGAACACGAACCGGAATTGTTCATTTGATTGACAGTTGCAATGTATATATTTCCACCGACACGGCCTCGACATCTCCGATCAGTGAGGCACGGGTAAGACAGCGAATGGTTATTATTCCCGATGGGATGGGAATTGGCCGGATCGGGGTGTGCATAGCTGTGGACCCACACGCGAGGTCCGAACTGAGTCAGGAGATGCTTTTGTATCAGCCTCACCATAAGGGTGCATTTATGCCGCAGCTCCATGTAAAAGATGTTCGCCGCGCCATGCGCACCGCCTATGATATGACGCTGGATGAACGGCAGGCCATAGCTGCCGGGGCCTTGCATGTGCCGGGTCCCACAGAGGCCGTCCCCATGGTGCTGAAAGCGATTAGCTCCGGCTGGGAGTACAAAGAAGCATCAGAAAAGGAGAGGAGAGCGAAGGGGGCCGTTATGCGGATAATCTGGGAAGGCTCTCAACTGGTTTCTCATTCGCTTGCCCTGGTCAACAGGGAATTCTGTCTCCAATTGATTGACGCCGGTTGCGAGGTCTCAATTATCCCCTTTGAAAAGGACAATATCGATCCCGGGGTGGATCAGCGTTTCGAAAAGATCGTTCAACGGATCCATAAGCCACTTTCCAGCAAAGCTGATGTTCATTTCAGGCAACAGTGGCCACCTGATTTCAACCCGCCCCCGCAGGGACACTGGGTCATGATGCAGCTATGGGAATACGGCAGGCTGCCCGCAAGCTGGATCGAGCCAATGTCGAATCTGGTGGACGAGCTGTGGGTCACCAGCCGGCATGTTCTGAAAACATACATTGCCAGCGGCATCCCGTCAGATCGAGTCCAGGTCGTACCACTCGGGGTGAACGTTGACCAATTTCATCCTGAAGCTCAGAAGCGTTCTATGGAGTCATCAAAAAAGTTCAGGTTTTTATTCGTCGGGGGCGGGCTCTGGCGCAAGGGTGTCGATCTTCTTCTCGATGCATACAGGGGCACATTTAGCAGCCGCGATGACGTCGTTCTGGTCATAAAGGACCTGCCGCAGGAGAAATTCTATATAGATCAGGGCGTGGGGAGAATAATCCGCGAAATACAAAAAGATCCGAACGCCCCGGAAGTTTTGCATATGCAGACAGTGCTCGAACCTGGAGAGCTTCCGGGACTCTATACCGCCAGTGACTGCCTGGTCCACCCGTATCGCGCAGAAGGATTTGGCCTTCCCGTACTCGAGGCCATGGCTTGCGGCGTTCCCGTAATCACTACCGAAGGGGGCTCGACAGACGATTTCTGCTCGCCCGGCCAGGTGTTTCTGATCCCGTCCAGGCGCAGAGAATTCAATCCGAAAGACATTGAGCTGGCAGGTGGCGCCGGTTGGGTATTGGAGCCGGACCTGAGTGCTCTAAAAGCACATATGCGGGAAGTCTTTGAAAACAACAAAGTGGCTAAAGAAAGAGCTCTAAGCGTTTCAGAACATGTAAGATCCCATCACGGGTGGGAAAAAGTATCCCGGAAGCTGATCGCTCGCATTAATTTGCTTACTCAAAAGCCTATCCGCAGAAAGAGTGGTTTATAGGACTTGTACTGCAGGAGCTATATGCCCTGGGTAAGGATCATGTAGCGGGACGCTGCTGCCGGATGTCCAAGCCGGCGCCGCATTGCGGTTGTACTTCCGGCTGATGTTCGGGACGCAGCAGATCGAAGAGCGATTTGACAGGGTTGAAGGTGGCTGCAGGGACTTCTATGAATACGGTTATCCAGTGGGCCATGCCGCCGTTCCAGAGTCCGGGAAGCTCGAGGGCATGTATGTCTGTTCCGTCAATTGATTTCCTGGTGATTATGACCGCCCTGGGATCGACGAATTTTCTCAGATCGTGAGGCTTTCCTTCAAAATCCTGTACGCAGCATACGATATCGACCGGGTTGAAATGTGTGGATGAATTCCATACAGCGCTCTGTTCCGGTGAATTTAAATCCACCTGAGCCTTTTCGACTATCTGAACAGACAGATCTCCATTTTCATCTTCGACCCAAAAGGGCGCTCCTCCAGGTTCGCCGGCGTTTGGGACCACGCCGCAGACCCGAATCGGCCTGTTCAAAGTATTGAGCAGAAAAAAGCGTTTCTTTTCTTCCGGCCATGTTTCAAACCCTTCGGGAAAGCTTAAAAGGAGTTCTCGCGCCGCGAAACCGGCAGCCTCCCTGACTGCCTGGCTCGAATCCCAATCTTGCATCCGGTGCAAGAGCGAATGAATTGTTTTCTGAATTGAGACCAGAAGGCCGCCCATCACTTTCTTCCAGAAGCAAACCGTCTCTTTGAGTCTATCGGGAACCACATTGTCCACGTTTTTTATGTAGATAAGGTCGGCGTCCAGGTCATTTAAATTCTCGATCAGAGCGCCGTGTCCGGCCGGTCTGAAATGGAGCAGGCCGAGCCTGTCGCGGAAGGGAAATCCCTTCAGATCCACGGCTAAAGTATTTGTAGAGGATTTCTGGAATGAAAAGGAAACATCAAACGTGGTGCGGTAACGATCCTCGTAACGGCGGCAAACGTCTTCCGTGAGCGCCTGGAAGCCTGTCTCGTGTTCCTCCGGTATGGTGAAATGCAGGCTGCACTTATTGCTGTTGTCCCCAAGATATGTTACCGACTCGGCAAGCTGCTCCTCGAAGGCGGTCCTGTGTTCGTCGGGGTAGGAGTGAAACAATAGCATGGCTTTGGGAAGATTCGCGTAGTTGAGTCCTCTTACGGTCAGGAGGTATTCCAGCAGAGTTCTGAAATGGCCGTGGCGGATCATTTCATCGAGAATATAGCCGTCGCAGGTCAGGGCTTCCCTCAGGTTGTGCACGAAAGGGAATCTGTTGAGTTCATCGACAAAGCGCTTGAAGTCGCACGCGATCGAAACCCCCTGGTCCATTCTCTTTTGCAGCTCATCTCTTTCGAGATATTGGGGAAGATAGAAAATCTGGAGTAGAGACTGGAACATTCGGGTGGCCGCCCCGGATGCCGGAACGAATTTCATGAACCGGCCCTGCCCGGCAGCCGAGGAGTGCAGACGGATATATTTCCCTAAATCGGCATCGTCGATTTTTTGAACGCCGTCACCAAGGGTGCACGGTCTTTTCAGGCGGACGAAAAAATCGGAGCGCCTGAATATGTCAATCTGCTCAAATACCCTGGCCGAACTGATGCCCAGGGTTTTCATCTGCTGACGGTCCGCGTTGGTAAACCTGATTGCCATTAACTCGCCCGCCGTTTTCAATAAAGAACCAAAAACCGGAATGGTTCACACAAGACCATTCAAGGGGATTCGTTTACTGATGCACTAATCGAAATCCCCCCTTGGGAAGGGGGGATTGGGCTTATTTCGGGATAGAGTAATATTTGAAATCTCACTGTTTTACAAAGATCTCTATTTTGGCTTTAGATTTGAGCGTTTCTACATATTTAGGGAGTTCCTGGGACATCTTTTCATTCTTCAGGTGTTGTTCGATGCGGGCCTTGACTTCATCAAAGGACATCGTTCCCGGTTCTTTCTTATCGGTCACCCTTATTATGTGATAGCCGAACTCAGTTTCCACTATATCGCTTGTCTCCCCCGGTTTCATCGAAAAAGCGGCTTTTTCGAACGGCGGCACCATCTGGCCCTTTTGGAAAAAGTTCAGGTCGCCGCCATTGTCCTTGCTCGGACAATCAGAGACCTCCTTTGCCACCTTGGCGAAATCCTCGCCACTCTGGATTCGTTTCTGAACGGCCTTGATCTTTTCCAGCGCCTGGGCCTTTTCTTCGGCAGTGGCTGTTTTCTCAACTTTTACGAGGATATGGCTGGCCCGGACCGTTTCGGGAGTTTTAAATACGTCGGGGTGACCATCATAAAATGCCTTCACTTCTTCAGGGGTCACTGAGGCTTTCGATGCCAAATCCTTGTCTACCAATTTCTTAATTGCGAGCTGAGAGGCGAAGTACTCCTTCAACGCTGGTTCGGTCATATTCATCTGCTTAAGCGAGCTGGCGAAATTCTCAGGTGTCGTGCCCTTCTTCACAGAATCGAGCTGAGTCTCCACCTCGGCATCATCGGCCTTGATTCCTTTCTTCTGCGCTTCCTGTTTGAGGAGTTCACGGGCGATCAGGTTATCAAGAATTTCTTGCCTTAATGCCGGCATTTCTTTTTCGTCAGGCTGGCGGCCGGTCATGTGGATCCGCCGGTCAAGCTGATCGATTCCCGCCTGATAATCCGACATCGGAATGGCCTTCCCATTCACTATTGCGGCATCCTTTGCTTCAGGTTGTTTAGTAGTGTTGGCGTCCTTTCCGGCCGCTTGCTTGGATGACGTATCGGCAGCCGAGGACAGGTAAAAGCTATAGCCGGCCAGGAACGTAAAAACTAACAGTGCGGAAGCGATTACTCCAGCCTTTCTCATTTCGTTCTCCTGATTAATAAATTACCCACGGAGGCAAACCTGGTCCCGTGGGTGCGGATTGTCAGCGAATGGGCCAAAAGGGAATTTCGGCGCAAGTATAGTCCTGAGAGTACTTGGGAGTCAATAACCGTAATCGTGAAATCATAGTGTGATTTTCCTGTCACTCCTGTCAAAATCTCCCCGCGCTTTTCTCCGGTTTCAGGAGTATTATAGACTAAAGTTGTCAGGGCGAAAACTCAGGAAAAAGTACCTGTAGTGAGGTTTGTTTGGAGGAGAAATAAAGTGCTGGTTAGTGAAATCGGAGAGTTCGGGTTGCTCGGTCGCATATCGGGCATGCCTGCGGAGATGGCGGCCGGGGTGGTCAGAGGGATTGGGGACGATGTAGCCGTGCTCGATGCCTCCGGGCCGGAATACCTGCTCGCCACCTGCGATATTCAGGTCGAGGGTGTCCATTTCACGCGCCAGGCCATTACGCCGTATCAGTTGGGGCGCAAGGTGGCGGCGATAAATGTGAGCGATATAGCCGCGATGGGCGGCGATCCTCGCTGGGCGCTCGTCTCGGTTGCCATTCCCGGGAGTACGGAAGTCGGATATGTCGAAGAGTTGTATCGCGGTATGCGAGAGCAGTCGGCACTGGCGGGCGCGTCCATTGTGGGCGGGAATTTGAGCCGCATGAAATCCATAATCGTACTGGATTTTACACTCCTGGGCTTAGTCGTTCCTGAACGGCTCACATTGAGGAGCACGGCCCGTGCAGGGGACGCTATACTGTTAACCGGCTCGCCTGGAGAGTCCAGGGCCGGTCTGGAACTGATCCGCCGGCCGGACCTCGCTGTGAGCTCTTCGAGCAGGCAGAAGCTTCTGGAAAGACATCTGTGCCCTCAGCCGCGTCTTATCGAGGGACAACTTCTCGCCCGTTCCGGCCAGGTCACCTCTATGATAGACGTAAGTGACGGAGTTATTGGCGATCTTGACCATATTTGCAAATCCAGCGGCAAGGGAGCTGAAATCGAGGCTGCAAGCCTTCCCCTTAGCTCTGCGGTTTGCGAAGCGGCCCGGGCGGCTGGTGCGGATTCGCTCGAATGGGCTCTGTCGGGAGGCGAGGACTACGAACTCATGTTCACCTCAAGCCCCGAGGCTGTTCCCGTTCTGAAAAAAATGTTGCTCGATGAGACCGGAACCTCATGTGCGCAAATAGGAAGAATTACAGCCCAAATCAGTGAGGTATGGGTTCGGCTTGCCGATGGAAATCGGATTGCCCCATCGGTAAAAGGGTGGGACCATTTTCCTTGAAACGACAGACGAGACGGATTTAGGATGAAAATACCCAGAGCGCTCACTATAGCGGGATCTGATTCGAGCGGCGGTGCCGGCATTCAGGCCGACTTAAAGACATTTTCGGCCCTGGGTGTTTACGCAATGAGCGCCGTAGCGGCCCTGACCTCTCAAAACACGCTGGGAGTAGACGGAATTATCGAAATAGACCCTGATTTTATCTCGTCTCAGATTCGCTCCGTTGTTTTGGACATCGGAGTTGATGCCGTGAAAACCGGGATGCTCTCCAGTGCTGCGATCGTATCGAGGGTCTCCTCCGATCTAAAGGACCTTGATCTCCAAAATGTGGTTGTCGATCCCGTAATGGTTGCAAAAAGCGGAGAGAGGCTCCTGAATGCGGATGCGATCGAGGCCCTTGTTTCCCGGCTTTTCCCGCTGGCATTGATAATCACACCGAATCTGCACGAGGCGGAGACCCTCACGGGTATGCGGGTCCAATGCGCTGACGATATGATGCGTGCCGCCGTGAAACTAAGGCAGTTCGGGCCAAAATATGTGGTCATTAAGGGAGGCCACCTGCAGGGAAACCCGGTCGACCTGCTCTACGACGGCCGAAGTTTTCGTGAATACCCCGGTCTACGCTATGATACACCCCATACTCATGGCACGGGGTGTACCTTCGCCTCCGCCATAGCGGCATTTATAGCGAGGGGATCATCTGTGGAGGAGGCTGTCGGTGGGGCAAAAACGTACGTGGCGGGAGCCATTGCCGGGGGACTGCCCCTGGGCCGGGGGCATGGACCTGTGCACCATTTTCACGAATTCTACAGGTTTAACCAGGAGGGATAAGCGCCTCCGTTAATGCTACACAAAGCTTTGATTGGGGCAGGCAGGCTGTCGAGACCGATCCTGCCTGTGCCGCCCGCCTCTGGTCATGGTCAGATCAGGGATAGCGTCGAGGTCCTGGCTGGCGGTCCCAACGCCCTGGCAAGGGTTGTCATCCTCTATCGATTCGTATATAAGAGGGGTCGTATTATTTCATCGGCGTGTTAGCGGAATAAAAAGAAATAGGACATAAGTTCATTTTACCCGTCAACGTCTTTACAGACGGCGGTTTCCACCCACCGGACCTCTACAACCTAAACCGGATTTGGACGGAATTCGGCTTTTGGCCGAAAACATATGACGCAGGAGCCCGGATGACAGATCACGTTCGCGTACTGCTGATCGACGATGACCAAGAGGATTTCCTTTTAGTTGCCGATATGCTTGCCGAAGCGGAAAATACTAAATTCAAGCTTACCTGGGCGCAGACATATGAGGCGGGGTTGGAGGCAATTTGCAAGGGAGAGCACGACGTATATCTACTTGATTATTTTATGGGTTCCGATAACGGTCTTGATCTTTTGAAGAAAGCCGTTGAAGAAGGTTGCAAGGCGCCTATCATTTTCCTGACGGCGCAGGGGAATTATGCGGTCGATCTGAAGGCCATGGAGGCGGGTGCATCTGATTACCTGGCGAAGGGCGAATTTACGGTCCCCATTCTGGAACGTTCTATCCGCTACTCCATAATGAAAAAGCATATCGAAGAAGAGCTAAAGCTGCATAAGAGCAATCTCGAGGAACTTGTCAGGAAGAGAACCATTCAGCACGCCGAAGCGCGGGCCGACGCCGAGAGGCGCGCACACGAGGCCGAAGAGCGGCAGGCGATCCTGGAAGCCCTTCTCGAACACATTCCGGAGGGCATCGTCCTTGTCAATTCCCCTCACCTCCAGGTTCAGGCTCTCAGCAGGTACGCTGTCGACATGGTTGGTCTCGACGGTGAAAAAGAAAAACGCAGCCAGCCGCTTACCGGTCTGGATTTGTCCATCGCGGACCTGTGGCCTGGCAACTCCGGTTTGCTGAAGCCGTTAAGGGATGCCGCTCTGCGTGGAAGGATCGCGTCCGGCCAGGAGCACGCTATTAAGGTTCGCGGTCAAGACAATGTCCCCGTATTGGTTAGCGCCGGTCCAATTAGAGATGGTTTGGGGAATGTAACAGGCGCGGTGGCCGTCTGGAGAGATATAGGCGAGATGAAACGTGTTCAGGAAGAACTGAGGATTGCACGTGACAATCTCGAATTGAGAGTTCAGCAGCGGACCCGGGAGCTTGCAGAAACGTTGATAGAGCTCAAAGAATCCCGGGAAGGGCTCAAACTGCTGGCCTCCCAGCTCATTCGCGCCCAGGAAGACGAGCGAAAGAGAATCGCAAGGGAGATACACGACAGCATCGGGTCTTCCCTTAGCGCCGTCAAGTTCTGCGTGGAAAACGCGGCGGCGCAGATCACTGAAAATCCCGGGGTCCGGGAAAGTTTCGTCATGCTGTCAAAGGCAATGGAGCAGTCGATTGATGAGTCCAGGCGCATCATGATGGATCTTCGGCCCTCGCTGCTCGACGATTTCGGAATAATCGCCACTATTGGGTGGTTTTGCAGAAGGTTTGAGAGCATTTACACCGATATCCCGGTTGAAAAAGATATCAGGCTTGAAGAGTCGCAAGTCCCGGAAAACCTGAAAATCATCGTATTCCGAATTATCCAGGAGGCGATGAACAATTCGGCCAAGCATAGCCGGGCCAGCAAGATATCTCTGGTCCTTTCATCCGAAGAAGGATGTATTGCATTGCACGTCAGGGACGATGGGGTGGGATTCGATCGGGCTGCCGTTGCCTCGAAGGGACCGGGCGCCAAATTCGGCCTTACTTCCATGCGTGAGCGAGCGGAGCTTTCCGGCGGAGAATTTGAGATTGAATCCATTCGGGAAAGAGGAACCACAATCAGTGTTCGCTGGAAAATATAGCAGGTAGCGCCGCCTTTCACGGCGGCGTTCTCCATTATGGCTTAATCCTGGCAATCCTGTCAAAGGTCTTTGCCTTTGATCTGTTGTTTTCCCCTGCTGTCATTCTTATTTGTCTCTTTGCGTCCTGCCTCGAAATACGAGCCGCAGGGGTGTTTTATCCATCCCGAAGCTCGCCCTTAACTTGTTTAGCAGAAAGCGTTCGTAGGAAAAGTGGATGCTGCCGGGGTAGTTGCAAAACAGAACGAACATTGGGGGACGGGTCCCGGCCTGTGTTCCATAAAAAAACTTGAGCCTGCGGCCGCGCACTATCGGAGGCTCATGTGCGCTGACAGCTTCCTGGAGTGCCCTGTTGAGGATGCCGGTTGAGATTCGGCTATTGTATTGCTCGAAAACCTCGCGGACCGTCGGGAGCACTTTTGGCGTGCCTTTACCGGTGAGGGCCGAAAAGGTCAGGACCGGCGCGAAGGGCATGAAACGGAAACGCCACTTCAGATCTTCCAGGAAATTTTTCCGGGTTTTGGGGTTTGAGTCGAAGCCGTCCCATTTGTTTACCCCGATAATGCACCCCCGATAGCGTTCCTGGATATAGCCCGCGATGTGGAGGTCCTGATCGGCTACGCCCTGGGAGGCGTCGATCAAAAGAACGCAGACATGGCTTTTGTCAATGCTTTGAAGCGCCTTGATTATGCTTATCTTTTCGAGCTTTTCCCGCGTTTTTCCCTTTTTCCTTATCCCCGCTGTATCTATGAGCAGGTATTTGGTGGCGTCTCGCTCAAACAGCGTATCAACCGCGTCTCGCGTAGTTCCGGGGATCGGGCTGACAATGACGCGCGGAGCGCCCAGAATTCGATTCACCAGGGTCGATTTCCCAACGTTAGGGCGGCCGAGAATGGATATGCGGATTTCCGAAACCTCAGCTTCTTCATCGGATTCCACGATGGCGGGTTCAGGTATAAGCTCGACCATATCCGAGAGAAGGTCTCCCACCCCAAACCCGTGCGCCGAACTGATCGGGTAGATGTCCTGGACCCCGAGGGCGTAAAAATCGCTCAGATGCCTCTGTTGCTCGGGACCGTCTATTTTGTTTACCGAAAAAAAAATGGGTTTCGAGGTACGGCGGAGGATGTCGAAGAGGGCTGAGTCTTCGGGATGCAGCCCCTCCTTGCCGTCCCCCACGAAAAGAAGAATGTCGGCTTCCTCGAGGGCGTGAAAGATTTGCTCACGGGTGCTCTGGTCGAAAAAGGATTCGTCCTTGCTGATGAACCCTCCCGTATCGACAAGGGTGAAGCTTTTTTCGTCCCACTCGCCTCCGGCATAATTCCTGTCCCTGGTGACTCCGGGCAGGTCATCGACCAGGGCCCGGCTGCTTTTGCTTATCCTGTTGAAAAGAGTGGATTTGCCGACGTTCGGTCTTCCAACGATTGCAATGATCGCCATCAATCTCGCCTTTTTAATATTAGTATATCGATCAAATACCTGTTTAAAGGTTTTTTGCTCCCATGTAAATGAGCGTGTTCGACGGCAGGTCGTTGCTTTGGGGGAAATGAGATCCATTCCGTTGGGAGCGCCGCCTTCCATGGCGGCGTTTGAGGACTTTTCAAAAGCTTGGGGGCTGCGGGGAATATGCGCCCCTCACACCCGCTCCGTCTGTGGTCATAGACAGATCGGGAACAGCCTGGAGATGGAGGGGGATCTTTAAAAGTGAAAAGGCGTTCCCTCGCTCTTTTTGAGGCTATTAAGAATTATCTTGATAGCAACTTGGTATTAAAGCGTTCATGCTGACGGATGCCCTTGACAAAGCAGCGGCCATGTGAAATAAAACTTTAAATAAGTCGATGATTGTGCCTGCAGCGGATAAATAGGCGCCGGGGACGATTCCGGCTCTGATTCATCCGCAGATCGAGGTTGCCATCCTTTATCAAAGGAGAATCCAATGTACGAAAGACCCGAGGAGTATGCGAAATACTGGGTGGAACAGGCCATAGACTTTTACAAGCTGGTTGGCAAAGACATTGCCTTGGCTGAGTTTTCCAATCCCAACGGAATGTTTGTACAGGGCGATCTGTATGTTTTCATTTTGAGCCCCGCCGGGGTCATGCTGGCGCACGGGGTCAACGACAGGTTCGTGGGACTGGATTTCCTTGGCGTTAAGGATTCCGACGGCAAAACGTTTAATAAGGAAATCGTGGACGATGCGGAGAGTAAAGGCAGCGGGTGGGTGAAATATAAATGGTACCACCCCAGAAGAAATAAGGTCCTGCCCAAACTGGCCTTTTTCCAGAAAGAAAACGACTTGATCTTTTGCAGCGCGGTTTACAGTTACGAGGACTAGCGGAGCATTTCGTAAACTCCCTGATATTTACACAATTATAAAGGCAGCAAGAAGCGAGGAACGGGAAGCAAAAAGGGTTTTATTCCTGCTTCCTCGCTTATTCTCACCCCGTGGCCTGGATTTCCCTGTAATGGTGAGTATCGATGCGGTGCTTCCGGATAAGCTGCCAGAATGCGCGCCGATGTTTGCTGGCGACCCTGGCCGCCTCGGAAATATTGCCCTGGGCAAGCGAAAGCACCTGCTGAATGTAGCGCCTTTCAAAATCCACAACGAATCTCTCCTTGGCATCCTTAAGAGGTTCGAAAGGCGCTACCTCCGGAAGCCCGATATCGCAGGCATCGATCGTTCCCTTTTGCAAATGCGCTACGGTGCGCTCGATCACGTGCGCCAACTCCCTCACATTGCCAGGCCAATCATAAAAGAGGAGCTTCTGCACGGCTCGCAGCGAAAAGCCCTCGATGCGTTTCTCGGACTCATGCAGATATGCTCTCAGGAAGTGAGCGGCCAGAAGATGGATGTCTTCGCGCCGTTGCCTCAACGGAGGAAGTCTGAGTTGGAGGACGTTGATGCGGTAATAGAGATCGCGGCGGATTCTTCCGGAAGCCAGAACCTCTTCTGGCGCCGCCCCGAAAGTTGCAATGATTCTCACATCAGAGCGGCATTCCTTTGTAGAACCCAATGGCCGATACGTTTTTTCCTGGAGAAAACGAAGCAGCTTGACCTGTGCGGAATAGGGCAAGCTGTCGATTTCATCGAGAAAAAGGGAGCCGCCTTCCGCCTCGCCGATAAGACCCTTCTTGACGGCCCTGGCCCCGGTAAAAGCTCCATGTTTATGCCCGAACAGCTCATTTTCGGCCAGTTCCGGCGGCAGTGCCCCGCAGTTGATGGCTACCAGCGGCTTGCCTGCTCTATCGCCCATGCGATGGATCAGCCCCGCACAAACTCCTTTCCCCGTCCCCGTTTCCCCTGATATCAGGACGCAGGCGGCGCATTTCGCTATTCGTGGGATTTTATGGATTTCTTCCAGGAAGGCGGGGCTTTGGCCCACCAGGCTTCGCGATAAAAGTTCCTTTTCCCAATGTTCCACTCTCTCCTCCTGCGGGCGGCCGTCTTCTGATCGGAAAGGTTGAGCAGCATAGCCGAACTAAAGATAGAGTCTTTCCGGGATATCGAGGGCCATTGAAGCATTGCGATTATGATTTCAGCCCGATTGTGCCAATCCTAACTCGCATGATTTAGATTTCGATACCAAACTGAGCGATCCCTCACTTTTGTGAGCTCCTCAGAGTGGAGGAAATTCAGCCCCTGGGAAAAAAGGCCCGATCGATGACACAACTGGCGAGATCTGTAACGCCATTTCTATCATGATGAATACGGGCGAAATCATGTTGGCGCTTATAAAAGCAGCAATGCGTGAGAAATAAAATCAGGTTGATACAGTAGATTCCTACTTGGTTGACTGTATTTCGAGGGGGGGGGTAGTAGTAGAAAGCAATACATTGTTTTACATAAATGAACATCGGATTCACAGATACTTGCGCTGTTACGATTTTCCAAGCCGGCTAGTACTTACTTGGTTAATTGGTGTGCTTAATTCAATGGAACACCCTAATCTGTTCATTCCGGCGCAAGCCTGAATCCAGATGCGGAACGTAACAGGCTCAATCTGGAATGCGCAAGCACAGGGTCTTTGCCGAGATCTCTTAGCGTGAGATAGTCTTTTTAGTAAGGCCAGGCGTGCCAAGTCCAAACGGGAGCGATATAATTGAGATGACTTCGATGAGCGATGATCGCTGGTAAGGGGGTTTCAAATGAACATTTTCAAAGATTTTACGCTCAAGTGGTGGCAGGCGGGTATCTTCAAAATTGCGTTGCTCTCCCTCGGTGTAATCATTGGATCGATGTGGCCTGAGTTGTTTAAGGGATGGACTCCTTTTCTCTTCTTGCTCTTTCTTGCTTCAGCAGGCTATGTCACCTATGTGTGGTGGAAGCAGTAAAAAAGGTAGCCAGAAGCGAGGAGCGGGAAGCGGCAATCAGAAGCAGGAAGCAGGGAGCAGGAATAAAAGATCTTCTTTTCTTCTTGTTCCATTTTTGCTTCCCGCTTTCCGTCCTCCGCTTCCCGCTCCTCGCGCCCTGCTCCCAAGATAGGATCCCCAATGTCAAAAGTTCTTATGCCCCTGCCCAGTCTTGACTTCGATCCCACCGAAAGCGCCGGAAGTTGGCTGATGCTGACCGAAGGCGGTCATCGCGTCGAATTTGCAACGCCCGATGGACGGCCCGGCGCCGCCGATGACATCATGCTCACCGGACGCGGACTCGATTTTTGGGGCTTTATTCCCGGGCTGCGCAATTTCACGCTCCTGGGAAAAATTCTCGGAGCCGATCGTGAGGCCCGAAATGCATACCACGCCATGGAGCAGTCCCACGAGTTTCAAAATCCCCAGTGCTGGCAGGATATTGATCTGGACGCTTACGACGCGTTGCTGCTTCCGGGAGGCCACCGTGCCCGAGGAATGCGCCGGTATTTGGAGAGCGCTGAACTTCAACGTATTGTTCTCGATTTCTTCTTAAAGGAAAAGCCGGTTGCCGCAATCTGCCACGGTGTTCTGCTCGCTGCGCGCACAATCGATCCGGCCACTGGCCGCTCCGTTCTCTACGGTCGCCGGACCACTGCACTTACCTGGGCATTTGAGCGTTCCGCAATGATTGCCGGTCGCATTGGCCGGTTCTGGGATTCAAACTACTATCGCACCTACCTCGAAAAACCGGGGCAACCGGCTGGCTACATGTCCGTTCAACAGGAGGTGACCCGGTCCCTCGCAAAGGAATCTGACTTCCTCGATGTCCCCGCGGGCAGTTCGCACTTCCGTGCTCAGACCAGCGGTACACGTCGTGACTCTCACAGTGACTCTGCCCCGGCTTTCGTGGTTCGCGATGGCAATTATCTATCGGCCCGTTGGCCGGGGGACGTTTACACTTTCGCCGGGACCTTCGCTGCGATGCTCGATGAGAAACGAGTCTGATAAGGCGCAGCATTACCTGGAACATTTCAAATCCATCTGTGAGGCTCTTGAAGAAGATCAGGGAGCTGTTTAATGAGTGAGCGGATGATAGAGGGGTTGATAATCAGACACATGTTGTTAAGGGACTTCGGAGTTGATCTCCCCATCCCGGGCGGCCGGGGCAACTCGCTGGACAATCCTGTGGTGCTCGAGTATCAAGTGCCGAATGATTATGTGTCCATTGAACATGCCTACCTGAAATATTTGGGGCTTGGGAGAAGAATCGAGTGGAGGGTCATTAAACAGGAGCTGATCGAGAGGGGCGAAAGGTATTATGACAAAATCAAGATAGAAACAGTGCAGGCAGAGGGTGATCGCATTATAAGGCAGATCGAAAACTTCTATTTTGACATTACTGATTGTTTCGGTAGAAAATGATTTCGATTTCGGTGCCGGGTTCTCAGCTTGCCCTTTGTCCCCTGATGCCCGCGAGATCGAGGAGGCGTAAATGACAAGATTCAAATTCCTGCTTCTTATGACCGTGCTGGTCGGATTCACCGGCCTTGCTTATGCCGGTTTCGATGATGCTAAAGATGCTTATGACAAAGGTGATTTTGCCAAGGCTTATAAAGAGTTTCAGGCTTTGGCCAAGCAGGGGAATGCTGAGGCGCAGTGTCTTTTGGGAACACTGTACGCCAAAGGCCATGGGGTACAGAAGGACTATGGCGAGGCGCTGAAGTGGTATCGTGAGGCGGCGGAGCACGGACTTGCCAAGGCGCAATATTGTTTGGGAGTGATGTTCGATATGGGTGAAGGCGTGCCGCAGAACTCTGCCGAAGCCGCAAGGTGGTATCGCAGGGCGGCGGAGCAGGGAGATGCTGTGGCGCAAACAAATCTGGGCGCGATGTACGCTCTGGGTCAGGGCGTGCCGCAGGACTACGTGCAGGCGCATATGTGGTTTAATTTGGCAGCAAGACAAGGCTATTCTGAAGCCCGGAAGGGCATAGATGCGCTTGCCGGGAAAATGACGCCATCCCAGATCGCCGAGGCGAAGCACCTGGCAGGAGAGTGGAAGCCCAAAAGCCGGGATTAGGGCTTGCCCCGTGATTTTGTTTGACTCTACTGTATTCAGACCTTAACCTGTCGCATGGGATTTTTGGTTGAAAGTCAGCAAAGCCGAAGCAATGGTCTAAAAGATCAGGAGGGCGTGTCATGTCTGAAAAAGGTTACCCAAGGTGGTACATCCAAACAAAAGAAGCGCACAAGGAGTACATCGCGGCACTGGAACAACTCGGCGAAACCGTCAGGAAACAGGGGCCGCTGGACGAGAAGACGTCTCAATTGATTCAGTTGGCGGCTGCAGCGGCGATTCGATCCGAAGGTTCGGTCCACAGCCATGCCAGGAGGGCGATTAAGGCCGGAGCAACATCCGAAGAGATCTACCACACGATAATGCTGCTTACGAGCACCATCGGGTTCCCAACCACCTCAGCAGCTTTGAGCTGGGTTTACGACATCATAACCGAAAAGAAGTAAAATACTTTTCGCTTGCCTCTTGTCTGGCATAGTTACCCTTTATTGCTGGTATGGTAAACAGGGGTTAAGACCCGCCGGCCCGATAGATATAGGAAGCTCCTGGAAGCCGATTAAATATGGTTTATCAGGCAAATGAACAACTGTGATCAGGGCTTCTTTGCGAAAGAATTATTCCTGTCTCTGCGTAAGCACTTCTTGTCCTGAAAAAGAGATGAGTATTAGAAAATCATTGCATTTACGCACTAACCTATTAAAATCCGATGTCCTTACTTTGCATTTGTCACTTTTACCTCCACGCCAAAGGATTGCCAATGTCAAAAAAACTCATCGAGATTGCATCAGAAATTGTCCAGACTCAGGTATCCTCAACGCCTATGTCAGCCGCCGATATCACTGCTTCTCTCCGGCAGGTTTTCAGCACACTCCTGGAAATGCAAAAAGCTGAGGCGGGAGGAATTGAGTTAGCTCCGGTTGCCGAAGGTGTTGGAGAAGCGCCATCAGAAGAGAAACCAGTGCTCAGCCCGGCAAATTCCATCCAAAACGACAAAGTCATCTGTCTCGAATGTGGCGCTGAGATGAGGCAGCTTACCTCGAAGCATCTCGTTTCCCACGGCATGAACCAGAAAGAGTACAGGAAGAAATACGGATTTTCGATGCGAACGCCATTGTCTGCAAAGTTATTGACCAAAGCGAGAAGCAAAGCAGCGAAGAAGAGGGGGTTGCCGGAGAAGCTCAGACAATATATGGAGGCAAGAAAGCAGAAGAAAGCGGCAGCATCCACAAAAGCGGCTACGGCTACAGTGACAGCCGGCAAACCGAAGCGGACGAGACTTCGGAAAAGCAAGGCGTAATGATTGCGGCAAGTGTATTACCGTGAAGTAAAGGCAGTTAAAATTGGCCGATGCTGGTTGCAGAGTTATTGACCCTTGGCTATGGAGAAATCGCAATGCCCTTTGTGAACATCAAGATCACCAAAGATGGTGCCACCCCTGATCAGAAAGCCCGGCTTATCAAAGGGGTGACACAGCTTTTGGCTGATGTCCTTGGTAAGAATCCACAGACAACGTTTGTCGTGATTGATGAGGTTGAAACCGACAACTGGGGTATTGGTGGAGAAACGGTTACCGTCAGAAGGAGAAAAGCTCCTCAATAGGCTATTTCACCGAGCATATCCCTATCGGCCGCTGCGGGGTCTTACTCCTTGCCGGCCGGCTGGCTGGGCAAGTCCGTATTGATCTGCCTGTGGGAGTGTTTCGTCGGTCGTGGCTGAGAAGCCTGAGGTTGCTGTTGTTTTTCAAATAGGTAAGGTTGGTAAAATTTGAAAGATTCGTCAGGTTGTGAAGGTTCGTCGAGTTGATAAAGTTGATTAAGTTGGTAAGGTTGGAAAGGTCCATAAGCTTGATAGTCTTGAGCTAACGCCGGTGACGCAAAGAACAGAACCGCGAGCGCAACGATTATTTTTTTCATATTTCATCCTTCAGTTTGGTAAGTGGCATTTTACAGGCAAAAGTGATTTTCGCAACAGGAAAAGGCTTTCCAAGTCTATACCTGCCTGCCCGGATAAAAGACACAGGATCGTCCGGCAAATGAGTGCCTGAGGTCTGGTTTTTTTCCGTGCCCTGAAGGGGCTGCATAATATAGTCCGGAGTCAGCCCCGCGCCTCTGGGACGCCACCTTGGGTATTCATGCACACAAACCGGTTTTACCCTCAAAGTTACATCTGCTGGTACTCATTTGCCGGATGAACCAAAAATATTATGGGCGATTCCTCATTCAGGCTTCTTTCCGAAAAAATTATTCTGTTTCTGCGTAAGCACTTCTTGTCCTGAAAAAGATGAGTATTAGAATAACCCATCAGGTATCAATTTCATCTTTTATCGAGGATCTGTCCTTTTCAATCTGGTGCTGATGCACCTTCAGCACGCATCACGGGAGGCGGTTTATGGACAAGATAGCAGTGTATCCGGGTTCATTCGATCCGATTACCTACGGCCATCTGGATCTGCTGGATCGAGGCTTGACGATTTTTGATCGCATCATAATTGCCATCGCTGACAATCCTGCTCAAAAACCTCTCTTCACTCTTGAAGAAAGACTTGAGATGATCAAGTTATCAGTGCAAGACCACCCCCAGCGGCATCGATTGGACATAGACACTTTTCATGGACTACTGGTCGACTACGTGCGCACGGTCAAATCAAGTGCAATCCTTCGAGGGCTGCGAGCGGTCAGTGATTTCGAGTATGAATTCCAGATGGCTCTGATGAATCGAAAACTGAACGGCGATATCGAAACGCTCTATTTTATGACGGGGATGCGCTGGATATATATCAGCTCCAGCATCATCAAGGAAGTCGTAGCATCAGGTGGGTGCGTAACAGGTCTGGTTCCGGAACCTGTCGAACGGGGTCTTGCAAAGCGTCTCGGCGCCCCAGCGAAGAAATCGTTGTGATTTATGGGACTTCTCAGTTTTTTGAGTCAGCCCCGGGTCAGTCCCGCGCCGAGCTTGCCCTCCTTCGAAAACTCAGGACAAGTTCGCCTGCTGAACGGGTGGGACGCTGCCCTGGGTATGGATGCACACCAAACCGATTTCCTGAATGTCCGGTCTTTTGCTCCTTGCTCAACAACGAATTCTACGAACGTGATCGCCTTCTTGTAAACTCTTGAAGCCGGTTATCGAGGGCGGCGATAAAATTTACCCTCTCCGGCGGTTAGAAAACGAGCTGTCTCGAGAGGCCCAAAGATGCGCCACGTTAGAATATCAAAGGGTGATTAATAATCACCTGGATTTGTTGCTTTGCCCCGCCCTAGGTCGTTCGAAATAGCTTTATTCGTGTCAGTGTCGTACTTAGACGGCTCTTGAGTTGTCGCTGGACTCTCCTGCCTGGTCATCGTGTTTTTGTCCATATCTTTTGAGGCACAATTGGTGCCGCAAGAAGCAGGGTAAAAGAGAGGCATACACCCATTGAAGCCAAATTCGCACGCCTGTGAGCGAAAAAAGCAACCGCTGACTAACACTACCGCCAAAGCCAATCCAAGAATCAGTTTATTGTTCATTTTTATCTCCTGAAAGTTCAGATAGTCATTCTTTAAAATGCTACAATTAACTGAGATTGCATTAAAAACGTCAAACGCAAACTAAAGTCGATAGCGGCCTTTGTCAATCGTCTATAAGTTGGTTACATGCAAGGCAGCAGATTTAGTACGAAACCTTGACGACTCTGATCTGGTTATTGCTCTTCTGGATGGCTCACAGGTGGATGACTGGACTGTATGGGAGCTCGGATATCCTCACTCGAAGAAATCACCCGAACAGAAAATGATGGTTCATCACTTTCAGACCGCCGGGTTTAATGCAGTTCCATATCTCCGGTGACAAGCTAAGTTGGGCCTTGGTCCCACATGCGCTAACTTGATGACTGAGGTCTTGCACTCGTCGTTCCGGCGCAAGAGACTGTCTCGCGGGCCGGAATCCAGATGTCCTTTTCATCTCAAGAAATCCACTGGACCCCGGCTCCCGGATTCAAGACATCCGGGAGCCGGGGTGACGAGTGGGACGCAACACTACATTGGCGTACGAGGCTTTTTGCCTCGTGCCTCATGAACCTCCAGCGGCTTTCTGGCGAAAGGAGTTCGCCATTTGCTCATCAAGGTGATTGCATCGCTTGGACAGCCAAGGACGCAGACTTCGCACACTATGCACCGGGCGGGATGAAAGCTCAGCGTCCTGCTTTCCTTATCGATGGAGATCGCATCGGCGGGACATCGTAGAGCGCACACACTACAAAGCGTGCACTTGTCATCATTAAACACAATGTGGCCCCTGGCATTTTGGAAAGAGTCTCGCACCTGGATCGGGTAGAGCCTCGTTGCCGGACCGTCCAGCAGATTCCTCAGGACTGTGGGTAACATCAAAGGCATTGGTTCATATGCTCCTTTTGGTTTCTTATCTCTCCGTACAAGAGATGCATGGATCGATGGAGAGGACATTAACCGGCACATCCGCCAACTGACAGCCCGGCAACAGGACCAGGACCGCTGGAAGGTTGGCGAAGGTCGGAGTGCGTATCTTCATGCGTTCCAGTTTGCGGGTGCCGTTTCCTTTCGCATAGTAAAAGAGCTCTCCTCGTGGGGCCTCCGTGCGCATGACCGCTTCATTTGCCGGAGGATTGCCTTTTACCTTCACGGCTATTTCACCTTCGGGCAATTTTGACAGGGCCTCCAACTGCAGATCGATTGCCTGGATGAGTTCCCTGGCTCGGACCGTTGCGCGTGCATAACAGTCTCCCTCGCTTTCCACTATCGGTTCGAAATTCAATTCCCCGTATGCATGGTATTTGGTCAAGCGGACATCTTCGGATACCCCGCTTGCCCTGAGCGTTGGGCCGACGCAGCCAAGTGAAACGGCCTGCTCTTTGGTGATGATCCCTATCCCGACAGTCCTTTTTTTGACCGTGTAGTCGCCTATAAGCGCCTTTATCAAAGATTTGCTCTCTTTTCGGACTTCCCCAAGAACATTGACGATCATCCTTTTCTGCTGTTCATCGATATTTCGCCGCACGCCGCCAACGATGTTGACGGACTGGATAACCCTGTGCCCGGTAGTCTGTTCAAGAAGATCGAGCACTTTTTCCCTTATGCGCCAAAACTGCATGAACATACTCTCGAAACCGAAAGCATCGGCCAGCAATCCTAGCCAGAGCAGGTGGCTGTGGGTACGGGCCATCTCGGACCAGATGGTGCGCAGGTAATCGATCCTGGGGGTCAATTCGAGCGGCCACAATCTTTCCATGACCTCAACCACGGTTGCGCTGTGCTGATAGCTGCAGATCCCGCAAACGCGCTCACACAGGTAAATGTTTTTGGCGTATTCATTTAATTCGCAGGCCTTCTCTATGCCTCTATGGCCGTAGCCGATAACCGGGGTAACCTCCACCACCTTCTCGTCTTCATAGGTGAGCCGCAATTGTACGGGTTCGGGAAGCACCGGATGCTGGGGGCCAAAGGGGACTACAGTACGTGTAGCCATTAGTTTTCCTCTCCTTTCGGCTCAGCCTTTTTTTCTTTCAACATAGGCGTGGTGGGACTGTCGTGAGCTAAAAGCATGTGTCCGCCGTAATCGATGGCGATGCCTTTCACTTTCAAGCCGAACAGTTCCTGCAGTTCGTTTTCAATCAGCACCACGGAAAGAGTTTCGCCCGTCAAACTGGGGACCTCTTCACCTTTGGCGACCGTACACCGCAGGCCCTTCATCTCTATGCCTCGGTTTGAGCTGAAGAAATAAGTCACCTCCATCTCTGTATCCAGATCATTACATACCGCAGTAACAAACTTGCCTCCGGCATCAAGCAATTTCTTGCCTTCGCTCACTATTTCACTCTTGTCTATTTTTATTAGATTCTCCATCGCTGGTCGGTTACCTCGTGTTCTGAATTGCAATGAGGGCATGTCACCCAAAGACGGCGCTGTTCGGTCAGGCTCTGGAGCGCCATCACGACTCCATCGATAATCGCTTCCGGACGCGCTGCACAGCCCGGAATGTACACGTCTACGGGTATCACTTTGTCAACGCCTCCGAGGACGTTATAGCAGTTATGGAACACCCCGCCCGAAGAGGCACAGGTCCCAACGGCAATTACCATTTTGGGGTTGGGTACCTGCTCATAGAGATTCCTGAGCACGCGCGCCGTGCGCCTGTTCACGGGTCCGGTGATCAGCAGTACATCGGCATGCTTCGGGTTGCCCATATTGACGATGCCGAAGCGTTCCACGTCATAGAGAGGAGTCAGACAGGCGAGCACCTCGATGTCACAGCCGTTACAGGAGCTGTTATCGAAGTGCATGATCCAGGGCGATTTCACTCGAGATTTTTTTATCAAACCCATTTGTCTTAAAATACCCCCTTCATGATATAGAGATAAGCAATATTGAGGATTCCCAGAATCAATCCAACCGACCAACTCAGACGCACCATCCACCGCGCCGTCATTCTCGCCGCAATGTTATCGACTACAAGTTCCAGTAGGAATGCGGCAAACGCGATCAATAAGCCTATCCAAAGGGGATTGGCCCAGAACAGGACTATTACGCCCAGCACCAGCACGATTTCATACCATTCCGCCAAATGGTAGAGAGCCAAAAAAGGACCGGAATACTCGGTGGTAATCCCCTTTACGATCTCCTGGTGTGCGTGGTGTGAGGTGGAAATATCAAACGGGGATTTCCGCATCTTTATGGTCAGTACATACAGGACAGCGATAAACAACGGCCACAAAGACAGGAGCAGCGGCTGCTGGTTGCTCACGATCGTGCTTATGAGAAAGGTCCCGTTTTGCGCATAAATCCCTATTGCCAGAAGCAGGAGCACCGGTTCGTAAGCCAATATCTGAAGCAGCTCCCTGTTGGCCCCGAAATGCGAGTAAGGAGACTTGGTGCTGAACCCGCCCAGAACCAGTGAAACACCTGCAAATCCAAGCAGGAAGACGAGTACGAGACAATCCGACTGCAGAATGAGACAAAGCAGGCTCGCGATCATCAAAACCAGATACGCGTAGATCCACACGAACTGCATTTTGCTCACCGCTATGCTCTCTTTGCCCATGAGCTTGAAGAAATCATAGAAAGGCTGCAGGATTGGGGGACCGAATCGGCCTTGCAACCTTGCAGTAATCCTTCGGTCGATCCCGAAAAGCAGGCCGCCAACAATGGGAGCAAGAACTATGGTTGCGATGACTATTATGAGCTGATTCATTTCGAGATCACCCCGCATGCAATCATGATGGCCAGAAGCAAAATGGCTACGGTATTCAGCCAGGGATTCAAAGCTTTTTCGCCGAGTGTTCCCTGGAAGTAGTAGCCGCCCAATATGAAGTGCGTCTTGATATCGGCTTCAGCGCACCATTCATCCGTATCAGTGCCGCCTGTTTGCTCGCCGCACAGATAGACCGGCCGCAACTGGGTGGGCTTCAATCCGAAGAACAACATGGGCAGCAACAAGGCAACACCCAATACCAGGAAGAGCACCCACACCGGGAAAGAGCCCAAGACCCCAGCCCCTGCCTGCACGGCTGAAGAGCCTGTGAGCACGATGTTGGCCCAGTTCGAAGAGATGATGTTGTTACCGAGGATGACGTCGCTCGTGGCTGATGCGATGAAGTAATGATAAATCGGCCCGATCCCGAAACCGACGACAAAGATACCTACAAATAAAGTCCACAGGGGAACCGCGTAGCTGGGGGAGAGCTTTTCTAGCGGCCACCCCAATTTCGGTACGACCTGCAGAAGCCTTCCCAGCCATTTTGTCCAGAAAACGATGGTCAAAGCGCTTGCCAGCACAAAGAAAACTGCCGCCAGGGGAACTTTGTAGGCCGCTTCGAGGGCTATCCACTTACCAAGCACCATCCCGAATGGAGGCAGGAACATGGACAGCATTCCCACTGCGGTAATGAGGGTGACAAGGGGCGCTTTGGCGGCGAGGCCCTCCATGTCCTCGATCTCACGGCTCCAGATCTGGTGCTCGATCGTTCCTGCGCAGAGGAACAGCATACCTTTGGAAATGGCGTGGAAAATAATGAGCAGAATCGCTGCGGCTATTGACAACGGGGTGTTTATGCCGGCACAGGCGATGATCAGGCCCAGGTTGGCAATGGTCGAGTAGGCGAGCACCCGCTTGCCTGTTGTCTGGCTGATTGCCAGCGCCGAGGTGCCGAAAAAGGTGAATGCGCCGACTATGGCTACCGCCGTGCTCACTAGAGTTCCGGCATAAGCGGGGGCAAGCCTGAGCACCAGGTACACCCCTGCTTTAACCATGGTGCTGGAGTGGAGCAGTGCTGAAACCGGCGTAGGCGCAACCATTGCCCCGAGAAGCCAGGATTGGAAAGGCATTTGCGCGGCCTTGGTGCACCCGGTGAAGCAAAGGAGGGCTATCGGCAGGATCATGGCCCCGCTGTGCATGCCTCCTCCAATGACGTTCTGAACCGAAAGGGCCGAAGAACCCCCTTGTGTCGCGTAAAGATAAATGATGGCCAGGATGAATGCCGTTCCACCGGTGGAATTCATCCAGAGAGCGCGGGCGGCATTTTCCAGGGCTATCTGTGTCTTGTCATGCGAAATCAACATGAAGGAGCAAAGTGTGGTGACTTCCCAGAAAAAGTAGAGCCAGACGAGGTTGTTGGCGAAGACCAGGCCGTTCATGGCCCCCAGGAACAAAACAAGCCAGAACAGAAACCTGGACTGCCTGGACTTCTGGACATGAGCATGCTCCTCATGGTCACGCATGTACCTGATGGCGTAGATACAGATGAGAGAACCGATAATGGAAATGATCAAAGTCATCACTATGGCCAGATGATCGACCACGAAAGCCGGTTTCGGGTCCACATGGGCCTTCATGATGAATTCAAAGTAGGCAAGCGGTATGATCTGGGTCGCGGAGAAAATCAGGACCAGGCGGTTCCGTAATTTAAGGCCCAGCACAAGGTATAAGACAAGAATGGCATAGTCCAGAACCGCAACGAGCGTGCCCCAATCGAACCCTGAAGGGGGGGTATAGGTCAGGGGGCCTTTTGCAGCGAACAGGATGCTGTTTGCCATAAGCGCTACGGCTGTTAAAACAACAATCACCCCTCGCGCAAAATAATTGCGAATCGCGAGTATCAGGAAACCAGCCACTACCGGCAGCAAGATGGCGATCGCCATCATTCCATCAGTCATAATCCTATCTCCTTGTGAATTTGGCCATTTTGGAAATCTGAAACCGTGTTTGAATAGAATTGGAACTGTGAACCAAGCAACAGGAGCCTCACCCGGATAGATCCACGCTCCGTCGGCTTTTCACGCAAAGCCCGGCGCAATTCAAATCCGAGGTTTAGCAGATCTGCGAACGTGAAGAATAAATGCACCTGAAGTCTTTATGCCAGGTGGATCCGCACAGAGATAGTTTTTGAAAGAACAGCGGCTTTCATCCTTATTACCCATTAAAAAGTAGGCGTTGCGAAATGTCAAGATAAACATTTCACACACTAAAAAATTTCCGCAAGAATAAATCGCGATTTATTAATCTATTGTAACTAAAGGACTTTTGGGGTCTGTAGGGACTTTTAATACAGAGTGTCTTCCGTTGGCGCCCGTGATTGTTTTCTCAATATTGTGCATTTTGTGTCTATATTTGTAAACCCCGGGCGAGGAATACAAGCCTTTTCGACCCGACCGCTGTCGTCCCCCATCATGGCGACGCGGAGTACAATGCGAGTTTCCACTCCGGATCAGAGCCTGCACCGGACTTGATTCGAAGTTCGCAATCCAGGAAAAAGCACTCTTTCATTCGTCATTTTTGCCCCGCAGGGGGATTGCCCCTGGGTTAATAAGTCGGCCCAAGTCTGCATTTACCTGGCCTGAAAGGGCTTAATAAGTCAGCCCTGGGTGGCGTCCCGCGCCAAGCTTGCCCTCCTTCGGAAACTCAGGACAAGTTCGCCTGCTGAACGGGCGGGACGCCACCCGGGGTATGGATTCACACAAAATCCAGTAGTTTCATTAATTTAAGTCACTTCTGGACCACGGCTTTCGCCCGGGTGATGTAAGCGTCGGCCCCATCACCAAACTTTTTCAGCACCCTGACAGGCGTGGCGTGCCATTGAATCTCTTGCAACGGCTTGGATGGTCTGCGAAAATGCCGTAATGTAAAAATGCCGGTATTGGCGTGTTTGATAACTCAGAAAACATACAAAGGATTTTGTTATGGCAGATGACTCAGTAATTATTGAGACGCTTTCCAGGATATCGACAGCTACCATTACAACAATCCTGGTTAAAAAAGGATTGCGAAACACGTGGTTGCGCGGGCCAAAACCTCTAAGGACAAATCAGCAGCGTACCGTCGGCCGCGCTTTCACTCTTCGATTCATCCCTGCCAGAGAAGATCTTGCCACCCCGGAATCATGGTCTTCCCCGCGCTCCACGCGAGCTGCAATTGAGAACATGCCGGGAGGTTGTATTGCTGTTGTCGATGCAATGGGGAAAACCGATGCAGGCATTTTTGGCGACATTCTCTGCGCACGCATGATGAAGCGAGGTGTTGCAGCGCTGGTTACCGATGGCGTTGTACGTGATGTCACAGGGGTTCTGGCAACAAATCTACCTGTTTGGTGTCAAGGTGCCTCCGCACCACCCTCAGTTGCCGGCCTGACCTTTGTCAATTGGCAGGAGCCGATTGGTTGCGGCGGGGTGGCTGTATATCCTGATGACCTTATCGTTGCTGACGATGACGGCGCCGTTGTAATTCCTCATGCACTGGTAGACCATGTGGCTGCGACGGCAGTGGAGCAGGAACGTCTTGAAGATTGGATCAAGAGTCAAGTTGAAAATGGAGCTGAGCTTCCTGGTTTATACCCTCCTAATGCTGAAAACATGGCGCGCTATGAAAAATCGATCGAGAAATAAGCATCGAAGGATGCAGAAATGTTTTGCAAAGAGATCCGGTTAATAAATTAGGGAGTATGATATGGCAATCCTGGATGAAAACGCTAAGGGTGTCTTCATTATTGCGGTAACACCTTTTGCTGATGATGGTTCACTGGATATGGCCAGCACCGATCGCATGGTTGATTCATATATTGAGTGCGGTGTGACCGGAATTACAATACTTGGCATAATGGGTGAGGCGACAAAGCTTACAGTTGGCGAGTCACGAAGTTTTGCTAAAAGGGTCATTAATCGTGTTGCCGGGAAAGTGCCTGTCGTAGTTGGCGCATCAGCGCCAGGATTTGCGCCGATGCGTGAGCTTACCGTGAGCGTAATGGATATGGGTGCTGCAGGCGTCATGGTAGCGCCGCCATCATCTCTGAGAACTGATGATCAAATCTATAATTATTTTGTGATGGTCGCACAGACGCTGGGCTCCTCTGTCCCATTCGTGCTGCAGGATCATCCGGTGGCAACCGGGGTGCAAATGACACCTTCGGTTATCCTGCGCATTGTAAGGGAGGCGCCAATCTGCGTTATGTTAAAGCATGAAGATTGCCCGGGCCTGGCTAAACTGTCTGCGATTCGCGCCTCCAGTGAGCGTGGCGGCACACGTCGCATTTCGATTTTGACGGGCAATGGCGGTGGGCTGTTTCTACCCGAAGAACTTAGGCGCGGAGCGGACGGTGCTATGACCGGCTTCGCTTATCCCGAAATGATGGTGCATGTCTGCAACGCACATGAGAGCGGCAATGTAGAGCGGGCTCATGATATTTTTGATGCATATCTTCCGCTTGCGCGTTATGAGCAGCAGCGTGGAATTGGTCTTGCTGTGCGAAAATACATCCTTGCAAAACGTAATATCATTGCTTCTTCGGCAATTCGAAAACCTGGACCGGAACTGACAGTTGAAGATATTGCCGATATCGAACTCCTGATTGCCCGCCAATCAAGAAGACTCAATGAGATCGGATAGCGCCGCCGCCGCCGGGAGATGAAAGGATTTGCCGGAACAGGTTCACCGAGCCGATTACCTGCCGAGTATTGACCTGTTTGAAAAATATCGGTATCATCAACATACGCCTCCCTATTCAGTCCATACCAGCTGCGCTTCAGGCTTCCGGGGGTTTGACCAATTTAAAGGATGGCACCAGGTTTCTCAACCGGGGAACCCCATCGGCTCCACCATTAGAGGGCATGCGTCGCCAAAAGGAGACACCATGGGTTCTGCAACTTCCTCCAAACACCTGCTGTTCAACATTGCCATGGTGCTCGGCGGGTCCTGTTGCCAGACTATTCTTAAAAATCTACACAACATCCAATCCTCCGGCCTGCGGTTGATGGCGGTCGTCGATATGCAAAAATCCGTCTACTGCAGTACATACGCCGAGGAATTGGGGATAAAGGTATTCGACGATTACCGGGACCTGCTGGCGATAGAGCCCCTGGACCTGATCCTTGAGTGTACCGGCGAAGAGGGCATTCTAACCGACATTATCAGCCGGAAACGGCCTGCCGTGGGTGTACTGGACCGGGTGGCTTCCATGCGGTTGATTGAAATGGCCAAGGGCTACGCTGTGAATCCGCTGGCCTCCACTTTGCTGGAGGCCTCGCCGGATGGTGTTCTTGTCATCAACAGGAGGTTCCTTATTACAGACTGTAACCAATCGCCCCAGATCCCGGGCAGTGCAAACAAGGACGACATCATTGGTAAACATTGTTACGAGGTGCTCTATCAAAGATCGAGTCCGTGCAAGTTTCCTTCAACGATCTGTGTTGCTCGCGAAGCCCTGCAGACCGGCAAGCCGGCCCGTGCAATATATGAACTTGGCGAATCGAGCAATACCTCAGAATTCCGCCAGGTTACCGCGTACCCGATTCTTGACGGGCGTGGAGAGATCGCCCAGTTCGTGCTGACGATCCGGGACATTACTCAGGATTTGGGCAAAAAGATCGAAGAGCGCACCACAGCGCTCAAAAAGGATTTCGCCCGTTTGGCCCAGGAAGATCGGCTCAGCTCCCTGGGGCGGCTCGTTGCTTCGGTTTGCCACGAGATCAATAACCCGATCACCAGCATTGTGACCTTCAACAGGCTTATACATAGTATTCTGCAGTCCAATACCGGGCAGAGTGGGCCGTCTGATGTTGAGATGTCGAATGCGGAGCGATATCTTGACCTTTCTTTTCGGGAAGCGATGCGCTGCGGCGCTATTGTCAAGAACCTCCTTACCTTCGCCCGGCCAAAAAGCGTGGAAGCAAAGGTTATAGCGATTCGCGAGCTGGTTGATACAATCATGCTCCTGACCAAGCACCAGCTCGAACTTGCCAATATCCGTTTCGAGGTCCGTTTCCCGTCCGATCCGTTCACCGCATCGGGTGATTACGCCCAGATTCAACAGTGCCTCTTGAACCTGGTATTCAACGCTATTGACGCAATGCCGAACGGAGGGACCTTAACCATCTCCGGCGAAATCGACGAGAGTGCCGATCTCATCTGCCTTGCGGTCGCCGACACAGGGTGTGGAATTGATCCTGAAGACATGCCGCGGATTTTCGAACCCTTTTACTCCACCAAAATCGATGGGAAAGGCAGCGGCCTCGGGTTGCCAATGGTCTACGGCATCATACACGAACATCATGGAGACGTGGAGGTCGAAAGTGAGCTTGGCAAAGGATCCACGTTCAGAATTAAGCTGCCTCGCAACCTGGTGAACGGTAGGGACGGCCTGCATGTTCCTGGCAAGGTTTCCACTTCGTTGCAGCAGGATCAGTCCCGGGCGAAAGATTTGGGTCCATTGAGCGAGGGAGGAGAAGCCTCCGTATGAAATTTTCGACACGCATCATGATTGTAGACGACGAAGAGATGATCTGCAAGTCGCTCCAGGCCTGGTTTGTCAGGGACGGCTATCAGGTGGAAACGGCATTGTCAGGCGAGGCAGCCCTGAAACTTGTCGGGGATTCCCCTGCCGACATCTACCTGGTGGATATCAAAATGCCGGGCATGGATGGAATCGAGTTTCTTTCTCGATTGAAGGAAAAGCAGCCGAATGCCGTAGCGGTCATGATGACTGCTCACGGCACCGTGCAAACAGCCGTCGATGCCATGAAGCGGGGCGCCACGGACTATTTTTGTAAGCCTTTTGATCCTGTTGAGCTGTCGCTGTTTATGGAGCGCCTTCTTGCCAATAAGGCACTCCGCGAAGAGAACATCGCCCTCAAGGAACTGTTGAGCGAACGCGATGAGGGCTTTTTCGATGTCTTTATAGCCCACTCCGACTCTATGAGGGTCATTTTAGCCAAGATCGAGGAAGTTGCCCCTTCGTCTGCACCTATTTTGATTACCGGAGAAACAGGGGTTGGTAAGGACATGGTCGCCAAGGCGATTCATTATAGAAGCGATCGGTCCTGTGGTCCTTTCCTGGCCGTTAATTGCGGCTCTCTATCCGAGTCTCTCCTGGAAAGCGAATTGTTCGGCCACGAGAGAGGGGCTTTTACAGGTGCTGTCAAAGCCAGGCGTGGACGCCTGGAGATGGCTCACAACGGCACGCTTCTCCTTGATGAAGTCGGGGAGATTTCCTCCAAAATGCAGGTAAGCCTTCTTCGGGCGCTGGAAGAGAAAAGTTTCCTCAGGTTAGGGGGCAGCCAGCCCGTTGAGTCGGATTTTCGGCTTATCAGCGCCACCCACCGGGACTTGCTGTCTCTGATTAAAGAGAATCAATTCAGGGACGACTTTTACTATCGGATCAACGTGATCACCATTGACGTCCCGCCCTTGCGCGAGCGATTGGATGACATCCCCGTACTGGCCGATCACTTTCTCAAGCGCTACAACGAAGAAACGGGAAAATCCCTCGGTGGTTTTACACAGAAGGCGCTGGACCTTTTGATTTCGTACCATTGGCCGGGCAATATCCGTGAGCTTCGAAACGTGGTCGAACGGGCCGTGGTCATCGCAAGGGGCAGGATGATCGGGGCCGAAGAACTGACCTTCGTGAATCCACGCGCCGATGCAGGTTCAATGGGTTCGATGACGCTGCGGGAACATGAAATCAACCAAATAAAAGCCACCCTGGAATCTTGCAACGGGAATATCGTCCGGGCGTCCAAGCTGCTGGGAATCGACCGGAGCACACTGATGCGGAAAATGAAGCGGTATGAACTTGGCCGCTGCTGACAAGAAACTCCGGGGCCCCGCTGCCCAAGGCACAACTGAATCACCAGGGGTCGTTTATCCCCAATTGAGGTAACGGCAATTGACGCGCCATCGCCACGGAACGTCCGAGGAAAGTCACGTAGATGTTGTTCCCATCGGACGGGTGGATGTACTTGCCGTTTCGGTCGTGGCGGCAAACCTGCAGACCTTGATTGGCCTCAACGCCGCTGCCTTGCCGCCGCACCCGGATCCTGAGTATGCCTACCTGCCGCTCCGCAGCCAATATGCGGCAGGAGAAATAATCAAAGCGCTCGAGTCGATCCATGAGGGAGCACGATTCAAGCTGGGAGTCGTTCAGTGCGACCTCTGCACACCGATTCTTAAATTCGTATTCGGCGAATCCCAGCTTGGCGGCAAGGCTGCCGTAATCTCTCTTCATCGGCTGCGGGATAAAGATTCGGCGCTAACGTATCTGCGAGCCGCCAAGATCGGCCTTCATGAAACAGGGCATCTGCTGGGAATCGGGCATTGCCGGACCCCCGATTGCCTTATGGCTTTTGTGAGCAGCATCGACAAACTGGATAGTCTGCCTTCGCGATTCTGCTCTGCGTGCAAGTATGAAATCTCCCGAAGCCTCAAGCATATCTTCGGCCGGACTTGAAACGGGTGATCCTCGGACGAGTGAACCACGGATGGGTGCAGATGCCTGCAAGTACTCCGGCGAAAAAAAGATGGGCTCATCCCTTCACGGGATAAGCCCCTTGATGTAGTTTTGTCAGGATTTCCTGTCCTGAAAGGGTTTTTTTGCCGTGTATCCGGCGCCAGGATTACTGCATGAATTCACGCACCAGCTGATCCCATCCGATATCAGGAACCGTTCCGTAAATATCCTTGAGCGCCTCACCACCTGTTGGCATCGTTGGATAACCGGTAGTGCCCGACAACAGGCCGCCCAGACGCGAGGCCTCATCGTCTATCCAGGCCATACCCTCCGTGTCGAAAAACAGATTCTTAAGATTATTGCGCAAGGACTTGGGCTGGATTACCATAAGCCAGCCTTCTGCGTATGGCGCATCATTTGCCGTGGTCGCTCTATCTAGAATGTTATGATTGGTTGCCACTACCTGGCCATCCATCGGGCACAGGCTCGCGGCTTCCTTGCCTGAACGCTTCAACACAGCGGCTGGACGGCTTTGGCCCACGGTCGACCCGAGACCGGGTATCTGTATCTCGTCCTGAGGTCCCAGAAGCCTGAGAGCGAAATCATCGAGGCCCACACGCACCCGCCCGCCGTATTCTACCCGAGCCCAGCTATGGCCGTGATGATAGTAGTAATTTCGCGCAACGTCGAAGCCGGATGCTCTTTCCACTTCCGGGCGCCTTAGATTGGGCAGGTAGCTCGTGTCCTCGATCATCTGGTCAAATGGACATCTCACGCAATCATAGGCATACGAGCAGGAGCCGTAAGAAATACGGCCGCTCAGCATGTGGCGGCACTTGCCCTTGCGCATCATCAGGAGCATTCTGGGTGGCCGGCGGTCAGATTGGCCGCTGGCTTTTCGCTGCTCTTCAAAATTGCTCAGAACACGCTGATCAAGGCTGCAGCCCAGACAGTCGAATGCATTTACGCACTTGGTCGGTTTTATCACCCCCGCCCGACCCCAGACGCACTGGTCGTTTTCCATCGAAAAGATCACGGGTTGCATTGGTTTCTTACGGTCTTTTGTGTCCATAATGACTCTCCTTCTGCTCCAGTTATCAGGTAAACGGTCTTGAAAAAGCTTTCCTCACCGAACTCATGCGTTTCCGTTTGTTCCGTTTGCATTCCGATAGAGCAGGATTCAAGCCAAATGGTCTTTTTGTTGGACGGAATTGTGCAACTGATTAGAATGATAGAGTTTTTTAAGAGATGCCGCCGACGTGCCGCGATTAACTCCATGGGTGGGGCAGAATAAAAAAGGCGCACATTGCGCCAGTAGCTAGCCCTGATTCCTTGTTTTCAAAAAATATACATAAATATCAATACTTTAGAGAACTGAGGCGTATTGCGCCACTGCGAGGCGATTTGCACCACTTCGGTACGGCTCAAGTCAATTTCTGCAGTTGCGTGAGCACTGGTTCAGCAAGCCGGCGAACTTTGGTTCCTCCAGCACTGATAAAACATTGTTGCGGACATTGTCCGCGGATTCTGAGGGGATCACAAACCGGACATTCTGCAGATTGGAGATAAAACCATGAGCGGAAAATCAGTTTGCCAGCGCGCCTTCCAGCTTGTCGAGGATCCTGTTTGGCACAGGATAGATATCCTTTATAAGATAGAGTCCCAGTATCATGGGATTGAAGGAAATGGCGTCAGCAGCAGTTGCAACGCTCATCCCTTTTTCTTCCATTTTTTCAATAATTTTCAGCTTGCGTTCTTCCATTTCAGACTCCTGCGTTGGAATAAATCAAAGACTCGCGTAATATCGCATACATCTCTTCAAAAAAGCAAGTCCTGTGTAAAGAGACTCAGTCAGGATAAGATATGGAACTCGGGTTTGGGACTCAAACCGGGGATTGTTTCTCAACGCGCGCAAAAAGTGAAAGGCCATAAGGGGTTTCCTTATGGCCTTTCGAAACACAGGAGACTCGCAGAACCGACCAAACAGGGAAAGACCTTTCACCACTAACGGGACTACTGTTCGAGCATTTGAATCAACTTGGTCACAGGAGCTTGAGCATCCGTTCGAGTAGAGCGTGGAGATAATTTCAGAGCGATGAACTCGAGCCTGGCAAAATTAACTTGAGTTTTCTTTTTTCAGTATCCTCCCCCACGTGAAAATTTGAGCTTCGGCGCGATTTGGTGTTACTGTCCAGTTCGGTTTCTGAGAGTTCCCAGTACAAATTTGGAGGCAGGCACGCCTTCGAGTTTTACTTCCGGCAGCCATTCACCCTTCCCGGGATTCCTGCTTGCTTTAGCGCAGGCAGAGCACACAGCAGCTTCAAAATCAACGACATCAAAGGGCTTCTTCAGGAACGTTTGGATTTTCACTCGATCCAGATCATCAGCTACAGCTTGAAAATCGTATTCAGACAGAACAATTGCAACGGCCTCGGGAGCAACGAGATTGAGCTTTTCGATAAGAGAGCGGCCATTCGCATCGGGAAGATGATATTCAAGAATCACCACATGAGGAGGAGCTTCCTGAGCAAGAGCCAGCGCTTGAGAGGCTGTTGAACAGCTATGAAAGGGATATCCGGCCCGATCCAAGAATTTTTCCAAAGAGCGTCTCAATGAAGCGTCGTCTTCGACAATGAGCACAAAATTCTCAACACGCACTTTCGCCTCCGATATCTTCCTGAGAGCAAGCAACGTGCCAGGATGGCGAAATTATCGTGATAACGGCCTGCAGCGGGCACTTAGAGGAGTGCCTCTTTGATCTGGGAGAGACCTTAATTGGAGAATATTCTACACCTTTCCAGGTTATTGGTTGCCGGAGATACGGAGGCTGCTGTAAAAAAACAAATTAATTCAAGATCTTGCTTCTAATGTGTAGGATATTGTCCACAACGGGAAGGTATTGGAGCATTTTGTTCAAGCCGATCGGTGGCAAGAGAGCAAGAGTCCGCTCCTCATTTTGCTTCAAACTTCTATTCCATACTTCTTGAGGCGATAGAGAAGCACGTGGCGAGGGAGTTGGAGGAATCGCGCCGTTTTGGATTTATTGGCGCCGCATTTTTCGAACGCCTGGAGGATGACTTCCTTTTCTATGTCCTCGAGACCAACGCCTCCATCGGGCAAGACCACGCTGAATTTTTCCGATTGGATGGCGTCCTTATCGATCCGGTCCGGGTCGAGAAAGTGAAGATGGCGTCCCACGATCATGTCGTCATTTTCAAGTAGGACGACCCGTTCGATTGTGTTACGCAGTTCGCGTATGTTGCCGGGCCACGAATGATTCAGCAGAAGGTGTTCGGCCTTGGGATTGAAGTCTCGGAATTTCTTTCCGTATTTGTCGTTGAACTCCTCCATAAATATACGTGCAAGCAGAAGGATATCATCGCGCCGCTCGCGTAAAGGGGGCAGGTTGATCTTTATCGTTGCGAGCCTGAAGTAGAGATCTTTGCGGAAGCCGCCCTGCTCGGTCACATGCCAGAGGTCCTGGTTGCAAGCTGAGACGATCCGGATGTCCACCTTCTTTTGCCGGGTTCCCCCCACGGCAAAAAATTCTTTTTCTTCCATTACCCGCAGCAACTTAGCCTGGATTTCAGGGTGGAGATCCACTATTTCGTCCAGAAAGAGGGTCCCACCATCGGCAACCTGGAGCAATCCTTCTTTGCCTTCGGATTTCGCGCCCGTAAAAGCTCCCCTTTCATAACCGAAAAGCTCGCTTTCTATGATTTCAGTTGAAAAAGCAGCACAGTTGAGCGCCACGAATGGATATGGAGCCCGAGGGCTCTTTGTATGAATGAGCCGGGCAAAAAGCTCTTTGCCGGCCCCGCTCTCGCCCTGTATCAAAACACCCGCGTCACGGCTCTGTGCGCTCTTTATTGCGAGTATCTGGGCTTCGAGAAATATATGATCTTTGCCGATCAGTTGATCTACTCCCTGGAGCCTCTGGACTTGCTGCCGCAGGCGGGTGACTTCATTTTTCAGACCTGCGTGTTCGAGAGCGTTCTGGATGGTCAATTCAAATTCATCGAGGTCGACGGGTTTGACCAGGTAGTCGAAAGCGCCGTGCTTTATCGCCATAACTACGTCTTTTATCCGCTCGTATGCTGTTATCATGACAACGGTCGGGGAAGTACTCATTTCCTTGAAACGGGGCAGCAACTCGAGGCCGCTTCCGTCGGGGAGTCCGATATCGAGCAAAACCAGGTCGGGATCTTCGCGCTCGGCAAGCATTAGCCCGGCTGCTCCGGTATCGGCTTCCAAAATGATATGAGTTTTTCCCAGGAGCCGGCGCAATGCGGAGCGGAAGGGCGCCTCGTCGTCAACAATCAGAATCTTGTTTTTTTCGCCCATGATATGCTCTCCGAGAGCGGAATCTGCACAATACGAGGATATGCTTGATTATAAATGAGATTCTGAAAAGATTGGATAAAATTCTACACCCGTTTTGTTTCGGTGAGTTCAATAATTTTTCCCTGCAGGTTGCGCAGGGTTTTGCATATTTCTATTGACACCCGGCGGCATCGTTTTCTATAAATTCGTTAAACTCATTTCCCAAAATGAATATGGACAATTCCAAATTCCTAAAGCTCTATAGCTGCTGCACCTGCTTCCGGCGGTCTGTACCCGCAGAAAAATAAGCACTGTCATGAGTCCGCGGGCGGAATCGCGATCCCGGGTTGCCCGGGGCTTTTTTATTTGCTGACCGTGGCTTCAGTCAACCAGGGTCTTTTTATCTTTCAAATGTCATCGAGGGCAAAGGAGCGGTGGAATGAAAGCAAGAGTTTTAGTGGGCCTGGGGATAATTGCGCTCGTAGTTTCGGCGTTGCTTGCCGTGACCAAGGCACATTCGCAAAAGGAGCCTTACAAGATCGGAGCGGTTTTTTCGGTCACCGGCGGCGGTTCTTTTCTCGGTGATCCCGAAAAGAAGACGGCGGAGATGATCGCCGAGGAGATAAACAAGCAGGGTGGTATCAATGGCCATCCCATTGAACTGCTCGTCTACGACGATGAGACCGATGCCACCAAGTGCAATCTGTCGGTAAAGAAACTGATAAAGAAAGATGAGGTGCCTGTAATCATTGGTCCGACAACCAGCGGAACGAGCCTCGCGGTGGTGGGCGTGGCGGAGGAAGCTCAAATCCCTCTGATTTCTTGTGCGGCCAGCTATAAAATTGTAACCCCTGTCGAGAGTCATAAATGGATATTCAAAGTCGCGGGTTCGGATAGTCACGTTGTGGAAAAAATGTATGATTACATGAAGGCTAAAGGAATCAAAAAGGTTGCCATTATGACCGTTTCTGACGGATTTGGCGCCAGTGGACGAGAGGAATTGTTGAGGCTCGCGGGTGAAAATGGAATTACAATCGTTGCCGACGAGCGTTATGGTCCACAGGATACGGACCTTTCTGCGCAGATGACCAAAATCCGATCCATGCAGCCCCAGGCGATCGTAAACTGGTCCATAGGGCCGACACAGATTCTGGCGATCAAGAGTTGGCGCGACCTTGCCATGGATTCGATCCCACTTTTCCAGAGCCATGGTTTCGGGAACTTGAAAAACCTGGAACTGGCCGGCAAGGCCGCAGAAGGGGTCCTCCTTCCTCTGGCCCGGGTCAATGTGGGCGATCTGCTGCCCGATAATCAGCCGCAGAAGAAAGTCATATTGGAGTACAAAAAGGATTATGAGGCGCGCTTCAAGGAGCCTGTCTCCTCGTTTGGCGGTCATGCCTGGGATGCGATGAACCTGGCCATCGCAGCGCTTAGAGCGGTTGGGCCGGATCCCGCGAAGATCCGGGACCACATCGAGAATACAAAGGGTTTCGTTGGAATGCACGGCATCTTCAATATGTCTGCCCGGGACCATAACGGCCTCAGCAAGGAAGACCTGGAAATGATCGTTGTGAAGGACGGCAAGTGGGCCCTGGCGAAATAGACAACTGAGCGGGCTGAGGCAACTTGTAAGTGATTGGTGAGCGACGGGATCGATTCTGTGCGGGAGTACCGTTATTTTCGAGACGACACGCTAAGCCCATGAAAGAAGGCCTGTAGCGGTATTTCTATGGGAAAGCAGATATTCCGATTCGGTATTCAAACGATGATCCAGTCAGTCATCGCGGTCTTGCACGACGTTCCGGTGGCTGGCAAAACAATGGGGAATTTTTTTGATCGGTCTTGACCGGTTGACTTAAGAACAAACTGCACCAGATGTGGGGACCCCCTTTCCAGCCGCCCCGCAAAACTTGGAACCATTTCTTGCCAACTGCTGCTGAAAGTGGTAAATGAACCACGAACTGGAAAAAGGGCAGCCCGCCGCACTGTAAGCGGGGATTCGGTTAACCGTGGCGCGATGCGGGCATCAAACTTTTTCGCGCCGGCGCCTGCCTGTGATGTAGTGAGAGTTGGGTGCCAACCGAAATTTCCCGCATTATCACATTAAACGTTAACACAGAGGGATCGATCATGAGAAAGCTGGCGTTGTTTGCAACATTTGTTTGTTTGATTTCTTGTTACGGTATGAACGCTTTTGGCCAGACCTCCCGCTTCGTAGGGCCGGGGGGTAAAACAGATGGGGCCGCAGGCGGAAAGATCGCCATGAACACGAAGTGTATTACCGTGTATGCCGGCTCGCATATGTGCACTGTGGAAGAATTTGTCGAAACGGCGTGGTTGCCGGCTTCAAATAGGCTTGTGATGTGGGCCCAACCGAGTTTTAGCAACTGTTACTACGATCCGGGCGCTAGCGCGGCTACTTGTTATGAGAAAGGACTCGGGTGGGCTTCCCCCTCGGATATAAGCTCCGATTGTAATGAGTGGCAATCCACCTCTGGTTCTGGCACAGTCGTTAGCAACATTGCGGGTCTCGGCTATAGCGTCTTAGATTCTGAATCGTGTGCTAATGTTCGCAATGTCGCGTGCTGTGTCTCGGAGTAGGAAGATTGTCAGATCTTCCGGACCCGTCAATAGCCGCCAAAGCCAACGTTCAACGTACAACACAAGCCGGGAGTAGCCCCATGGCACTCCCGGCTCTTGCTCATAAAGCAGCAGGGTTGTACGTGAAACGCAACGCTTCAGGGTTTCCCCGGCCGCAGTCAGGCCCTTGGGGCTTAAGTGACAGTAAAGGAAGTCGAAGCCCCGCTCGACCTGCCGATGAAGGTCTTCTCCGGGGTTTGTCCAGCCGCAGGGACTCAAGCACCTGATTGACGACCTGCACCGTTTTCCTCAATCGCGGGCGGGGCTGAGCAGCAGGACGTCGCGCATGACCCGACCTAAGGCAACCCTATTCGCTCCATCCGAGCATTCACTGACGGCACTTTTGGGGAACTATACAAAAATGTTAATAAATTCATTTATCTGACGCCACGTGAAGGCCGAAGCGCACTCCGGAACCTTGCGGACTCATTCCTTGCCAACGGCTGCTGGGAGTGGTAAATGGACCATGGACTGGAAGGGGCAGCCTGCCGGCTACGGCCTGCCGAACTTGGATCAGGGAATCGAGGAGTCTTTTATCTTATGTTCAGGTTGAATCTGCACGCTCTCATGCTGGCCGTAATTTGCATACTGCTGGTAGTAGCCGGCCAGACAATTATGAAATTGGCAATCGTACGGTCAGGGGGGATGCCGGTCCTGGAGATCGGCATGGGAGAGTTGGTCCGCAAGTTCATGGCCGCCCCCTATATCTTTCTGGGATTTGGGCTATACGCTGTAAGCGCAATTCTTTGGCTGCAGGTCCTTTCGAAACTTGACATCAGCGTAGCATTCCCAATGGTAAGCGTTACCTACATCGGGACACTGTTCATCGGCCGTTTTCTGTTTAACGAGCCGGTTAACTTTTGCAGGGTGGTCGGAGTGGTGCTCATTTGTTCGGGGGTTCTTTTCGTGATTCAGAGCCAGTAAAAGGGTATTTTGCGGTTGAACCGCGCCGCTTCGCCGAACCATGGACCCGGGTCGAATTATTTGTTTGGTATTTCGAGCGCCAGAGGCTCGGTCTGATAATAGTATGTCCTGTTTTTTGCGAGCAACTTAAAGGAAAGGTGATGAGACCCCGGCGACAGTGAGGAAACGAACATGTTAAAGGTGAAACCGGCATTTTCATAAGCCGGTTTGTTGAATCGGGTTGCCACAACGGGGCTCGGACATCGCTCAGCCGGATAGGACTTTCCGTCAATGTCTACCCAGACGCTTTCCCCGGCGTCTTCTTCCTCATCATCAACAGCCCACCCTCGTATCCTGATAAGACGCTCACTTGTTATGACTAGTTTCGTCACATTTTTCTTTGCATGTCTTTGGTTGATTGAATCAATACCGAATTGGGACTTTCTCGGGGACCTTTGAATACTTTCGGGGAAGGACAACTCCTCGAAGGGATGATTGATTATTATTCCCGGGACCTTAACGAACTGAACGGATATTTTGTCCCGGTACATCTTAAGACCTTCCCCCAGAAGCTCAAAGCAGCAAAACTTTCTGGCTGCCGTACCGTTCAGCAACAGACCGGTTTCATGCAGATCCAGGGGGAGATAATTCAGAAATATGCCGTTTCTCAGTGTGTCGGGCATAACCCTGAATATACTCACTCGCCCCGCATCATCTGTTAGCGCCATTTCCACTGGCAAAATTTTATAGAGCGTCTTCACCAACTTGCCAGTCAGGGTAAGGTCCACCGATATCTTTACCAATAAAGGCCCTTCGCTTTCAGGGAAGCGGACACTTTCGGTCTTCCGATACTCAACCGCTCCGGCCGGTTCAAGCCTTTCGAACAGTGGGACCTCCCTTTTCTTGAGGAGGAGCACGGATTCTGAAGTCAGGCAAGGCTCATACCACTTGTAGATAGAGAGCCAGGTGGATGGTACATCTATCAGGCAATGCCGCCCGTCAATATCTTCAAAACCCATCAAGAGATAAGGAGGGCCTTTGCTGCCGCTTAGAAAACCTGCGTTGAGATTATCGAGACATGAAGTAAACGCGCAGTAGGATTGAATGACCGGTAAAGGAGAGTAGTCAAGATTGTTTGCGGCCACATAGGAAATCTCCCAAGGGAAAATCCCTACCTTATCGCGGCCTATTTCGGTAAGGATATCTTCCGGCAATTTATCTTTCTCGAGGTGGAAAGCCTTACCCTGAGTTCTCAGGTCAAAAGTTTGGATGATTCTTTTTATGCTTGCAACCGGAAATATCCGGTCGAGAAGAAAGGAATGATAGCGCTGCTGATAAACGAAAAAACAAAGGATGACTAAAACTGGAAAAATATATTTCATTTCTTTCATTTTGGCTTTTCTCAAGTCGGAGAACAACAGGAGCAGGGCAGTGATGAAAAGAGCAGCGATGAAAAAAATGGTAACATGCCCGTCCTGCCTGACAAATCCATGCTTGAAAGCTAGGAAAAGCGAAGGAAGAAAAGCGAGGGAGAGCCAAAAAGATGGTTGTCCGGATCGATAAAGCTTAATAGAAACAAAGAGATATGCAGTGACAAAAACGAATGCGAAATATATTTCGTACCATCTTCCTGGAACGCTCGTGCTCATGCCTACGCTATATCCCGATGATAGTTCGAAAGACCCTCTCAGGTAGGCGAGCATATCAGTGAAGGAAGGATTGTAGAGTAAGTAAGCGCCGGTAAAAAGCAATGGAATGAGGATTAAAGACAACCCGAGTTGCAGAAGGCCCCTGTTTCTGTGCGTGAAAACCTCGAAAGTAGAAAGCGCCAGAATTGCCGGAAGAGCAAATAAGCCTGAAGTGAATTTCATGAAAAACAGGGCGGGGGTGAGCAAAACGGCCAATAAAAAGCAGGGAAGCCAATTCCTCAGGTATAATGAAAAACAGAGAAGCAATAAAATCAGGAAGCCGATAAAATAGTCAAAAGTGATTCTCCCAAAAGGTATCATAGCAATTGCGAATATGAACAACTGATCCAGGGAAAATAACCGCTTAATGACGCCCAAAAAGAGCAGGGAGGCAAAAAGGAGCCATACACTCAGGTGGCAAATCAATGAGATCGATAGATTGCTGCCGATTGGCTGTGGCCAATTGAGAAAACCGAGGGGACCGCAAGTAAAGATTATGTCTTTGCCGAATAACAGGTCCGAGTTTACCAGGTGGTTAAGCGCAAATATCCAGGAAGGGTCGAGCCCGGTGCCCAGAGGGGAAATATAAAAAGGATAGGCAAGGACGATGATATAAACAAGCAGGAAAAATCTGAGAGCCTGGCCGCTTTTGCGTTTATCCATGTCACTGAAATAGGTTCCGAACAGCGTGGAATCCTCTGGCGATCCGTCCCGGCCGGCAGCTTCCCCAGTCGGAGGCCCCTTCGCCTTACGGGGACCACTGCCCGGGATTCTGCCACTGGGAACATTCAGCAACCGATCAATCATTTAACCACACCGGGCTTTGGCAGCGGCACGATAAAACTGCCCTGGAAACCTTGTTGCTTAAGTTTTGGGATAAGTTCGTCCGCTATATGCCACGACAGTAGCAGGGCATATTCGGGTTGGTCTTCATAAAGCCTTGTCTCGTCCAGGACAGGGATCAATGTGCCGGGAAGATACTTGCCGATCTTGTGGGAACCTTTGATCTCCAGGACGCAGTCCAGTATCCCATCATCCAGGCCGGCGTAATTAACCAAAGTGCTGCCGCGAGAGGGGGCGCTGATACCGTAGATGCGCTGCCCTTTTTGCTTGATGCCCAGCAGTAAAGCCTGCAACTCAAGTTTGGAAAGAACCACCCTGTCCCTGAATTCCATCAGAGCCTCCTTCCCCAATACGGTTGACTTCTCTGCCTCCAGCATCTGATTCACGGTATCACGGACCGGAAAATCTCCCCTGCGTGCCGAATAAACGCGAATAGATCCTCCGTGTGTCGGGATTGGCTTCGCATGCACGATTTCTAACCCATGCGATTCCAGCAGGAATTTGAGACTATGGAGAGAATAATAGCGTAAGTGTTCGTGGTAGATGGTGTCGTACTGCAAGGTCTGTATAAGCGATAGCAAATAGTGTGATTCAGAGATGAACAAACCCTTCTGAGCCATTAATTTGATAATCCACTCCACCACCGTATTAACATTTTCGATGTGGGCAAATACATTGGTGGCGGTGACGATTTTTGCGTGACCGTGCCGGGCCAGGACAGTTTCGACTACTTTCGGAGTGAAATAGTCGATAATAGTAGGGACGCCGCGCGCAATGGCAATTTCGCCAATTCTTTCCGGTGTGATCCCAAGGACACGGTGATGATCTTTGAAATTCCCGAGCAGATTGCCGTCATTTGAGCCGATGTCCACCACAAGATCGTCTGTTCCCAACTCGATGACATTTTTGCATTCGCGGTACAAGTCGGCGAAATTGTCCCGCAGGATTTTTGTAGTGCTGCTGGTATAAGGATATTCGGCAGGGAAGAGCACCTGTGGGTCCACAATCAACCCGAGCTGCACCAGGTGACACTGTGGGCAGTAAAGCAACTGAGCCGGATAGCTGGGTTGCTCACGAGGTTTTTCCCCAATCGGATTCATCCTGTTGACGGGCGGCAAATAGCCCAAAAAAAGAATCGGTTCCAGACTGTCATTACTGCAGACCTGGCAATACTCGACAACAACACTTGAGTTGGTTCCGGCAACAGACTTTATTAGAGTGTTCATTCCGGCGGCTCCCTGATAGCTGGTCAAATTTTTCGAATGTATCTTATGGATTTTTTATGTGTTCTCATAGTACCACTGCGCTGTTATCGCAAGACCATCCCGGAGAGAATAGCGGGGTTGGTAACCCAGCATCCTCAATTTGGTTATATCAGGGCAGCGCCGGGCTGTGCTGCCTCTGGCCAGTTCACCCGGGACAACTTCAATCCGCCGTCCATAATAATCTGCTGCGAGGTGAGCGAGTCGTTCAATTGGAATTTCCTCCATGGTCCCGATGTTGTAAATGCCAAGATGCTCGCCTCGTTCCAGTACAGTCATTAGTCCATCAGTGAAATCATCGATGAATACGAAGGAACGGCTCTCCTCGCCAGTACCTTGAATAGGAAAGCGAATCGGGTCATCGGGCTTTTTGCAGAGTTCCTTCATTCGCATCAGGAATTGCGGGATCACGTGTTCCCGGCCCATATCAGGGCCATAGACGTTATGAGGTCGGAAAATGGTCACACGTTCAAAGTTGGTGCGCCCATAATTGATCGCCAGCAGTTCGCTGATAATTTTGCCGCCACCGTACGAATATCGCGGGTTGAGCGGGTCAGGAATTGACAGCGGTACGGACTCATCGGTCGGAATGGTCGGAGGTGTCTGATAAACTTCCGAGCTCGAAGCCAGGATGAGTTCCGGCAAATCGGCCTTACGGCACGCGTTCAATACGTTCATGATGCCGTTGACCGCAACGTCAAGCACCAGTTCCGGCTTGGTATAGAAGAACTCGGTGCCGTTGATGTAAGCGAGGTGAATAACGCTATCCATTCCCCGGCAGGCACGCTGGATAGGCGCCGGATCACGTATATCAGCCTCTACTAAATCAATATCGGCCAAAACATCCTGAAGCCGTTTCGGGTTTCCTCTCAAATTGCTGTCAAGTACCCGTACTCGATGACCTGTATTGACAAGACGACGAACCAGAGTACTCCCTAAAAATCCGGTACCGCCAGTTATTAAATAGGACTTACTCATAAATTTTCCCGCTTTCACATTTGGCGACCATGCAGTACAACCACGATTGTCTTAAATAAAAAATGAATTGCAATATCGTCAAAACTATTTCTTTAGAGCTACGGTTTCTTTCCCTCGCTCAAGATAGGTAGTTTCAAAGGCATAGAAGTACCATCGAAGGTAGTATGGAATCCACTTCAAAAGACTAAAACGGCTCTTTCCATGCTTACGTTCAAACCATAATGCCGGTACCTCGCCAATATTCCAGCCAAGACGATGACACTTTACCAGAAGTTCAATCGAATAACTAAAACCGACGCTAGACTCTATGATTATGTTATCAAGCAGTCGCCTTGAAAATAACCGGAAACCGTTACTTGAATCTTTGATTGGAATCTTTGCAAGCCTATTTAGCGTTAAAGATGCAGTGCGGACCAACATGGATTTCATGAAAGGACACCCTTCCATAGAACCTCCATCCACAAATCTGCTTGCTGCAACTATATCATTTCCTTCTTGAAATTTATCAAACATCTTGTCCAATATCGGTGCATTGAAAGTGTCGTCAGCCGGAAACACTATGACTGCCTTGGCTCTACTAAATGCAAATCCAGTCAATACCGCACCATGTGCGCCACGTCCCGTATTCTTTACAGGGATAATTTCAAATCGAGATGATGAAAACTTTTTTAACTCAACAAGCGTATTATCCTCATCTAAATCATAACAAATCAGTACACGGAAAGGTGTCCTGACATAGAGTTCAAGCGATTGCAAGACAGCTATAATGTTATCGCCTTCATTGTAAACCGGAATAAGAATATCCAGTTCATGTTGAGCGCTTTTCAGGTGACAGTTTGACTTCATTCGACTTCTATCTTTTGACCGCTAACATGTGATCGACAGGCTGCATCCAAGAGTAGTTGAACGCGATATCCGTCCTCAATATTAGGTTCGCTTCGGATTCCCTCTCGCACCCACCTCACCAGACGCTTTACCAGGCTATTTACTGGAGCAATTCGGCCATCTGTTTCAGTATCTTCCATTTGTCCCCGATAGACGCACTCGAGTCTATTAGTTTCCCTGGTTCCATGCCACAGGCTAAAGCCGCTGACATAGTCCCGTGAGGGGTTATCAAGAATGATGGTTCCCTGTTGTCCATAAATCTCCACCCGATGTCCTGATCCGAGAAAAGCACTGCTGCTGACGCACAGGGAAGAAGGCACGCCATTTTGATGTTCCAACCAAAGCGCAGCCAGTGTGTCTCCAAGTCCGGTTGCCGATGTCCCGCCTGGCGAGAACAGATGAGCGCTTAACCTCCGAATTGGGCCGCAAAGCCATTCCAGATAATGAAAGCTGTGGGATACAAAAGAATTAAGGGCGCCACCACCCATCTTGGCGTCAGTTTTCCATGAACGGATTCCCATCCGGCTGGCATATGTTTCAACTTGCCAGGAAACAGTAACATGCGTCAATTGGCCCAATGTTCCCGAATCCAAAATAGCCTTTGCATGCTTCCATACCGGGATCTCCGGAAACTCGAAGTCCACCATGTGGGCCTTTCCGGAAGTGCGCGCAGCGGCCAGCATTTGACTGGCGCTTTCGAGATTGCCCGCTATGGGTTTTTCACAGAAAACGTGTTTGCCATTGGCGAATGCTGCCGCCGCAATAGCCGGTTGAATCAACGGTGGCGTGGCAATGCCAACCACATCGATATCCTGATCCGCGATGAGTTCTTCCCAGTTACAATAAGCCTTTGGCAGAGCAAGCATGTCAGCCACACGCCGCGCCCGTTGAAAATCGCTGGCGCAGATCCCTGCAAGTTTGCAGTGAGGCTCGGCGGCGAAGGCGGGCACGAGTACCTTCTGTCCGAAACCAATCCCTATCACTCCAATTCGGAGCTGGGTTTTCATGTTTGACTGCCTCCGCCAAAAAAATTCCAGATGTCGAATACCGGTTTATTCTGAATATGCAATTGCCGATATGCCGAGTGAGGTGTTGCAAGGATTAGGATGTCGCTTTGCTCTATAACTTCTTCCAAACTGACCAGGTCAGTGTCACCCCTCACCAGGGGATCAGTGGTGAGGACACATTTAGCTCGCAGCTTCAACAACTTTTTCAGTTTATAACTTAGTGAGGAGCGCGGATCATCGGAATCGGCTTTGAATGCCATACCCAGAATCCCTACAGTCTTTTCATGCAAATGATATTTCTTTTCGATTTGACTCACAACGTATAGCGGCAGGCCTTCATTGATTAACATTGCTGAATGCCCCAGGTTGAACAGGTTATTGGAAAAGGCTGTAAGCTGCATGGTGTCCTTCAAAAGACAGGGGCCGGCTGCATAACCAGCCATTGGAATGTCTCTGAGCCTGGGATAGTCTTGTTTTATACCTTCCAGAATCCTGCAGTAATCCAATCCGGCGGAATTTGCCATCATATAGAACTGGTTAGTAATAGCAAATTGAATGTATCGATAGGCATTAGCAAATAGCTTGGCGAACTCTGCTTCCATCGGTTTAAGACGAACGATACCTGGAGCAATCCATGAGAAGAGTTCTGCAGCATCATTTTCAGCCTCCAGGGTTGTGCCACTCACAATCTGAGGAAGCGTCTGCAATTCTTTAATTGCATGTCCTTCAACGATCCGTTCCGGACAGAATGCAATCCTGGGGTGTAAGCCTTTTCTGTGAAAGAACTCCTCCAGCCAATGTGTCATACCAGGATAGACCGTTGAACGCAAAATTAAAAGATGTTCGTCCGAGAGATAAGGCAGCATCTCTTCAAAGCATTTGATAAACCCTTTCATGTCAGGGTTTAAGAATTCGTCGATTGGCGTTCCAATAGTTATAATAATAATAGGAGCGGTGGCAACGTCTGCCACATTTGATGAGAATAGAAGTCTTTTTGATGCCAGGACTTCCCTCAACATTGGTTCGGCATCAGATTCAAGAAAGGGCATATTCCCCTGCTGAATAGAATCCATTGCCTCTGTATTGATATCAAGGACCAGTATGCGTTTACCTTTGCTTGCGAGGACAATCGAGAATCCCAGACCAACATGCCCGGCCCCACCCACTACACAAATATCCGATGTTGAAGAACATCCATCCCGATTTAATATATCTATTGGTTTAGTCATGGTTTAAATCCATAAGTAAGTACAAATGATCGATAGTATTTCAAAATCCATAGTCTAAAAAGTATAGACTCTATTGTGTTGTACATTGATAGCAGATATCTCATTCGCGAATCGGCTATATATCTATAGCTCATTGATATGTAGTCGGAAGGCGCAACCTGAAAGCCGGCATCGGCGAAAATCGCTCTAACCCTTTCCGGAACTACGGGGCGCTCGTTAGGCGTTACTCCTGTACTACTATAGAATGGTGATGAGCGGTCACGGTAAAGGTACATGAAAGGGTTGTGGCGATTGGGGTCGAATGCTATGAAGGCCCCTCCCGGCTTGAGAATGCGGAACACCTCCCTGGCGCATTGAGATGGTTCGGGCAAATGATGGATAATGCCGCTTAACAATACTCCGTCTGCCTTGCCGGTGGGAAGCGGTAAGCACTCTGCATCCCCAACGACAAAACTTGCGCCCGGATACTTGCGCCGGCCTAAAACCAGCAGGGGATAGCTTAGGTCGAGTCCAATGGCGTTAACATTGCTGTCGAGCAAAAGTTGACTGAACACCCCGGAGCCACAGCCGATATCGGCTACAAATGTGGCAGGTTTAATACGAGCCAACTGCACACAGCGCTCGAACAACTTCCGGGTGCTTGACTCAGTAAACACATTGTATTCATCCACCTCAGCATGGCCGGAAAAAAAAGCCAACTCGGCAAGCTTGTCCTGCTTGTAGTCTGTGGTCATAAATGCAGCTTAACCCTTCCGGCCTGATTTTAAATCCAGCAGCAGCTCCTGCCCATGCCTGGCAATAGCCATCATGAGGACAGCCAGATTAAGAGCGTGATTGTACTCGCCTGCGCAGATCATATCAAGTAAGGCATGCCGATGAACCAGAACGGTTTCTATCCCCGGCTCAGGATCATAACCGGAATCCAAAGGTATCACCATCGGCGCAAGAAAGCACCACAACCTGTTTTCATGCCGTCCTGTGTCTGTCAGCAAAGCGCCGAGCAATTCCATGCTGTCTGCGTAGTAACCTGTTTCCTCGGTCAACTCGCGGCGGGCCGACTGTTCAGGGGTTTCGTCCGCGTCGACGTGTCCGCTCGGCAGTTCCAGCGTGTGGCACTCAACTGCCGGACGGTACTGGCGCACCAGCACCACTTGTTGTTCTGCTGTCAACGCAATGACAGAGACGTAGTCTGACATACGCAGTGAGTAGTATGGGGGCTCGTCAACATGAATTCTTTTGGCAACCAGGTCAAACCAGGGCGTCGTTAATTCAACCGATCTGCTGGTGATTAGCGGCATATTCTCCTCCAGAATCAGGCCGGTACAAACTAAACACATAGATTCCCGGCTTGTAAATACGCAAACCGAACGATCCGCTCTGCCTGACATCCGAGGGAGCGTAAGGCGTTGACTGATCTTGCCCGTCATGGGCCCAGGATGTACCCGGCGATTGCCTCGGGGGAGAATTTCGACCGTCAAGTTGACTTGAGATGAAAGCAGAGGCAGCAACCATCTATCCGTATCGGCCTATCCCTTGAATGCAACGGTACCGCTGCGATCCCGGCGCTCGAACTCATGCATGTAACCCGGCGGTTCTAACGGCTCCGAATCTGAGAAAGATCGAGCTTTTGTCGTCCGGAATCATGCGCAGTTTAGGACAGAGTTTCCTTTTCTGTCAAACGAAAATCCTGGCCAAGTTCCAATGTCGCCGGTTTGAGCAGACCCTTTGAGTCATCCGGACGAGCCTGCCATAAAGGGAACGATCCATTTGGATTCACTGCCGGAAGAGAAAGTTCGACCGAACATCCCAACTTTGCACTGTCTGCAATGCCTCAAACATGCTATGTAAGCGCCTGCTTATGGACGGAGCGAGAAAACCGCGGCATCGGGTCTCGGAACCCGAAACGGCTTACTCAATGAATCTGCTTGCATTTGTTTTAAAGGTCGAGGGCCGACGGATGCAAAAGAGGAAGGTCTTAGTTGTTCTCTTCATTGCGTGCACAGTTGCTTCAGGTTGCTCAATGCATCTGGTCAAGTGGTCAACCCGGGAAGTCGCCTGGTTTTCGTGTTTACTGTTGGCTCTGATGGGCTGCATGCTTTTTGCGGCAAACAGGATTACATTGGAGAGGGCTGGAGCACCTTCCGCTGGCATTGGGCCGGTCCTTTGTCTTGCAGGGCTCTTCTTTTTAGTCTGGGGATCAAAGCTCGATCTTATCAACGCTTTCGGAACTGATATTCCGTTCTGGGACCAATGGGGTATCGATGGCCTCCTATTCCCTGGAGTCGTGGAAGGCACACTGGACCCCTCCAAATTGTTTCTTCCCCACGGTGAACATAGGATCCTTTTTACGCGACTGCTCAATACCGTGCTCTTCGAACTGAACGGGCAATGGGACCCCATTGTCGAAATGGTCGTAAATTCCCTGTTTTATTCTCTAATCCTCACTGGTCTGTGCCTGGTTCTCTGGCGTCTTGCCGGCAGGAGAAACCTTCCCATATTTTGCATAATGATCGCCATTATTGGTGTTTTGCACTTCGGCTGGGAAAATACCCTGGGGGGCGTTCAATCTTGTTTCTATTTTCTGTTGGGTTTTTCGGTCCTCGCGATTGTTTTGCTGCTCTGTTCGAGGCCGTTTTCTATCCCGTGGTTTCTTGGTCTGGCGGCAACACTGCTGGGGCAGTTCTCATTGGCAACCGGCTGTCTTGCACTATTTGCGGTTGCCAGCATGCTGCTCCTTAATTGCATATCAGGGACCCAAAAGTTCAGAGAATCCTCCGCTGCCTTAGTTGTCCTTATTGTAGTTGCCATTCTAGAATACCAACTGGTGCCGGTTTCACAAAAAGCCGTATTCGAGAGAATCGATCCTATTGGTTCATTTAGAGTATTTGCCACGATGGCAGCTTGGCCTCTTTCCAGTTGGACTCTTGCTGCGATCGTCTGGTCCCCCTTTTTCATACTGATACGGAAGCAATTTCGCGTCAAAGGGACCTCGCAATTAACACAGTTCCTGCTGGCTTTGGGAATCTGGGCACTTCTTCATGCAGCAGCGATTGCCTGGTCTCGCGGGGCTCTTTCGCCACGATACAAGGATATTATGATCGTTGGAGTATTGGTAAATCTTATTATCACGTTTTATCTTTTCGACGCACATTGGCCGCTTTTAAGTCGTTCTTCTTCGTATCGCGGGGCAATCTGGCTGGGAGCAGCTATGCTCATCTCTTGTACCGGAATGTCTGTGATGCATTTCAATACCTCCGATATTTGGACTGCTGGATTCAGGGACATCCAGGAGGTGAACACGGCAAGATATCTTCTGACAGGAGATCCCTCCTCACTGGTGGATCAGCCTCGGTTCCACATTCCTGCCCCTTTCGCAGACAGTTTGATAACTGTTTTAGCAAGCCCGACCCTTCGCAAAGTGCTTCCGGTCAGCATTCGTGCCCCGCTGGCTATCAAGCCTGCCGAAAGCTTCGGTTTTAGCCCCGGCGCTACGCCTTCTGAATTGCCAACCTTGCCCCACAGGAGCGTTCTTGGATCCTGGAGTGCGGATAAGGCGCTTCCCCGGTCCGAATATTTAAGCTGTCCCATTTCCAGTAGCTTCCAGTGGCTCGTTTTCGACATAGCTGGGGGGGGGGCCGGCATTTCACTTGAAATACTTCCATCAAAGGGCCCGGTAATACCGATTAGTCTCGGCGGCCAAAGCAGCGGGTGGAAAACGGTAGTTGTGGAGGCGCCCCGGGCGCCTTTCAGGCTGCACGCCACGGACAGAAGCGAGCATGGCTGGCTTGCCTTTTCCCTGCCGAGGGAGCTTGCCGGAGGAGGCTATTACATAAGGCGGATATTATCGGGAAATCTTTTCGTCCTTGTACTAGGGATGGTCAGCTTACTTTCCGGATTGATTACTCTGTTAAATGAGGATGAGTCTATTCACGTCTTTGCGAACACCCTCCTGCCGGAAGGTCCCCAAGAAGTTTCCTGACCTTTCATTTCTGCGCAGATGATGATAAAGGTGTGCACCCTGATTGACATTGATGTGAGGGGAAAAGTGAGGGCGTCTTCCGCAAAGCCGCTTACTCAAAGGATTTGCGTGCATTTGTTTTAAAAGGTCGGGGGCCGGCGAATGCAAAAGAGCAAGACAATCGTTATCCTCATTACTTGCATTGTCATGTCTGGTTGCTCGTTGCATCTGGTCAAGTGGTCAACGCAGGAAGTCGCCTGGTTTTCGTGTTTACTGTTGGTCCTGACAGGCTGCATGCTTTTTGCGGCAAACAGGGTCACGTTGGAAAGGGCTGGAGCGCCTTCTTCAGGCATTGGGCCGGTCCTTTGTCTTGCAGGGCTCTTCTTATTAATATGGGGCTCCAAGCTCAATCTTATAAACGCTTTCGGATCCGATGTTCCATTCTGGGACCAATGGGGTATCGAAGGCATTCTATACCCTGCAGTCCTGCAAGGCAAACTGCACCCCTCCCTCTTGTTTCAACCCTATAATGAGCATCGACCCCTTTTAACGCGTCTGCTCAGCATAATGCTCCTCAAACTGGACGGACAATGGGACCCCATCGTCGTAATGGTTGTAGATTCCTTGCTATATTCGCTGATCCTCACCGGTTTTTGCCTGGTCCTATGGCGTCTTGCAGGCAGAAAAAACCTTCCCGTGTTTTGTATAATGATCGGCATTATCGGTGTTTTGCATTTTAGTTGGGAAAATACCTTAGGGGGCATGCATTCCTGTTTCTATTTTCTGCTGGGTTTTTCGGTCCTCGCCATTGTCCTGCTGCTCTGTTCAAGGCCGTTTACCATCTCGTGGTTTTTGGGCTTGGCGGCGACACTATTTGGACAGTTCTCATTGTCAACGGGTTTCGTCGCCCTGTTGGCGGTTGCCTGCGTGCTGCTCTTGAATTGCATATCAGGGACCCAAAACCTCAAAGAATCCTTATGGGCCATAGTTGTTATTATTGCGGTTGCCATTTTGGGATATCAACTTGTGCCGGTTTCACAAAAATTCGTATTCGAAAGATTCGATCTTATCGGTTCTTCTCGAGTTTTTGGCAACACAGCGGCCTGGCCTTTCCGCCATTGGGCACTTGCTGCGATCGTCTGGTCCCCCTTTTTCATACTGATCCGGAACCAATTTCGCGCCAAAGAAACCTCCCGATTAGCACAGGTGCTGCTGGCTTTGGGGGTCTGGGCCCTCCTCCAGGCAGTACCCATTGCCTGGTACCGGGGGAGTTCTGCAAGTCGATACAGGGATATTCACGCTGTTGGGCTACTGGCAAATCTTGTCATCACGTTTTATTTTTGCGCGGCGCATCGGTCGCTTTCAAATAACTCTTTTTGGCGCAGCGGGGCAACCTGGCTGGGAGCAGCCATTCTCGTTATTTGCACCGCAATGTCGGCTCTGCACTTCAAAGAGTCCACCGTTATGCTGGAAAAGCCCCGCTTGAGCGGTATCCAGGAGGTGAACACGGCAAGTTACGTTCTGACTGGGGACCCCTCCTCACTGGTGGGTAAGCCTCTGTTCCATATTCCTTTTTATTCTGCAGACTTTTTGATGAGTGTTTTAACAGACCCGGTCCTTCGTAGAGTGCTTCCGGCCGGCATTAGGGCGCCGCTGGCTATCGAGCCTGCCGAAAGCTTGGGTTTTAGCCCCGGCGCGATACCTCCCGGATTGCCAACCTTGCCCCACAGGCGCGTTCTAGGCTCTTGGAGTGCAGATAAGGGACTTTCCCGGTCCGAATACTTAAGTAATCCCATTTCCGGCAGCTTTCGGTGGCTCGTTTTCGACGTAGCCGGTGGCGGCCCCGGCATCTCTCTTGAAATACTTCCATCCGGAGGGATGGCCATCCCGATTAATCCCGGCGGCCAAAGCGGCGGGTGGAAAAAGGTCGTGGTGGAGGCGCCCCGGGCGCCTTTCAGGCTGCACGCCTCTGACGGAAGCGGGCACGACGGTTGGCTTGCCTTTTCCCTGCCGAGGGAGCTTGCCGGAGGAGGTTATTACATAAGGCGGATATTATCGGCAAATCTTTTCGTCCTTGCATTCGGGATGATCAGCTTATTTGCGGGATTGATTACTTTGCCAAAAGAGAATCTTCCTTTGCATGGTTCTGACAACCCCATCTTTCCGGAAATTCCCCAAGAACTTCCCTGAGCTTTCATTTTTGCGACGATGATGATAAAAGCGTGGGTGCTGCTTGATCAACTAATGTGAGGGTAGATAGTGAAAGCGTCTTCTGCGTATATCTCTGGAATTATCGTCCTGGAGCCACGTGTCTTTGTAGACGAGAGGGGATTTTTCTTCGAAAGCTACAACAAAAACACTCTGGCCGCTCTTGGCATCGATGTCTCATTTGTGCAGGACAATCACTCATTGTCCCGCCGCGGTACTCTCAGAGGCATTCATTACCAGGTAAAGAATCCCCAGGCGAAACTGGTTCGTGTCATCAGCGGAGAAGTCCTGGACGTAGTGGTGGACCTGAGAAGGTCCTCACCAACGTTCGGCCGCTGGTTCAGTCTGACTCTTTCGGCATCAAACAAGCTGCAAATCTATATACCTCCCGGTTTTGGCCATGGTTTTCTGACTCTTTCGCAGATGGCTGAAGTTCTCTATAAAGCAAGCGATTTTTATGCTCCGGAATATGAAAGATGTATAAGGTGGGATGATCCCGACCTGGCTATAAATTGGCCTTTTGATGGAGAGAGGATCATTTCTGAAAAGGATGCAACAGGCAGTTTTTTTCGTGAGGCGGATTTACCCGCTCAAGATGCTTGAGGATGACTCCCGATCATATGAAGAACTGCAATGTAGTAGTCGTTGGAAGTGGCGGGATGCTTGGCTGGGAGGTAGTCGAGTCGTTGAAAAGCGCCGGTCACAAAGTTGCAGCCCTCGACATCCCTCTGATTGATATAACGAAAAGGGAAAGCATTCGTTCGGTCCTGGGCGGAATCGGTTCACCCGTCCTTCTGATGAACTGCGCGGCCTATACCGCCGTAGATAAAGCCGAATCGGAACCTGAGGCCGCCTTTGCGGTTAACCGGGATGGCCCGGCCAATCTTGCCGATGAGTGCGAAAGGCTGGGAATACCGCTTATCCATATTTCCACGGACTATGTTTTCAATGGTAAATCCAACCGCCCCTATTTAGAAGAAGATGCCGCTGATCCTCTGAACGTTTACGGCTTGAGCAAGTGGGAGGGAGAAGAGGCTGTCCGGTCCCGGCTTGCCCGGCACTTAATAGTGCGGACTTCATGGCTTTACGGATCAAGGGGCCAGAATTTTGTTAAGACAATGCTTAAGCTCGGCAAAGAGCGGGAAGAATTGAAAGTTGTCTCCGACCAGTACGGATGCCCCACGTGGTCTTTTGACCTTGCCGGATGCCTGGTCCGAATCGGGGAGCGCGCCCTGGCAGGTTCGGAAGAGGTCCCCTGGGGAACCTATCATTTCTGCGGAGAAGGCATCACGACGTGGTATCATTTTGCCTTGGCTATTCTGGATGAGGCGCGGCGAAGGGAATCAGTCCGGATTGCCGTAGTGTCGCCCGTGCCCAGCAGTTCCTACCCGACCGTTGCAGCGAGACCCATGTATTCCGCGCTCGATTGCGGCAAGATCGAGGCGAGTTTGGGAATAGCGCCGCCTCCCTGGGAGAAGAGTCTTGCCGGCCTTATGGATATACTCTATAACCCCCAGCAGTAAATCGGGAGAGTGAAAAGAGGGCGATGGCTCCCAAAATCAGCGTTTGCATACCCACCTATAACTACGCTCACTATATTTCGTTTGCAGTCGAATCCATTTTGAGTCAGAAGTTTACGGATTTTGAACTGCTCATTGTGGACGACTGTTCCCGGGACAACACAGAGGAGGTAGTCAGCCGGTTTCTGTACGACAAAAGAGTTTCATTTGAAAAAAATGAACGAAACCTCGGCCTGGTGGGCAACTGGAACAAATGCCTTTCGAAGGCGAGAGGAGAATACATAAAGTTTGTTTTTGCCGACGATATGCTTGCTTCCGACAATGCTTTGGGACGGATGGCCGGTATGTTGGACTTGGATCCGTCAGTTTCACTGGTGGCCTCGGCAAGACACCTTATAGATTCACAATCTAGAATTGTGGGACTTACATCACACTTCCCTCCGGATTTCATCGCCGATGGACCCGAGGTCATCGACCGCTGCCTTCACGAACATAATGTGATAGGCGAACCGACGGTCGTAATGTTCAGAAGGGCAGATTGCGTGAGAGGCTTTGATGAAAGATACCAACATCTGGTCGATTTGGAGATGTGGCTTCACCTTCTGGAAAAGGGCCGGTTTGCATTTATAGCCGAACCTCTCGCTTGCTTTCGGGTTCATTCGGGACAAAAAACAAAGGAAAACGTTGCCCGGTCGGTTCACCTCGATGACCTGTATCTCCTGCTAGAGGAGTACCTGGGGAAACCGTACTTGCATATCAGCCCGGTTATGAAATTTCACCTGAGATTCGATGTTCATTACAGTTCCGTGAAACTTTGGCGACGAGGAATAATTACCAGGGAAGAAGCAACGGGAAGAATCATGGCCCATTGTTCGTATTTGCAGTTTTATTGTTATTATCCCATACACAAACTTATGAGACTGCTTTTGAAGATACGCAGAATAATAGATCTGAAAACAGGTGGAAAACCAGTTCGGAACCGTGGGTGAGATTGTATCCCGGCAGCGCCTATGACTGAGACCAGCATTATAATCGTCAGCCACAACGGACTGCGCCAAAATACGGCGCCCTGCCTGGAGAGCATTTTCACAAATGGCGCCGGAGGCTCTTTCGAAGTCATTGTCGTGGACAATAACTCATCCGATGAGACGCCTGCTTACCTTGGAGCCATGATGGAGCGTGAACCCCGGCTCAGGTGCATCTTTAACAAATCGAATCGGGGATTTGCCGGGGGCAACAATGACGGACTCAAGATTGCCTCGGGCTCGTTTTTGATTCTTCTGAACAGCGACTGTGTCGTTACGCGGAACTGGATCGAGGGCCTGACCGCTCCGCTGGCGCAAGATCGGGTGATCGGGCTGGCAGGGCCGGTTTCCAACTCGGTGGGAAACGAGCAGAGAATTTTCACCAGGGGGATTACACCCGAAGAGATAATCGAAGAGGGGTTGACCTGGGTTTCAAACAGCCGGGGAGGAAGGTTCGAAACGGAGATGCTGTCATTTTTCTGTGTGGCCCTGCGCCGCGATGTTCTTGACCGGGTCGGGATGCTCGATGAGGATTTCGGGCTCGGCTTTTACGAAGATGACGATTATTGCCTGCGCGCGCGCCGCGCCGGGTATAAGTTGATGTGCGCGGAAGACGTATTCGTCTATCATAGGGGAGGGGGCTCGTTCGACCGGATCGGAAACGACACCCGGAAAATCATGAAGGAAAACCGCAGGAAACTTGAAACCAAATATTCCTGTCGCCTCGAGCGGACTCATCCCAGGCAACGGCAATTAAGGGTCATCGAAGGTTATTTAGGTGATGTGACCCAAGACCGGGTGGGCTTTGCGGCCCGCAATCCAGGAGGTGATTTGAGTCCCGGCCTGCAATACAGAATATCCAACCGTGTCAGGGTGATCGAGTCCCAAATGCCGCGGGGAGTATTTAAGAGGTGGGCTTTTAATCGGAGATTTGAGAGGCTGAAGGAGTTCCTCCGCCGCCATGGCTATAACCTGAATTGATCGAGGCTACGCGAGATGTGGTCTTGCCCGAATAGAGCGCTTCGCGGGCTAGAATCTGCGGAAAAACCTTTTTTTCCGTTCCAACTTGCTTTCTAGGACGTTGATTCGAGCCAAACTCTCGGCTAATGTGGTTTCGCAGGCAATTCTTACTCCCAGTGCAGAAAAAAGCGTTCTTATGGCGACTGTCTCTCGGTCATCTGCCTTGAACAGATCGAATACAGGCTCACTGGCTAACAGGGGGCCAACTCCAACAACACCTAATCCCCATCCATGAGTGAATTCAAATACTGGATAGTGGGAGCGCAATTCCTCCATGAGTAGTCCTACTCCGAAATCTCTTTCCCGAACAAACGAATCATGTAGTAAAACAACCCCTCGCGAACTCATCTTTGGTAGCCAGGTATCAAAGTCACGCCTTACTGCATCGTACAAGTGGCAGCCATCGATATGTAGCAAATCAATAGTGCCCTCCATAAAATATCTCGAAGCTTCATCGAAAGTCATACGCATGAGGCTTGAAAAATGCGAATAGTTGGCTGCATGATAAGCATTCAGTTCTTCGAATACCTCCTTGGCATAAAATCCTGCATGTTCGTCCCCCTTCCAGGTATCCACAGCATAGCATTTTGTAGGGAGCATTAATTCAGTTGTAGCCTGGCAGAATGCACAATAAGATGTCCCTCCGTGGGTTCCCAATTCTACGAAAACCCCAGGCCTGTGAATGTCCATAATTGTGAATGCGAATGGAATGTGTTCTAGCCAAGCGTCTTGAGCAACTCTTCTCGGTTTTGAAAAGGTGATTGGATGATCCAGGATATTGAACATGATCTAACCTGTTCCTCTTTTTCAGCCGATTACGGCATTTTATTGTTCTTTCTTGATTTGGTTTATTCTTCTGCTGCCTTTCCTTTTGATCCCCCATCGCGCTACTCTGTGTAATAATCCGGATAGAGCGCCTTTCGCCGCCGCAGGTGAAACGACATCGGAAACGTAACGCAACGGGGGCACAGGAGGTTGTTCGCTTAACACCTCTTCTCGATTTGCGGAAGCCTCAGCATTCAAAATTGGTTTGAAATCATGTACCAACTCCGGTTTGCCTACCTCGCGGAAGTATTGCAGGAACACGTCGTAGCCAATGTTGGGTAACAGAAACGCGATCTTTTTGTAAAGATACTCCGGCTCGTTTACCAGGCGAGGGAAGTGAAGCAGAGTGACTGGGATATCGTGTTTCGCTATAACAAAAAACAGGTTGTAGAGCTGTCGGGTGAGGACGGACTCTTGTTTTTCGGGCACCTTTGTATGCCAAAGACCTCCGGGCACATCATCATCTGGACGGCTGGAAAGGGCAGACTTCTTGGATACCGCTCTCCTGCTTTCGGCAGCTGAATATAAGTCCCTTATTGGGACTATGGCATGGTCAATGATGATCGGATTACCTCGGATAGCTTCGTCCAAGTGATCGCACAGCCACGGGCTTTTTATAATGTAAGGCGCATTCGCCTGCCTGATATCAAGCTCCATTCCGGCGTTGCTTTCCGGAGATATACCCGATGCAGGATTTTCGAAGCCAGTGTCCAGTTTAAGTGCTGTGAGCAACTGGACCAGGAAGGTCGTGCCAGCGCGTCCGGTGCCTGAAATGATGACGTGATGCCTGGGCATTGTTTCTCCTTGGTGCCTGCCTAAGTTTGGCTCTTCGTATTGAGTAGGTCCGGCAAACCTCTTTGGATACCTCACAATCGACGATCATGCAAGCGATCTTCACCTGAAAAACCAACCGATCAAGTGCGCGCAGGCATCGACGCTCACTCGGATCTGGCTTGATCTGCTTGATGGACGCGAACTTATATGAGTGTCGGCCATGGTCGAGTGCAGAATCCGACCCTGTGGAGGAACGCCAACGTCGGGAAGAGATCCCATGAAAAAAGGACTTTGCTAAATTAACAGAAAGGAGTAATGGAGATTCCGGGAGATTTCCAACCCCGATAAAACCTGCCGCTCTGTCCATCGGTGCGGCCAGCCCAAATCCCGGGGTAACAGCTTATTCACAAACCAACTTGCGGGGAATGGCTTATATGCAGTCTCTGGTTCCGAATGAACGATATCGTCAGGGAGCATGTATTTGGTTTACTGGCCTGAGCGCCTCGGGAAAATCCACCACCGCTGAGACGCTGGTGCGCTTAGTCCTTGAGCAGGGCCGCCGGGTGACGATGCTCGACGGTGACGTGGTTCGCACTCATCTGTCCAAAGGATTGGGATTCAGCAAAGAGGACCGTGACCTCAACATAAGGCGCATCGGCTTCGTGGCCTCTGAGATCGTGCGCCATGGCGGCTTTGTCGTATGTGCGGCAATCAGCCCCTATCGGGCAATTCGCGATGAGGTGCGCGGTATGATGGAAAAGGGCCGCTTCATCGAGGTCTATGTCGATACTCCCTTAGAGGTCTGCGAGCAACGGGACCCAAAGGGACTGTATGCTAAAGCGCGCCAGGGGCTCCTGACTGGTTTTACCGGGATTGACGATCCCTATGAGACGCCGCTCCAGGCGGAGATCACGCTGGATACCGTCGCAAACTCGGAGGAGGAAAACGCAAGCCTGATACTGGACCTTTTGATCCAACGAGGCCTGTTGGATTGTGACATCCGTGCGCGCCATCGTTTACAGCCCTCTGAAGCACTCCGTTGATATTGCCAGCAGCTTTTCTGCCGCATCCCGAACTGTGTAAGGAGAATCGGGGAAACTTCGCGCATCCGGATCCCCTCTGTCCCATCGTTCCAGAATTTGAGTTATCCGGACGCTTATCTCGGCCGGGGAATCGGCTTCCACTGGGAAATGCCCCTGTTCGAGGAGTATCTTCTCCAACTGAGGGTTTTTGTAGATGAGCCCCAAAATGGGCCTGTCAGTCCGGAGATACTCGTAAACCTTCGACGGGATCGTCTCATAGGACAGGTCGTCCAAATTTTGTATCAGTATGAGCGCATCGCTTTTTCTCATTGCTCTCAGGGCGTCCAGCCTTGGAACTTTTCCGAAATCGGTGACGACTTTCCGATACTTAAACCTGGCAATGAGTTTTTCGGAGAAGCTGTCAGTCGTGCCGTAAAGGTCGAATCGCACTTTTTCGATCAATTGGGGGTTTTGATCGAGCACGATTTTAAGCCCTTCGAGAAATGTCCCCGGGTTGCGCGAGCCTCCTAGCGACCCGAAATGGGCAAAACGGCACAAATCTGTTTTCGAATAGATGGCTTGCGGCTCGTCGGCCGCACAAGCGCCCGGATAGATTACGTGGGTCTTGGCGGCATCGGCTGCGGTTCTTCGGACCGCCCTTTCTCTGGCGCCCTCTGTCAGAAAAACGACTGCCGAGGCGTTCCGGAGAATAAACCGCTCAAGCCTTGAATTTATCTTCAAGGCGGTAGTGCTCCTTTTCCAGTCCTTGAACACGATCGGGTCCTGAAGCTCCGCAATCCACGGCATCTTTACCCAACGGGCGAGGAGGCCCGCCGCGAGGTGGGCGCTCGGCGGTCCGCCTGTCGAATAGATCAGCTCGGGGTGACATTCCCTGCACAACAGCAGCCCGCGCAGGAAAGCCAGCGGAAACCACGACCACTCGCTCTCCAGATTGATAATGGTTTTTTCGATGAGATAGAGCGGAAGGATCGTCATCAGCAGGGGAATGGCCGCGAATTTCAAGACTTTGTTTCTTCGCGCGAGATATCTGAGTTCGAAGCGCACTCCCGAAGGCGCAACGGACGGGACCCTGAAGTGAGCGACATCGAGCTTTCGCTCTGCACAGATGCTGGAAACGATGAAGGGTTTTACACCGAGTGATGCCAGATGCGGGATTCGGTCATCTATGTGCTGCGAGCTCGCTTTGCCGTCTATGTTGAAAAAATAGGAAAAGATTATCCAGCTACCGGGAGAGCACTCCTTTGAGGTGATCGGTTTCATTTTCGTCTCAGGGATTTCTGAGAGCAATTCCCCGGTCATCTTTGGAGAATTGGGAGAACTGCAACTGATAGAGCCTTCGGTATTCACTGTCCAGCGTCATCAACTCGGAGTGGCAGCCCTGAGCGACAATTTTCCCGTTTGCCAGGGTTATTATACAATCGGCATTCTTGATGGTCGAAAGGCGGTGCGCTATTACGAGCGTCGTTCTGCCCCTCATGAGGTTTTCGAGGGCTTTCTGGACCTCGAGTTCTGAGTCGCTGTCAAGCGAGGAGGTGGCTTCATCGAGTATGAGGATCGGAGCATCCTTGAGCAGAGCGCGTGCGATACAAATTCGCTGGCGTTCCCCTCCCGAGAGCCTGATCCCCTGCTCACCGACGTTGGTTTCGAATTGCCTGGGAAGTTTCATTATGAAATCATATGCGTTAGCCGCTTTGGCCGCCGCAATTATTTCATCATCGCTTTTACGGATGTCACCGTACGCGATATTGTTCTTGAAGCTGTCATTAAAGAGGATGGACTGTTGGGTGACAATGGCGATCCGAGAACGCAGGGATGCAAGGGTTACGTCGCGGATATCGATTCCGTCAATGAGAATAGTCCCTTCCGTGACCTCATAGAACCTGGGGATCAGGTTTATCAGGGTGGTCTTGCCCGCCCCGCTCATGCCAACCACTGCTACAACCTGTCCCGCCTCAACCGTGAAGTTGATCCCCGATAGGACCGGTTTTGCCCCGTAACTGAAGGAGACATTCCTGAATTCTATATGTTCCCTGACAGGTTCAAGGGTCATCGCATGGGGTTGGTCGACTATTTCGGTGGGCTGATCCAAAAGTTCATAAACCCTGTCCGCTGCCGCCAATCCCATCTGGATGGAAGAATACATGTTCGCCAGGCGTTTAACCGGTTCATAGAGGCTGATAAGAGCGCCGAGAAAAGAGAAGAGGTTTCCTCCTGTCATTTTTCCGCTAATAATCTGGTAACCCCCATATAATAAAATTGAGACTATGCCCAGTCCGCCGAGGAATTCCATTGCCGCGCTGTTGATAGCGCGAACGAGCACCGCTTTCATGGTCTGCTTCAAAAGTCTTTCATTTTCATGGCGAAAGCGGTTTTTTTCATAGGCCTCCATGCCGAAAGCCTTTACTATCCGGTTTCCGGCTATTGTCTCGTGCATTATGACGGAGAGGTCGGCCATGCTTTGCTGAGCCTTGGCGCCGGTCCTTCGCAACATCTTGCCGACCTTGAAAATCGGGAGAAAGGCCACAGGCACAATGAGCATCGCTGCAATTGCAAGCTGCCAATCCATGTAGAACATGATGCCGACACAGCCGATTACGCTGAAAGTTTCCTTTATTGTTCCCGTCACCGACTCGGAAAGCGTGCTCTGTAAAGCGCCCACATCATTGAGTATGCGGGACATCAGGTTCCCCGTTTTCATCTTGTCCAGATAGGGAACGGGCAGGCGCTGTATGTGATTGTAAACGTCTTCTCTGAGCTTGGTTATTATTCGCTGACTGACGTAGCTCATGAGATAGGCGTTGCCGCATAAAGAGGCGCCTTTGACGGCAAAGATGACGAGCAAGGCCATGCATAGCAGGTCCAGCATCTCCTTGTTTTTCTTGACAATCAGGTCATCGAAAGCCGGCTTGATAAGATAGAGGCCTGCCGTGCCACAGGCAGCCACCAGGGCCATGCACAGCATCGCGAGCGCAATCTTGCGCCAGTAGGGGGCAACCAGTCCTAGTTGCCGCTCATAGACACCCATAAATCCTAATCCTTTTATTGATATTTTTAGAATCTGTTCCTCAGATTTCCCGGCGGAGTATAAATTGAGATCGGAAAGGTGGGAAGGAAAAAATCTCGCGGAGTGTCGAGAGCGGGGTTCTGCACCGGGAGGCAATTCATTATTTATTAAAGGTTTTGTTGCGAAATTCCGTCATAGAACTTGACTAAAATTAGGTTTTTTTGGTAATTATTATTCGTTTGTGTTGCGGGTTCCGCCCGGATCTCGCGTGAGACCGGGACAATATCGAATCATGGGTGCCGTGTGGACGGCCGTTCAGGTGCGGGCACTTGGAGGCCGGCGGTTTTGAAAAGCTAAGAAAATTATTGCGCATCATCGAGGAGTTTGACGAGATGCAGCTAGCGCAGAAAAGGTTAAAACAAGCTCGATGTCGATCCTCACGGCAAGAAGCTCCTACGTGCTTGGTGCCTGGCTTTGCTGCTAAATCTGCTTCTGAGTCTCAACCTGTTCCAGTTGAACCTGACGTTAAACGATGTCTGCCGGGAGGAGAGTCATGCAAAGGACCTTGCTTAAATCCAAAATCCATCGTGTCCGTATAACGGATGCCAATCTCAACTATGAAGGCAGCCTGACGATAGACTCCGATCTTATGGAGGCGGCCGAAATACTGCCTTACGAACAGATCAAGGTTTATAATATTTACAATGGTGCGAGATTTGACACGTACGCGATTGCAGGTCCGGCAGGGAGAGGGGATATCTGCCTTAACGGGGCGGCTGCTCGAATGGGGGCTCCGGGCGATCTGATAATAATCGCCACCTATGCAAATTATAGCGAAGCTGAAGCCGCAGCGCATAAACCTATTGTAGTCCTGGTGGATTCGCAAAACAGAAAATGCGCCGACAAAGCCATGATCGATCTGGCAGTGGTTAAATAGGTCGATTCTTTAGTTGGTGACCATCCAGAAGCATCTGATAAGTCCGGCCAAAGGCGGGATTAGGTTTACTTAAGAAGCGAACTTGTTTTATGTGTGGTTACAGAAACACTTCAAAAACTGAAGAGCCGCTCGGCGGCACATCCTTCGACAAGCTCAGGACAAGTTTCCCGCACCGGCCCGCGTTGAGTTCTCGACGCTTCGCGAGGCGGGGCCGGATGCGGTGGCCTGAAAGAGGAGATTTTTCCAGATGTCAATGAGGAGTTATTTGTTTACGTCCGAATCCGTGACGGAAGGCCATCCCGACAAAGTAGCCGACCAAATCTCGGATGCCGTTCTTGACGCGATTATCACTGAAGACCAAACAGCGCGTGTCGCCTGTGAAACCCTTGTAACAACCGGGCTTGCTTTTGTTGCAGGCGAGATTACGACCTCCACCTACGTCGATATTCCCCATATTGTTAGAGATACCATAAAAGATATCGGGTACAACGATTCCTCTATGGGTTTCGACTGGGAAACTTGCGCGGTAATTACCAGCATCGATAAACAGTCGCCTGATATCGCGATAGGCGTCAACGCCGGCGAAGGACTGTTCGAAGAGCAGGGCGCTGGAGACCAGGGGTTGATGTTCGGCTATGCCTGTAACGAAACGCCTGTGCTAATGCCCATGCCGATTTACTATGCTCATCGGATTTCCCGAAAACTCGCCGAAGTTCGGAAAAACGGAATGGTGGATTTTCTTCGGCCTGATGGAAAAAGCCAGGTAACGGTCGAATATCTCGATCACAAACCAAAAAGAGTGGACACGGTGGTTGTCGCCGCCCAGCACACGCCGCACGTGAGTTACTCTAAGTTGCGCGAGGGAATCATAGAAGAGGTCATAAAGAAAGTAATCCCGGAGGGGTTGCTCGACTCGAAAACCAAGTTCTATATCAATACCACTGGACGATTTGTTGTCGGCGGCCCGATGGGGGATTGCGGTCTTACCGGAAGAAAAATCATCGCCGATACATACGGGGGCCAGGGCAGTCACGGCGGAGGCGGCTTCTCGGGCAAGGACCCCTCGAAGGTAGACCGAACTGCGTCCTATATGGCGAGGTATGTTGCCAAAAACATTGTTGCCGCCGATCTTGCGGATCGGGTCGAAGTTCAGGTTGCGTACAGCATTGGGATAGCTGAACCTGTCTCGTTGATGATTGACACCTTCGGCACTGGACGCGTTTCCGACGAGAAGATTCAGGAAATTGTCCTGGATCTGTTCAGTTTCAAACCAGCGAACATGATAAAGTACCTGAGGCTTACAAGGCCAATATTCAGGAAGACTGCTTGCGGCGGCCATTTCGGAAGGACCGATCCCGACTTTACCTGGGAGAAAACCGATATGATGGAGACCATGAGAGATAGAGCGGGCCTCAGCGCGGTCAAAAAGCAATGCTAAGGATTTTCAATTTGCCGCGGGCTGTCTCACCTGAGACGCCCGCGGCTTTTTCATGCTCTTTTTCCGAGCTGATTGGTGAACAAGGAGAATGAATGGATTTCGATATCAAGGACAAGGGGCTTGTCGAGAAGGGGCGTTCAAGGGTGGAATGGGCTGCGCAATCCATGCCCGTGCTGAGGTCGATTCAGAGAAGGTTCTCTTCAGAAAAGCCTTTGGCGGGAATACGGATGGCTGCCTGCCTTCACGTTACCACCGAAACTGCTGCTCTTGCACAGACGCTCAAAGCGGGAGGCGCCGACTTACGCATTTGTGCATCGAACCCCTTGAGCACGCAGGACGATGTGGCGGCCTTTCTCTCCATTTCAGAGCGAATTCCCGTTTTTGCCGTAAAAGGCGAAGACAAGGAAACTTATTACCGCCATATTCACAATGCGCTTGAACACTCACCGCATGTTACGATGGACGACGGTGCCGACCTTGTGAGCATTCTCCATTCCGAGCGCAGAGAGCTTCTTGCCAACGTAATCGGCGGTACTGAAGAGACGACTACCGGCGTAATCCGGCTTCGGAGCATGGCGGAAAAAGGGGTGCTTCAGTACCCGATTGTGGCGGTCAACGATGCGGATACCAAACACCTCTTCGATAACCGCTACGGGACGGGCCAAAGCACGGTAGACGGAATAATCCGGGCTACCAACCGGTTGCTCGCCGGGGCCAATTTCGTAGTGAGCGGATATGGGTGGTGCGGCCGAGGAGTGGCGAAGCGCGCCTCCGGAATGGGGGCCAAGGTCATCGTGACCGAAATAAACCCGCTGCGGGCACTGGAGGCCGTTATGGACGGCTATCAGGTTATGTCTATGGAAAAGGCCGCGCCGATTGGCGATTTTTTCTGCACGCTGACCGGCGATATCCATGTGTTGCGCAAAGAACACTTCGAAATGATGAAAGACGGAGCTATCGTCTGCAACTCCGGCCACTTCAACGTCGAGCTAAATCTGGATGATTTGCGTGAAATGTCCTCATCGGTGAGGACCATGCGTGATTTTGTCGAAGAATTCAGGCTCAAAAACGGCACGAGAATCTACTTGCTCGGCGAGGGCCGCCTTATCAATCTGGCTGCCGCTGAGGGCCATCCTTCGAGCGTCATGGACATGAGCTTCGCAAACCAGGCGCTGAGTTCGGAATATATTGTCCAAAATCATGCCTCCCTGGAAAAACAGGTCTACCGGGTACCGATGGATATCGACCGTGAAATCGCCCGCCTCAAACTTGCGAGCATGGGAATCGAGATCGACTCGATCACTTCGGAACAGGACGCCTACCTGCATTCGTGGGAGATGGGCACTTAGACAAACATGCTTTCCGGCCGGAATTGAATGCGTATGAGCATCAAAAGAAGATCCCCGGTTTTCTGGCTCATATGCATTCTTCTCCTGACGGGCTGTGCCTCAAAGCCTTCTCGCACACCTCTTCAGCCCACTGAACAACCACTGCTTGAACGACTTTCCCCAGCTCAGCTACCTGACTTTCAAGACGATGAGCCGGCCGCCTCCCTTCGGTCTGCCATTGAGAAAAGCCTTTCGTGGTATGCCGGGATTCCCGGAGACAGGCAGGTATGTCTGGGCCGCATGAGTGTGCCTGCAGAGGTTATTCGGGAGTCCCTCAATCATTTTGCCTCTCTTGTGGATTCGGGCCGTCTATGCGCCGGCAGGCTTTCGCAGGATTTCGATATCTTTAGGGTGCACCCTGCGGACAGCTCCGGCAGGATGCTTCTAACAGGATATTATGAACCGGTGCTGGAGGGAAGTCTCCAGCCGGGAGTTGAATTTGGCTGGCCGATTTATCCCGTTCCTTCTGATCTTCTAGTGATTGAGCTGGACCGCTTCGACCGCCATAAATTCCATGGTGGGCGGCTGGTGGGCCGTTTGGAAAAAAACTTCGTGGTTCCATACTATTCACGCTCCGAAATAGACGGGAAAAAGGTGCTTGAAAAGCACGCGGCCCAACCGACCACTCCTCTGGTGTGGCTAAGGGATCCGATTGACTGTTTCTTTCTTCACATCCAGGGGTCCGGTGTGATCAGACTCAATCCATATGGGCCGCAAATGCGGGTGGGGTACGCAGAATCAAACGGGCGGCCATATCACAGCATCGGGAAGGATCTTATCGAGAGCGGGGCGATTTCACCTGAGGGGATGTCTATGCAGGCGATAGGCGAGTACTTGCGCTCCCATCCAGACAGTGAGAACGATATTATGTGGAAAAACGAGAGCTATGTCTTTTTCAAATGGGTTTCACAAGGCCCGCTTGGCAGCCTCGATATCGTGCTTACGGCAGGCAGATCAATTGCGGCAGATCCTGACTTCCACCCACCTTGTGCGCCGGCGTTCCTGGTAAGCGAGAAGCCGGTGTATGATTCATCGGGTAAAATCCTCAGATGGGAACGCTTTGGCCGTTGGGTCCTCAACCAGGACACTGGCGGAGCCATTAAGGGACCGGGACGTCTCGATCTTTTCTGTGGGACGGGAGAGGCGGCGGAAAGAATTGCCGGACCGATGAAGCAGCAGGCCGAGCTGTACTATTTCATCAAAAAAGGACTGATTTGCCGGTAGCCTAATGGCATTCCCAAAGTGCAGTCAGAGCTTATCGGCCGGTGAATGTTTTTCAAACAGGAAATGGAAAAGTATGCGCATTTCGTCGAATGCGCGGCATAGTGCCGTCATGGCCTGTACAGCCCCTTGCCCTTCCTCTCCATCGAATAATTCGGGTATAGAGAGCATGGCGATCTGAGCGGAGCGAAAACGGTCTGTAGCACGTTCCGCAAGCGCCCTCAACTGAGGCGCAATGTTGTCAGGCGGAGTTTCGGAAATTAGTTTTTCCAGTTCTCGATATTTTTCATCGTATTCTCGAGCAAGTTGTCCTATAATTTGTAAGTGCGGGGAATGATTTTCCATGAAGGCTCCTTTTAAGGAATAAGTTAAAGCGATATAACACTTTCCATATGGGTTGCGATATAATTCGATTATCGTAACTCTTGTTGGATCTTTTATCGTTCTCAAACATTACATGGTTGAGAAAATATCAACTGGTTCGCGGTGAATTGGCGGCTGAAATGTGTCGAGAGGTTTGCGCGGGCCGAGCGCTCCAGGTAGGCTCTTAGTATCCTGACCGATAGTCCGGGGCAGTTGCTTTGGCCCACTCCGTCGGCGGAAGGTTTTGAAAATGTTCGTCAAGAATGTCAATGTCTTGCTTTCCGAGTGGATCAAACTACCTGTTGAGGGGTTGCCTCCCATTCTCGAGAGAAAACTCCACGAACGGCTTGTTTTTACCAATCCGGACTACGAAATGAGGCACAACAGCGGCGAATGGATCGGCAACATCCCGGCCCAGATAAGTTGCATGAAACAGAAAGGCAGAAATTATCTCATCCCCAGAGGATTCCTCGACCAGTTCATCGATCTGTGCAAAAGATATCAGGTCCCTTACCGGATGATCGACAGGAGGCGGTTCTTCGAGCCGATTTCGATCGAATTCCACGGTGAATTGAAGAGCTACCAGCAGGATGCGGCCGAAGCTGTACTTGAGCACGATTGCTCCACCCTGGTCGGGGGTCACAAGAGCGGCAAAACAGTTATTGCTCTTTATACCATTTCTCAAAGGCGCCAGCCCGCGCTGATTGTAATTCCTAAAATAGACCTTCTCGATGGCTGGTTGAGGAAGATTTATAGCTTCCTGCAGATTCCGGCCTCAGAGGTGGGTATTTTTTCCAGCGGGACTCACCAGGTCGGAAATCAGATCACTATCGGCCATACCGGCGAAATAATGCGTTACTGGAGAAAAATCTATGACAAAGTCGGATACGTAATCTTCGACGAATCCCAACGCTGTCCATCGAAGATTCTTACCAGCCTGGTCACGAGTTTCGACTGCCGCTACGTTTTGGGTCTATCGAACACTGTTCAGCGAAAAGACCGCCTTTTAAAGCTGATTCATTTTTATCTGGGCGATGTCGTTTACACAATCGATGAAAAAGACGCACGTGAAGGTCGCGGGGTTATTTCGGGAACCGTAATTGCCCGTCAAACGGATTTTAACTACCCCTATAATTCCAGGGCGGATTACCAGTCGATGCTCAGAGACCTCATGATGAACCCCGCAAGAAACCGCAAAATCGTGGACGATGTGGAAATCGAACTTCAAAAAGGAGTGGAGCGGGTGCTTGTGCTCTCCGGAGGAGAGGAACAGGACGATGCATTGAGCGCCGAGTTGAGCCAGCGCGGTATAAAGACCTTTTCCTATAATCAGTTTTGCGCTAATCCTAACATTGTGAACGATGATGGCCCGAACAACAATGTTCCGCAGGACGGAGCTTCGCAGGGGAGGGTTTTGTTTATTTCCCCACGCGTTATGCTTCAGTGTTCGCACGCCCTGAAATCTCATGTGGTTTTCCTGGCTGTTCCAGTCCATTTCCAGAAAAACCTTTTCAATGCCATACGGGATGTGTGCCAGGATGGAGACTCGGGCGACAGCCGCCTTACCATCTATGATTACGTTGATTCCAGAGTTGGAATACTTGATAATTATTTTCGTATGCGAAGTTACAACTACGGCGTTCATCCGGACCTGCTGCTCAATGGCCAAATGGGCATTCCAGAGGCTGGGCGCTAACTCGAAAACTTCTCTCGCCTGCCTTACCTGATAAAATCCAATGCGGGAAAAGCTGGTCGCAATCGCTCCATTCCTTCGCTCCTGCCAACAACTGGTAACTCTTGGCATTCGTCCCTCCATAGGAGACTATACCCCTCGGCAGAGGGGCATGCTGCTTTCAGCCAGCCAAATTTTCTTTCCCACTCCACGGTTTGTCAGGATTCTGCAGGCGGCCGGGAAAAAAACATTTCCCAGCGCGTTCGCGTACAGCGTTCAAAGATCCAGACTGATACAGGAAGTTTTGTTTCAGTTTCTCAAGTGTCCTCATCCCTTCACGCGCATCTATTACGGACGCCAAAAAAGCTCGATCGTCGAAGATTTTTCTTTTCCGTTTCGAGCAATGGGTCCGAAGACGGATGGCATTACACGGCTGGTATCGAATGCGGATGATCTGCGGGCTCTGTGTGATATTTATAACCCTCTGATAATTCAGGAAATGTTAGATTACGAAGAGTGCTTTCGGCTCGTTTTCGTCAATTACACATGCGCTGGGATGATAAAAAGAGTTTCGAGTGGGGCGCAGTGCGGATTCGATAGGCACGCAATCTCATCCAACCGGCAGTTAGAGCAGGGAATAGGTCTGGAATTTTTCAGCAGGGAAATCGTGTCCTTTCTTGAAAAGTTGCTTAGATCGCTGCAGATCAACGACATTGCCGCAGAAATCGGTACGACCCGTAGAGGTTGGTACCTGGTTGAATTGGCTCGCTCCCCACTTTCATGGCCGACCCCCGACGGCGTACGCAACAGGTTTAAGCTCATTTCCAGCCTGATCGAGTCCAATAAGTTCTAAATTCAACTCCGTTTTTTGCGCCGCCACTTATAAATCTTGTGGAATTTATATTGACCGGTCAATTAGAATTACACGACTTTTCCGTAAAATATCCTGAAAGGAATACTTTGATGATGTTGAGAAGGGTAGTTGTGATATGCTTTATGGCCTTTAGTGTCTGTGCAGGACTGGCCCCAACCGCGCTTGCGGATGAAGGCAAGGAATGTCCGCTTATTTCCCCTCAGTCGCAGCCTTTCGTGCAGCGCACGCTTGCCTCAAAACCCGATGATCTTTTCGTTGTGCTCAAAAATGGCCTGACGATGCTCGTTCATCAACAGCCCGAGGCTGAAGTCGTTTCCGCCCAGGTGTTCGTTCGGGCCGGATCCGCACTCGAGGGAAAGTACTTGCGGGCAGGTCTTTCCCATTATCTCGAGCACATAGTGGCAGGAGGAACGACGCGCTCGTTTACTGAAGAACAGGCCAAGGAACGGATCAGGGCGATGGGCGGTAAAACGAATGCTTACACGAGCTTTGACAGGACGGTGTACTACATAAACACGGGGGCCAGCCACTGGCAGGATGCCCTTGATCTGCTGCTTTCCTATGTTTCTGAAAATGTTGCGGACCCGAAAGAGGTTGCCAGGGAAAAGCAGGTGATCCAGCAGGAAATGAAAATGGGGGAGAGCAACCCGGGTACGGAATTGTGGAAGCTATTCGTCCAGACGGCATACCAAAAAAATCCGGTTCGATATCCCGTGATCGGGTATGAGGAAGTTTTCGTCCAACAGAGCCGGGAGGCCCTTGTGGACTATTATCAGCAGCGCTACCAGCCGGAGAACGTGGTAGTGGCCATATCCGGCAATGTTCAGGCTCCCGAAGTCCTTCAGTTTGTGGCGGAAAAGACCAAGAACTTTCTCCCCAGAAACTCCGATCCGGTGGTCCTGCCGGAAGAGCCTCTGCAGGGAAGCGTCCGGTGGGAGGAAAAAGAAGTTCCGATTGTCAGGCTGGTCCAGGCAATGATCGGATTTCCATCGGTAAATGCTTATGAAAAAGACCTCTACGCCCTGGACGTTCTCGCGCAGGTGATGGGCGAGGGCGAGACCTGCCGTCTGCATTGCCGTCTGAAAGAAGATCAGAACAAAGTCTTCAGCGTCAGCGCCTCGAACTGGACGCCCGCCTTTGTGCGTGGCCAGTTTATTATTTCGGTGTCTCTGGCTCCTTCTCAGTGGCCCTCGGCCCTAAAGGACATCGATGAGGAAATTGAGAGCTTCAGGACTACTCCAATCAGCGCGGAGGAGTTGGATAAAGCCAAAAAAACGGCCATTGCCCAACACGTTTTCGAAAAAGAATCCGTTTCGGCCAGGGCCGCCACCCTTGCTTCATCCTATTTACTCTCCGGGAACCCTTACTTTGACGAAGAGTATGTTGACGGGGTCCGCGCCGTTACGGTGGAAGAGGTTCAGGCGGTGGCTCAGCGATATCTGGTGCATAACCGCATGAACGTTGCGGTGATAAAGCCTCCGCACGCAGAGGTCCAGAATGCCGCCGCCGAATGCCCGCCTTCGAACACCCCGCCGGTTGAATACAGCCGGATGAATAACGGATTGAAGACGCTGATCAAACAGGACACCAACCTGCCTTTGGTAACCCTGCAACTTTTCGGAACCGGCGGCCTTTCACTGGAAACCCTGGATCGTCCCGGGCTCTCCTCATTTACGGCCGGGTTATTGACCGCCGGAACGAAATCCATGAAAAAACTCGATTTACTGAGAAAAGTCGAGGATGCCGGCGGCGAAATGAGTGCCCAATCGGATAACAACACCTACCACATTTCCATAAAGGTGCTCAAAGAAGACTTTGATTGGACCGTTGACCTTCTTTCCGATATTGCCCAGAACTCCCAGTTTCCTGAGAACGAGATTGAAAAGCAGAGGCAGGATACGCTGATTGCCATTAAAAAGGTCGATGAGAGCTGGCAGGCCGAGGTGATGCGACTGTTCAAGAAAAACTATTTCCAGAAAACTTCCTATGTTAACGACAAGCTGGGAACAGCGGAGTCCGTCGGGTCGTTTACGCGTGAGGACATAGTTGCATTTTACCGCAAAATGGTGAATCCGACTCATTCCGTCCTGGCGATTTACGGCGATATAGATCCGGAAAAGGCCGGGAATCTGGTGCAGCAAAAATTCGGGAAATGGAGTGGTGCGCCGGTTAAAAAGCCAATGCCCGACGAGACTCATCGGATCGTCGAAAATCATACCGTCGAGATCAAAAACGAAAAGAACAGCTCGGCGCTTTTCATCGGCAAAAACGGCCTGGATATCAACAGCGCCGACCGGCCCGTGCTCGACGTGCTTACCTCGGTGCTCTCAGGAGGAGGTTCTCCGGCGGGCAGGATATTCGACTCGCTTCGAGGTGGGGACCAGAACCTGGTCTATACAGTGAGTACTTTCCCATTTTACGGGAAAAGCGCCGGATTTTTCGGGGTCATCACGCAGACCACTATGGCGAATCTGCCCAAGGTGGAGGAAGTGATTCAGCAAAACCTGAAGCGGCTCGAGGATGAACCTGTTCCGCAAAGCGAACTCGACAAGGCCAAGGAGACTATGCTCGTAGGACTGAAGCTCGGCAGGGAAACGCTCGTAAGCCAGGCGTCGGACGCGGCGCTCAATGAAGTGCTGGGCCTCGGGTGGGACTACGATCAGCACTATCCGGATCTGGTCAAGGCTGTGACCGCTGACCAGGTAAAAGACCTGGCCCGCAGGCTTTTTACCTATACCCTGATAGCGAGGACCCTGCCCGAGAGGCCCGTGGAGATACTTGCAGTCCCGCCTGCTGTCAGAAGTGACGTGCAGATGTGAGCGATTGCCGGATTGATTATGCAGGATGCCGGTGCGCACAATAGGTCAAATAGGTCTTATTATGCCAAGTAGGGGAGGGCTTTATGCCCTCCCGAAGCACCCTATTTGAACGCAACTCCGTATTAGACCCTATATTTCCTGTGTGCCGCGCTCCCGCTCGAATTAAGCCTCATTCGGCAGGACAGAGGAACAGTTTTCCGTCAAAGCAAATCTTGTTCAGTTTTCCCTGCTTCTGAAGTCTTCGTGATTCCTGTTCCACTCTTTTTTTCGGGACCCCGAGAGAGGCGGCCAGTTCAGCAACAGTGCAGGGCCGCCTCTCCACCGTCTCGATTATGCGTAGCCCCATTTGTTCCTCGCCGCCGCCCTGCTTATCAGCCTCGAATACGCCCACTATTTCCGCATTGAGCGAACTGAAAAAGGAGGCTGCCCACGCCATTCGCGCATCGGAGAGGCCCTTGGTTCCGGTGCGCGCAGGAGGGCGGACAACCGTGTTCAGTTCGATCTTATCGGGCCTTATAGACTCGAGGACCCGCGCCAGCGCCGAAAGCTCCTCGGAACTGTCGTTGACGCCCGAGACCAGCGCTATTTCAACATGTAACCGCCCTTTGTATTCCTTCCGAAAAGCCCGTATTCCCTCGATGATCTGCTCCGGTTCCATAGATGGATGAGGTCTGTTGATGTTGCGGAAAACGGTGGAGGTGACCGCATCCAGTGAGGGGACCACGCGGTCGGCTTTCAAAAGGCAGCGTCTCACCTCCGGCTCCCACAAAAGAGAGCCGTTGGTGAGCACGATCAAAGGAAACCGGGGGTAAGTCTTCTTAACTGCGGCAATAAGCTCTCCCAGGCCCGTATAAAGGGTTGGTTCGCCGGCGCCCGACAAGGTCAGGACGTCCGTCGAGTTCGGATGGAGGCGGAAATAGGCGCTCAATTCCGCGAGGATTTCTGATGGGTCGACGAAATTCTCTCTAGTTACGCTCAGACGGGTAGTGGGTCCCGACTCGCAGTAAATGCAATCGAAAGAACATGTCTTGGGTGGGATGACGTCTATTCCGAGGGATCGTCCCAGCCGCCGTGATGGTACAGGACCGAATATCGAGCTCATACAAAATTATATAAGTTGGAAAATCCTTTGTCAACTTTACGGCTTCGGTGTTTTTGCTTCCAAAATAACCAAAAATATTTTAATTATTATACGTTTAGACTTTACTACACAAATTCATTGTCGACCAAAAGGGAGATAACGGGATGCGAAGCGATCTTATGAAAAAAGGTGTGGAGAAAGCTCCTCATCGGTCACTCTTCAAAGCCATGGGCTACACTCAAACTGAAATCGACAGGCCTCTCATAGGTGTTGTCAACTCAGCCAACGAAATCATTCCGGGTCACATTCACCTGGACAAAATAGCACAAGGGGTCAAGGCAGGCATCCGGCTGGCTGGCGGAACCCCTGTCGAGTTCAGCACCATCGGTGTTTGCGACGGCATCGCCATGAATCATGCCGGGATGCGCTACTCCCTTGCAAGCCGCGAGTTAATAGCCGATTCCGTTGAAATAATGGCTATGGCTCATCCTTTCGATGGATTGGTCATGATCCCGAATTGCGACAAGATCATACCCGGAATGATGATGGCCGCGCTCAGACTTAACATTCCCGCAATTCTCATAAGCGGCGGTCCAATGCTGGCTGGTCACGTGGGTGGAAAACCTGTAGATCTCATATCGGTTTTCGAAGGCGTGGGCGCGCTAAAAGCGGGACAGATCTCCCTGCATGAACTGGAAGAGTTGGAAGACCATGCCTGTCCGGGATGCGGTTCGTGCGCGGGCATGTTTACGGCAAATTCGATGAATTGCCTGGCTGAGGCCCTGGGATTAGCCTTGCCCGGCAACGGAACGGTCCCGGCGGTTACAGGGGCCAGGGTGCGTCTCGCCAAAGAAGCAGGGATGCAGATAATGAACCTCTTGGCCAAGGACCTCAAACCCCGCGACATCGCAACCAGGGCGGCTTTTGAAAACGCAATAGCGGTGGACATGGCCCTTGGCTGTTCCACAAACACGGTTCTCCACGTTCCGGCAATTGCTAATGAGGCCGGAATCCGCCTCGATCTTGACGTTTTTAACGAGATCAGCTCCCGTACGCCTCACCTTTGCAGTTTGCGACCCGGTGGAGCTCATTTCCTGGAAGACCTCAATTCGGCCGGGGGCGTACAGGCTGTGATGAAGGAGCTTTCGCGCCGCGAGTTGATAGATCCGGCTCCTCTCACCGTTACGGGAAAGTCGGTGGGGGAGAACCTCAGAGGAGTGCGCGTTCTTCGGCCCGATGTTATCCGGCCGCTCGAAAATCCTTATCATGACAAGGGAGGGATAGCCGTTCTCTATGGGAACCTCGCGCCGGAAGGATGTGTGGTCAAGCAGTCGGCGGTTGCGCAGGAGATGCTTACGAGGAAGGGCAGGGCGCGTGTGTTCGAAAGTGAATCCGATGCCGCTGACGCTATTCTGGACGGTCGGATCGTACCGGGGGATGTGGTGGTTATCCGTTACGAAGGTCCCAGAGGGGGCCCCGGGATGCAGGAGATGCTAACTCCGACTGCCGCAATTATAGGGCGTGGTCTGGGACTGGATGTGGCGCTCATAACCGATGGCCGGTTCAGCGGAGGTACTACGGGGGCTGCCATAGGACATATTTCGCCAGAGGCGGCCGTTGGCGGTCCGATTGCGTTGATCGAAGAAGGGGATGAAATCTTCGTGGATATCCCGAACAAGAAACTGGAGCTGATGGTGGACGATGCGGTGCTGGCAAAGCGGAGGAAAGCATGGAAGCCGCATGAGCCGAGAATTAAGAGCGGATACCTTGCCAGATACGCTCGTATGGTCACCTCTGGTTCCCGCGGGGCTATTTTTCTTAACGAATAGAATTCACGGCAGTGAGAAGCAGGAGGCGAAGGGCTTTTTGCGTCCTGCTCATCGCTGCCGGCATTCTTGCAAGGGTTTGATGTGGGCTATGTTTTCAGCTTAGCTGACGCCCAGAGCCATGAGAACTGGTTTCGTTCTCCCCGGGGGCAAAGGGCGTTGGCGTTCGAACAAGAGCTTTTCCGGAAGATATGGACGCCCGTTTCCCCGCAGCGAGTTCTGGAGGTGGGTTGCGGGAGCGGTGTTTTCCTGGAATGGTTTAAGTCGCAAGGGCATATGGTGGCCGGGCTCGAACCTTCGAGTTCGGCCCTTGAGCTTGCACGAAGGCGGCTTAGCCCCAAAGTGCGGTTGGATCAGGGATTTGCTGAAAACCTGCCCTACGATGACAACGAATTCGATACAGTGGCACTGATAACCTCCATGGAGTTCGTAGACGACCCGGACCTGGCGCTTAAAGAAGCCTTCCGTGTGGCGCGCCGAAATGTGCTGCTTGGTGTCTTGAATAAGTTTTCGATTGGGCGGCTCCACTATGGCATCCAAAGATTCTGGAAAGACTCGGTTTACAGCCGCGCCAGGTTCTTCAGCGTTTTTCAGCTTCGCAGAATGAGCATCGGGATTCTTTCCGGCGCCGTTCCCATTGAATGGCGAACATGCTTTTCCTTACCGCTGCCGCTTCTTCGCTACATTCATCTTGTGGAGCGAATTCCTCTGTTGCAGCGGCATCCTTTCGGACATTTCATTGCCATGCGGATCGATATGCGATGCCGCGTTCGCACACTGCAGACAGCTGTTTTCGATGAACTCCCCGCCGGAGCCAAAGTTTCGATTCAGTCTCTAGGTTGCTGGCGGGCTTCTGGAGGCGCACCTGAAAGTTCGGTTAACGGGTGAGTAGATGAATAGGAAAAACAGCAGGACGGGTTAAGATTTTACCCTCTCACCGTGCACCCGCGCTCTTGGCAATTCGCTTGCTCACCTGTTCACCTCCACTTTTATTCTAAAGGACTGAGCGTGAAAGAGGCAATGCTATACAGACGGCTTGATGAAAACCGGGTACACTGTTTTCTTTGCTCGCAGCACTGCCATATCGAGCCGGATGAGACCGGAAAATGCGGAGTGCGCCAAAATAGGGAAGGCAAGTTATGGAGCCTGGTTTACGGAAAACTGATTGCCCAGCATGTCGACCCTATCGAAAAAAAACCGCTGTTTCATTTCTTTCCCGGCACAACAAGTTATTCGATTGCTACGGCCGGGTGCAATTTCGAATGCCTGTTCTGCCAGAACGCTGATATATCGCAGTCCCCCCGAATCCACGGAGGGATCTACGGCCGGAGCGTGCGTGCAGAAGAAATAGCAGACCGCGCACAAAAAGAGGGATGTGCCACAATCTCCTATACGTACACCGAGCCTACCATCTTTATGGAATATGCTCTCGATGTCGCTGCGCCGGCAAAAGAGCGCGGACTTGCAAACGTTTTTGTATCCAACGGCTACATGAGCAAAGAGGCTTTGGATACGGTCGCCCCTTTTCTCGGAGCTGCCAACGTGGACCTCAAGTGCTTCAATGACGCCTTCTACCGGGAACAGTGCGGCGCTCGCCTCAAGCCGGTTCTAATGACCCTTGAGGGCATGAAAAGGAAAGGCATATGGCTTGAGGTCACAACGCTCATCATCCCGGGGCTGAACGACAGCGAAGCTGAGTTGAAGGAGCTTGCGCAATTTTTGGTCGGCCTGGGGACTGAAACTCCCTGGCACGTCAGCCGATTTCATCCTGCATTTCGTCTGAGCGACAGAGGACCTACGCCGGTCGAAACAATCAGAAGAGCAAGGCAAATAGGGCTGGAAGCCGGCCTTCATTACGTCTACACAGGGAATGTGCCCGGAGACAGCGGCGAGAATACGTACTGTCACTGCTGCGGAACCGTGCTGATAACCCGAATCGGCTATTCCATCAGCAAACAGAACCTGAAGCATGGCGCCTGCGCAAAATGTCGAACGGTACTGGCGGGGGTCGGACTGGATTGAGCACAAGTAGAGAAGAGTTGCTGCGTGAGATATACGGCAGGCTATTCGCTTTTTGGGGTCCCCAGCGATGGTGGCCTGCCGAGACCCAGTTCGAGGTCATACTTGGTGCGATACTGACGCAGAATACCGCATGGAAAAATGTGGCCACGGCTATCGGCAACCTGCGTCGCTATGATCTGTTGAGCTTCGATGGCCTTTGCGGGCTTAGCTTACAGGATCTCGCAGCGCTCATTCGCTCATCGGGCTTCTATAACCAAAAAGCAAAAAAGATAAAGGCCTTCTGCAATCATATCCTGACAAAATGGGATGGCCGTTTAGAAGAATTCCTGTCACGCGATATGGAAGCCCTGCGGACCGATCTTCTGGGAATCAGGGGCATCGGCCCGGAGACCGCCGACAGCATCGTCTTGTATGCCGCTTTTAAACCATCTTTTGTCGTGGATACATATACCTACCGAATTTTCTCAAGACATGGATGGGTGGGGGAGTCGATTTCTTACGAAGAACTGCGGGAATACTTCATGGGAGCAATGGAACCCGACGTGCCGCTTTTTCAGGAATTCCATGCCCTGCTGGTTCGGACCGGGCATCTTTACTGCCGTAAAACTGCCTTGTGCCAATCCTGCCCTTTGAATGTTTTGTTCACTCAATGAACTGAAATCTACTGCCCCCTACAGTATTTTATATTTGAAAATAATGTGTTTCACCCATTACACTCTCACCCCGATGCTTCATAATTACTAGCATTGGGTTTTTTGTTCTAAGATAACGGGCGGTAGTCTGGCGCGATCAAAGCTAATCCGTTTTTGAGTTGACAGATAAGCTTGACCGGCCCCTGTGCTATACCGGCGTCTGGACGCTCATGACAGAGTTGTCTCCAAGGAGCGAGAAAGGAATGACTATGGATTCCGGCGAAAACGATCTCTGCGGATGGGAACTGAATAACCTTGACCATGACATGTTTGATATTCAGGTGATAGAAGTTTTTGGAGGCTGCAAGAGTTGTGAACAATTGGCTGAATGCAACATGCCATGTGAATCGGAGCGGCGCCTGGTGCCGAAAGAGGGCCGGATTGTCGGACTGGGCCATGAAAAGGAAGAGGGTAAACCCAGGACGAGCTACTTCGCGCTGTTGAACCGGAATGAAGTGAAGTTCATTGAACTGAGCGCCCCGGATCATTACTGGGCCAAGGCGGGCTACATATCTCATGAGCAGGTGCCGGACTGGGCCTTGTCACGATTCAATCAGGAAAATGAAGTCGTCCCCGGCACCTGATAGCGGCTGAGCGTAACTGGTGCAGCGGAAGCCGGAATATGGAGGGGCATTTCAAATCGATGGACAACCTGGTATTTGATTTCTGGAACAAGCTCATAGTCGATATGTGGTCGAAATCCGCCATGCCTGCCGGGATTCCATTCACTTGGTTGACACAGTCGGACAAAGTGAAAGGCCCATGGCAAATGCCTCTGAATATGACCCGGGCCATATCCGATTCCTTCGCCGCCTTCATGGGAGACAAAAAACACGGCGCTAGTGACGAAGAGTCTCTTCCCGAGCTTGTGTCGAATCTGATGCAAACGGGGTTGGCGGGATATGTAGAGATCCAGAAGAAATGGCTTGACGATGTACGCAAAGGCGCTTCCCCAATCCATGACATAGAATCTTTGAGCCATGCGCCGTTGATCTGGCTTGAGTCCATCGGGAAGTTTCTTGGTCTGATTAGAAATGCTGGTGCGAGTGGCTCTTCGCAGGATCTGCTTGGCAAGTACACTGCCTTTTCTGAGAAAATGAGCGAACTCCTGTATCAGCTTTATCTTCCAATGGACAAAGCATCGAAAGCCCTGGCCGAAAACATGGGTGATATGCATGCGGAAGGCAAGGTCCCTCAGAATATCGAGGAAGCGTCCGGCGTCTGGTTTTCCGTGCTTGAGAGTTCCTACCTGGACCTGTTCAGGTCGCCCGGCTACACCCAATTGCTGCATGAAACAGCGGATGCCTACGAACAATACTGTCAGATTCGGCGCCGGGTCTATGGCCCTTCAAAAGCCGGTCCAAAGCCCCAGGGCGGGGGAGTGGACGCACTATCCGATGAAATAGGCAAACTTAGAGAAAAACTCGAAGAACTCCTGCAGAGAGTGGATTCGCAAACCGGGGAGCGCTGGAGAGGGAGTGAGACGGAGACGGGGTGATGTTTCCGCATCACCTCGTCCCCTAATCTTCACTTTACAGCTTTTTTGGACGCTGTGGTTTTTCTGGATGTGCGCCGCTTCGGCGCGGCGGCGCCGGTTTTTGTCCCCATGGCGGCTTTCTTGGTTGGGGGAACTAGAACAAGCGGTTTGAGCGGCGATGCCGACTCGGTTTTTACCTCTTCGCCCACGTGCCGATTCCGATTCTCCACAAGCTGCTGCCCCATGGTGTCTACATTGGTTGCCGGCTCAACGAGCGCTTCCAGAATTGTCTCAACGGCCTCTTCCTTCGTGCCTGGATAATCAGGTTCGGCCTCGTGGTCTCCTTTTGCTTCGCAACAGCGCGCAGCGGCGTCGATGGCCTCGTCCAGATCCATCTGGAAGCGGACCGGCCCTCTGCACATTTTGGGTGGCTCCTCTGGAGACACCCCAGGCATTGGAAAACGAAGGTGAAGCGCACATGGCGAGGTCGGAATCGACCACGAGGTTGCGATGGACGCATGGCCCTTCGGGAATACACATACTTCGGCGTCGATATAGTCGAGCGCGGCAAGCGAGGCTCCTTTGTCAACCAGGTCGTCCCCGTCGGCAATACAGATAAGCCATGGTGTTTTCTTCTCTTCAATTCGCTTGACGTTAAGTTTTCGGCCGAAAAGAGTGAAAGGCAGAGTCCCCTCCTTATCGATTGGAATCGAATAGGAATCAAAACTCATCTTGGTAATGTTAACAGGTATATCTTTTTTACCGTGGGACAGCCAGTAACTGATAGCCGCTGCCGTCTTGTTGATTCTGGGCCGTGGAGTTGCCTGGCTGTCAAACATGGCGATGTCGCGATGGAAAGAGGCGATCGGTGACTCGGCCTCCAGGTTTTGCAGCTTGTAGACCCATGACAAAATAGAGCCGTCAATAACAGTGTTTCCGTCAGGAGACATTTCTTCAGAGTACTTAATGTCTCTGAACCTAGGAGGGATACCCTTCATGTAATTAACCAAACCCTTGCTTCGGCTCCCGTCCACCGGAGTCACGCAGGTAATCATGGCGTCCACGAGGCCATCGAGTTCACCGGATAGTAGCGCGGTAAGAGTCAGCAAGCCTCCCTGGCAGAAACCGTTCAGGGTGACCGGCCTGTTGTGCCTTGCCATCAGTTCCTGACAGAAGAAGCGTATGTCCAGAGCGTCATCTTCTCCGGTCATGGTTCGAACTGCGGCGGTCGTATCGATGTCTTTGACCAGGCGGACGTAAGTCGGGACCCCCTGATTCGCATAGCAATGGACATAGCTCTTTTGCTCTCCCGGCAAAAAGGCCAAAATATTGGCGCCCAGAGCATAGGGAGGGATGATCAGAATGGGTTTGCTTCTGGGCGTTATCTCCTTCACGCTGGGAAGTACCTGATAGACATCGAAACGCTCGGTTTCGGCCACCTTCAAGTAGCCGCCGTTGTCCAGGTGAAAGCCGAATTCGGCTTTGATCTCTTCAATGGCCTTTGGGTATTCATGAACGGTTACTTTGAGAACCTCCTGCAGCCTGCTGGCGAAATTGTACAGGCAGTCCTCATCTTCGAATGAATTCATCCAGGCTAAAAAACTTTTGCTCAACGTACTGTAAAAAAAACTGTTCATGGCTCGCAGGCTGCCCGTCATCGCGGTGCCGGCAAGCCCGACATTCAGCTTGAACAATTCACTGTAGTCTTCCAGATTCTCAGCGGGAGAGTTTGCGGGCAGTTTTTCTTTCTCGGTTCTTGTGAAAGCATTCAGAGCGTTTACTGACGGCGCCATAAATGCCGTGACGTATCTGAACATTCCGTTCCAGTAATCCTGAGCCGCCATTGTCTGAGCGAAAGCTGCCCGACTGAGTTTAGGAGCGACTTTCATGGATTTGAACATTAAAGAAGCCGCTGCGCTAAACATTTCGTAAGGCGCGTTGAAATAGTTCTGCATCTTTTCCCCCTGTCCCCCACGATGTTTTCTTCTGGGATGTAAAAGGTTTGCTGCCCCCATGCGGGTGTAACTGTATAAGCCCCCTCCGGCTCTATTTTCTCAAGGGGGATACTTGAGGAGAATATGCAAAATCGGTGCTAGCTTATGTTCAGCTTCAGAAAAGGAGAGATATAACGATGGGCACTTGTCCCCTCGAGAAAACGCGACCATGATACCAGCTTGAAGGGTCGATGTCAATTCGTCGGGATTTTGACCTGCTAACTCTAAACGCTTATATCGGGCCGGTTTGCTCATCGGCAATTTAGAGTGGCCGGTCTGGTGGCGGATATAGGACAACAAAATTTTCTGAGGCTGAAGATTTTTCTTGCTATTCTCGTTTCCGATTGTTAAAGAATAATCAATTTTGATCAAGGGACAAGATGATGGATCATTGCTTCGATACCGCAAATTGCTGGTTCTGGTGGTTTACTTGGGAGGTGCGCGCCTGACGGGATAGCCATCAGTTTGAATTAGAATACCTGCTGGGACCGTGGGCCGCACAAAGGCTCACGGTCCTTTTGTTTTTGTGTAAGGGACCGTGGACAGACTCTGCGGTCCCTTTCCATTTGTGAGGTTGGGGCCGCGAAAAGGAGGCAAAAGGTGCTTGTCGTAATGAAAAGAGGGGCCACAACTGAAGAAATTGATGCGGTTGTCTCCGGCATCGAGCAAAAGGGCTACATTGCCAGGCCAATTCCGGGTGGAGAAAGGGTGGCAATCTGCGTTCTCCACAATGACGGTCCGGTGGACGCCTCATCATTCCTGCAACTTCCAGCAGTAAAAGAGGCTATTCCGGTCACCCGCCCGTACAAGCTAGTGAGCCGGGAGTCCCAGGCATGGGACACCATCATAGAAGTTGGCGGAGTCCGGGTTGGTAACGCGCATCTCACCATCATGGCCGGGCCTTGCGCGATCGAGAGCGAGATCCAGGCGCTTACAATCGCGCGAATGGTGCAGAAGGCAGGCGCCCGGATTTTTCGGGGGGGCGCGTTCAAGCCGAGGACCTCGCCTTACGCATTTCAGGGACTGGGAGAGGAGGGGCTCGAGATCCTGGCCAAAGTTCGCCGGGAAACCGGGATGCCGGTGGTTACCGAGGCAATCGACCATGAAGTCTACGAGATCGTCGAGCAATACGCGGATATAGTCCAGATCGGCGCCAGGAACATGCAGAACTTCAGCCTGCTGCGGCGGGCCGGAAAGTCCCGAAAACCTGTTCTTCTAAAGCGAGGTTTGGCCGCTACCATAGATGAGTGGCTCATGGCGGCCGAATACGTGATGGAGGGAGGAAATGACAAGGTGATACTGTGCGAGCGCGGGGTCCGCACGTTCGCTCACCACAGCCGCAATACCCTGGACCTTTCCGCCATTCTTGTGGTCAAGCAGGAGAGTCATCTGCCGGTGATCGCAGACCCAAGCCACGCGGCGGGCTTCAGGGACCAGGTGATTCCTCTCAGCCGCGCTGCTGTGGCAGTCGGATGCCATGGTCTGATGGTGGAGGTTCACCATGCTCCTGAAACCGCCCTTAGCGATGGACCTCAGTCGCTTTATCCCGCTCAGTTCGCCGATCTGTGCAGGCAGACAGAGTCAATTTTCAGCGTGTACAAAACGTCAACAAACGGATGCCGCGAAAACGGTTATGGCGGTCCCACCGCCCGCTCCGGCGCAAAACCATAGGAGAAGCCGCCCGAAGCCGCCCGAAGCCGCCCGAAGCCGAAGGCCTCGGGCAAGTTGGCTGGCGGTCCCACCGCCTGGTCCGGGAAGGAGGAAAACAATGCAACTGGGGTTTTACCCGAAAAGATCTGAATTCCGCACTATGGCCGAAAAGGGGAACCTTATCCCGGTTTGTCTGGAAGTGCTGGCCGATACCGAGACTCCTGTTTCCGCGCTGGCCAAAATATATGATGGCCATGGGCCTGTATTCCTTCTGGAAAGCATGGAGGGCGGTGAGAGGTGGGGCAGGTACAGCTTCCTTGGAAATTCGGCCACCAGGACGGTCAGAGTTTTCCGAGATGAAGTTGAAATCGAGAGCGGGCCTGAAAAGGTGCGCATTGCCCATCACGGAGATCCGCTCAAATCTCTGCGCTCCTTAATGGCTCAGTACAAACCGGTAAAGCTTGCGAGGCTCCCACGGTTTTGGGGCGGCATGGTCGGATTTTTCACCTATGAGTTCGTATCCTTTTTCGAAGCGATCCAAAGCCGGCTGCCGGCAGACGTTCCGATGGCTCATTTTATCCTCCCTGGACAGCTTTTCATTTTCGATAACCTGCGCCACACGTTGAGCCTCGTGGCATACGGTGTTGTTGAAAACGGGGAGGCCGATGAAGCCTATGACAGGGCGGTCGAGACCCTGAAGCAGATGAAAGGCAAACTCGAGGGTACGCCCAAAGTGGTCTCCCGCCATGCGCCTGTTCGATTTCCTTTCGATCACGATGCCGAACCTGAAAAATTTCGTTCCGGGGTTGCCAAAATCAAAGAATACATCAGGGAGGGGGACGTCATCCAGGCGGTTCTCTCACAACAGTTCAGTTGTCCGGCCTCCCCCGATCCCTGGTCACTATACCGCGCTCAGCGCTTCATAAATCCATCTCCGTACCTCTATTTCCTTCATTTTGACGATACGGTCCTGGTTGGCTCGTCTCCGGAAACCATGGTGCGCCTGGAAAACGGCGTCGCCACCCTTCGCCCTATTGCCGGGACTCGCCCTCGCGGCAAAACCGAGCAGCAGGACCGGGAGCTTGCCGACGAATTGCTGCAGGACGAAAAAGAAAGGGCCGAGCACCTCATGCTGGTAGATCTGGGCAGGAACGACCTCGGTCGAGTGGCTGAAATCGGCACAGTCCAGGTAACCGACCTAATGGTAGTTGAAAGATACTCACACGTTATGCACCTAGTCTCCAACATAAACTGCGATTTGCGTGAAGGGTTGGATGCATTCGACCTTTTCCGCGCCTCTTTCCCGGCAGGGACCCTTTCAGGCGCTCCGAAAGTCAGGGCCATGGAAATTATAGCTGAGCTGGAAGATGAGCCTCGTGGTCCATATGGTGGGGCAATCGGATATTTTTCCTTCACGGGGAACATGGATCTGGCGATCACCATCAGGACTGCCTGTATTCGAAACGGCAAAATGACGGTTAGGGCAGGGGCTGGAATTGTAGCCGACTCCGACCCCGAGCGAGAAAGACAGGAAACGGTCAGCAAGGCCGAATCCATCCGCAGGGCGCTTCAATTGCTTGAAGGAAACAGCGCGAGGCTTAATCCGGGTTCAGCGGAGTAATTCTTTAACTCCGCGCAAGGAGTTTAATTCCATGCTTTTCATGATCGATAACTACGATTCTTTCACTTACAATCTTTTCCAATATTTCCGGATGCTTGAGACTGAGGTCGAGGTCGCGAGAAACGATGTGGTCTCTGTTGACGATATCGGAAGGCTCGGACCATCGGCAATCGTAATTTCCCCTGGTCCGTGCAGGCCGGAGGACGCCGGAGTCTCTATTGCCGCCATTCACAGATTTTCCGGAAAAATACCTATCCTCGGAATCTGCCTCGGCCACCAGGCGATAGCGGCCGCCTTCGGAGGCGAGGTGGTTCACGCTAAAAGACTTATGCACGGGAAAGTTTCCACGGTCAGTGCGGACGGAAAGTCAATCTATGCCGGAATTTCAGAGCCTTTCCAGGCAATGCGCTACCACTCACTTGCCGTGGCGCCCGAAAGCCTGCCTGGATGCCTGGAGGTCACGGCCAGCTCAGAGGATGGCGAAGTTATGGGAATCCGCCATAAAGAACACCTCACCGAAGGTGTGCAGTTTCATCCGGAATCTATTATGACGCCCGTTGGCAAGCGGCTTTTGAAAAACTTTCTAATGCTTGCAAACGGGAAAAGGCCTTTTGGGGAAAAAATATGATACGCGAGAGCCTCAAAAAGCTGATTGGCAAGATAGACCTGAGCGAGGAGGAAATGGCTGCACTTGTTGGTGAGATTATGTCGGGCAATGCGACCGACGCTCAAATCGGGGCTATAATAGCCGGGTTGGCCGCCAAGGGCGAGACTTTCTCGGAGCTTGCGGGGGCTGCGCGCGCCATGAGGCGTAAAGCTGCCAGGATCCAAACGAACGCCGATATAGTAGTGGATACGTGTGGAACGGGCGGCGACGCTTCAAACACTTTCAACATCTCGACTACGGCGGCCTTCGTTGTGGCGGGATGCGGAGTTACGGTGGCCAAGCACGGAAACCGCTCGGTTTCGAGCAAGTGCGGCAGTGCTGATTTGCTGGAGGCCTTAGGTGTAAACCTGGAGGTGGGTCCTGAAGTGGTGGAAGAGGCGGTGAGGCAAATCGGCATAGGGTTCCTTTTTGCGCCGCTGTTTCATGGAGCCATGCGGCATGCAGCCAGGGCGCGAAAGGAGCTGGGGGTACGCTCGATTTTCAATATGCTCGGGCCTCTGACAAACCCGGCGGGGGCGAACTGCCAGTTGATAGGCGTCTATGCCCCGGAGTTGACGGAAATGTTCGCCCGCGCGCTCCAGCGTCTGGGAGCCAAGCGCGCCTTCGTCGTTCACGGGCATGAAGGGCTGGATGAAATCAGCGTCTGCGCTCCCACCAGGGTCTGCGAATTGAACAATGGATTGATCCGGACCTACGACGTATCTCCCGAACAGCTCCTGGGCCGGACGGCCAACCCTTTGGATATGGCCGGGGGGACGCCGGCTGAAAACGCGGAGATATCCACCAGGATTCTGTCCGGTGAAAAGGGGCCGAGGCGAGATGTCGTAGTGGTCAATGCGGGCGCGGCATTGGTTGCCGCTGGAGTCGCCCATGATTTCGGCGAGGGTATCGGAATGGCTCAAGCTTCCATTGACGAAGGCAGGGCAATGAAAAAACTTGAAGCGCTCATACGGTTCACCGGGCGGAATTAGACACTGGGACACGGATGGACACGGAGTGGATCTGCAAGGGATTCATTGAGACACGGATGGACACGGATAGACACGGATGGCAAAAGCGACTGAACAAGGATCCAAGCGTGGTGGAATTAAAAAAGTGAAGGGAGCCGGTCTATTGATTGGCTTTGGCAGGAATGTTTGGAATTCGGAGTGAATTTGCAACGGATGCATTCCCTTCTATCCGTGTTCATCCGTGTCCATCCGTGTCTTAGATTTTTTTAGCTGGTATTCTTTGCGAGGATAAAAGAATGTCCGATTTCCTTTCGAAAATTCTCGACCGCAAAAGAGACGAGGTCAGGACAGCGGCAAAACACACGCCGGAGCGGATCCTGCGGCGTGAAGCCGAGAAGCCGGGCGGCAGGAGGGCCTTTATTGAGAGACTTGCCAGTCCGGGTCCGTTGGGGATGAACGTAATTGCCGAAATAAAACGGGCTTCTCCGTCGAAAGGCATAATAAGGGAAAATGTCGATCCCGCAGAATATGCCCGGAACTATGAACTCGGGGGAGCAGCAGCTATCTCTGTGCTGACGGACCGAAACTTTTTCAGCGGGAGTCCCGATGATCTGAGCAAAGTTAAATCTGCGACCTCACTGCCCACGCTAAGAAAGGATTTCGTCATAAGCTCCTACCAGGTCTATGAATCGGCGGCTATGGGGGCCGATGCTGTATTGCTCATAGTGCGGGCGCTTTTGCCGGAGTCTCTCCGGGACCTGCTGTCATTGTGCTCGGGTATCGGTCTGGACGCCCTCGTAGAGGTGCATGATGAAAGTGAGTTCGAAACCGCTGCAAAAGCCGGGGCGCGGCTGGTCGGCATAAACAACCGCGACCTGACGACTTTTAAGACTGACATTTCGACCTCCATAGGCCTTGCAGGCCGAGTCGCCCGTGCGCGCGGCGATTCTGCAAGCGCGCAAGTCGGCAGGCGGTCCCACCGCCCCGGCCAGGTTCTGGTCGCCGAAAGCGGGATTCACACCCGCTCCGATATCGAGCGGCTCCTTGGCGCCGGAATATGGAATTTCTTGATTGGCGAGGGCCTCATGAGGTCGGAGGACCCCGTGAGGTTTCTGAAGGCTTTGCATGGAGCGGAAGCATGAAAAAAGGCGGGCGGCATCGTTGTAAGATAGACTGCGGGGCATCTCTTGACGATGGGCCTCGTGTGGAGATTTTGCAAGAGCGCACTTTGGCCACCGCTTCTCAGCCGCCGCCAAAGGCAGCGGCAAACCCGGCTGGCGGCCCCGCCGCCCCTCAGGTAAAGGTCTGCGGTTTGACACTGGTGGACGAGGCCGTTGCCTGTGCGGAAATGGGCGCGGACGCCATAGGGCTTGTATTTTATCCTCCGAGCCCGCGTTTGGTAAGCGGGCTGAGAGCTCGGGAAATCAGCGCAAGTCTTCCGGAGCAGCTCTGGAAGGTCGGCGTTTTTGTCGACGAGTCTTTTCCGGCGGTCATGAAAAAGGCCGAATTCTGCCGGTTGAACTGCGTACAGCTCCATGGGACTGAACCTCCCGAGATGGTTGAAGCGCTTGAGATGGCTGGAATAAGCGTAATCAAATCTCTTTTTGTGAAAAAAAGGCCTTTTTTGTCTGAAGCTGGCCTTTACCGTGCCTCGGCGTACCTGATCGAGAGTGGGGGAGGGTTTGTTCCGGGTGGGGCCGGACTGAGCTGGAAATGGGCGGAAGCCGGGGAACTGGCGGGTAAGATTCCCTGCATTCTGGCAGGGGGCCTTAGTCCGGAAAACGTGGGCGCTGCGATTTATGAATTCGGCCCGGACGCCGTTGACGTTAGTTCCGGTGTGGAATCCGAACCGGGACGAAAGGATATCGTTAAAGTGCGGGCTTTTATCGACGCGGTTCGAAATGCGAAACACAAATCTCCCCCTTCCGTAAAAGGGGGCAGGGAGGATTTTACGGAACCAGGGAGGATATTCAAATGAAATCGGCGGAGAGTGAATTGGAAAATATATCTTCATTTTCTGAGGAAAAATCGGCCCAACCGCTTGCAGTGGGCCATTTCGGCCCTTACGGCGGGCGCTACGTGGCCGAAACGCTTATGCCCGCGCTCATCGAGCTGGAGCTGGCCTACCTGTCAATATGCACTGAACCGGCTTTTCAGAAGGAATTGAAATTGCTTTTGAAAGACTTCGCCGGAAGGCCCACTCCCCTTTTTCGGGCCGGGAGGCTAAGCGCCCATGTCGGTGGGGCTGTCATTTATCTGAAGAGGGAGGACCTCGCGCATACAGGCGCTCATAAAATCAACAACACGCTCGGTCAGGGGCTTCTTGCCAAATGGATGGGCAAGTCCAAGGTGATTGCCGAGACCGGGGCGGGTCAGCACGGAGTCGCTACAGCGACGGTTGCGGCCCTCTTTGGTATGGAATGCAGGATATTCATGGGGACCGAGGATATCTCGAGGCAGGCCCCCAACGTGCAGCGGATGAAATTGCTGGGCGCCGAAATAGTGCCGGTTGATTCGGGGACCGGCACTCTGAAGGACGCCATGAACGAAGCAATGCGATACTGGGTCAGCTCTGTGCGTGACACTTTCTACATTATCGGTTCGGTTGCCGGTCCCCATCCCTACCCGGCAATGGTGCGCGATTTCCAGCGGGTGATCGGCGATGAGGCTAAGGCGCAAATTCTGGAAGCCGAAGGGAGGGCGCCGGACATGTTGGTGGCCTGTGTGGGCGGAGGAAGCAATGCGATGGGCCTGTTCTATCCCTTCCTCGATGAGCGGGCGGAAATGGTGGGAGTTGAGGCGGCCGGCCACGGAATCGGCACCGGAAAGCACGCGGCGACGCTCGGGGCTGGATCGGTCGGCGTTCTTCACGGTTCCAAATCCTACGTACTGCAGGATGAAAACGGGCAGATCAAGGAGGCGCACTCGATATCTGCGGGTCTCGACTACCCCGGCGTAGGCCCTGAGCATTCATGGCTGAAGGACACGGGCCGTGTGCGCTATGAGAGCGTTTTAGACGAAGAAGCACTTCGAGCTTTCCATCTGCTGAGCTCGATCGAAGGAATCATCCCTGCCCTCGAGAGTTCCCACGGCGTGGCCCGCGCTATGGTCGAAGCCGCTCGACTGCCGGCGAGAAACATCATCATCGTGAATCTGTCCGGGCGCGGAGACAAGGACCTGGGAATCGTGGCGCGTTTCCAGAGCGAGGCGTCCGGAAGAAAGGATAAACTGTCATGAGCAGGATAGAAGAAACATTCAGCAGACTGCGCGCCAGGGGAGAAAAAGCGTTGGTGGGCTTCATTACGGCCGGAGATCCCGACCTTGGGCGATCCTTGGAGATAGCGAGGCAAATGTGCCGCTCCGGACTGGACCTTCTTGAATTGGGCGTGCCTTTTTCCGACCCGACTGCCGACGGCCCGGTCATACAACGCTCATCGGCGCGCGCGATCGCTGCCGGAGTGAACATGGGAAGCGTTATCGCAATGGTGCGCTGCGTAAGAGAGTTCAGCTCGATTCCCATAGTGCTTTTCAGCTACTATAACCCCATCCTGGCCTACGGAGCCAATGAGTTCTACAGGGATGCGGTGGCGGCTGGAGCCGATGGGACGCTGGTGGTAGATCTCCCTCCGGAAGAATCTGATGAACTGACAGGCGTATGGGGAAATGGGCTTGATTTTATCCGGCTCGTCGCCCCGACCACCCCCCCTGAGCGCATGGCCCGGATAGCCTCGAAGGCCTCAGGATTCATTTACCTGGTTTCCATGACGGGTATTACAGGCAGCGGAGGATTAAATCGCGAAGAAATAGCGTGCGTAGCGCACGATTTAAGAAACAACTGCCGCAGTCTGCCGATCTGCATCGGGTTCGGAATCTCCACCCCGGAAGACGCTGCAAAAGTGGCGGAGTTTGCGGACGGAGTAGTTGTGGGAAGCGCTTTTGAAAGGCTGATCGAATCCAATCTGGAGGATGGAAACATAGCGGGCAGGATAGGGGAGTACGTGGCGAGGCTGAAGAATGCCATTGTCCGGTAGGAGATCGCTCAGGCCGCAACCAAAAGATTAAAGCGATTCACCGCAGAGGGTGCGGAGGACGCAGAGATTTTGACAGGATTGAGAAATTGCTTACGGCTCCTGTTTAGCCTTGGGCCTAAGGATTACACCGCAGTTCATCGTGTCCCACCCGGGACACCCTAAACCACGAAAAGAGCCGTAGGGTGGGCTAAGCGAAGCGCAGCCCACCAAGGCTTTTCGAGACAGTAACTCACGTCCCTTTTGGGACACCCTGAAACCATGAAAAGTGTCATTCCCTTCGCGTCTCTCCCTGGCCTGTCGATGATCAGTCTCTCCTTGACCTGTCGATGCTCAGTGGGAACTTTTCGTGACAGACATCGCCTGTCAGTTCATCGCGGGTAGCGTAAATTTCATCCCCTTTGAAGCGGAACTCAGCAGGGATTCGAACAGCTTGGCTACTGCCATTCTTGAAGAGCTTGGCAATCCGTGTTTCGAGCATATTGGACTCCTTTTTATTGGATATCAAGCGCAGCCTTTAAGCCATTTTCGATCTCATCCATGAAATCAGCGGGGAGACTTCCTATGCGTTCGGTCAGCTTCGATCGATCCAGGGTTGTGACCTGATGGCACAAGGCTATGCTCTCTTTTTTGAGCCCTCCCGCCCCCTTCGGCAGATGAATGGCTGTAGGTCCTCGCATGGCTTGAGTTGCCGATGTGGAAATCGGCACGATAATGATGGAACGCCAGCCAGGGGTCTGATTGAATGAGTCGTGGGACATAATGACGACAGGTCTCCTGCCCGTTTGCTCGGCGCCGGAACGAGGAATGAGGTCAGCCCAAAAGAGATCACCTCGCCTCATTGCGGACCTGCCCCCACGGAAAGCAAATGCCCTACTGACGCAGCCTCGAGTGCTTCATCCAGATCGGAGGCCGTTCCGGCGTGCTTTTCCGCGTAGCGCGCAATGGCGTCACTAATGGCATCTCTCTGTCTTTGCTCAAGCAAGACCTCAATGGCGCGCCTGGCTAATTCCGTTGCAGGCGACCCGGAGCGGCCCGCTTCTTCCCGGAGTTTGTTATATAGGTCCTCGGGCAAAGGAACATGGAAGTTGCGGACGGCGGTTCTTTTCATGGCTCATCTCCTGCCAGAATATTATGGCATTGTTGTTTCATATTAAGCTCCCCGGGATGGGATTTCAACTACTAAGTGCGCCACTACGATCGCAATCGCAATCGTGAGCACCATATCCATGACCTTGGCTGAAACGGGTTTGCGATAAGCCAGGCGAAGCATCTAGTAGGTCGATTCCTAAATAACATAGCAATAAGTCATGCTACTGAAATGGTATCAAGTCCGTATTTCCATCGAAAAATAACGGGTGACTCGTTGATCTCATCTAACCATTTGAGGATTC
>JBEKPW010000005.1:0-100569 GCA_049520315.1 Syntrophobacteraceae bacterium
GAAGGGACGACAAAACCGGAATATGGCAAGTGCGTTGACATCGTCACCAAGAGCGCCATTCAGCAGATGATGGTTCCTGCGCTCATCCCGGTAGTCGCACCGGTCGTTGTCGGATTCCTGATTGGCAAAGAGGCCCTCGGCGGCATGCTCATCGGCGCGATCATCACCGGTCTGTTCCAGGCCATCGCAATGACCAGCGGCGGCGGCGCCTGGGACAACGCAAAGAAGTTCATCGAAGACGGCATGTACGGCGGCAAGGGTTCGGACGCTCACAAGGCGGCTGTTACCGGCGACACCGTAGGCGACCCGTACAAAGATACGGCCGGCCCGGCAATCAACCCGATGATAAAGGTTGTCAACATTGTCGCGTTGCTGATCGTTCCTCATTTGAAGTAACAAAGCTCGGCGTTTTTGCCGGTGCTAAATGCAAACGCAACCGGCGGCCCAGACAGGCCGCCGGTTTTTTTATGTCAATCGCGATTGTCGGAAGACGGAGGACGGAGGACTACCGCAAAAACTCTCAACCCGGCCCCTGATTATTTCAATTCCCTGTCGATAATCTGCTGGACGATCGTATAGGGGTCGGACTCCTTGCCAACGATCTTCTGCACCATTTCATCGAGTGAATCCCCGCGCCCTTCGACCCTTTCGAGGATAGTTCTGAACGCCTGATCCTTCAGGGCGGCCATGAGTTGGATTCTGGCGCGCTTTTCCATAATTTGCCGCCACTTTTCGGAGTGGGTGGCGAGAAGATAGGCCCTGTGATTTTGGATTGCCTCGTAGAGTTCTTTGATCCCCCGGCCCTTTGTGGCTTCGGTTTCCAGGATCTGCGGTTCCCAATCCCCATTCTTATGCTTTCCGGCGCCCAACTCGATCAAGTTCATCAGTTCGCGGACGGTCTTGCGGGAGCCTTCACGGTCGGCTTTGTTCACAACGAAAATATTGCCGATTTCCATTATGCCGGCCTTGATCGCCTGGATGTCATCCCCCATTCCCGGCACTGTCACCATTACGGTTGTGTGGGCGCTGTTTACTATTTCCACCTCGTCCTGGCCCACGCCCACCGTTTCGACTAGGATCACGTCCTTACCCGCTGCGTCCAGAACGTTTACCATGTCGTTGGTGGATTTGGAGAGGCCGCCGAAATGGCCGCGCGTGGCAAGGCTTCGGATAAAAACACCCGGATCGAGAAAATGCCGCTGCATGCGGATGCGGTCACCCAGCAAGGCCCCCCCGCTAAACGGGCTTGTCGGATCGATCGCTAAAATCCCGATTGTCTTTGCTTCTTTGCGATAGTTGATTGCGATCTGGTCGACAAGAGCGCTCTTGCCAACCCCCGGGGAGCCGGTGAAACCGACAACGTAGGCTTTGCCCGTGTGTGGATAGAGTTCCCGTAGAATGTTCATAGCGGAGGGAATCTCATCGTCTATATCTCGAAGGATACGAGCTATGCTTCTTACGTCGCCTGAGACGATCCGTTCAATGATGTCCATGCGCTAAACCCTGTAGGCAGTGGAGTTGAATTTCTAGTGAATCATAATGATTTGATGGCCGGAATGCGCCGCCCGGCATCCAGGTTTGTCTATTGTTTCAGCACAACTCCCACGCGCGGCCTGATGTTGTTGCTAACCCAGTCTATAATGTCCTCAAGTCTTGCGCCGGGTTCGAAGATTTCCTTTATTCCGATCTCCTTGAGTTTGGAGATGTCCTCGATAGGGAATATGCCTCCACCTACCACCGATATATCTTCCGCGTTGTTCTCCGACAAAAGCTCCAGCACCCGGGGAAAGGAATATGTGTGCGCTCCCGAGAGAATGCTTAACCCGATCAAGTCCACGTCTTCCTGGATGGCCGAACTAACGATCTGCTCCGGCGTCTGATGGCATCCGGTGTAGATGACTTCGAAGCCCGCGTCGCGAAAAGCGCGAGCTACAACCCGGGCGCCCCGGTCATGGCCGTCCAGGCCTGGTTTGGCAACCAATATACGAAGTTTCCTCGCTTTTTCCATGGGAACCTGCCTCCTTAATGGAAGTGAAGAAGTCCGACTGAATTCCGCATCAGCTAGTTTCCGACTCGGAAACAGCCAGTCTCTCATGAGGTGAAATTCTCTCACGTTCATCCGGGTTTCCGGATGGAGACCAGCTAGAAAGTCCCGGGATCCGTATAGATTCCAAAGGCGTCCCTGTACAGATCGCAGCATTCCTGTTCGGTCGCTCCTGCCCGGACCGCCTCTATTAGGGCGGGCATGACATTGTTTTCCCAGCTCGGCGGGCCTTCGCATCTGCGCCTCAGCTCGTCCATCGCTTTTTGGAACTTGACTTTGTCGCGCCTTTCCTTGAAACGGTTGGTGCGTTCGACCTGCATCCGTTCGATCTCCTCGTCTATCTTGAGGACGAATTCCAGTTCCGGCCGGCCGGAAGCATACTTGTTGACCCCGATTATGATTTTCTCTCCGGACTCGACCTGCCGCTGGAAATGATAAGCCGCATCGGCAATTTCCATCTGCGGGTAGTCGCGTTCTATGGCTGCAACCATCCCTCCCATTTCATCAAGCTTCCGGATATAGACGTTGGCTTCCTCCTCCATCTTGCCGGTGAGCGCCTCGAGGAAATAAGAGCCGGCAAGCGGATCGATAACGTGGGCGACACCACATTCGTCGGCCAGTATCTGCTGGGTGCGCAGCGCGATGAGCGCGGCTTCCTCGCTGGGAATCATGTAGACCTCATCGAGCGAATTGGTATGCAGAGACTGGGTGCCGCCCAGAATCGCCGCAAGGGCTTCGGTAGTGGTCCGGATGACATTGTTGTAAGGTTGCTGTGAGGTAAGCGAGCACCCGGCCGTCTGAGTATGGAAGCGCATCAGCATGGACCTGGGATCCTGCGCCCCGAAGCGCTCTTTCATGATCCTTGCCCATATGCGCCGGCTCGCCCGCATCTTCGCTATTTCTTCGAAAAAATCGATATGGGAATTCCAGAAAAAGGAGAGCCGGCTGGCGAAATCGTCAACTTTTAGCCCCCTCTTGATTGATTCCTCCACATAGGTAATGCCGTCATAGATCGTGAAGGCAAGTTCCTGAACGGCAGTCGATCCGGCTTCCCTGATGTGGTAGCCGCTTATGCTGATGGTGTTCCAGCGGGGCACCTCCCGGGTTCCGAACTCAACCGTATCGGTTACCAGTCTGAGGCTCGGCTGAGGTGGAAGCATGAGCGTCTTCTGCGCTATGAACTCTTTGAGGCAGTCGTTCTGAATTGTTCCGCCAAGCTTCTTGCGTGAGTAGCCCTGGTTTTCGGCATTGGCTATGTACATGGCCCACATTACCGAAGCGGGAGGGTTGATCGTCATCGACGCGGTCACTTCCTCCAGGTTGATGTTTGCGAACAGCCGCTGCATGTCGTCCAGGGTGTCGATTGCAACGCCGCATTTGCCGCACTCGCCCCGCGCAAGAGGAGAGTCCGTATCGTATCCCATGAGGGTTGGGAAGTCGAAAGCGGTGCTGAGGCCGGTTTCACCGTGATTAATCAGGTAGTGGAATCGCTTGTTCGTATCCTCAGAGGTGCCCAGTCCCGCGAACATGCGCATGGTCCAGAGGCGTGCCCGGTACATAGTGCCCTGGACGCCCCTGGTGAAAGGGTATTTACCGGGAAAGCCAATGTTTTCCAGAAAGTCCGCGTTTGCAACGTCGAGCGGAGTGTAAAGCGGCTTCACCTCCAGGTCGGAAACGCTGGAGAACCGGCTTAGCCGCTCCGGCATTTTTCTGAGAGCTTTTCGGTATTCGTCCAGCCATTCGGCGTATTCTTTTTCAATGCTCTCGAGCGCTGATTCGGAAAGAATTTTTTTTCCCATTCTTGTACCTCCTGAGAGCGATGAGTGAGGGTCCTGTTCAAAACAGCTTGAGCCTGAAAGATCGCATCACCTTGCGCCCTGTTGAAACAAACAGCAGAAATTCGACCAACCATCAAACATATGGAGAGAGACTCATATAATTATAATTCGAAAAAACGGGGAAGAAATAAAAACCTGATCAGGAGACATCTTGCCGAACAAAAGGGCGAACAGGGCAATAAGGAAAGAGGTGGTGATCCATTGAGTGAACGAAAAACCAGTAAGAGCAGGTCACACTGCCACGCCCATCTGCGGACTTAACCAAAGTGCAAATGTATTGTCAAACAAATTCCGCTTGACTGTCCGGTCTCACCTAGAGTAGTAGGAGACTGTACAAATCCCTGAGCTCTACATTGCAACAATTCGCCTTGCTCATTGCCAGCTCTATCGCAGCCTCTCGTTCTATTTGATCCGAAAACGGGTAATCGCTCCACCGGGGGATATTGTGCCTGATCGGATCGGTGAGAACAAGATCAATACCAGAAATTATACCTGATATCGGATCTCCCCGCCCTGGTCTGATTTCCCTTTCCGTACCCGCTCCAACCTTTTCAGAACATATTGTGAACAGTTTGCCGGTAATTCGGTCCGCGATGGGCCAAATATGTTCGAACTGAAAGGAGGTGTGACGCAGTTTCATAGTACCTCGAATCTGGACAGTTCCAAAACAGCATTCATCCAATAAGGAGAGAAATATGGCAGACGTTCTGAAACCGCGATGGGGCCAGCCTGCTACCGGTATCATTTCAAACATTGTATTCTTCCTGGTCGCGTGGTTGACATGGTATATTTTCAGCGATCCCAGAGGCCCGGTGGGATCTTTTCCATACCCATTCATTATGTACCTCGCAATGATGATTCTGGTAGGTCTCTGGCAACACATGTTTCTTGGCGACTGGCCTTTTCAAAACCTTTCGCCGCCGGTAAGGGGGGTTGTCCAGACGATAGTTAATCTCATTGTAGTCTGGTTCGTCCTTCATGTCGTTTTCTACAGGGTGTTGGGACTGGGTTTCAATTTTCTGAGCCAGAGCAACCTGAATGAACTTGCTGAATCGGGCAAGGCTTTGCCGCTCTCGATGGCCAACATCAACAAGGTGATTGCCGATTCGATTGCCGCCGGCAAATCGGTTCTCCCCGACTTCAAGTCTTTGCCGCTGAAGGCCATGAAGGATATGCACCTTGCTCAGAGCGCGATCGTTTGCTACGTGCTCATCGGGTTCTACAGCTACCCTTTTGTGACCATTCTGTTTGGGAAATGGCCCGTGCGCCCGAGCGATCTCACCCAGCCACAGGCAGGATTTGCGGAACTCGGATGGGCGTCCCTCTTGACTCTTTTCTTCTACACGATCCTCATTGTGCCTTTCTGGGGAGGGGTGTTTGAATCAAGCCTCGGAACGGCATTCGCCATGGGCCGCCCATGGTGGGGCAGTATCGCGGGCTTAGGTCACTTGCACTGGGTGTTCGGCTGGTGGGAATGGATGATCATAGTTTTGTTCATGACCGCGAACGTGTGGCGAATGAAGCCATGGACTCTAATAACGCTTCCCCAGCCATGGAAGGGAATAATTTCTTTCATACTAAATGTTATACTTGCCTATCTGGTTGCATTGCTCTGCGTGAAGCTGATTCCCACCTGGGTAAACATGGAGGAGCTGACCCATCACCTCCCCGCCACTGACGCCGGTAATCCGACCCGATTTTTCTGGTATCACACCGCGGAAATAGCCGGATTCACGCTGATTCCATTCCTTGCCTGGCATCATTATTTCGATGATATGGCGCCGATGGCCGATAAGGATTCATGGGGCGCATTCTGGTACAGGACGATCGGCGTACTGGTCCTGATGGTCATCAATTACATTATTTTCTATGTAATCAATTTTGGGCACTGGGGACTGGGAAACCATCACATGGAAGGAGAGCTTGCCGAAAGATTCCTCAACGGCGAGTCCCTTATCTGGAATTTCTGGTGGATCATTCCTTTGCTCTGGAACGAATGGTTCTTCCATAAATGGCCGTTCTATGTCCATGAGCACGATTAGCCGGTGTTTGTCCGGACTCCACATTTTTGAAATGAAACAGGCGGGGAGGGGTTGACCACTCCCCTGAATCTAATGACCGTTTTGCATAAGAGGGCGGGGTTTACCCGCCCTTAACTTTTGGAACGGGGTGGAGGCGCAGAGTGATGCGAAAATGCTCGGAACCTGTTGAATTGAGCAGAGAAGTCTTGTACATAAAGGAAACGCCCTTAAAGTTTCGGCGGTTGAGCAAAATTTCTGACCGGAGCCGCGGATAGATGAGACGCTTACCCTTCGAGGCAGAAGAAATCGCTGTCCTTGCGCAGGCCATCGACGCCTCGGAAGAACTCATAAGCGATTTTTACAAGCTTTCTACCTCCGAATGGAAAAGATATCGTTATGATATACAAAGCTTGAGTGACCTTGGCAAAGAGGAAGTCACCGACGCCGCTTTCGCCCAAATCAGACGATATCTCAAACGCCCCGGCGACAGGACACGGGGAAGCGAACCGGGCGATTATTTCAAAATCTGCATCCAGGACCATGTTATCCGCAGGGCCGTTAAGCGCGACAGAGGGATCGGACTTTTTCCACTGACGGCATACATAGTGACTCATGAACTGATTCACGTTGTCCGTTTTGCCAAATTCCTGCAACGGTTCGACTCCACCGCTGCTGAACAGGGCGCCGAAGAAAAGCGGGTGCACGCGCTCACATACAATCTGCTGCAGAAGACGCGGCTACAGGGATTGCCCGAAGTTCTGGCCGCCTTCAAAGACTGCCGGACAATGGAGAATTTTATAGCAGGTTGAATTTTGTTCAAAAATGCAAGAACTGAGGCCGGTCTTTCCGGCCCTTCGTAAAAGGAAACATAATGGACGCAAAGATAAGCAAACAAGAGGTCCGGCACGTGGCGCTACTCGCGAGGCTGGAACTCTCAGAGGCGGAAGAAGAACGGATGACGGGTCAGATGAACAGTATTCTCGAGTACATGGACAAGCTCAATCAACTCGACACAAAGGACATTCCGCCAACTACCCACGCCATCCAATTGCAAAACGTTTTCCGCCCGGATTTGGCCCAGCCGTCACTGGACCGCAAAGAGTCGCTTGCAAACGCACCCGGGACGGACGGCGTCAATTTTGTGGTGCCCAAAGTAATTTAGCAGAAAGGGCCGGTTTTTACATGCAAATCCATTCTCTTTCGATTCATGAGATCCACGACTTGCTGAAAAGCGGACAAATCGGCGCTGTCGAAACAGTCTCCGTATTTCTCGAACGCATTGGCGCAATCAACCCGAAGGTAAACGCCTATCTGAGCACTCTGGGAGAGCAGGCCCTGGATGAAGCAAGGCTTTTCGACTCGGGAAAAAAGGACCGTTCGGCCTCACCGCTGGCCGGTGTGCCGATCGCCATAAAAGACGTGATCTGCATCCAGGGGTCTCTTACCACCTGCGGCTCGCGCATCCTCCAGGGATTTGTTGCTCCTTACAGCGCAACGGTTATCGAAAAGCTCAAGCATGCCGGGGCCATTTTTATAGGAAAGACGAACATGGACGAGTTCGCCATGGGATCGTCAACGGAGAATTCGGCTTTCATGAAGACCCGCAACCCGTGGGACCTGGACCGAGTTCCCGGCGGGTCGAGCGGAGGTTCGGCAGCGGCCGTTGCGGCCGGGTTGTGCGCCGGGGCCCTGGGGACAGATACCGGAGGCTCGATTCGGCAACCGTCATCATTTTGCGGCGTTGTGGGCATTAAACCAACGTATGGGCGGGTGTCACGCTTCGGGCTCGTGGCTTTTGCATCGTCCCTTGACCAGATAGGGCCGATAACCAGGGACGTCGAGGACGCCGCTATCATGCTCCAGGCAATCGCAGGCTACGACCCTAGGGAATCCACCTCGGTAGATCTACCGGTCCCCGATTACAGGGCCGCTCTGAAAGAGCCGATTCGGGGCCTGCGCCTCGGAATTCCCCGCGAGTATTTCATCGAGGGGACTGCTCCGGAAGTCGCGGAGGCTGTGCACAACGCAATCTCCACCTGCCGGGAACTAGGCGCACAGACTGTTGATATTTCCCTGCCGCACACCGAATACGGCATTGCGGCTTACTACATAATCGCCCCGGCGGAGGCCTCCTCGAACCTGGCGCGCTATGACGGCGTAAAATACGGGCACCGCGACCAGGGAAGCAGGGATCTTATCGAGATGTACCGCAAAAGCCGCTCCCAGGGGTTCGGCGCCGAAGTGAAGCGCCGCATAATGCTGGGCACATACGTATTGTCGGCTGGCTATTACGATGCCTACTACAGGAAAGCGTCCCAGGTCAGGACGCTCATCAGGCAGGATTTCCTCGATGCGTTCGAAAAGTGCGACGCGATACTGGCGCCCGTATCGCCCATACCGGCCTTCAGGATAGGGGAAAAATTCGATGATCCCCTCCAGATGTACCTCAGCGATGTATTTACGCTGCCGGCAAGCCTGGCCGGAATTCCGGGGATTTCGGTGCCATGCGGTTTCACTGCGGAAAAGCTGCCGATCGGGCTTCAGATTCTCGGGCCTCATTTTCGGGAGGAACTGATTCTGCGCATAGCCCACCAATTCGAACAGGCCACCCCATTCCACCTGCAAACACCGGGGGTGTAGCCGGTTTTTCCTGTTGCCTCCGGTGAGGATCGGCAATTTGCGTGGAAGGGCAGCAATTATTGCTGCAGACCTCAATCCTTGTATTCAATTGAACTATTACGAGTCCGGAAATGCCTGATTCGCAGATAGATTCGGATCATGCCGGCCAGCAACAATACCAGACCGCTTATGCCGAAGAACCAGGCGCGCCATGTCGTCAGCGTGTCTAATCCTTTGATGATAAGCAGAAAACCTGAAACAACCCCGAAGACTGCAGGAATATCCCAGCGCATTTCCCTTGCCCCCTTATCGATGTTTAATTCTGTCTGCCGGGGATTAAGAGATCATCTCTATTTCTCTACACCAGCGCCGGATATGAATAAATCCGTATTTCGCAGATCACGCGCACTTATCGTCCTGCAAGTCGCAATCGGTTGCGGCGCCCGGCCCGACCCCATTGAAGCGCAGAAAAGAAACCACCCCCGGCTGCCCCATGTAGCGCCCCAGGACTCGGGGATCGGTTCGAGCTAAATCGACAAGCACCAGGGCATCCAGAGCATTGTTGAATTTCGGGTCAACGCTGAAACCCAGAAACTTTCCGCCGAGTTTCATATAATGCTTCAGCAGTATGGGAATGCCTGTTCCGTCCCGCTCGATGTCCGAAATCAATTCCGAAAATTCCTGGATATCATGCACCATCGAATATGCCAGTCCCAGGTTCTTTTTTCCCATGGACCCAAGCGGAGAGTCATTCCTGGCCCGCACGAATTTTGTCAGACCGTAGTCCGTATAGCCCTCTTTAAGGAATTTAACCATCAGCTTACGGGAAACACCGAGATATTCATTGTTTATGCTTACTGCCCCGAACAGGAACCGGTACCACGGACGGTTTACTACAAAGCGCCCGATCCCCGACCACAGAAGCATAAGTGGCTGGTAAGTCTTCTGATGCTCGGGGCGGACAAAAGATCTCCCTAACTCCAGAGCGGAACCGAATATGGGGGTCAACTCATTCTTGTACTCAAAAAGAGTGTTCGTATAGAGGCCCCTCAAACCGCGCTCCTTCAGGATTGCATCAGCAAGGCCAAGCCGGTAGGCCCCTGCAATTTCCTCGCGCTCCCGGTCCCAGAGCATTATGTGCTGATAATACTCATCAAAGCGGTCTATATCGATAGCATTCCCGGTCCCTTCACCAGCTTTTCGGAAGGTTATTTCCCTCAGGCGCCCGATTTCGTGGAGGCCGTTGGGGATCTGCGCAGCAGATGCGCTTACGACATCGAAGTTCCTGGAGGAAAAAAGTATCTGCTCCGGAGGCAAACGGCGGATTTCTGCGGCTATCAAGCCGGCGTCTTTCTCCCTTGCGACCGGGCGATGGCTTGAAGCTCTGTTAATTGATCGCCGCAACAATGGGTTCCGACGTTTTTCGGATTTACGATTCTGCAGATTGTAGGTCCTGAGGCGCAGGTAATCCATTGTTTCTGAATCATCGAGTCCAGCCAGCCTCTTGAAAGGGATCGGTTTGCCAACGTGAGCCCGAAGCATCCGGGACCGCTTTTTGAGGTTCTCTCCGGGCAACATCAACGTGCGAAGCAGCGGATGTAAAAGACCAAGCCCGCAAAAGAGCGGGCTATTGTGGCCTTCGAAGTAAACCGGGAGCACGGTCGCCTCGGACTTCCTGACAATCCGGGCAACCGTCTGGCTCCACTGCCGGTCAATGACGCTCAAGCTGCTCAAGTGAATGTGGGAGACCTCTCCAGCCGGAAAGATACCCAAAGCCCTCCCGCCCCGAACCCACTCAATGGCCTCTCTCAACGGCTTGAGGTTGCGCGCCACCGATCCCCGCCTTTCGAAAGGATCTACGAAAATGAGCATTTCATTAAGTTCACGAACTCCCAGGCCGCTCAGTAAAAAGTTGGCCATGATTTTGGCATCGCTTCTCGTCTTCAGAAGAATCGAGGCGAGAATCATGCCTTCTATTGCACCAAAGGGATGGTTGGCCACCACTACCAGAGGCCCTTCCGAAGGCACTCGGGCTTGATCGTTTGCAGAAATCTCATAAGCGAGGCCAAGAACTTCAAGGATACGATCCGGAATTGCCGTCTCCTTTGGCAGCGAATTAACACGTGAATAGAGGTAGTTCAGCCGTTTGAGCGGCAGCACACCTTTTAGAAACAAAGACTTGAAACGCTGTCCCCACCTCGATTCCCGGCTGGTTCCACCATGCCCGCAAAATGCTTCCATTACGCCGCCGACCATCTCTTCCATAAGTCTCAGGCTCCTGCTTTTCAGTTTGAAAATCCCGGTCCGGACTATTTTTTCATTGGGAAATGGCGCGAGTATAGGTATGTTCTGTGACAATTCCGTGTGACCTAAGTTAAAAGATGGTTACAGAAGGTCATTCTCCAGCGACCGGGAATTTTGTTGACACGTGGCATTGAATTTGGCTATTCTGCCAAAAAGGAAAAGTTATGGCAGGCAACGCTTATTATCTTGAAATGCGCGCGAAAGTTTTTAAGGCTCTCGGGCATCCCAGCAGACTCAAAATGGTTGAAAGCCTTTTTGACGGTGAACTATGCGTGTGCGAACTCCAGGCGATGGTTGGATCTGACATTTCAACTGTTTCCAAGCACCTGAACATACTGAAGGAAGCCGGCATCCTGCAGGATGAGCGGAGAGGCACAAACATCTACTACTCTTTGCGGATGAAGTGTGTTGCGAACTTTCTCAGTTGCGTCGAGGATTTCGTCGGCCGGAGACTGGAAGAACAGATCGAGGCGCTTAGCCGGGCAAAGGCATCCTCTTTGAAGTAGGTCAGGTTTTTTTGGCTGTTCCGTCGGGTGTGCCAGGGCACTCAATAGTTACACCAAGGAATTTATCGGCCCGAGTGCAGACCCGAGGCCCAGTCGGTACACCTGGTAGCCCATCTCGATCAGGACATCAGTGAAGTGATTCCATATCTGAATGCCGCTTGGCGGTTTTCAGTGCATCAATGTTTTCAGCACAATATGTCTTGAAGGCACTTTTCTTATGCCGGATTCTTTAAAAGGAGCAGGCTATGGAGAATGAACGCGTCCTTTTTTTGTGTACTGGCAATACCGCTCGCAGCCAGATGGCGGAGGCTTTCCTGCGAAAGTATGCCGGAAGACATTTAGAGGCTTATAGTGCCGGACTTCAGCCCAGTTCTGTAAATCCTTATACCGAACGCGTGATGCGAGAGATCGGCATCGATCTTTCCGGCCAACACTCAAAAAGCGTTAGAGAGTACCTCGGCAAGATGAGTTTCAGCTATTTGATCACGGTTTGTGCCGAAGCGGAAGCAAACTGCCCCACCACATTTCCCGGAATCAGCCAACGGTTGTCCTGGGTTTTTGACGATCCGGCGGCAGTCGAAGGATCAGAGGAAGAAAGGTTGGAGAAATTCCGTGAGGTGCGGGATCAAATCGAGAAGCGCATCAAGCTCTGGATCGCAGAAAAGGGAATCTCTCGAGAATAATTTTATCAGAAATGCGAGGCTATCATGACGGAATCAATTTCCAGGCGGCTCTCTTTCCTGGATCGTTTCCTGACGCTCTGGATATTTCTTGCCATGTTTGTTGGAGTGGGCGGAGGCTATCTTTTCCCAAACATCAGGAACGTGATCAACTATTTCCAGGTGGGGACAACCAATATTCCGATTGCAATCGGCCTGATTCTCATGATGTATCCCCCTCTTGCAAAGGTGAAGTACGAGCAGTTGGGCCAAGTATTCCGAAATTTCAAGGTCCTGACTCTTTCGCTGGTCCAGAACTGGGTAATCGGCCCGATCCTGATGTTCATCCTTGCCGTCACATTTCTTTCCGGCCATCACGAATACATGGTTGGGCTTATTCTAATCGGCCTTGCACGCTGCATTGCAATGGTGATCGTATGGAATGACCTTGCGGCGGGTGACCGTGAATATTGCGCCGGGCTGGTGGCGTTCAATTCAATTTTCCAGGTCCTCTTTTTTTCCGTATATGCTTACATCTTCATCACTCTGGCCCCTCGCTTGTTAGGTATGACCGGGGCTGTCGTAGACATCTCCATTGGTCAAATCGCAGAGAGCGTCTTTATCTACCTGGGCATTCCTTTCATTGGCGGGATGATCACAAGGTTCGCCGGCCTGAAGATCAAGGGGCTAAGATGGTATGAGGAGAAGTTCATCCCGCGGATCAGCCCCATCACCCTCATTGCCCTCCTTTTTACCATCCTGGTAATGTTTTCCCTCAAAGGAGAGTATATCGTTCAGTTGCCCTTCGACGTCATTCGGGTAGCTATCCCGCTCTGCATTTACTTCATCATCATGTTTTTTGTTTCCTTCTTTCTCTCAATGAAGGTTGGAGCCACCTACGAGCAGTCAACGACCTTGAGCTTCACCGCTGCTTCGAACAACTTCGAGCTTGCGATTGCAGTGGCCGTAGCTGTGTTTGGCATCAATTCGGGGCAGGCTTTCGCGGCGGTCATAGGACCTCTTGTGGAGGTGCCTGTTCTTATTTCCCTGGTCAACGTGGCCTTGTGGTTTAAGCGGAAATACTTTCCATATGCCATTGAGACCCCGACCGGCGTTTGCCATGTGACGTGCAAAATCTGAATAACTGGCTTGGATGCGAGAACCGCTGGTTGTGCGCCAAAGGAGAATTTTATGCCCCACATCCTCATCATCGGAGGCAGCGATGCAGGGATTAGCGCAGCCCTGCGAGCCAGAGAACTCGATCCTGCAAGCGAAGTGACCATTGTGGTTGCCGATCGGTTTCCGAATTTCAGTATTTGCGGCCTTCCATTCTATTTGAGCGGTGAGGTTGGTGACTGGCATACGCTTGCCCATAGGACTGTTTTGGAAATCGAAAACGGGGGTATTCGCCTGCTCCTTGAACATTCAGTTTCATCCATCGATCCGATGGCTAAGGTGGTGACGCTTTACAGCAGACAAGGAAACACACGGAATCTCGGGTATGATCGGCTGATAATTGCAACCGGAGCCGAATCGATTCGACCGAAAATCGACGGAATCGGCCTGCCGGGGGTTTTCTTGCTGCGCTGGATGGACGAAGCCTTTGCCATGCAGCAGTACATGAATGAGAGGCAGCCGCGATCTGCGATCGTCGTCGGAGGCGGATATATCGGCATGGAAATGGCCGATGCTCTTACCTACCGGGGAATCGAAGTCACCGTTGTGGAATTTGCTGAATCCGTGTTGACCACGGTTGATCCGGAATTCGGCGAAAAAGTCCGGAAAGAACTTGAAGCTCACGGCGTGAGGATTGCTACCGGAGTTGCAGTCACGGGGATCGTGCAGGCAGAGGATAAACTAATCATCTCAGGTCCCAACAATTTTTCCGCTGCCGGGGATATGGTCCTGGTGGCTGTCGGCGCCCGGCCGAACAGCGAACTCGCCCGTACTGCGGGCCTTGAGACCGGACTTAAGGGGGCTATCAAGGTAGATCATTTCATGCGGACCAACGTACCCGATATCTTTGCCGCCGGAGATTGCGCGGAAACCTGGCATAGATTGCTGAACTCATACACCTATATGCCGCTCGGTACAACGGCTCACAAGCAGGGACGAGCGGCGGGGGAAAATGCGGTGGGAGGTAATCGCAAGTTTCAGGGATCTCTTGGCACCCAAGCGGTGAAGATATTTGACCTGATTGCCGCCCGGACAGGGCTGCGCGACTCAGAAGCGGTTGCCGCCGGGTTTGACCCATTTACAGTCGAGTTTGAGACTTGGGACCATAAAGCATACTATCCGGGCGCCGAGAAGCTAACCATTCGCCTCACCGGCAATCGCACCGGCAAAGAGTTGTTGGGGGCTCAGATGCTGGGACACAAGCGCTCAGAGGTATCAAAGCGAATCGATGTCTTTGCATCGGCCATATATAACCGCATGCGCATCGATGAGCTAAATGACCTTGATTTGAGCTACACGCCACCATTGAGCAGTCCCTGGGACCCGGTTCAAATGAGCGCTCAGGCGTGGAGCAAGAGACTGTCGGAATTAATTCGGGAATGAAGGGATTATCGGTTAAACAATTCAAATCAGAAAAACTTGCGCAAAAAAAATCCAATCGGCAGCAAGTCTTCCAATTTTCGATCGTTTAAGTAAACAAAACGTTCTTTTGTCCATAAAGAAAGAAGGCACCACCCACGCCGCTGCCCCAGCCAGAAAAAGTTCGGCTTTATGAGCTATCGCAATTTCCGATTCATTTTCTACTGAAATATAGGTAATATCTATTATCGCCAAATTTTGAGGAGCACGATTAGCGACAATTGAGCAACAATATCTTCCCAATGGATGAGGGCAATGAAAAACGGATTCACTGATGAAGAAAGGAAAAAGATAGAAGATGGCGTCCGGCAGAGGTACGCGAAAGCCGCCCAAAGCCCTCAAGGCCACTTTCGCTTTCCCACAGGGAAAGAGGGCCTTGAAGCCTTGGGCTATGACCAGAGTATTTTAAGAATCCTGCCGGATGAAGTATTAGCTTCCTACTGCGGCGTAGGACAACCGTTTATTCTGGATCAAATCAAACCGGGCGAGTCAGTTCTGGATATTGGTTGCGGCGCTGGTGTCGACACGATAATCGCAGCCATAATGGTTGGCCCTCGAGGAAAAGCTATCGGTATCGACTTCGTACCTGAAATGGTGCAGCGAGCAAAACAAAATCTTCAAATTACACAATTTCAGAATGTGAGTTTTGGGTTGGGTTCCGGAGAAGATTTGCCTTTTGCGAGTGAGAGCTTCGATTGCGTGATTTCCAATGCAGCCTATAACCTCATTCCAGATAAAACCATAGCACTGCAGGAAGCTTTTAGAGTTTTAAAGCGTGCCGGAAGATTTATGATTGCGGATCAAGTCCTCAGTGGGGGGTTGCCTTCCAGTCCTATGGCGCTGGTAGAGATGTGGGCCAAGTGACGAGGCGGTGCCATACCGGGAAAGGATTTCCTGGCCATGATGGAACGAGCTGGTTTTGTGCGTTGTGAGTTGATGGCGGAAACGGGCTTTAATAGTTCACCTGTTACAAAGGGAGTTTTGTTTAGAGCCTACAAGGGCTAAGGGGCTCAATCCATCCATTGACCACGCCATAAGGGCCTTGCAAAAGGGCAAGACCCGTTCTCCCTCGCTTCCTAAATGTGCATCATATGAACCAAAAGCCCGATGAGGGCTCCTCCAAGAACAAGCCACAATGAGTTCAAGCGAAAACGAACGAGTGCCACAACTCCTCCCAAGGCTAATAGAGCGGTGGGAAGATCGACGACCGCACTACGTGCCAGACTCCAGGTGACCGCAGCCATAAGGGCTAGCGAGGCCACAATGACGCCGTCCAAAAATGCACCGGCAATTGTGGATTTGCGGAAAAGGGGAATGATAAAGCTGCCAACTGCCACAAAGATAAATGAAGGGAGAAAAATCCCGGCTGTGGCGATCAGCGCACCCGGCACTCCGGCGAGCAAATAACCGATGAACGTTGCGGTGGTAAAGACCGGGCCAGGGGTCACCTGCCCTATGGCAATGGCGTCCAGAAGCTGTGTCGCCGTGAGCCAATGCCAATGATCGACAAGATCGGCATGCAAAAAAGCCAGCAGAACATAACCGCTTCCGAAGACAACGGAGCCGATCTTGATGAAAAACAGGAAGAGCGGCAGCAAACCAAACTCTACTTTGCCCGTAGAGTGAAACCCCGAAGCGAAATAAACGGCGGCGAGAAAGCAGCCGGAGAAGAGAAACATAATCAGCATCGGCCTCCTGTTAGTTCGCCAATCAAGGATGAATCCCTGCCGCAATCCCGCGATCAACCCGGTTCCAAAGAGCAGGACAAGCGGATTAATCCCCAGAGAAGCCAATAGAATGTCAACGACGGCCATAGCTCCAAGGAATTTATTTTTTACCGCAGTGCGCCCTAAAGTTAAAATGGCTTGCAAGACGATGGCGATTACCACAGGCTTGATCCCGTAAAGCAACCAAGTAATCTGGGGAAGGTTCCCATACTGGACATAGGCCCATGCTATCGCCAGGACCATAACCGTTGCCGGAACAATGAAGCAGACACCTGCCAGTAAAAGCCCCATCCACCCTTCGCATAAGTAGCCTATGAAGATCGCCATCTCAGTGGAACTGGGACGGGGATCAGGTTGGCGGCGCCCAGCATGTCAAGGAACTTTGGCCGGGAAACCCACCGGCGACGCTGGACCACCTCGTGTTCCATCATGGCAATGTGAGCCGCAGGTCCGCCAAACGTAGTGGTCCCAAGACGCAGAAAGAAAAGGGCCAACCTGCTCAAGCTTACTGTTCCGCCACTAGCGGCGTCGCCTTGATGCCCGTCATTCATCTTATTCTTTCAACTTTCTCAACGCTGCCGGTCCTTGATTTGAATGGCGTGGAAGGCTGGGCAACATATCTGCATTACCTCAGGCGAAGCGGATGAGCAGGCTAACCCACAAAAGTCCAATAAGGTAAGATATCGCTACGTCGCTTGGCCAGTGAGCCGCCAGATCGACACGAGCAATCCATCCGACTATAAGAAGAGAAGAGCAGATCAGCATTATGGCCAATCGAAGCTTCCCCGATGTTTTCACAGCCGAAATAACGGCCAAAAACCCAACCGTTGATATGTAATTAAAGGCAAAGATGGACGGGAATGCAGAACCCGAAAGCGAGCCTGTCACCTGAACAAGTTCAGAAGAAGGGCGGGGCTGCGCAATAAAGGGACCGAGCCATTTTCCAAGCAACCATAAACCGACGAAGCTTGCAAGAGACAGCAGGGCTGCACGCCATCCGGCGATCATCCATGAACAGAAAAAGGTGATAGCGATCAGAATCAGCACCCAAGGCATTTGGGCTGTGGCTGACACCATCTGCGCCCAGCTTTTGGATTCCGGCAGCGCGGATTGTATCAGCCGGGTGGAAGTAACATCTCCCGGAAGATACGGGAAGTATTTAAGGGAAATCGTGAGTGCGGTAGCTATAACAAGCAACGCCAGCCAAACTGAATCTCTCACTCTCATTGTCGACTCCTCGGCGAAGTTCCTATTTGGATTGCCATCCGGTCGAAAAATGGGGGCTAAGTCATCAATAAGGACTAATCATTGCGTCGTTTGGTGTCGAGGCAGAGGAGTTGCATCAAAATCTTTCGAGAAAGCGTTCCAACCTGATCTCCGAAATGGCGGTCGTTGTGCTTTTTGGAATCGCCTCACGAAACGGAGGGTAGGCTAAGGGTTGCATGACTATGGACTGAATCGCTCCAAGCTCCTCATCCGATATTCCCTTTTCCCCGGCACCGATAAAAGGTTCTATTCGGAAAAAACGCGGGGTTTATTCGCAGTAACTATTTCTGTTCCGTGAAGCCGATTAAGGAAGAAAAAACTTTTATTCTTCCGGTATATTCTTTTCACATGGATAAACTGAGCATCCTCTAAAAGTGGCTTCATAAAGACGGGCCTGCATGCACCTGAAGCAAAACTCAAAAGACCTCTTTCGTACAAAGCTTCATATAGGGTCTTTTTCTTTTTATCCTTGCTCATATTTACCAAAACAAGTGTACCCCCTGGTTTTAACACCCTCTTGAATTCGAAAATAATCTCTGGCATTTCAGAGGTATCGATCAAATCAAACATGTAGGCATTATAGACAACATCGAACATTCCATCAGGAAAAGGTAAATATTTAGCATCTCCAACTTTAAAAGCGACACGGTCCAGCAAATCATATTTGCGCAACCTATTTGGTGCTCTTTCCATCATTTCTTTTGTAAGATCAATTGCATAAAATCTACTGTCTCTTCTCAAAAGTTTTGCTATCTCAACAGTAGCTCTGCCGGTACCACAAGCCACTTCAAGTACGAAATCACAATTTTCAAATCCAGCCATGTGAATTGCTTCTTCATGATGAGCAAATTCGTAGTCTGTAAAGAAATCATAAATCCATGCCAAATGTCGATAGAGTTCGGATATTTTGTTGTGATATTGGGGCGTTTTAATTATTTTAAATCCGTCCCCAATCTCCATTAACGTGTTAAGCGGTTCAATATTTTTCATTGTTATCTCCAACCTGCGCTTTTCGAGATCCTGAGTATTCCAAACTCTATCTCTATGACCTTCGTGCACCGGAGGACGCCCGTTTGCCGGATGAACCGGAAATCCCTCTGAGTTGACAGCTTACAAATTATCCCGGATGGTCTTAATCAGTTTCTGGATCTCTTCGGCGGTGAGCTTGCCGTCTTTTCTAAAGATAAGGGTCCCTTTTTTATCGAATACCATGACATTACTGCTGTGATCGGCGATCTCCCAGGCATTGACCAACACCTTCTTGTAATCCCTGACATAAATGGTCTTGGGATAACGCTCCTGTTTTTCTTTCAAAGCCGAATTTATAATGAAATTAGGCAGCATGGAGGCGGCCATATTAATGATTCCATAGGATCTGAATCTATCGGCGGGGAACTTCTCTTTATCCAGGGCTTCGCTGGCCGGGTTGTTGGTATCCTTTTCGTCGGGAGAGACGTAAAAGATGACGGAAAGTTTTCCCTGCAATTCGTCGCTGCTCCAGGGTTTTGCGTCCAGCCTTCCTCCCAGTTTGTCCTTTAATTCCACTTTGGGAGGAGGTTCCCCGAATTCCAAAGCCCACACCGGTTCATTGATTAGCAAGGCAGCCGACAGAAGGATCAAAACTTTTGGCCAGCGTTTCACAATGGCGTTCCTTTGTTCAATCTTGCATTGCTTTTGTTCCAGCCAAAGCGACATTGCCGTCACCTCCCAAAGTTGTGGTGTCCCCAAAGCGCATTGCCGGATCGAATTGCAGGTCAACTCGGCTTCACCGCGCCTATCTTAATGCTGGCAACCGAACCGAATATGTCTTTTGCATAATCTGAAATGATGCTGGTATCCGAGAAGATCATCCGGACTATGGGGTCGTTTACGGCCAGTTCGACAGGGTAGACATCTTCACCGAGCACTTTTAAATCACGGAAACCTGCCTCTGTTATGGCTGCAAGATACTCGTCTTTCATCACGGCCCCTGCAATACAGCCGACATATGCTTCGACAGACTGCCTGATGATTTCGGGCAAGGGTTTCAGCAAAACGAGATCGGAAACCATCAGCCGGCCGCCTGGTTTCAACACTCGAAAGGCTTCTGTGAAGACCTTTGCTTTTTCAGGTGAAAGATTGATAACGCAGTTTGAAATGATGACATCAACTTCGCTGCCGGAAACGGGCAGCTCCTCGATCTCGCCCAACCTGAACTCGACGTTTTGGAAACCGCCCTTCACCGCGTTTGCTTTTGCTTTCTCGACCATCTCAGGGGTCATGTCTACCCCGATGACTTTTCCGGATGAACCGACTATGGGGGCGGCCAGAAAAGCATCAAACCCGGCTCCGGAGCCAAGATCGAGCACGACATCGCCTTCCTTCAGCGAAGCGAGCGCAACGGGATTGCCGCATCCGAGCCCAAGATTTGCCCCCTCGGGTACCGAATTCAAGTCCATGTCCTGGTAGCCCACCTTTTTGCTTATGTCCTCAACTTCCGAGCTTCCGCAGCAGGACTTCCTTGTCCCGCAGCACGGCATGTTACGCAGGGCTGCTTTAGCATAGCGTGATTTAACGATCTCTTTGATTTTGTCAGCTTTCATCTGTCATTCTCCGGTGATCGTATCCAAGGATGAGACTCATTCCGCTCCCATCCGGATCATGAAATGGGAATATCGCAGGATTGCCCTGTTGCGTCATTCCAAGCTGATACTTCTCAGCACGGGACCGAGAAATTCCTTCACCCGCTCAGCCAGAGCGTCCGCTTTAATCAGCGTAAAACAGCAAACCTCTCCATCTTTTTGCCAACTGATAAGGGCCAGCTTGTCCCCTGCGCAGATTTTCGCCCTCTCGCGCAGTTCCTTTGGCAACACCATCTGACCCCGTTCATCGACAGTTATGAGGGATTCAACTTTACAGCAGGTGTCTTTGGTCTCTGGAGCGCAACAGGATTTGTCCTTGTTCTTCCGCGCCATTCGCTATCCTCCCGGATATATCAGTTAAGACTGATTATACTGATAATCTAGATTTAACTGAAGAATCAGCACAAAGTTGCGATTTGTCAAGCTGAAAATGCGCAACGAAGCCAAAAAAGCAAATTAAACAGCGCCCGTACAATACACCTGAAATCCTCATCCGGAGAAAAAGCTTGACAGCAAGCCGTTAACGAAGTAAGCGTTACCTACTTCCATTGATGCAACAGACCGTGCCACGAGGTGAGTGACCCGGATTTTGAGGAATTCCAGTGCAGCATGAACGGTACGGTTATTAACGAAAGTACATCATTCGCATCAATCGAGCCTCGCTCCATGGCTCCCGGCTACATCAAAATCGTAGGGGCCCTGAAGCTGCTTCTAAAGGAAAAAGAATTCAACGCCATAACCTGGGCTGAGATCGCCAGGACTGCGGGAGTCAACGAGGCCCTTATCTATAAGTACTTCCACGACAAGCGTAACCTGCTCTATCAGGTTCTTCGCCAGTTGCTGGAAAAGTACATCACCGAGGTCAAAGAGGACCTGAAGGTGACTTCGGGCGCCCTCAACAAGCTCCGAAAGGCTATCCGGGTTCACTTCAACGCCTACAGTCAGGATCGGATTTTTGCAAAGATACTGATCCTGGAGGTCAGGAACTATCCGGACTATTTTGAGAGCGAAACCTATGGACTGGTAAAACACTGGGCCAACAGTATCCTGGAAATCATCGAGGAAGGGGTGAGGAACGGTGAAATTCGTAGCCACATCTCTCCGAGGCACCTGAGACAGATGATCCTGGGCGGCATCGAGCATCTCTGCCTTCCGGAAATCGTCTCCGGTCGAGAGTTTTCACCGGATACCCTCACCAAAGAACTTTGTGAGTTCATCTTCCACGGCATTACTCGAAGCGTAGAGGAAAAAACGGACGGCGGGGCCGGCCGCGAGTAAGGTTCTCGGCGGAAGGCATTGCAGGACCGCTTCGCAGGTGCGGCCAAGATTGCCGTTTGGCGGTCTGCAAGCTGTTGGTAGATTTTGGGTCTCTATTGGGTAAGTACTACATACATAACACCGGCAAGGAGTGGGGGATGTATCAGGAAGAGCACAACATATTTCGGCGGGCTTTTGGAAAGTTCATAGAACGCGAGGTCTCTCCATTCATCGAGGCATGGGAGCAAGAAGGCATCGTGCCAAGGGAGATATGGGAAAAGATGGGCGACTCGGGATTTTTATGCCCGTGGCTTCCCGAGGAACTCGGCGGAAGCGGGGCGGACTTTCTCTATTCGGTGATCATCACCGAGGAGCTGTGCAGGGCGAGGGCTATTGGCCTCTTTGCACCGCTCCACAGCGACATCGTAGCCCCCTACATTTATGAACTGGGAACCGATGAGCAAAAGCAGCGCTGGCTTCCACGGTGCGCCAGCGGTGAATGCATCCTTGCAGTCGCCATGACCGAACCCAACACGGGCTCCGATCTCGCGGCCATCCGGACCCATGCCCGCCGCGACGGCGACAGCTTTGTGCTCAATGGATCGAAAACCTTCATATCCAACGGCATCCTTGCGGACCTCGTCATTGTTGCCTGCCGGACCGACCTGGATGCACAGGCCTCCAAGGGCCTGGGCCTGATTTGCGTGGAGCGCGGAGCGCCGGGATTTCAAAGGGGAAGAAAGCTCAAGAAAATGGGACTTCTGGCCCAGGATACGGCGGAGCTCATTTTTGAAGACTGCCGGGTTCCCGCCGGGAACCTTCTGGGCGAGCTCAATAAAGGCTTTTACTACCTGATGCACCACCTTCAGCAGGAGCGGCTCGTGAGTAGTATTATGGCCCAGGCTATGGCCGAAGCCATGCTGGAGACTACGCTCCGGTACTGCAAGGAGAGGACGGTTTTCGGCCAGCCTGTTTCGAGCTTCCAGCACAACGCTTTCAAGATCGTTGATATGGCGACCGAGGCGAAAATAGGCCGCTGCTTCCTGGATCGGCTCATAAAAGATCACATGGACGGGAAGGACGTGGTGACGGAGGTTTCCATGGCCAAGAGCTGGATCGCGGAGATGGCCAACCGGACGGCTTACACCTGTGTTCAGCTCCACGGGGGCTACGGATACATGGAGGAATACCCGATCTGCGGGTTTTTCCGCGATGTTAGGCCCATTTCCATCTTTGCGGGCACCACTGAAGTGATGAAGCTTATAGTGGCAAAAAAAATGGGACTCGTGTGAGTTCCCGGGTGTCGGAGATCGGTTTCCGGATGGAAACAAACCAGAAGCCCGCCGGGCTGCACGCCGATGATGAGCTTTGGGACAGGCTCCCGGGCCGTGCATTCGAATGGAATGTCCCTGGGCACAAGGAGGCTTTATGGTCGGAATTTGCTCCTATAGCGGCTATGTGCCGCGCTACCGTCTGAATCGAGGCTTGATCTACAAGGAAATGGGGTGGATGAATGCCGCCACCATCGCCAACGCAAAAGGCGATAAAGCGGTGGCAAATTTTGATGAAGACAGCATCACCATGGCAGTAGCGGCAGGGATGGATGCTCTCAACGGTTTCAACCGCTCGGCGGTTGACGGCCTCTACTTTGCTTCCACCACCACACCGTATAAGGAAAGGCTCAATGCCGGGATCGTTTCGACCGCTCTTGGCCTGGGTGACCGGATCCGGGCGGCCGATTTTGCGCAAAGCCTCAAGGCCGGCACCACGGCCCTCCTCTCCGGTCTTGAAGCCGTCGAGTCGAAACGGCTCAATACGGTCCTTGTTTGCGCTTCGGACTGCAGGCTGGGAAAGCCCGCTTCCCCTCAGGAAATGGTGCTGGGGGACGCAGCGGCCGGTTTTGTTCTTGGCTCGGAGAACGTGGTGGCGGAATTCAAAGGATCCTTTTCCACCACATACGATTTCGTGGATCACTATCGGGGCGATGCAGCCCTCTTCGATCGCCAGTGGGAAGACCGCTGGATCCGGGACCTGGGGTTCGAGCAGTTGATCCCGGAGGCGGTCCATGGTCTTTTGGACAGATGCCGTATGAAGATAGCCGATTTTACCAAAGTGGTTTATCCCTGTGTCTATCCGGCTGCCCGCAAGAAGTTGAGCAAGATCCTGGGAATAGGACCCGAAACGGAACAAGGCAATCTCCAGGCCGAGGTCGGTGAATCGGGAGCCGCTCACGCTCCACTCATGCTCGCCGCCGCCCTGGAGCAGTCCAAACCCGGTGAAAGGATCCTTGTGGTCAGCTTCGGCAACGGCTGTGACGCGCTGTGCTTCGAAGTAACCGGGAATATAAGCCGTATGGGCGCTCGAAACGGGATATCGCGGCGCCTGAACAACAAAGCCGCGCTGGACAACTACACCAAGTACCTCGTGTGGCGCAACATTCTCCCCGTGGATGAAGGATTGCGCGCCGAGGAGGACGAATGGACCCGATGGTCCGTGGTATGGCGAAAGAGAAGGGAAGTCCTGGCGCTTTGGGGCAGTAAATGTAGGAACTGCGGCACTGTACAATATCCACAGCAGCGGATCTGCGTCAATCCCGAGTGCGGAGTGACGGACAGCATGGATGAGTACCCCCTTTCGGACAAAACTGGCCGCGTTGCCAGCTTTACCGGCGATTTCCTGGCCGCTTCGGTGAATCCGCCGGCCATCTACGGCCAGATCAAGTTCGATGGGGGAGGCAAATATCTCATGGATTTTACGGATTGCGACCTGGAAGAAGTGAAGGCCGACATGCCCGTAGTCATGAGCTTTCGCAGGAAATACTCAGACGTGAACAGGGGAATTCTAGGCTACTTCTGGAAAGCCGTTCCCAAAAGGGAGGTGGACAATGGCTGACGGAATTCGAGACAAAGTTGCCATTCTCGGCATGGGCTGCACCAAGTTCGGTGAGCGGTGGGAGTCGAGCGCGGAAGATTTGATTGTCGAAGCCTTCAGTGAGTGTCTGGATGATGCCGGCATCGAGAAGAAAGAGATTCAAATGGCTTATCTGGGCACCTGTTACAGCAGCCTGCACATGGGAAAGTCCTCCATTCCCCTGGGAATGACTTTGAAGCTGCCCTACATTCCCATCTCGAGGGTGGAAAACTTCTGCGGCACCGCGAGCGAGGCTCTCAAGGGAGCCTGCTATGCCGTGGCTGCCGGCGTGTGTGACATTGCCCTGGCCCTCGGCGTAGAGAAACTCAAAGACGCGGGTTACGGAGGGCTGCCCGTTGCAGGCGGATTCGGCTACATGGATTTCCTGCGCGGCGCCAATTACTCGGCGCCCGGCCTGTTCGCCCAACTGGCGACGGCTTACGCGGCCAAATACGGCGTCGAAATGGCCAGGATCAAAGACGCCATGGCCCATGTTTCGGTCAAGAGCCACGCCAACGGGGCACTGAATCCCAAGGCGCATCTGCGAGCGGTGGTGACCCAAGATCAAGTCAAGGCCGCCCCGATGATTGCATACCCGCTGGGACTCTATGATTGCTGCGGAGTGAGCGACGGCGGCGCCGCAGCAATCGTGACTACGCCCGCCATTGCAAAAAGCCTCAAGCCCAATCTGCACATGGTAAAGGTTAAATCCATCCAGGCCGCAGTGAGTTCGGGTGAGGAGGCCCTGTTCAACAACTGGGACGGCGCCGGCTTTGTGACCACCGGTAAGGCGGCCGATAGAGCCTACATCGAAGCTGGAATCCGGAGCCCCCGGGAAGAAATCGGTATGATGGAAGTGCACGATTGTTTCTCCATCACGGAGTTCGTGACCATGGAAGATCTCCGCATTTCGCCCGCGGGCAAGGCATATGATGACGTCATGGACGGCTTCTTTGACCTCAACGGTCCGATTCCCTGTCAGCCAGACGGTGGATTGAAGTGCTTCGGCCATCCGGTGGGCGCATCCGGGCTGAGGATGCTCTATTCCATCTACGAGCAACTCTTGGATAGAGTTCCCTCGGAACGAAAAGTAAAGAACGCAAGGATGGGATTGACCCATAACCTGGGGGGTATGCCCCATGCCAATGTGTGCACACTGACCATTGTGGGGAGGGACTAGGAGCTTGTCTGAACATCGATAGTCGATGAAAGGGGAATAAAAAATGGAAAGGATGCTCGAAGACAGAATCGCCATTGTCACGGGATCGGGGAGAGGCATAGGGCGGGCCACCGCGCTCTTGTTTGCCCGGGAAGGAGCCAGGGTGGTTGTGAGTGATCTGGACGCCGCGCCGGCACAGGAGACCGTCGAAGAAATCAGGAAGAACGGAGGCGAGGCCATTGCCTCCGTGGGCGACGTCACGGCTGAGGGGTTTGCTGAAAAACTCGTAAAGGCTGCCATGGACCAGTGGGGAGCCCTCCACATCATCGTCAACAATGCGGGTTTTACCTGGGACAACCTGATTCACAAGATGAGCGACGAACAGTGGGAAAAGATCCTGGACGTCCACCTGAAAACGCCCTTCCGCATCATTCGTGCCGCAACCCCCTGCTTCGTCGATGCAGCCAAAAAAGAGATGGAAAACGGCGGCAGGGCCATAGCCCGAAAGATCATCAACATTGCCTCCATTGCAGGAGTGAGCGGTAATGTGGGGCAGGCCAACTACTCTGCGGCCAAGGCCGGTGTCATCGGTCTCACCAAGACCATGTGCAAGGAATGGGCGCGCTATAACGTGCAGTCCAACTGCGTGGCCTTCGGCTTTATTGACACCCGTCTGACCCAGGACAAGGAGAAGGGGATCACCGTGGAGGCCGCAGGTCAGAAAATTGCAGTGGGGGTCCCGGAAAAGGTACGACAGGGGTTCATCCAGATGATTCCCATGGGAAGACCCGGCACACCGGAGGAAGCGGCAAATGCCCTCCTCTTTTTTGCATCCCCTCTCTCTGATTATGTTTCCGGGCAGCTTCTGGTGGTGGGCGGCGGTTTCTCCATGTGACCGGGAGTCGAAGCTCAGGAGTCGGAGGCCGGAACACCTGACCCCGAAAACCAATGCAGCGGGTTTGTTTATTATTCCGACTCCTGACTCCAGCTTTTCCTGCCCGCATGGTCACTCCTTTCTGTGACTGCTCAACTAATCATGAGGAGCCTAGAACATGGCAATCAATCTGGATGTCATTGGAAAGAGGATGGATCCCGTTGCCTTCCGCTATGATGAGGATACGGTCATACTGTATGCCCTCGGAATCGGAGCCGGGGTCCATGAGCTTGATTTTGTCTATGAGAAGAACCTGAAGGTTTTCCCCACGTTCGCCGTCATCCCGCTCATGTCCGTGCTCCTTCCCTTCATTTCCGCCGCCGGGATCAACTTCTACACGCTGCTGCACGGCGAGCAGGAGATTGTCCTGCACAACCCCATCCCCACTTCGGGCACCGTCCACACCACCGCCATTTGTGAGTCTATTTACGACAAGGGCGATAACGGCGCAGTGGTCAATCTTGGCCTCGAGACGAGCGATGATGCGGGAGAGCTTCTTTTCGAGAACAAAACGGTCCTGGTGGATCGCAGCGCAGGGAATTTCGGAGGGGACCCCGGACCCAAGGGACAAAAGCTCGACCCACCGGCTGGAGTGAGCCCTGATTTTCGAGTGGAGCAAATCATCCCGCATAGCCAGGCGGCCCTCTACAGGCTGAGCGGAGATAAGAACCGATTGCACATCGATCCCGCCTTTGCAAGAAAGGGCGGCTTCGACCGGCCCATTCTTCACGGTCTGTGCAGCTTCGGCTATGCCGGAAGAGCGATCTTAGGGAGTGTCTGCCAGGGAGATCCGGCTCGCTTCAAATCCTTTTCCGTGCGGTTCATGAACGTGGTCTATCCGGGAGATACCCTCATCACCGAAGGCTGGAAGCTGGGCTCAGGCCGTTACATCATCCACACCGCAAACCAGGACGGGAAAATTGTTCTGGGAAACGGACTGGCCGTAATGGATGAGTGAGGCCATCGAGGCATGGCCATGGTTTCCAAATGATTGAAGCGCGGTCGAGAGCGCCGAGCCTGTTTATTCCGCAGGCGTCAGCGCTTTCAGCCCTCGGTCCATTTCCAAGGAGCCCGATATGAAGACATCAACCCTGCGGGATTACGTCCACCGGGAGCTCGATGAGGAAGTCGTCGCCATCGGCGGGCGTTACACCCTCACAGCGGAGGTCCGTTTGCCTTTGGGCGATCGGGAGATCCTCTACGTCCTGGGGTGGGCCGCCTTTGACACTACATGCTGTGGCGCCGGCGGCTGCAGCTATGCGCTCGTGCCCGGGTTCATCGTTGACTGGAAGACGAGGCGTAATGGGGAAGGACTGGAAGTCTCACTGTTGGAGCCCATCCTGGACCCCTCCGTGCAGGATGCCGTCAGTCTCCTCATTAAAGGGAAAGAAATCGTGCAGCAGGTCACGTTCCTATGATAGACAATGCGGTTACGGCGGTTAGGCTGCAACACCGGTGAAAGTGTTTGGCAAGAATGGCCCCATGCCTATAGATGGCTTCAACGAAGTGGCACAAATCAACCTGGTGGGGGCCATGAATGTTATTCGATTGGCTGCCGAAAATATGGCAAGAAACACCCCGAATGGAGATAGTAAAAAAGGGAAGGAGTCCAAAGATGGATTTTGATCTGACTGAAGAACAAAGAATGTTGAAAGACATGGCCTACAAGTTTGCCGTCACCGAGTTCACTCCGGTTTCCAGTGAATGCGACAAGTACGAGAGGTACACGCCCGAGATCCGGAAGAAGGCAGCCGAGTACGGCCTGGTCGGCGCCTGGGTTCCGGAAGAGTACGGCGGAGCAGGGGTTGGCCAGTTGGGGACCACACTTATCATGGAGGAATTCTCCAAGGTCGACATGGGAATCGCGCTGAATGTCGTAGCCGCCGATTTTGGCTGTGAAGCCATATTCCAGTATGGGACGGAAGAGCAGAAAAAGGCCTACCTGCCGGCGGTCTGCTCGGGCGAGAAGGTATGCGCCGGAGCATTCACGGAGCCCAATGCCGGTACAGATGTGGCTGGATACAAGACTCGAGCGGTTAAGGATGGAAACGACTACATCATCAACGGGAGCAAGATGTTTATCACCGGCGGGACAGTCTGCGACTTCATGGTAGTCCAGTGTATCACAAATCCAGAGGCAAAGAGGCACAGCAGCTTCAGCCTCATCATTGTCCCCGCAGATGCCACAGGCATCTCCAGAAGCAAGATCAAAGGGAAGATGGGCATTCGCTCCTCCGACACGGGGGAAATCGCCTTCGAGGACGTGCGTGTTCCACTGAGCAATCTGGTGGGCACGGAAGGGCACGGATTTAAGGAGTTGATGCATTTCTTCGATACCAGCCGCATTATGGTTGCGGCCCAGGGGTTGGGACTCAGCGAGGCATGTCTGAAGGCGAGCATCCAGTATGCGAAGGAAAGGACAGCATTTGGCGCGCCGTTAGGTTCTTTCCAGCTCACACAGAAGAAGCTGGCGGAAATAGCCATCAACATCGAGGCCCTGCGCGGTTTGGTCTATAAATCAGCCTGGCTGATCGATGCAGGTCGTCCCGATTATCATTTGGCCGCTATGGCTAAATTCTTCAGCGGTCAGACAGCCGTATTCTGCGCCAACATTGCATTGGAGATTCACGGGGGGTACGGATACATCGAAGAATACCCCGTGGAGAAGTGGTACCGCGACGCCAAGATTCTTGAGATCTACGAAGGGACGAAGGAAGCGGAGATCATGACTATTGGCCGGGCATTGCAGGCGTAATGATTTCGTTTGTTCATAACAAATTGCCGGAACGTCTGAGTTGATGATGACATAAATCCCTTTGCATTATGAGATCCATCCAAATGGAGACAGGCATGGCTGGTCCGATTAACGGCTTGAAAATACTGGATTTCACAACATTATTGCCGGGTCCCTACGCCACGATGTGCCTGGCCGACCTGGGAGCGGAAGTCATCCAAATCACTTCCGGCTCCCGGCCGGATCTGATGGATTTCGTCCCTCCCTTCCTCCCGGGAACAAAGATCTCGGCCGGAGCAGCCTACCTGCGCCGGAACAAGAGGAGCATGACTCTGAACCTGAAGGACCTGCGGGCGGTGGAAATCGTGCATCAACTCCTTGGCAGTTACGACATCGTCATCGAACAATTCCGCCCCGGGGTCATGGCGAGATTGGGTCTGGACTATCAGAGCCTCAGGAAGGTCAACCCCTCCCTGATTTACTGTTCCCTCACGGGCTACGGCCATACGGGCCCTCTACGGGACCGTGCCGGGCACGACATAAACTACATCGCCCGCTCCGGCGTCGCGTCCTACTCGGGGAAAACGAACTCAGGCCCCAGCCTGATGGGGATGCAGATTGCCGATGTCGCCGCGGGCTCTTCCAACGCCGTTATCGGTATCCTGGCGGCGGTTGCATGCCGGCATATCACAGGAGAAGGGCAGTCCATCGATATCTCCATGACGGACGGCATGATTGCCTTCAACGCCACAGTCGGAGCGGCCTTCCTGGTGGACGGGGAGGACCCGCAGCGGGAAGGGACGCTGCTCAACGGGGGCACCCTCTACGATTACTACGAGACCAAGGACCGGAAGCACATTAGCTTCGGGGGTCTCGAACCCCAGTTTTTTGCCAACTTTTGTAACACCATAGGCCGTCCGGACCTGATTCCGGGCGGAGTCTCGCCCGTGAATACCATTCAGGTCAAGGAGGAGGTCAGGACCATAGTTCGCACTAGAACGCGCGATGAGTGGACTGCCCTCTTCAATGCCACCGATGCCTGTGTGGAGCCTGTCAAGACCCTTTCCGAGGCTTTGGAGGATGCTCTGGTCCAAGAGCGGGGCATGGTGGTTGAGGTCTCATTGCCTTCCGGGGAGGTGGTCCGTCAACTTGCCAATCCCATCAAGTTTTCCGGCTCCACGCCGGAATATCGCCAAGCCGGGTCCAACCCTGGAGCACACACAAAGGAGGTGTTGCGGGACTTGGGCTATTCTGACGAGGAGATTGGAGACTTCGAGAAATCGGGCCTGTTTAAGTGAAAGGAGCAGTTTGATCATCGCTCTTTGCATTGACTGTCGCGGGAAAACCATGAGGACTTATGTAAAGAGCGGGGTAAAGTGCGCTGAAAGAGCACGTTAACATTCTTTTTGCCAAAGGAGACGTCCCATGAACATCGGCCATTATTTGGCATTGAACGCCCGACGACATCCGGACAAACTTGCCCTGACGTACGGCGACCGGACCTACACCTATGACGCATTTAATCGCACGGTCAACCGGATGGCTAACGGGCTCAGGGAGTTGGGGATTCAAAAGGGCGAAAAGGTCGCCCTGATGATGACCAATACGGATGTTTTTCCGGTCTGCTATTTTGCCTTGGCCAAAATCGGCGCCGTCATAGTCCCCGTGAACTTCCGGCTCATGGCCGGCGAGGTCAACTATATTCTGAAACAGTCTGAGAGTGTCGCAGTCATTACCGATGACATCTTCGACCAGATTATTCAAGAAGCCAAAAAGGACGTACCGCTCGTGCGTCATGTGATCACCGCACCCGCTGCTAAAGTGGACGGCCATCTGTCCCTCGATGAAGTATTGTCTGCCTATGAAGGTGAGCCAGAGATTAAAATCTTTCCGGAAGACGATTTGCAAATTCTGTACACCTCCGGCACCACCGGCCGGCCCAAGGGGGCCTTGTTCGATCACATGCGGGTCTTTAAAACCAACATCGCGATGACGGGAACCATGGGTTTCAAATCCGATGACCGCTTTTTACATGTCGCACCGCTGTTTCATTCGGCGCAACTGAATATCTTTCTCAATCCAGGTGTTTTCATCGGCGCCTCCCACTTCATCGTCCGCGAGTTTGATCCCGCCAAGGTGCTGGAATTGATCGAGAAACATCAAATCACTTTTTTCTTCGCCGTTCCCACCATGTACAACATGATGCTGCAGGTGCGCAATGCAGCGGATTTCAATATGTCATCCGTTCGCAGTTGCGGGTATGGCGCCGCGCCCATGGCGGCGACTCTGGTCCAACAGAGCATGGATTTGTTCAAAACAAATCAATTCTACAGCCTGGCGGGTCTCACAGAGGGGGGGCCGTCCGGTGTTTATTTGTCTCCCCATGACCATCAAACCAAAATCGGATGCTCGGGAAAACACCCTCTGCTGCTGACGGAAGTCAAGCTCGTCGACTTGGATGGCAACGACGTGGCCCCAGGGGTTCATGGCGAGGTTTTGCTCCGCGGCGAGACCATCATGAAGGAATATTACAAAAAACCCGCTGAAACCGCCGAAACCATCGTTGACGGGTGGCTGCATACGGGTGACCTGGCCGTCAAGGATGAAGAGGGGTTTATCACCTTTGTAGATCGGATAAAGGATATGATCATCTCGGGCGGTGAAAACATCTACTCGGTGGAAGTGGAAAGCGCTCTTTACAAGCTTCCCAAGGTTCTTGAGGCCGCCGTGGTGGGCACGCCGGACCCCATATGGGGCGAAAAGGTCAATGCGGTTGTTGTGTTAAAGCCCGGTGAAACTGCCGACAGCCAGGAAATCCAGCAGTTCTGCCGGCAACACCTGGCCGGCTATAAAATTCCACGCAACGTTGTTTTTGTGAATTCGCTGCCACACAATGCAGCCGGCAAGCTGCTGAAATATAAGATTCGCGAGCAACTGAAAGAGCAGTAAGCACGCCCAAGCCGCTTCGTCTGAACCTTACCTCTTGGCTGACAAAGTCATGATACGAAGGAGGAAGAAATGATTGACGAAAAATTGATCGACAACGTAAGAGAGCATGGAACGTACCGTGCGGATTGGCAGGGCAAGGCGAAGGCACTTGCCGATATAGGCTTTCCCACAGGAGGAAAAGCTGATTACGCGATCATTATGGGCTGCGCCCAGCCGGAGGCGATGCCCAAAGCGATTGGATCGTTTAAGGTCCTCCTGGACCGCCTGCAGATCAGCTACACCGTCCTGGGCAAGGAATTCTGCTGCGGCTGGTTGCCTTTCGGCCAACCGGCCGTGATGGCGAAAAATGAAGAGGATATCGCCCGCAGCAAAGAGCTTTCCCGCGAGTTCGTCGCCGGCAATTTCAGGCAGGCGGAGGCTCTGGAAGCGAAGGCGATCGTCCTTTTTTGCGCCGCCTGCGAGCCAAGCTATGCCAATCTGGCCGACGAAACCTCACTTCCCGTCATTTCGTACAGCGCCCTTCTGGAGCAGTTTTTCCCTGGCGGCAGACTGGACATGGAGATCGACTTCTATCCCGGATGCTATCGCTTCCGGCGCCGCATTACTGAGCACGCACTGGATATCGAGCCTGCCCGCCGCCTTTTGGGAAAAGTCCAGGGGTTGCAGGTTAACGAGCCGGACAGCAATCTCTGCTGCTTCATTGCACCGCACATGGAGAAACTGAACAACAGCTTTGCCAGTCGGGACATCGCGACCATTTGCACGGGCTGCTATCATAATCTGCTCCGCACGATGAAGGACAAAGAAGAGTACCGCATCTGGATGCTACCGGAAATCCTGCTTCAGTCGTTGCCCGGCTAGTAAATTAAAAGGGAGTAGAGGAATCTCAGATTTATTGTGCGGCCGGACAAGGTCGTCCTTAAGAATGCACATATCCATTTCGAATCCATAGCTTTGGGTTTTGTAGACGCTTCGACCACACTGGATTCGGCAGCATGCATTGCTCACTGCTCACCGTGGGCTTCTCTCGATAAATGTCCCTACCCCAAGATATTGCTTGACGACCCCCTTCAACTCTTTTCTTCGTTCGATGAATTGTTCCTTCATTCCCCGGAGCCATTCAGCGTGGCGGTTTACGCCATCTTTGCTAAGGAAAAGATCATGTTCCCCGGGATCAACATGGAACCGGAGCGATTCGTTTCTCCATTCCCATGGGCCGGAGCCGGAACAAAGCATACACCTGGCTCTCCCGTCCGGCAGAAATCTGAAAGTGTCACCTCCGCAAAGCGGGCAAACCGGGCCAACAGGGCTTACTCGGCTGGCCGGATCCAATATGGCGCGGGCGAGTTTTTCGGCGGTTTCTTTGTTCTCCGAAGAGAGCAGAACCTCCCCGGGGAGCGCACCGTAAACCACGGCGGACCCGCGCAGATCGCCCAACGCAAGCTTCACAAAGCTCTCCACGTCGCGCTTGGTGCTCCCCTCCATGCCTTCGAGCCCGGCAATTGCCACTCCCGCCGCCGGTTTTTCCCATAGCCGGTCGACAAATGCATAGAATTGAAGCCCTCGGTCCAGGAATTTTTTGAGGCTCCCGTTTGCCGACAAAAGATAGACAGGGGCAGCGACCACGTATGCATCAGCTTCTGCAAGGGCATTCAGCACAGTGAGGAAGTCATCCTGCTGCGGGCACCTCATCTCGTCGAAAAGGCAATGGTAACATGCTCGACAGGGTTTTATGTCGAGTTTGGGAAGACACGCCAGCCTCAGTTCCCAGCCCTCTCCCAGCTGCATGAAAATCTCTTTTATGAAAAGTTCGCAGTTTCCGAATTTTCTTGGCGAACCGGAGATTCCGAGAAGAATTTTTCCCATTTTCCTGAATTCCTTTGCTAGGGTTGCATACGAAAAAAAAAGCTAACCGGAGGGGCTAGAACCGGTTAGCTTTGAGGAGGAAAGAGTTGGTTTCTCTTTCTTTTCTAAAGAGAGCAATATGCGTGCCACGGCCCGGAATTTCTTTTTTAGTTGATATTGCAGCAACTTATCTCCACAGCACATTTTCACAAATCGCGCCATTATCACGCCATTTTTCTGCCAAATAGCGCCTTAATCGCGCCCTGCGCGTAAGCCAGTGTCCATCCGGAAGTACGGGATGAGACACTTGCAGTTTCGGAGTCTGAATGAGGGCATTTTTCGTCCTGGCAAGGAAAGAGCTTGCCCTGAGCCTGTTGAACGGGCGGAGCGTCGAGATCGATCCTGCCTGTGCCGCCGCCGAAGGATTGAGTGGCGATCCCGGCTGCGGCCCTGCCACCCAGGGCGAAAAAGGACCCTTTCAGTGCGGAAACTAAGCTAACTCCGGAGAATAGACTCCAGCTCGGATGGGCTTCCGACAGGATTGCGGCAGGTGAAATTATCGCACACATATGCAGCGGGACCATCTCCTCCTGAAGGTATCGGTCCGGAAAACGGCGCGATTTTTGATAAATCCTCTCCGTGTTTTCCACTCTCTTTGAGCATCAACACCCGGTTTGGGGAATAGAGGCGGTGAGCGGTCTCTATCATCTGCCTTGTCCCGGGAGATGATAAATCTCCGGCGATGAGTATTTCACGGGTAGGGCCGAGCGAGAAATCGAGCGCCTGCATGAATTGCGTGTAAGCGGCGGGCACAGAGGCGACCTGTCTGGCAAATGATGTCATGAGCAAATCTGCCTGTTTTTCGAATTCGGGGTTTCCGGTCATCCTGCCAAGCCGAAGCAGGTTCATCGCCGCAACGGAATTGCCTGAAGGGAGCGCCCCATCATAAATCAGCTTCTCTCTCACTATCATCTCCTCACCGTCGTTTCCCACGAAATAGAACCCTCCATCGGCGTCCCCGAAAATTCTGGACATATCCTGCTGAAGTCTAACCGCTTCGGAGAGATAGGCCACGTCGAAAGTGGTTTCGTAGAGTTCAAGAAGACCCCAGATCAGGAATGCGTAATCGTCAGCATACCCCAGATTGGCGACTTCACCATTGCGGTATCTGCGATAGAGGCGCCCCGATCCGGTCTGCATTCTTTGCAGAATGAAATTCACCGCTCCAGCCGCCGTCCTGGCATAGGAGCTGTCTCCAAGCGCCTGCGCGCCTCTGGCGAGCGCCGCTATCATCAGTCCGCTCCAGGCGGCGAGGATTTTATCGTCCTTTAAGGGATGCACCCGCTTTTCGCGGCCATCGAAGAGCCTTTTGCGACCATCCTCGAGGAGTTTCTCCAATTCCGGAAGACCCATTCCCAAAGCCCGCGAGAGAATCTCAAAAGACTTCGGAATGTACGGAATACTCATCCCCTCTTCGAAATTTCCCCGGGGGGTTATGCCGTAGGCCAGGCAAAAAATGTCTCCCGCGTCTTTACCGAGGATGTTTGCAACCTGCCCGGGCGTCCAGGTGTAGAAGATCCCTTCTTTTCCCTCGCTGTCTGCGTCTTCAGCACAATAGAAACCTCCTTCGGGGCTTAGCATCTCGCGGGCCGTGTATTCGAAGATCTCCCTTATCACTTTTGCGTACCTCGCTTCGCCGGTCGCCAGAAAAGCGTCGACATAGGCGAGGGCAAGCAGCGCCTGGTCGTAAAGCATTTTTTCGAAATGCGGCACCAGCCATTTTTCGTCAACCGAGTACCTGTGAAAACCGAAGCCGATCTGGTCGAATATCCCGCCCGAGCGCATGGACAAGAGGGTTTTTTCAACCATTTCAAATGCATTGGACCCTGGATTTCGGCTGTTCCATCGCGTAAGGAAAGTTAGATTATGAGGGTTCGGGAACTTAGGGGCGCTCCCGAATCCGCCCCACACAGGATCAAACGACCTGGCCAAGTCTCGCCAGGTTCTATCGAGCAGCTCTAAACCGGGAAGCCGGTCCGGCCGGTCCGGCGTCTTCGGCTCAATGGCGCGTGTTATTTCTTCGCTTAACCTGCCAAGCTGCTCCCGCTCACCGGACCAAAGTTCAGAAATTTTACCTGCTATTTCCATTAAACCCGGCATTCCCATCTGAGCTCTTTTGGGGAAATAGGTCCCGGCGAAAAAAGGTTTCCTGTCCGGACCCATAAAAATGGACAGCGGCCACCCTCCTCCACCCGTGGTCGCCCGGCATACGGTCATATAAACCTGGTCTATGTCCGGCCGCTCCTCGCGGTCTACCTTTATGGATACGAAGCTGCGGTTGAGCAGGCGTGCAACTTCCTCGTCCTCGAAAGATTCGCGCTCCATCACGTGACACCAATGACAGGTGGAGTATCCAATTGAAAGGAAAATGGGCTTGTCTTCAAGGCTCGCCTTCCGAAATGCATCTTCTCCCCATGGATACCACTCCACCGGATTTTGGGAGTGTTGCAACAGGTAGGGGCTTTTCTCGCCCGCAAGACGATTAGGCATTCGCTCTCCTTAAAATGACAAAAGTCATTCGATTCAGGCCCTCTCGAGAGATAATATACAGACTCTCATTTGATAAGCACTCGCGGCGGCAATTTCGAGGTATTGGCCCAACATCACTGAAGTCAATGAAGGTTCTTATTGCAGGAGGTTAAGTTTTGGCGGGTATCAGGCGCAACTTATTCGGCGACTTTGAGAACGACATTCGGCGACTGAGAAGTGAAATCGACGACTAATTTACGCAACCACGACCACGCAAGGAGAGGGGCAAGCCCGACTTTTGACAGGTAATCTCAGAAAAATGGGTCTGCACCACAAAAGGCAAAACCCCACCTGTCCGAAGCGAAGCGAGGCTTCAGTGAGCTAGACAAGATCTATCTTGTTGAATTGCCAGCCAAATCAGTCTAAGTAGATAGGCTGTTGTATTTCAAGTCGTTAGTCTCACGAGCAAATTGGCCCTGCGTCGGCGAACCGCCTCGTAATAAGTAGCGATGGCGGTATGACTGAGCTTAAAGCCACACTGTAAGGCGCACTGCGAAGCCTCATCGAGAGTCGTTGTGCCACCGTCAAAGCCTTCAATTATTGAGTCCTGCAAGCTGTGGGGCAGCCTCAAGAAGCCAAATTTAGCCTTTTTGGCAGAGCTTAGAATCAGTTCCCGGTGGTTTATCTTCAAGACTCCATCAACGGACATAAGGCCCCTCCTGCCCCTCAAGGCCAAGGTCTCGATGCTGGAAGCTGCCCCCATCAGCCTCCCCTCAGTTTCTCTCAATAAGAACAATCCCCTTCTCGACTCGGAGATCCATTGCCCTAGCGAAGCTCTTAAGCCACCGTCTAACGGTATGAAGTGGCATCCCCAAAGTATCGCCTATCTCTGATATCGAGATTCGGTCATGCTTGGAGAGTAGTGCGGCAATGGCCGCGCATTGGTCGCGCATCCTGTCCCTATGGCTTCCATGATCGGCTTTGTCCATACTTTGAGGCCTCTCAGAGATCCGTTTACGGCATAATCCTGAACCCAAATACAACGGCGACCAGGTTACCGCAGCTTAAAGCATCCTCCAGCCATTCGATAGACGGGCGCTGCGCCGCTCTAAAACTGCCGCAGGTTTCGCACGAGAAGCCTTCCCAGCGCCTCGACAGGGCCAGGTCGAGACAACTTTCATAATGTTCGCAAAGCACCTGCCTGTTGACCTTTGAAAGCTCATCGACCTCGCGTGCCGGGATTGGATTCATTTGACAACCCATGCTTTTGACGAATATTATCGACACGCGCTATCGGATATCTACATCAAGAGCCCGCCCCCGTCAGGTGGGTTTCTTGCTTTACAGACCAGATTGCAATTTCTCCGTTCTGTCCGACTTTCCGGACCCCCAACAGGAGGAAAGCCATGAGCCTAGTTTCATACGCCTCGCAATGTAGCGGATTCGAAATGGAATTAGCTGAATCTCTAAGCGAAGCTGATTTAGACGCCTTGCGGTCCGACTGCAAAATCCTCGGTTTACGCGGATGGGATCAATGGCTCTTCGATAACGACGAGCCGATATCTGACTTTGTGGAGGCAACTCCATCTGTACGTCGGAAAAAGAAAGCATGGCAAGAGCCCGTTTTGCGGCGGCGGTTAACCCTGGCGGCGATCTATCACGTGAGGATCGCGGGTGCGATGCTACGGTCGGCCGATTTTCTCGCCGTTCGAGTAGGCATTTCCTATCGCGAGATGGCCAAGTCGGCTGCGCAGGAATGCTTTCATCTTCTGCCAGCGATGCTGAAACGTTGGCCTTTTGAAGATCCAGATCCTTTTTCATCAAATGTCCCCTTATGATCCATCGTCCTCAAGGGAGGGCCGCTTAAATGCAGAAATAAGCCCCTTAGAGGCGATTTCCTGACCTGCCGGAGTCGGCAGTCTCAGGCTTCCCGAACCTTTATGGCCTGTAGCCCCTTAGGAGTGCTTTCAACTTCGAAAGTTACGTCTTGGCCTTCGTTCAGGATTCTGAAGCCTTCTGCCTCAATGGCGCTCCAATGGACAAAGACATCAGGCCCGCTGTCCGCTTCGATAAACCCATAGCCTTTTCTAGCATTGAACCACTTGACTTTGCCTGTTGCCATTTCAAAGTCTCCGATTCTCCATCAGTAGTCTAAGGATTAAAGGCTTTCCAATCTCCCAATGCCTCAGTTCCTCAATCTGTTTTAATTGCATCTCTCACCGCTTTTTCCAGGCGCTTTTTGACCGTGGGCGTGAAGGCCTTAAGGGCATTTTCCATAAAATGCCGCCCTTTCTGCTCCGGATGGTGGACGCGCTTTAGCACCCACTCCCTGCCCTGCCAGGTAAAGGCCAGGGCCATCTTGTTCTTCGGCAAGATGTCGTAGGCCGCAACGCCGTCGTTCAGCCATTTCATGTACGGGGCTTCGGGGCCTCCCGTGCGGACCGTGGCCGTGATCGAGTCTGATGTCTGTTCGACGCCTTGGCTTTGAGTAGACCGTCGCCCTATGCCAGACGGCGCATTGACGACCTGGCCGCTCAGGTAGTCGCTTCTGATAAAGGTCGCAAGGTCTATCGCAAGGCCGCTCATTTCCTTGAACAGGTACTGTTCGAGCCTGCCCGGCATGGCGTCGAGCCGTGCGATAAGTTCGTCTGTACCAACTAAATAGGCTTTGATCATGTGTCGCTGCTCTCCTTTCATGCGGTTGACAGATTCCCGTCCGATATCCGTTCTTTTTACAAGCTGGGATTCACTCTCTTACGTACCGTGCCTAATCGAGGGCCAGCAAATCAATCTCAGTTGAAATCCTTTCTATCAGTATATTATTCGTGAACTTCTGGAGCCAATCCTCAACCTTCTGAAGTACCGCCTCTATCGCGGGCATCACTTCGGGAGATAAGCCCAAGTCTGCTATATCTATATTAAAGGGAGCCACCATCACATAGTTGTCTCGATAGGATCTGACCCGTTCGTTGACGGTCCGGATTGCGTCATCGCCGAAGCCCTCTTGCTTCATTTTTTTAGCAATCAGCTTCTCTGCGCCTGACCAGTCATCCTTCTGAGGAAATGCGAATACTTTTGCCATTACCGTCTCCATTTCAGGTTAAAGATTCTTATCCCGCGTCTCCGCGTGAGCTGTCTTTACCGTCTCAACGGGAGATTGCCGTCGCGGATGGCGCGGCGGATTCCCCGCAAGATTGTCGAATTCGACCGCGAGACATTCCTATCAAAGGACTCGGCATCGCTCGCGTGTATGTGCACATTGGTATCGCCACCGCGCCTGCCGCCGCCTTGGCCCTCGCCGGTCATCTGGCGGACGCTTTCAGCGAGGGGGGCCGGGAGGACCATTTCGCGCGCATGGAGCATTGCAAAAGAGTTTGCCGGAACATCCCACCCTCCAGCCGCGCTGGCCACCATGCCTTCGACTGAAAGGACGGCGGCCATCGCGCCGGCGGCGGCAGGAGGAGCGATAAAGGGGCCAACGTACGGAATGCCTGCCAGGGCTGAATAAACTCCGGCGAAGGTCTCGGCGGCATATGATCCAATCGCCTTAAGGGCCGACGCCGCGAGGGACATAAGGCCCATTGATGAGCCCATCGACTCGGCTGCGGCCCTCTCCGTTGCGCCCATTGTCGTGGCCGCCGTCTTGGTCGCTTCGCTGGCCAGCCATTGGCTCACCAGGCGCTTCAAGAGCGTATCGATCACATAGCTGAAGAATTTTTCCTCGAGCTGCTGCATCGTTCTCATGAGGCTCTGGTGGTGGAAGAGCATCTGGGACATCGCGCTACTGACCTGGTTCGCATAGCCGTCCCACTTGGTTTTTTCGGTATTGAGGTACTGGTCTTCGTCTTTTTGCATCTTGAGCAGGTGCTGGTTCTGTGCCTTTTCGATGGCATCCCACGTCTTAACTTGCTGCGCCAGCGTTGCGTCTCCGCGCTGCTGGAGGATTGCCAGTTCGTCGTAGTAGGCTTTGATTTCGAGCGCGTATTCCTGGTTGTAGAGCGCCTGGAGCTGGCTGAAGCGCTGGCCGGCCGATACCTGGCCGAGCGCGTAGAGTTCGTTGATCCGTTCTTCCTCGATCTTGATGGTGGTCTGGGCGTCCGAGCGCTGCATGTCCGCCGCGCCTTTGGAGATGGTTTCGGCGTTTTTAGCCGCCTGCTGGGCCTGCGTCTGCCCTTCGGTGTAGAGCTGCTTCTGGGCGTCCATGAGGCTTCGCCATATTTCTTTCGCCTCTTCGGACCCGGCTTTGGTGTGCTGCAACTGGGCCGCCCAAAACTGCTCAGCGATTGCCGATGCGTTTTTATCCCAATTTTCGTACAACCGAAGCATGTCTTCCAGTTGCTTATTGAGCGTGGCGACCGGGTCCTGTCCGCCGGCGCCCTTGGCTGTAGCGGCCTGATCTTTGGCTTTCTGGATGTCGGCGTCGGCAGTTTGTTTGCCTGGAAGAGGCGCGGAAGGCTCAGGGGGGCCGACGAAAGGCTGTGTTTTTTGGAGAGCTTTCTGCGTCGTTGCATCTATTTCGGCGAGCCTTGCTTTCATCGTTTCGTTGATTCCGGCAAGATTTGCATTTAGGTCGGCTTTGTCTTTCGCCCAGCTCGAATCTCCGCCCATGAGGGCGTCCTTAATGTGAGCAGGCATGCTGGCGACAGTATGCCATACGGCTACCAGCTTTTCGGCGTCGGCCGCCGCCACGACAAAGGCCTTTGCCAACTCGTCGATTACCGTGATGCATCCCCGAATAGCCGTCGGACCGCTTTCATTGAGCCATGCGGCCAAATCCTTGAGCGGTCCCAATAATACCTGGCCTATCTTCATTTCCACCGCCTGCCAGGCTCCGTGAAACTTATTCAGTTCCTCCTCATATTTGTGGACGGCCTGGACGCCGTTCTTGTCCAGCTCCATTCCCAACTCTCTGGCGGTTTTTGCCCCTTCCGCCATCATTTCATTATCGAGGCGCAAAAATTTGCTTAAATCTCCAGCCCTTCCTCCCATCAGGGCCATTGCAATCTGCGCCTGATTTGCCCCTGGCGCATATTCGGCAATCTTGGCCCGGACCTGTTCCATAACGTCTACGAGGTCTTTGGCGTTGCCTGTCACGGGGTCTTTGAGGACGATCCCGAGATTTTCCATCACGTCGGCGTTTTGCTTGACATTGCGTTCAAGGCGCTGCGCGATCTGCAGATACTCGTCGGAACTCATTCCGAGTATCTTAAAAGACATGGCTAGATCGGAAGCCTTTTCCGTGCTAATTCCAAGCCTCGATGAGAGTCTGCCTACTTCGTTGCCCCAGTCTACCGTGGCATCCATAATGCCTTTAAATAGAGCCCCGGCGCCGACGGCGCCCGCCAACGCCAAAAAGCCCGTTTTGAGGGTGTCAAGCGAGCTGGAGAGCTTGTCATGGGCCGAGCTTACGGATTCGACCATTTTCTTCTGTGACTCGGCTACCTGCTGTGACGCCTGGGCGGACTTGTCCCCGAAGTCCTTTAGGGAGTCCTGCATATCTCCCAGTGCGCCCTTGACACTGTCATTGGCCTGCTCCATTGCAGACTTGAGCTCGCTTATTTGTGCCCCGAACTTGATTTGGACGTCATCATCGGACATTGGCGGCTATCCTCCATTGAGCACTCAATGGTGAAGAGAAAAGAATTCCAACATTTTCCATTGTCTTAATTATTCTTGGCGGATGAATAACCTTTGCATTTTACTGCTCTTTCTGCGCTTCCGCAGACCGCCCCCTGGTCAGCCCCCGGCGCCGCGTCGTTTCCCCTTTGGGCACCCCATTTTGATTGGAGCCTCTTTTCTCATAGAGGGCGGCGAATACGCTCGGCAGCCCTATAATCTCATCGGCGTCTATGTCTTCGCGCACCTTTTCCAAGCTGAGTTCAGGATAATTTCGGACCAGGGCGCAGTGGATGATTTCAATGTTAGCTTCCATCTGCTCGGACTCATTCATCTCGGTGAAGCGTTTCTGGACTTCCATAGCTTTTTTAAGGCCTTCCAAGCCCAAAGGGGGAAGCATGTAAGGCGCGCCCCCGATTTTGATTTCCTTCCCTTCGATCATGGCTTCCTCTCCTATTTCATGAATGGCTTAATGCCGGTTCTGTGATTAAGACGGATCGGGTTTTTCAGCGCTCCCCTAAGGAATTGCGCCGGCGACGGGCGGTTCCTGGCCCTGGCCCGGCTGGATATTTTCAGCGATTTTAACCGGCTCTGGACGGCCCTCCGGCTGAATGTAGTCGAGCCCGAGAAGTCCGGCGCACTGTTCGGCGGTCTGGATGCCCTTGTCGACCCAGGTGCTCATGATCTGTGTCTGGACGAGCGGATCCGTCGATTTTTTTTCTTCCCAAGAAAATTCGACGTTTGCCTTAAGGAGATAGTTCCATGTGAGATAGTTGACCAGGTTGGCGATCCAGCGCATGCCCGGGAGCTGCCCCTGTTCCTGTGCAGTTTGCTGCTGGGTTTGGGCCGTGGCGCGGTTCATCATTTTGACGAACGGGGCCGGCGAGACGGAAAAACAGTAGCAGACGACGCGCGCGAGCCATTCGTCGAAGTCGCCCTTGAGGGCGTCTTCCTTGATCGGGATATATTGCGATCCGTCGGGGATGAATCTGGCATGACGCCATTCTGCGGTATTGCCCGCGAGGATGGAGTCCCAGTAGGCCTGGTATGTGGCTATCTGCTCGACGTTCCATTCCTTGGGGACCGATATAAGTGCTTCGGGGACATTTCCCTCAGTGTAGTATTGCAGTTTGTGCAACTCGCGGCGCAGCGCGATATTTACCGTTAGGGCTATCTGTTCTACTTCCGGGAACCCGTAGACGTGATTCGTGCGCACGTTTCTCGGCCGGTAGACCAGCTCGTCGGCGGTGTATTCGACTACGGGAATGCCCTTTATGATCTGCTGGTAGGCGATCGAAGGGGGCCTGGGAAGGCGCCCTCGCCCGTCGATCAGGGGCTTTACGGTCGCTCCGTCGAGCAGTTCGAAGCAGTAGGTCGCGCCTTTTGCCGATTCCCGGATTTCCCCCTTCTTGGTGGGCCTCGGGTAGACCGTGGCCGCATCGATGATAAACCGGTCGTGGAGGAGAGCGCGAAGCCATTCATCCCAATTGTTCTGTTTATCCGGCGACTGCCAGAATTCGGAGACATCCTTCAACTCGGACTTACCGGCCGTATAGCCGTCGCGCGCAATGAAGCGCCATCTGAGGGCTGCGTATTCATCCTTGCGCGTTTCGATGACGAGCTTCAAGACATCGAGATTGACCGCCAGGGCACGGAGATCGTCGAAGGAAAGCCGTTCTTCCTGCCGAGGGATGATCCGCAGGTTGTAGCCGACCGGGTAGTCGTACTGACGCCCCAGGACGCCGAGCAGCTCCGCCAATTCGGGCCGAACGGCGGGTTCGATCGGCTGCAGGGGACCGAAGTAAGTGGCGCTCGTAACGCCCTGGACGCGTTCGGTGCTTCTCTGAGCCGAGAGGCCGTCACCGATCGAGTAGTATATATTTCCAGATGCCCGAGGCGGATTATTCATTCAGGGCTCTCCAGCTCAGGATCACGGGTTCGTGACCAAGCTTGCACTGTTCGGCCCCGCTCTGCCGAGTTCGGTCACGATGAAGATGGGACTGAGCGAGTCTAGATGCCTTGACAATCCACCCTTTTTTATCGATCTCTGTGATAGGCACTAAAATTTTTGGCATCGGGTCTTCCTTCTAAACGGTAGTGAAGCCTTGTAACAGCAATTGGCCGAGATCCGTGTCTTGAGGCAAGTTGGCCAAGGGGATCTGACATTCCCCGTTAGGTATATGGACAGCGCCGTTTATATCAGTTAAAGAAAACACACCGGTCGGGAACTGGAGCAAAGTCGCCATTGTTAATCTCCTTCTGTAATTAGAAAAACTGAATTGCTTCGACCATATTCCGGCCGATCATCCAGACTGAACTTCCACACTTTTATTTAGAAACGAAGCCGAGCGGCGGAGGAGAGAAGAACCGGCAGCAACCGACGGTTCTATTCTCGCAGTCGACCCGGCCCAGACGCCTCGACTGCAAACCGGGCAGCACGGAGTCCCTAGTCAGTTTCCGGCACCTTCCATGCTAAAATTTTTTCCTGCGTAATATTCATGCGAGGCTCCAAACAAAATACCCGGGGTGACGCTTCTGGACCGCGCTCGGTTAAACCAGGCGGAAGCAGGGGAAAGAAGCCTCGATTGAGGTCAGGCCGATCGGTGCTCATTTTAGTTTCTTGTCTCATTTTTATGATCTTCCTGACGCAAACATTCCACCCATTAATTAGCTCCAGCATCTCGACGTATATGGCGTCCCTGGCCTTAATCTTTTCGGCTAACTCAAGCTGGCCCTCGATCCACAAAAGACGGACGTTGATCGAGGCCCTTTGGTCTATAAGCTTCCGCAGCGCGTCGCTTTCCCGCGCGATATGAGACTCAAGAGCGATTATATCGTCCCGCGCACAGACCGTTTCGGAGTCGGCAGGGGGCACTTCTCCCCGAGAGAGGGCGTGAGAACGGGCAGCTCTATTTTTTGCCAACTTCTCCTCTAAACCTTGCTTCAGATCGCGATATCCCTGGATTTTCGAGGTTAACTTATCTATCGATTCATTAAGGTGAGGCAATTGATTGTTTTTGTGCACCGATTCTTTCAAGAGAGCTTGGCCGTCAATTATAAAAGGTTTACAGCATTCCGAGCTAGCCACTTGAGCCTGGATACGATGATGATGACGACCAGTGATGCAGAATCCGGAGGTGGGTACACACATTGGACATGGCTCCGGTATGTAATAGGATGCGAAATGTTTCTTCGCGGCGCATCCATATGGCGTATCGCTAGAATACGATCCACCTATTTTTGCCATCCTCTTTTCTCCTTTGAATGCTTTGCGGTTGCTGGCCAGACTGAATTCTATGTGTAGCCAAAAGATCCTAGCCGAACACTGCGCCGACTGAACCTTTTGGCGATCTCTTCTTGCGCGGCTTCCGCAGTCGCTGATTTTTTCCAAGTAATCGAAACGCCCCGTGTCCCGCACGGGCGGCTCGCATCCCCTGCTGCCAAGACGCTAAGAGGCGAAAACCGCTTTATTCCTCTTTGGCAACCCTTTTTAACAATTCAGTTGTTTTTTGGTGAACCGTCATTTTATTGAGTGCGTCAAGCGTGAAGCCTCCCTTTTCCGCCAGGCGTCTGTCGAGCGCGTCGAGCTTTTCAAGTTCAGCTTTTCGGGCGACCTTGTACGATGCCAACAATTGCTGACAACTGGCATCCAATCCCTGTGCAGACTTCCTCAAGGCTCTACCTCTGTAGCCGCGCCGCAGTAAACGAACTAATTCGTCAATCTGGTGACCCAGTTGTGGTGCCGACTTCTTTAAAGTACCTCCAAGAACTTCTGTCGTAGCCATTTGCTCTCTCCTTCCTATCTCTCCGACGCTCAGTCTTTCGGTTTTTGGAGCTGGTCCTCATCAAAAAAGAGGGGCTGACGTCCAGGAATTGTCAGATTCCCAGACCCTCAACCCCTCGCAGGCCGATAGCTCGAATGTGTTTTTGCATCGGCAGAACGTTCGAGCAACGTCTCTTCAGTCTGCAGAACCTAGCCGGTGCAAACTATTTCTTATTGTACGCAATCGTTCCACTTTTAATGCGTTAAGCGGATTGGCTTACACTGGCTTTCAGCCCTCCGCGTCTCAGCTTCTTACCTGAAAGTTGCGCCTCCGCGACATTTTCTCCCGAGGCCTGAGCGCTCCGTTGTCTGTAGGCAAACTCCTTAACCTTGGCCTCCAGCACCATTTCTTTGACGGCCTCCGTTATGTCCTGCACCGCAAGGCGAGTCTCGAATAGAATATGAGCCAAGCCGAGCAAACTGTTCCCCTCAAATGGACACTCTGGCCACGAACCACCCGGGCAATTATCCTCTGGGCTCTCCGGGTCAGTAGATTTTGTGGCGCCGTATAGAAACGCGCAAGCGAGCGCCAGGGCGGCCTCAGTTTTTTCTAATCCCCCCACAATATCGTGTTCAGTGCCAAAAAGCTTTTTCATGATTAATACGCCTTTCTTCTAAGGTTCAATCGGCCTCGACTCCCTTTTGTCCGGCCGTGAATGGCTCCTCGCGGCGGCCTATCTCTATGACGCTGAGGCCATTTGCCTTTCTTGCCTTAATATGTTTCCAAGAGCGGCCCAAAGACGTTTCATTTTCGGAATGTCGGTGCACCAGTTGACGCTTTCCTTGCCGCAGAATAATTGACATAGGCCCCTCAGCCTCTCTTCGCCGTTCGGTATCTGATCGGCCAGGGATTTGATCCTGCGCCGGAAAACGAGAACCTGCTCGTCTACTTCGCCGGGCCTCTGTTTCGGCTTCCAGCCCCTGTTTCTGACTGCCGCGATAAACGCCGATAGCTGCACGTTCGACAAAGCGGCCGCAGTGGAAACGGCGAAACACTTCTCAAGAAGTTTCGCCAAGTCCGACGCCATCCTGGGTGAAAGCTCAAGGTCAAGACTCCGCAAGTAAAACAAAGCCACGTCGGATCGACCGACTTCCTCAAAGATCACTTCATGACAGATTCTGCTAACCAACCGCCTTTCCTGGGCCAACTTTGAGCGAAGCAGCTCCTCTCCAATCAGAACTATCGGGACGGCACAACGATCATGCAGATCCCGCAGAACATTGAGGTGTTTTAGACTCATTCTGTCACTTTCATCGACAAGGATCATGCGTTGCTTCTCGGCGAGACTTCTTTCCAGTAACTCAAAACATGCCTGCGCGGATCTTGGCCTGGCTCCCGCGACACTGAAGCAGATTTCTCTGATTATTCCAGTGTGGGACAGCCAGCCCGCATACGACACATAGGCCACTCGATCATCAACAGTGGCAATTTTCCCCCAAGTCGTTGTTTTTCCGCGCCCGGATCTCCCTATAGCTGTGGTTATTCCTGGGGCAGAGTTTGGGCCAAGCTGTTCGTCTTTGACCTTCATGCTTTTCTGGAACGATATCGTTGGAATGAATGCTTCTTTCATGGAAATCTCCTCAGTCAGCTAACTCGCCGGAGCTGCGTCGCGACTTGTTCGGAAATCTCGTTTGTTTGCTCATACATTGCCCAATAATCCCCGCAATCCCTTTGTATGGCATCCGCCTTGAATTTCTGCAGCCACTTGAGATCCGTATCAGGTAGATCGTTCCCCTGTTTAATCAAGTCCATTAAATATTGAGCTTTATCTTCTTCGCACTCAAAAAAGGCCTGTCGCCTGGGCTGACGCACTTTAATGATAGGCGTTTCTTCGGAATTGGCCTCAAAGGTTTCCATCTGCCGAATGTCGGCCTTGAGCTGCTCGGCGGTGGGCTCCATTGAAAGCCTTTCCGTCTCGAGCTTTTCTTCGCGGATTTGCTTCTGGACTGCCTTGGCGGTGTTTTCCAGCACAGGGATATTGGAGTATTGCGTTAAATCGGGAACCTGGGATGTAAGCCGATGATATTCAGTGATGTAGGCCTTTGCAAGCCGTCTTTTTTCCTCGATTTTTCGTTCGGCAAGCGTCATATCTTTCATTGAGGAGAACTCGACTGGCGTCGCGCGGCAGAAAAATTTTTCTTCGACATAAACCAGAAGATAGGACGGGTCGAGCGGATCAAATCGGATCGAAACCTTCTCGCCCTCTTTTAGATCGGCCAGCTTAACATCTTCATAAAGATCTGCGCGGGCTGTTCGGAAGCGGATTCTGCCTCTATCAACGCTTCGCGTCGCCCTAAAGAGGAAAAGCAGGTCAAGCTCCTCATCTGAAATCTTTGTAGGTCTCCAGCCTTCTTCGTAGCAAGCCATTAGACATTGATATGGAGTGACTGTCGGTGGCTTGGGTTCCCACGCCCACTCACTATGTACACCCCTATGAGACCGTTCTCTGTTGTAAAAGTCGATTGCCTGTATTAGAACGAGCAGAAATTCAGTAAACGTGAGTAACTGACCGGATTTGGCTAATTTTTCCATTTCAAGTTGATCAATTTCTTGCTCCTCACCGCAAGCTGATAACTTCTTTACATGTCCAGGGACTTTGAATACATCACGAATGATGGCCATAAGATGCCGGAAGGTTGATTCGACCATTTTTGCTTTTGCATTTTTGATTATTGCAAATATAAGACCGCGATTAAGCGCCCCTGCAGCCTCTTCAGCGTCTTGACCCTCCAAATTAACCGGGAAATCAACAGTCTCCCCGAAGGACATGTCTAAAGTTGCGATCTCATTAGTTATATTTCGTATGTAGTTTGATGTTTCAGGTTTTCCATTATCGCAGTAGAGGCCCTTGGGAGCACCGTAAGTACGGCAGCCGAGACGCAATGCAGAGCCTATGGCATGGGCGTTATAGTGCCGACCAAGCCAAAACCCGGTAATCTGCCTGGTTCTCAGGTCTTGAAAAAAATAGCCTTCGGGCCGGAAGAGAGTGCCCGTCACATCACACCTGACAACGTGATCAAAACGATGTTGATCTCCCACCCATCTCTCATTGGGTTGGAGGTCCTTGTACGTCCGAAGAATTGGCGGGAGAGCGTTGTCAAGACCCCTTCGACCTCCATCCCGGAGCTTCACAAGGAGCGGGTTGAGTTTTTTGCTGAGATGAATACAAAAGGACCTATATCCGCCAACGGCCCATCCCCGCAACGCGGCCTCATCCCGAACCGCTCTGTAAACAGCCTTCTGGCTCAACTTCCGATGCTGACGCTTAAGCGCCAGGCCCACCCCGAATTCCAGCGCAGCCATATCCCAAATCTTCGGCTGTCCTTTATTCGCCTTCGTATGCCGATGCGCCGAGATCCCGCGCGCTTCTTGCCGGGCAATGTACTTATAAACTGTCGACACGCGGATTCCATGTCTGAGCGCGACTTGCTCCTTCCACGCCTTCGGTTTCCAATCGGCAGGAACGTCCAGGGCTTGGCGCACGATTGCTACGCAGCGCTGGACATTACTATCTTTCAGGAGATCTTCAGAGAGGCCCCGAGAATAAGGATTGCAGGCAGACTCTAATTGAGATGAGACTGGAACTAAGCCGTTGTGTGCCGATAATGGTGAGCCGGCCTGTGAGGAGATCGGTTGTTTTAGAAAAAGCTTTTGAATCTCTGGGCTTTGATCCGCAAAATAATAAATGCGCCTGCCAGCTTCCATTTTGAAGGGTGCCTGGCAGCCGGCCAGAATGCGCTGAACTGATCGTTCATGTAGTCCCCAAATACTTGCCAGTTCGCGAGTTGTGAATTTTGACTTCACGACGCGGCCCCATCTGATTGTGATGTTTCCGGTGAAGTGCAAGCATTCCAAAACGCCTCAAATTCCACCTCGAGGGCGGCAGCAATCGCTCTCCTCGCTTTTGGGGAATCTATACGCCCATGTATGACGGCGCTTAGGTGAGTGCGCGAGTATCCGGTTTTTCGGGCCAAATCAGTGATGGCCATGCCTTTGTCGATCAAAAGCTTTTTAATGATTCTATCCATAGGACCCTCGTGGACAATGCTTCAAGTAACCCTTGACAGCCGATACACCTGTATGATACAGGTTCAACCGTGTTAGTCAAGCGGAAATATGTATGGAGTAATATTTTTTATAAAATAACTATGTATGAGGCATAAGAATGAGCGGGACTTGGGAAACGCCTTCGACTTTACATGAGAGAATCAAACTGATTCGCAAGAGGCTGAATCTCTCGCAGGCCGATTTTGCAAAACGCCTTGGTATCAATCCTGCTCATGTTTCCAGGCTTGAATCCGGCAAAGCAGCCCCTTCTGAGCAGCTTTTAAGGCTAATCGTCCATGAGTATGATATTTCGTGGATCTGGCTCGTTGAGGGTAAGGGTCGAATGGAGTTGGATTTCGCTGCGCATGAGGCTCGGCGCCGAGAGATTGATCTCGTCTCGTTCGGAACCTATTTGACAATGTTTTACCAAATCAATGTTTTCGTTTTATTCGTCTTGATTGATGATCTGGAGCGTTATGCCCAGGCCCCCCCGAATCTTCTCCCACCTGGCTTTCCTGACCGCCTGAAACGGATCAAGGAAGATCTGCCCTTCGGTAAGTTCCTCTCGCTCATTGATAAGATAGTGGCCAATTTTTCGGAATCTGAATCCATCCCTCAAAGCACAACCACGAAAGAGATAACTTAGGAAGGATTACCCAGTAAGAATGTGTCGATTTGTGTTTTATGGGTTTGGGCAACGTTAAATTGGTAGCCGAATGTCGTTCCTGAATTTAGAATGCGTTTCCCTCGCCTGGTCGCCCTTTTTCATGTCGTTTTGTCGCGACACTCCCCTTGTGTCCCATTTTTGACTATACCGCCTGCTGCCTTGACTATCCCTCGATTCTCATGGTTGAATTGGTCGCCGAATGCTCTTCTCAACTTCCCACTTTTTGAGAATTAATGTCGCGACTATTTTTCGTTGTGACCTTTCGCAAACCCTTACCAGATTTAATCGTTCAAGGATTTTCACCATTTTTCGCCATTCTTCAAATATCTTTCTTCTCATAGCGGGGGAAAAAAAGACACGGGGATGCAAAGCGCGGTGGAGACGCGGGGACAACACCCTCTTGCCCTCGCCGCGTCTCCCCTTCTCCACATCGGTTTTTAACTTGCGGCCGGCATCTCAGACCGATTTTGCCGAACCCGAAAACGTACACCTGGTAAAATCGATTTTCTGATCGCAAGCGCGGCAGTAGTGCTCCTTTTCGAACTCGTCGGAGAATATCTCCTTTATTTTCCCACATTCCGGGCATTTGCATTCGAAAGATGACAGGTTCTTGAAATTTTGCCAGCCAGGACAAGCTTTGGGGGTGTTCATTTTTGCTCCTCGTGCGTCGTAACAGCTTTAACCGGTTCTTCTGCTATTTGTCTCCATCGGACTCCAGTTTACCCTTGATCTTGGTCCCACAACTCGGGCATAAAATCTCGATTTGGTCCTCAGGACCGATGTACTTCTCTTTTATTTCCTCGGGGGGTATGAACGATACGTCTCCGCACGCACATTGGGGACATTGCCCCCTGACCATTTGCCTCTTCTTCTTGTCCATGTTCTTCCTCCAGTTTCAGTTATCCAGTTTTTCAAGTTCAGCCATCAGAGTTTCCATTTTCGGACGCTCATTTATGTCGTGAACGTCGATGTACCTGATTACTCCCTTCTTATCGATTACGAACAGTGCGCGCTCGGAAACGCCGTTTGAGCGGAGCACTCCGTATTTGCGGGCCACTTCACCGTGGGGCCAGAAATCGGAGAGCACCGGAAACCAGACCTTTCCCATGTCGGTAGTCCAGGCAAAAAGAGTGGGGATATTGTCCACCGTAATGCCTAGCATAACAGCGTTTTTTGCTTCGAACATCGCACGCATAATATTGTAGCCGGGCCACTGCTCCGAGCAGACCGGAGTCCATGCAGCAGGCACCAAGGATATCACGACATTTTTCTTTCCGGCGAACGCGCTAAGCGAAACCGGTTCGCCGGAAAGGGACGGAAGAGTGAAATCCGGCGCCTTGTCCCCCACTTTCAGGGTGCGCTTGCTGTCAAAAGGCTTAAGATGACCAGGCTGATAGATTCTTCCCTGGTACTGTTCGGATATGGCGAAAGCTGCAGCGCTCAAAAGGAGGGCAACGAGAAGAGCCGACGAGAATACGTATATTCTGTTCATCCGATAAACCCTTCCAAATATATGAGCTTATTTACTCTGGTCTATACCGGTCCTGGTACATACCAGTTTCAAAAAAGAGTCAGGGTCTTCGATACCCCCCTCCCTGGAATACACGACCTGCAGGGCAGTTGGTTTCTTCAACAGGACAAAAAAATAGGGGGTTCGAACCTCGCCCAGTATTTTATGGAGCCTGAAATCCGAGTCAGGGATGAGTGGAAACTTAATCCTGTAAAGGTCCCTGAACGCGTTTACCTCAAATGAGGAATTCCCGGCGCCAATTCCCAGCACTTTAACGCGCGCTTTTATCCCGGGACTGGCCGAAATCGCCCGGTAGAGGGCATTAACGTTTGGGGCTTCCTTCTGGCAATGAGGACAGTACATGCTGAAGATTTGAACGATCAATACTTCCGAATCGATCTGGGAGATCAGAAACGGACCCTGATCGACATTAAGATATTCCCGATCCTCCATTTTTTGGGGGAGGGGGAGCTTGAGATCGGGAAACATTTCGCCTTCGGCAGGGGTGTTTTGAGCAAACGACGCCGGAAGACTGTAACTCGACAGGCACAGCAAAAAGAGCAGCATTACGGGTATTCTCAGCAACTTCATTCCCACCCCTTAATCTTTGAATCCAGAAATCCAGATCCACATTTGAAAGCTCACTCGATAACGATTTGCTTTTCCTCGCCCAGGTCGAAATTGTCAAAATCGGGGTAGCCCTGGTCAAGCGCCACTATGATGGGGATCTGTTTGCTGGTCGGTCCCCAATACTGTATGGCCCCCGGACTGCTGAAAAGGTCCCCTTCCGCCCATTTGTCCCGGTTTTGAGCAAATACACTGAACGATGGGGATTCCAGTTCAACGAGAGACTTCTCAATGACGAATTCCTCTTTTCCCTTTCGCATTTCGGCCGTGATCAGCCCTGTCAGCGGCAGGCCCAGGACGCGCCCGCCCCTGTGAAAGTCGGTTATAGCGGCCATATAACCCGTTTTTCCGGCAAGAACCAGAGAACCAGCTGTCAAACCGAGTTGAAACGTAAAAGCGGCGTCGAATTTTGTGGGTTTCGAGCTTCTACCCTCATATCCAAGAAAATGGGACTGCGTTGACAGAGTAACCTTTTTGAAATCTTCCACCTGCTCGGCAGTCGCTTCGATCTTGCCCTCCCCTGCTCCGAAGAACCGGTCCGTATGGCGTTTCATTTCAGATATTCGATAGCGGATCTTTTCGATCAACAGTTTTTCCGTCTCGATTTGAGAGACCTTCACGTTTCCATGATCGTCACGGTCCAGGATGAGCATCTCCTGAAGAGCGGGCGGAAGCGAAGCCATCAACTGCGCCGATTCGGCCTTCAAATGCGGCAAAAGGAACTCCCGCTTGTGCTCGAGTGAGGGCAGGTCAGCTATATCCCTCTCATACTCGGCGAGCGCTTTATTCAAATCGGCGATCAGCCGCCTCATCTCCGGAATGAACTCCACCAGCCCCTCAGGCACCAGAATCACACCGTGGTTCAGGCCTTTCAAGCGCCGCAGGGTAATAATTCGTACGATATAATCAACAATGCTGTCCAGGGACATGTTTTTCTCGGCGATTTCCTCCGAGATGAGCGCAATTGCGGGCTTGGTCTGCAGCGCCACTTCAAGGGTGATTTTGCTGGCTGTTCGCCCCATCAGTTTTACAAAATGGTAGTATTTAACGGCAGATGCGGCATCCTGGTTCAGATTTCCCACCAGCTCGGAGAATATCTTCGTGGCTGTATCGAAGCCGAATGAAATGGGTAGATACTTCCCTGCCGCCATATCACCATCGATCGTCTTGGGGATTCCAATCACGCTGCAGTCGATCCCCTCGGTCTCCAGGTACTCCGCTATGAATGCCGCATTCGTGTTGGAATCGTCGCCCCCGACTATCACCAAACCATCGAGCCTGTTTTTGATAACCATCTGCTTGACTTTTTCGAACTGCTCCGGACTCTTGATCTTCGTCCTGTCAGTCCCCAGAAAATCGAAGCCGCCAATATTGATAATGGACTTGATGTTTTCTTTGTTTATCTCGAAGAGGTCCCCTTTGAGCAGGCCTTTGGGCCCCTTCCGCACCCCCAGCATGGTGTTGTCGTTTCCCAGGGCGGCCGAAAGACCGGCGAGCACGTTGTGGCCTCCCGCAGCCGGACCGCCCGAGAAGAGCACAGCAACCCTTTTCCCCTTGACACTGTAGGATTCATCTGCGGCGACGGCCTCCAAAACGATGCTTCTGCTTCGTGAGATCATCTTCGGAAAGGCCTGTGCGATTCTGTCGTGCCCCTCGCAAATAAGGGTCATGCCGGTTTCTTTGAAAACGGCAGGCCTTATTTTGCCGTCTTGTCCCAGGAAAACGGAGCTGACGGGAATCGGAAGCTTTCGAATTCTTTCTTCAAGAGGAGAGTGCTTTCCGGCCGACTGGCTAACTTTCGAGGATAAATCCACGGGTTTCCCTTCATCTGTTTTTGTCATAATTCAGTCCGGCGCTCCGGTTATTTGCATATAGTAATTATAAGATTTGTGACAATTCCTCAAAACTATAATTACATATCCCCGGAAGACAACCCATGACCAGCAGTGAACAGTGAGCGGTGAGAAACTGAATACCCAAATCCTAATTGGTTTAATACGTCTTCGCTTGCGAACTGTATATCGGTCTGCTATTGCTTAATCCTGCATATGGCGGGACTGCGCACTAATGTGCGCAGCGGTTTTTTTACAGGTTTTTTTAAGATGGATTGAATTACCCTATTTTTATAGTGCATCTTAGGAGGAATAATCATGTTTAGGGACCACAGCATCGGGTTCATAGGCGGGGGAAACATGGGGGAGGCGTTAATTCGCGGTCTGATCGCCGCCTCCCTTTTTCCCGCCGAAAAAGTTTTCGCTTATGACGTAATTCCGACGCGTATTCAATACCTGGAGAAGGAATTCGGAATAACGGGACGCCACAGCATCGGAGAGCTTGCCGAATCGAGCAGCATTATCATGCTTGCCGTAAAACCACAGGTAATGTCCCAAGTGTTGGATACGCTTCGTGCTCACCTCTCGCACAAGCCGCTCGTCATATCCATTGCGGCCGGAATTGCGCTTTCAATCCTTGAGGGGGGGCTGCCGGACGAGACCTCTGTAGTAAGGGTCATGCCCAACGCCCCTGCCCTTGTCCAGCAAGGGGCCTCCGCTCTTGCGCGAGGAAAGGCAGTTTCCCCTGCGCAGATGGAGATGAGCCTCGCGCTTTTCCGCGCTGTTGGCAAAGCGGTGGAAGTCGAGGAGAAGCTGATGGACACCGTGACCGGTCTTAGCGGAAGCGGACCGGCATATGTTCTGCTCGTAATCGAGGCCCTTATCGATTCCGGGGTCTTCATGGGACTGCCCCGGCAAACCGCGCGGGAATTGGTAATCCAGACGGTTATCGGGACTTCCATGATGCTCGAGAGCACGGGAAAGCACCCTGCGGAACTAAAGGACATGATAACATCTCCCGGGGGAACTACGATCCACGGGCTGCAGGTCCTGGAATCATATTCACTCAGGGGTGCTTTGATGGAGTGCGTGGAAGCAGCCTCACGCAGGTCGACCGAACTCGGGATGAGCTAGTTTCCATCCGGGAGTTTCCGAATGGACATGAGCTAAATCACATCTGCAAACGAGAGTCATCTCCAATGCCGGCCATTATTGCCTAAATTCAGACGAGCACTGGCTAGAAGGTGGCCGTGTGTCTATATTCTCATAAGACGATTTTCCGTCAGCTAGTGTCCATCCGAAAACACCGGATGACGCACCTGCAGTTTCCGATCCGGAAAGGAGGGATTTTTCGTTCTGGCTAGGAAATCGAGGGCTTGTGCGGAGGCGTACATGGGTACGCCGCACAAAAAAGCCCGAAGATTGACACCGCCAGTGCGGAAAAGAACCCTTTGCGGACGGAAACCGGCTCGAGCTTCGCAGTGACCAGGAGGTTTGCAGATGCTCCCCATAGAGTTGGATCACAAGGTTCTGAATTCCGTGCCGGTCCCTGCGTATAAATCGATAAACAGAGTATTTGAGACCTTTCAGACCATACTGAGTCAAAATACCATACCTTATTTCAGAAACGACCGAGGGGTGAGCCTTGTGCAGCTTGCGGACCTTCGCCAGTCTATCATCTTCCGCCGCATGGAGGACGAGGAAAACAAGATATTGTTGCCGACGCTGCTTTTACGTCAAAAAAGGAGCTGGACCATCCTGATACATGAGAACCTGTTGGATTACCTGGCCCATATTCTTTCGTACCGGCCGGAGTTCAAAGAGCCGGCTGGAGCCCTGAAAGAGCGAGGGATGCTCAAATTTTCCGAGTTTCTTTTGCGACACCATTTCGAGCATCTTGTCTTTCCCAACGCAAGCGAGTTTGACGTCATCCGCTCTGATATCGAGTTTGCGGCAACATGGGGGAAAAGGGACCCAAAAGGTTACCAGGCATTTCTGGAAGTACTGAGCAATCCGGTAAACGGAATAATCGGGAAGAATTATGTCGAGCTGCTGGAGAGGACTCAACGCCCCGACGAATTCGATTTCAGGCTGGGGCGAATAACTGCAGCTTACTCCAGACACCTTGCCGACTTACCCGGAAACTTACTTGTCGATCTTTTTGCAGACCTGGATTTGGAAATGAAGCTGCGGGTTCTGAGCCATATTTACCGCAACAGTCTCATCTCCGGACACGCACTTTCAAAAAAAACGTCAGATCTGAGGAAAGTCCTGCGGTTGTTTGCCATTACCATTCACCACGATTCAATCGAAGGGATGGAGCTGTTCAAAGCGTTCAGGAAACGCTGGGGGGCAGCCGCACTTTTAAAAGAGCTTGATATTTCGCCAAATTTGGACCAAGAAATACCTGTGCCTCAGCTTTTCGATACTTTCAAAAAGAATCTGGAGGTTTTTGTGGAACCAGGAGACATCATAGACAGACAGGAAGCTCAGCCAGTGTTCCCCCAACCCAGAACGGAGCCGGCGCCCCCGCCGCCAAAGACTCTCAAAGAGCGCATGGATGATGCTCGAACCGACCCTGACATACCGCAAGCGGTAACCGAGCTGATTGAAAAGAATAAGATGAACGCGGCAGGGCAAAGCGGCGCAAAGTACACCGAACTGATTGAAACCCTGCTCGCAATTCCCTGGGGGAAAATAAAAAATATCTGGGTAACTCCGGAAGAGTTTGACGAAGGACTTAACCGTTCGCATTACGGCCTGAAAACGCCAAAGGAAATAATATCGGATTTTTTTGCGAACCTTATCTGGCGATATCAGCATTTCAAAGAATCTGAGAGAAGACACTGGCACAGGACCGGGAGCGCCCTTCTTTTTGTGGGTCCTCCGGGAGTGGGCAAGACTTCTCTGGCGATTTCCATCGCGCGCAATCTCGGCATTCCTTACCATAAGATTTCACTGGGCGGCATGAGGGACGAGGCAGACATCCGGGGCTACGGGTTTACCTATGAGGGCTCAAAACCTGGCCTCATCGTTCAGGGCCTGATAAAGATGGGCGTTATGAACGGGATGTTCATAATGGACGAGGCGGACAAAACGGAAAAGTTCGCAATCGCCACCCTGCTGGAGATACTCGACCCGGAGCAGAACCACCTTTTCCACGACAAGTATGCCCAGAGTACAATCGATATAGACCTTTCGAACTGCCATTTCATTCTCACCGCCAACACAATCGACACGGTCCCGTCGGCTATTATCAACCGATGTGAGGTCATTTTTCTGGACAGGTACAGCGTGGACGAAAAAATCGCCATTGCCAGGGAGTTCCTGGTCCAGCGTATTCGGGAACGCTACCTGATCGGGCAGGATGAAATTTTCTTCGACCCCGAGGAGGAGAGCGAGATCCTGAGGCACCTTATCCGCGATTACACCTCGGAAGCGGGTGTACGCGACCTCGAACGCATCATGCGCACACTTTTTCTCCGCACCCAGCGCAAGGAGATCATGGCCAAGGGCAAAAGCTCGATAAAACTTGACCTTGTTAAAATACACAAATATCTCAATGCGCCGATTCACCAGCGCCTTATTAACGAAGATGACCGCATCGGCGAGATGATGGCCCTTGGGGTCAACATGGAGATGGGGATCGGCACCCTGATCCCCATTCAGGCAACCCCGGTGCGGACCGGCCATGAGAGAATGAACGGCTCCCAATCTTACCTGAGTATGGTCCATACCACCGGAAATATCGAGCGCGTGATGGACGAGAGCCGAAAGGTGGCCTCGACCGCCATCCTCCACCTCTCAAAAGAGCTGGGCATAGACGCTGATGACATGTCCACTCCGGTGCACCTGCACTTTATGGGCGGCTCGACCAGAAAGGACGGCCCTTCAGCCGGGGCCGCCATCGCCCTTGCATTGACTTCGCTTTTCGGGAATCGAAAAATCCGCCGCGACGTCGCCGCAACCGGCGAAATCGATACCCAGGGCCGGGTTACCAACATAGGCGGGATGGGAGTAAAACTGGAGACCGCATATGCAGCGGGCTGCAAGACCCTGATCATCCCAAGGGAAAATCTAGCCGGGACCGAAGGCATAGACAGACTCCCCGACGCCCTGAAGAAGGAACTTCAAATCCTGACTTACGACCAGTGGCAAGGCAGCCACGAACCGTTCGACTACTCTCGACACGTACTCCAGGTCGTCGCAGTTGACGATATTGTCCAGGCCTCGCATGTGGCTTTTATCGAACAGGAAGAAATCGATTCGCTGGACCGTCTTTTTGAGGAGCACGCGCAAAAAGCGCTGGCCGAGGTTGCCTCCGAAGGTTTCAGGGAGCTGAGGGTAGTCTACCTGGATAACCCCGACGAGACCGATCCGGGACAAACCGGCGCCGATCTCTGCCTGGAAAATCACGGATGCAGCGTCCTGGTCCGAAGTGATTTTAAGGAAGAAATCTTGAGGAAACTGGACGAACTGTCCGTGAAAAGCATCATAAGGGAATTTGACCCGAGTATGGAGCGGCTGGTTGACGTGCTGAGGGAAACAAGAATAGCCTGCGGGGAGGACTATTCCTCACTGCCGCTCAGGATATCGCTGATAGCTCCTCTACCCTTTCTAAGAAAAGAGGTAATCCGTCCTGAAGACCTTGAACGGGATGCAGTTTTTGTGGGCCTTCGGATTTTCGCCAACTGCTGCACAGCGGAAAATGTTCCTGTCCGGGACTGCCGCACCATACTCGCCAGGTCTCTTTCCTACCTGGTGAAGCTCACGGACGAATTGCTGGAAGAATGCCCCTTCCTGGCTAAAAAGGATGGAATCTACGCCCCAACGGTCGCATTCATTCCGGAGAAATACCGGCTCGACGGGCGCCGGGCCGAAGAAATTCTCGACCGCTGCCTTTCGAAATGGCTGAATATAGTTGAGAAAAGCAAAGAAGAGCCGGAGGCGCCTATGATCCTGCCCGGGATGAAACTATAAGAAGGGGTTTAGGGGTTTTCAATCCTCAATTCCTAAATCCCACTGAAGCGGGTATAAGAGACAGCGATGAAGGCCGAACGTTGGATGCCAAGGAAGTTCGTAAAAGATTTGGTTTGCCGGCGTTAAGGTGCAATTGAACACGGACGAAAAAACCGGCAAAGCCCGGAGTACCGGAGCACGCGGTTCTTTGAGAAGTGGGAGGACGTATGGTTAAAGACGGCCAACTTCTGTCCGAATTCAACAAGGCATATCTTAGGAAAGAAAAATCCGATTACTTTGAATCCCTCAAACTGTTTGAAGAAATGTGGAAGGAAGGCGTTCAACTTGGGGTGCTTCCGCTGAAAGATCCCCTCGAGGGCATCGAAGTGGATATAAGGATCGCCAAGATATTAAATCATGTTCAATGAACTTATCATCAGAATCTCACGCGCACTGAAACAGAACAACCTGCCTTATATGATTATCGGGGGGCAGGCAGTACTGCTCTATGGCATGCCGAGAATGACCAAGGATATAGATATCACGCTCGGAATAAATATCGATGAACTGGAGAGCGTCCTTAAAGCAGTCAAGGACGTCGATCTCGATGTCATCCCGGAAGATTACAGGGTTTTTGTGCAAAAAACATTCGTCCTTCCAGCCAGAGATAGAAGCACCGCCATAAGGGTTGATTTTATCTTTTCTTTCACCCCTTATGAGAGACAGGCTATCGAAAGGGCAAAGCCCATTTACTTTCAGGATGCTCCGGTAATGTTTGCGTCTGTTGAGGACGTGATCATCCACAAGGTCTTTGCCGGCCGGCCAAGAGACCTTGAAGACGTCCATTCAATAATCGTTAAGAATCCTGATTTTGATCGCGAGTACACGAGGAAGTGGTTGAGAGAATTCGACCGGTCGATGGAATCGGGCCAATTTGTCGGGGTCTTCGAGGATATTTTGAAGGCGGCAGGATAAAGATTCAGGAATTAGGAGATTTAGGGATTTTTCAATTCCTCAGCTTCCCAATTGATCATTTTTCGAATTCCTCAATTCCTAAAATCCTTCAATTCCTTAAATTAAAGCGCTCTCAGGCGTTGCCTGGAACTCTAAGTTCGGTGTTCAGTCTTTTGATCAGTATCTCAGTTGACCACAGGTGGACACCGATGTTCCGGAGCTCATCTTTCCCCCGCTGATATATCCCCGATACAGCGTCTTCAACAAGGACAATTCGGAAATCCCGTTCGCTCGCCTCGTATATCGTTGTGCGAGGACAGTTGGGGAAATTGCAGCCACAGACAACCAATGTGTTGACCTGCAATCCTTCGAGATGATCGTGCAAGGGGGTCCCAAAGAATGCGCCCCACCGCGGCTTATAGATGACAACCTCTCCGGGTCCCAACGTCTGAATCCCTCCCCCGAGCAGATGAGGACAGTTAAGCTTAGTATACGCTGTGGGGAGAAGCTCCTGAACCAGTTCGGCGCCGGCTGATCCGGGGCGTACCAGTTCTTTTCCGCTCTGGATAAATTCTCGACGGCAGAGGTCCACGTTGGATCCATCGCTGAGGTATAACCGGACTAGGTGGACTATGGGTCTTCCGCTTGCGCGATAGGCGTTGAGCAGTTTTACGATATAGGGCACAACGTTCACCGTTCCGGGAATCTCGGCCGGCGAGCCAGGCAGGGAGAAGTCGCGTTGAACGTCAATGGTCACGAGCGCCGAGTTGGACAGATCCGGGTTTGTATATTTCATCTCTTGCCCTGAATGATGCTTCAAGTTGAATGCTATGCGTCCGAACCGCATTTTGGAGCCGGATTCTTCCCGAAAAAACTTCTTGAGCAACCCCAAAGCCTGCAAAACCATACCACTTAATAATCGAGCGGACAAGAGGCACGCCAATGGGGCTTCCAAATAGCATGAGACGGTATGGCCGGAAAATGATATATGGGATGGATATTGATCGAAACCGGGCTCAAAGAGGTGTGTTATGACTAAAAGTGGCAAGTTTGCCAGCGAGCGAGTTGCAATTGATCGGGAAAGAGCGAAGGTACTTGCCTGCGGCCGAACGATTCCCGAGGAGATTGAATCGATCAGAAAATATGGAAACCATGGGATGAGTCCGGTTCTCCGAGCCGGAGTTCTGGCAGCACACGGTATTGCAAAACCCAAGGCCAGGGCGGAGAACGGCATCTTTTTCGGTTGTTACAGGCCCTTCACAAGTCCGTTCCTGTTGCGTGACTACATCAGGCTGCTGGATCTGCTGAGCGTGGACCATACCCATTTTGACCGTGAATATTGTTGCGGGTGGCCCTTGATTGTGGAGAGCACAGGAGAAGAACTCGACCGTGCCCGAACACTCAGCCTGGAATTCAATCAGCTCAACCTCGACCTTGCCCGCCAAAAAGGAGCGACCACCCTGGCTTATTGTTGTGTCGGGTGCGCGCATGCCGCGAAACATGCCTTTAAGGATGCCACGGACACTCACGTTTACATTGTCGACCTGATTCTCGACAAGATTGAGAATCACCGGCTCAAAATGAAACCGGCGGTGATTGGATACTTTGAAGGGTGCCACACCATCCATCGCGCTCTCTATCCCGGAACATTCCTGAATTGGGATCGATACCGTAAGCGATTGGATGGGATCGAAGGCTTAAAGGTCGTTGATCTGCCGAAGAACCATTGCTGCAAGGAGTCTGGCGGCAACGTCGTGAAAAAGGCTACGGAACTGAACCTGGACAAGATCGTTTGCACCTGTAACTGGTGCTATAGTTCGCTAAAGGAAAAAGCCACGAGCATGTTGGCTGTGATGAGCCTGCCGGAACTCCTCCTGCAGTGTCTGGAAAACCATTGAAGAGGCCGGCCTATACCTTGGGCAAACAAAAGAGGCGCGCGACATGCAGAGATTTGACGAATTCACCCGCTCTTAATTCACCCGCTCTTAACTCACCCATTCACCCATTCATATTATTTTTAGCTTTTCGTCGCTTTTCCAATGGTTTACTATAACCGGCGTTTAGGAGTCCGACGTCCTGGCCGAGGCTATGGTGGTTTTTATTCGTGATAATCCGTGTTATCCCTGGCCAGGTTTAGGAGTATGATGCCCGAGCCGGGGCTGGTGCCCATTCTCTACGCTCTGCGAGGAGTGGATTTTTTACGCCGATGAAGATAAAATCCGGAATACTGGTCAAGCTTTTTGCCTGGTATCTTTTAGCCTGCCTTATTTTCTACGGGACCATTCTTTCTCTTTTCATCCACATTCAGGAATTCGGTAGAATCTCCGAGGATATCGCAAATAGAAAATACCGCATTTCAACAGCGTCCAAGAAGATGATAGACACACTCTGGTGGATGGCGGAGAATGAAAAAAAATACGACCTTCTGAAAAAAGAAGAGTATAAGGAGTACTTTTCGGCCGGCCAGAAAGAATACGAATCCAACCTGTTCGATATCCTGTGGCTCGGAGCGGGCGGAGGTGATGATAATCCTTGGGAATCTCTTTACCGGGAATACCGGGAGCAGTTCGAATCCGACAAGCAACATGCCGATGCCGAACATTCGGACGTTCCATGGCTCAAGGAAGAGCTCATAAACGAATGGGTCGAAAAGATACAGAAGGCCAGGACAGCCAACGAACAACAGATCGAAAGGATGGTCAAGAGTCTCAACGCCCAGGGTCGAAGAGCGATCGAGTGGGGGGTTGTCGGCGTTTCGGCCTCTTTGTTGATCGGACTGTTCGGGGTCATTGGCTTCAGTTTTGGGATGATCCGGCCGCTCCGCGAGCTGAGGCGGGGGATCAAGGCTATGTCGCGATCGGGGCTTACCGACCCCATCCGAGTTTATTCGAACGACGAATTCGGGGGGCTTGCGGCTGCTTTCAACGACATGGCGGCCCGGCTCACTGAAGAAGAGCGCATGAGGTCGGATTTCATATCGATGCTAAGCCACGAAATCCGAACGCCTCTGACCTCCATCCGCGAATCGGTGAATTTGATTGCCGAAGAGGTCATGGGGGACATAAACGAAAAGCAGAGGCGGTTCCTGCTGATAGCAAGCAATGAATTGGAGCGCATTACGACGCTGCTCAACCATCTCATGCAGATATCGCGCCTGGAGGCCGGAGCGGTCGAAATCCATCCGCGCGTGATGGATCTTGGCCAATTCGTCCACGGCACTATATCGCGATTGATTCCCGCAGCGGAGGCGAAGGATATCTCTATCGATTCGGAAATCGACCCTGCAATATTTGATTTTTACTGTGATCCGGATAATTTGCAGCAGGTTTTGCTCAATTTGCTCGGAAATGCTATAAAGTTTTCGCCCCACGGCAGCGCAATTTTGGTTTCCGTAAGGCGAGACGACTCGGCGAAAGCCCCGCAGTTGGTGTTCTCGGTCACAGACAGAGGGCCGGGGATTCCTGATGCCGAGCAAACCCTTGTCTTTCATAAGTATTACAGGGCATCCGGTGTTCGGGACGAGGTTGACGGAGTCGGACTTGGGCTGAGCATTTCCAAGTACATCGTCGAGGCGCACGGAGGCGAAATTGGCATTCGCAGCAAACCGGGCGAAGGCAGCATTTTCAGCTTCACCCTTCCTCTAAATCGGAAAGAATGAACGATGGTTCTGAAGACGCGGATTCAGCGCAGATTTATTGGGCTTGTCATTTTTCTTTTGATTTGCGGGAGTTTTCCATTTTCGTTGGCAGCCGAAGAAAAATCGGCCAGCGCTGAGTCTATCCGGCGTGATGTCGAGCAGGAAGCCCTCAAGGACGCAGTGAACGCCTTCAACGCGCGCGACTACGAGAGGGCGAAAATCGGATTCGAGATAATCAGCGAAAGTACGCAGGATCCCGAACTCAGCCGCCAGGCCCTCTTTGGGCTTTCATCAGTCAAGCTCGTCCTCGCCGATACCTCCGATGAATACGCAGATGCTATATCAAGCTGGAAAAAATGGAGCTCACAGGTTAAATCCTTACAAGGGTGCGAGGACCCGCGAATGATGACCCCCTTTTTGCTCAGGCTCCAAACCTCAGTTGGAAGTCTAACGGAGAGGAAGGGCCGCCGGGCCGCCAGAGAGGTAGATTCCAGGGTGATTCTCCAGACAAAACAGAAGGAGATGCAGACTCTTATGTCCAAGCTGGAGCTTCGCGAGCGTGAAATCCGGCGACTGCGTCACCAGCTTGAATCTCTCGAGGAAATACATCGCAAATATCAGGAGAAGAAGCAGGAAGCCACCCCGTAATCTCCTCTATCTCGGAGACGAAGTTGTCCACCAAACCAATAATTCTTGTAGTCGATGACGACCTGAATATCCTGGCTGTTCTGGAAGCCAGGCTTTCCTCGATCGACTATCGGGTCCTGACCGCCGCAGGAGGCGAGGAAGCCCTCGAGCTACTCAAAGCCAGGCCGGTAGACCTGATGATAACTGACGTAAAGATGCCGGGTATGGGCGGCATGGACCTGTTCTCCGCCGCCCAGCAGGTCCGTCCTGGACTTCCAGTCATGTTTCTTACAGCCTATGGGACAATCCCGGATGCGGTAAAGGCTCTTAAAGCGGGGGCCATTGACTACCTGACAAAACCTTTCAACGGACGCGAGCTGATCTCGAAAGTCCAGGAGGTGCTCAAAAAAAGCGCGCCAAAGCCCACGTTCGATACGCTCCCTCCATTGAGCGAGTCGCTCTGGGGCGGGAAAAGCCCGGCAATGCGCGAATTGTACGACCTGGTGGACCGCATTGCCAGAAGCGACGTAAACGTATTGATCCTTGGCGAGAGCGGGGTGGGCAAGGAGCGAGTCGCGCGCCTTCTGCACCAGCGAGGTCCCCGCCGTGAGCAGCCCTTTATTGTTGTGGACTGCGGCTCCACTCCGAGCGGATTGCTGGAGAGTGAGCTTTTCGGGCACGTTCGTGGCGCCTTTACCCACGCGATCAAGGATAAAAAAGGACTGATCGAGGCGGCCGACAAAGGCACCCTTTTTCTCGATGAGATAGGAAATATTTCCCATGATATGCAGGTGAGGCTCCTGAGGTTCCTGGAAGACAGGAAAATCAGAAAGATCGGAGATATTAAAGAAATCCCGGTGAACTGCCGGGTAATTTCTGCAACCAACGCCAACCTCGCCGAAGATGTCGCCGCAGGGGATTTCCGCGAGGACCTGTACTACCGGCTTCGCGTAGTGACCCTGAAGATTCCACCCCTGCGGGAACGGCGCGAGGATATACCCGCCCTTGCGCAGCAGTTTGTGGAAAACTTCTGCAAAAACCAGAACCTCCCACAGGTCAGGCTGCCTGCAGAAACTATCAAATGGCTCTGCGAATATCCCTGGCCGGGGAATGTGAGGGAACTCAAAAATGCCTTGGAGGGCAGCGTGGTCCTGTGTAGAGATGGGATCCTGCACAAAAGCGACCTGAGCCTTTCCGGGCTCCCCGATGCACCGCGCAAGTCCCCGGCTGCAGCAGGCGATACTTCTTCGCTGTCTTTAGAGGAAAGCGAACGAAATGCGATTTTGCGGGCTTTGCAGCAGGCGGGCTTCGTTCAGAAGGAAGCCGCTCATCTGCTGGGAATAAGCCGCAGGGCTATCCACTACAAGATCAAAAAGTACGGAATCGAATGTGGAAAGCGCTCCAGCAGCGGTTCATGAGACTGACTGATCTGAATACAATAATATTGAAAAATTGATGTCCTTATGCTAGAAGTATAAGGAACCGCTCTTTCACATTCACGTTCTGGAGAGATAATAATGAACTGGGCATGGCGCTTTGGAATGATAGTTCTTTCGGGAGTTCCTGCTATTATTGGCGGCGGAATTACTTATGGACTGACGGAAAGCTGGACAGCAGTTATTGTCTGGGAAGCCTTGCTCCTTTGTGTACTGGCTGCAGTTCTTATAAAGGACGGCAAAGCCGGTTCAAACCATCATCAGCTTGTGGTCCACTGATGGAATGCAGGAAAGAACAAAACAGCAGCAAATGTGCGTGCACCTATAACGGATGCCCCAAGTCGGGTGTGTGCTGCGAGTGTATCGAGTACCACCTGAAGAGCAGACAACTCCCGGGATGCTGCTTTCCCCCGGATGCTGAAAGAACCTACGATCGTTCATTCGAACATTTCGCCCGGTTGGTCGCAGCGAGCAAGGTTTAATCTACCACCCCCCCGGCAAGGCTTTAAAGGTAAAGGGCAGCGCCTCTCCACTTTGAAACCAGTTGCGCGACCGTTTAATTTCGCTGAACCGGTTCATACCGGAATTGCTTCATCCTTTGAGTAATCCATTTTTTCACTGCACGTCGTGCAGTATCCCGCTTCGTTGAGGCACTCATCGCAATACAGAGCGGCGCAAAGGCGGCATGTTCCCGAGGCGTACTCTTTCATCTCCGGAGCTGGGGTTTCGCACATCGTGCCTTCCATCCACGCGCTTTCCATCTTATACTCCTATCCCTGATACATTCATCTAATAGAAATGGTAAGGACTTGGCGGGACTTTTCAACGGATGGGCAAACGTTGATGAACGTTCGCAAAAGCAGGGAAGGAACTGGAAAAGATCCTGGAATAGACAAACCGATGCGGGAAAACTTCAGTTTAGTTCTAACCCTGGCTCTTCTGGCCACGATTGCTTTTTGCCCGGTGCAAACTTCCTCTCCGGCCGCAGATTATCCCTCTGTCTCCGGCCCCTGCAACCTCAGGTTTCCGTTGGATCATGCTTCACATCCGGATCACCGGGTCGAGTGGTGGTATTACACGGGCAATCTGCTCTCCGATGACGGCGCCCGGTACGGTTTTCAGCTCACCTTTTTCCGGATTCGCGCAGTCCCCCCGGTCCAAGACGAGAAAGTAAGCTCCGGAAGGCCGTCAGCGTGGCACACGGATCAGGTGTTTATTGTCCACGCCGCCATTTCGGATATTTCGTCCAATGAATTCGTGCATTCTGAAAAGATGTCCAGGGCCGCTCTGCAACTTGCCGGCACCAGGGAAAGGGAGGGTCGGTTCGAGGTCTTTGTAAACGGCTGTGAGGCGGTAATCGCGCCTGGACTCCATCATCTTTCGGCAAAAGCGGCCGATTTTTCGTTCGCCCTCGATCTTGTTCCTCTTAAAAACCCCGTTGTGCACGGTGAACCGGACATGAGCAGCAATTTGGACGAGCCCGGGGAGGCCGGTTGTTATTACTCGATTTCCCGTCTGGAAGCTGCCGGCAGCGTGACCCTTGGCGGGCGGGAAAAGCTGGTTCACGGAACCGCGTGGATGGACCATGAATTCAAGAGCGCCCCTTTGGATCTCCGATTCGCCGGCTGGGACTGGTTCAGCTTGCAATTATCGGACGGAAGCGAACTAATGATCTATCTGATGCGCGAAAAAACCGGCGGGTACAGCCCGGTATCGAGCGGCACGTTCGTTGACAGGGAAGGAAATCCCACCCGGCTTTCTTCCAAAGAATTTCGCGTAAGTGTTCTCGAGACCTGGAAGAGTCCCCATTCGGGGGCGCTCTATCCGGCTTTATGGCTGCTGGAGGTAATTACACTCGATCTGCGGATAAAAATTCTTCCCAATATGGCCGATCAAGAGATGCAAACCCCCGGCAGCACGCGCGTAACCTACTGGGAAGGAAGTGTTAGAGCTGAAGGCTCCGGGGCGCAGGGCCGGTCCGTGACGGGAGAAGGCTACGTCGAGCTGACCGGGTATGCCGGCCCTGTAGAGTTTTGAGGCCGGGCGCATTCAGCGCTCTTTTTTTCTCTCTACGGATTTTTTGGAGCCGCTGTTTTTCTCTGCTTTGTACATCTTGTAGTTGATACTGTCCACGAGGGCCTGCCAGCTTGCTTCGATGATGTCGTGAGAGACGCCGACCGTACCCCATTGGTCTTGTCCGTCAGTGGATTCGATGAGCACGCGCACCTTTGACCCGGTACCTGCCAGGCCTGGCAGGACGCGCACTTTATAGTCGATTAGTTCCATGTTTTTCAGCTCGGGATAGAATTTTTCCAGAGACTTTCGCAAAGCTTTGTCCAGGGCGTTCACCGGGCCGTTGCCAAGTGCGGCGGTATGTTCGAGCTGGCCTCCCACCCGAATCTGGATAGTCGCCTCGGCTACAGGGTCCTTGTTTTCGCTCTCCTTCTGGTCGATTACGCGGAAGCTGACGAGGTCGAAATATTTCTTGCTCTTACCCATCGTCCTGTTGATAAGAAGCTCAAAACTCGCATCCGCCGCCTCGAACTGAAACCCCTGGTTTTCGAGGTCTTTTAGCTCTTCGAGCACCTGCATGGCCACCGGGTCGCTCTTTGAAAACTCCAGGCCGAATTCCTCGGCTTTTTGCTTAACTGCGGCGCGCCCGGAAAGATCCGAAACGAGAATTCTGCGTTTGTTGCCAACAAGACTGGGTTCGATGTGCTCGTATGTCTTCGGGTTTTTTTCGACTGCACTGATGTGAACGCCTCCTTTGTGCGCAAAGGCGCTTCGGCCGATAAACGGCTGATAGCGGTTCGACGGGATGTTTGCCAGCTCCAGTATGAAGCGACTCACCTGTCGCAATTTCGAAAGGTTCTCCGGCCCAAGGCAGGCGAGTCCCATTTTCAGGCAAAGGTTGGCTATTATGGAGCAAAGGTCTGCATTTCCACATCTTTCCCCGACCCCGTTGATCGTTCCCTGGACCTGCACAGCGCCCATCTCCACGGCTGTCAGGGAGTTTGCGACAGCAAGGTCCGAGTCATTGTGCGCGTGAATTCCGAATGGCATATCGGGGAATTTCTCCTTGAAGGCTTCTATGCCCTTTCGGATTCGACTGGGCAGGGACCCTCCGTTCGTGTCGCACAGGATCACGCACTCAGCTCCGGCCTCTATCGCCATCCCAACAGTGGCCAGCGCGTATTGCGGGTTGTCGTAGAAACCATCAAAGAAATGTTCAGCGTCGTAAAAGACGGTTTTTCCCTGCCGGCGCAGAAATTTAATGCTCTCGGAAATGAGATCGAGGTTGCGCTCGAGGCTCGTGTGCAGGGCTTCTTTTACGTGCACCGTCCAGCTTTTTCCAAATATCGTTACCAGTTCGGTATTTGCTTCCAGCAGGGCCTTGAGGTTGGGATCGGAAGCAGCGGTGGAACCCGGATGGTGAGTTGAGCCGAAAGCGGCAATTTTGGCCTGCTTGAGGTGATAGTTCTGGATTTCGCGGAAAAACTCCGCATCTTTCGGGTTTGATCCGGGCCAGCCTCCCTCGATGTAATGAATGCCGATATCATCGAGCTTGAGAGCTATGCGGACCTTGTCGTCCGCCGAAAAGCAAAAATCCTCGGCCTGCGTACCGTCACGGAGCGTGGTATCATAGATTTTCACTTCCATTGCCTATTCTCCCGATTAATTTGCACATTTTTACAATTCCCGTAATTGATTGTGGCCGTGAGACTGGAGGCGGCAGCAGAAGTTTGAAAACTGAGGCAACGCTCGAAGGGAATCGTTTCCGTTAACCGTTGAGCCACTTGCCGGGACATGCGACACGGGCATTGAACAGGCATGTTCCCGGCCTATTGCTTTTCTTCCTGAATCTGAATGCTTCCGCCCCCTCGCAATTCCCTGTCCAGCTCGAAGGCGTCATGCAAAACTCTTACGGCCAATTCGGTATACTTTTCGTCGATTATACAGGAAATCTTTATCTCCGAAGTGGCAATCATCTTGATATTGATGTTTTCTCTGGAGAGCGTTTCGAACATCCTGGCCGCCACTCCGCTGTTGCTCCTCATTCCAAGCCCGATGATGGAGACCTTGGCAATGCCCGGATCGCCCATTACCTGGCATTCGCCCAGTTCTGACGCAAGTGACCCCAGGATGTCAAGGGTCTGATCGTAAGAGGTCTTTGGAACCGTAAATGAAATATTTGCCCTGCCAGGAACACCGCTTGCGCCCTGGACAATGAGGTCAACGTTTATATTTGCTGCCGAGATGGGCTGGAAAACCCTAGCGGCGACTCCCGGCTGGTCGGGGACGTTGGTGATCGTTACCCGGCCTTCGCTTTTGTTGTACGTGATTCCGGAAACCACCATCTTTTCCATTATTTCATCCTCCCGTGTAACAAGGGTGCCCGGGGCATCGCTGAAGGAGGAAAGCACCCTGATGGGCACATCGTACTTCATGCCGAATTCCACCGAACGATGATGGAGGACCTTGGCCCCCATACTGGCCATCTCAAGCATTTCTTCGTAGCTTATTTTATCCAGCTTGCGCGCTTTGGAGCATATGTTGGGATCAGCGGTGAACACCCCTTCCACGTCCGTGTATATCTCGCATACGCTGGCATGAAGAGCCGCAGCAAGCGCTACGGCCGTAGTATCGGACCCTCCGCGCCCCAGCGTGGTGATGTTCCCGTCATCGTCATATCCCTGGAACCCGGCCACCACTACGATCTTGCCCTCCTGCAGACTCTCGATGATGGGCTGGGTCTGTATCCAGCTTATGCGGGCCTCGCCGAACCGGCCGTCTGTCATGATCCCGGCCTGGTATCCGGTCATGGAAACGGCCTCGGAACCCATGGCTTTTACAGCAATGCAGAACAGGGCTATAGTGGTCTGTTCGCCGGTGGCAAGCAGAACGTCCAACTCGCGCGGGTCGGGACAGTCGGTAATCTCGCACCCCAGCTTTATCAGGCGGTCGGTTTCACCAGCTCGGGCCGAAAGGACCACAACTAACTGGTCGCCCTCCTTCTTCCTCGCAAGGACCCGTTCGGCCACCGCATTGATTCGTTGCGCATCGACAACCGAGGTTCCGCCGTACTTCTGCACAACAAGAGCCATATGTTTGAGTTCCTCCATATCGTGGAGCCTGAACGCCAAAATATTTTAGGCAAGTAACCAAAATGTGCGGAATTGTCCACAAAAAAGCAATAATAGGGACAGTATGATCTAACCTTTGACTCATGCGGATCTCCTGTTGACCTGCGTGAATGCAGGCTGTAAACTCCTAGGCATGAATGCCATCTGATCCACTTGCAGTTCCCTTCACAATAGAGGACTCAAATGAAGATTCTTCTCGTATATCCGCTGGTTTCCGAAACCTTCTGGAGCTTTAAACACGCTCTTAGAGTGGTGCGAAGAAAAGCGGCCTTTCCCCCTCTCGGGGCCTTGACCGTAGCCGCAATGCTCCCGGATGCCTGGGAAAAAAGGCTGGTAGATCTAAACGTAAGGGCGCTCAGTGATGAGGATCTGCTGTGGGCGGATTACGTCTTCATAAGCGCCATGATCGCTCAGAAAATTTCAGCCCGGGAGGTCGTGGACCGTTGCCGCGCGCTTGGCGTAAGGGTGGTCGGAGGCGGCCCTCTTTTCCGGGCATATCCGGACGACTTCGCCGATATTGACCACCTGGTCCTGGGAGAAGCCGAGTCGATAATTTCCGAAGTTGTAAAGGACCTGGAAGCGGGGCGGCCAAAGAGGTTTTACCAGACCTCAGACTTCCCTTCTCTGGAAGGTATCCCTGTTCCCTTGTGGGACCTTATCAATATGAACGACTATGTATCCATGTCAATTCAGTATTCCAGGGGATGTCCTTTCAACTGTGAATTCTGTGACGTGATCGTCATGAATGGGCGGGTACCCAGGGTCAAGCGGGACGAACAGATGCTGGCCGAGCTGGAGGCGCTATACTCCCGTGGATGGCGCGGGACGGTCTTTATTGTCGATGATAACTTCATCGGCAACAAGCAGAAGGTAAAAGGCCTTCTAAGAGCCATAATCTCCTGGCAGAAAGGCCGGTTTCGGCGTCTTAACTTCTTAACGGAAGCTTCCGTAAATCTGGCGGAAGATACTGAATTGATGAACCTGATGGTGCAGGCCGGGTTCAACAAGGTGTTTCTCGGCCTGGAGACCCCCGTCGAAGAGGGGTTGAAAGAATGCGGTAAGGCGCAGAATCTCAAACGCAGCCTCTCCGAATCGGTTGCAACGATACAAAGGCACGGCCTGGCGGTCATGGGAGGGTTCATAATCGGCTTTGACAGCGACCCGCCGGACGTTTTCCAGAGACAGGTAAACTTCATCCAGAAAAACGGAATCGTGACCGCAATGATTGGGTTGCTCACCGCGATCCCGGGAACACGGCTTCATTCCCGCCTGGAGAGCGAGGGAAGAATGCTCTTCAAATCTTCGGGCGATAATACGGATGCGGGCGGATCTCTGAACTTCGTCACCATGATGGACAGGGAAAAAATAATCGAGGGCTACCGCTGGGTGATGAACTCCGTTTATTCTCCGGAAATGTATTATAACCGGATGCTTGCATTTCTTCGGGCCTACCGCCCAAGGGCCAGGACTTACCTCGAAAAAAATGACCTGCTGACCTTTGTCCGCTCACTCTGGTACCTGGGGATTGTCGACCATAAATCCAGAAATTATTACTGGAAGATTATGAGGAGGGCTATCTCCGATTACCACAACTCTTTCGGTGAGGTAATTTCCATGGCAATATACGGCTATCACTTCCGCAAGCTTTTCTGGTCCCCTAAACTTCCGATAAAATTGGAAGAATGGCTGGGCGGGGTGAGTTTATAGCGCGTCATTCCAAACCCTGCTCCGGAAATAGTCAAGGGTTTGAAGGGATGATGGCCACCCGCGGCCGGCCCCGCCTCTGGTCGTGGTCAGATCAGGGAGAGAATCGAGAATCCGTTGTGGGCCGGCGCGGGTTACGCGTAGGCGAGCGGCACTTAAGTTTTTTGATGTGTTGGTACGATGTTTTGCGCAATTCAGGCGGTCAGATCCGGAGCGGCACGAGCAGGTAATGTGCGCAGGCCCCGAGGCCGCCTCTCATCAGGCCTGGTCTGCAGTCTTGAAAAGAGCTTCCGCTCTTACGAAGTTCTCATCCATAGCCTTCTTGAATTCCGAGCAGCCTTTCTTGCACATGGAAGCCATATCGGCAATGGCTTTTTTCCCCTCGACCGGCATCCAGGTCGCCTGCTCCATTAAGGAGTTCATCATTTTTTCCGACTGCTCCTGGACCATGCAGACGGCGCCGTAGGTGTTTTCGAAGGTGGTCCTGTTGAAATCGAGCATCTGTTTTGCGAAAGTAAACTGGTTCATTTCTGCCTCCATTGTTTTTAGATAAATTCCCGTCCCGACAAAGTGAAGTATAATTATTCAAATTGGGGAGTCAAGGGGAGAATTGTGCAGCGCACAAAGATTTTATGGTAGCGCAAATCCTGGCTGTGCATTATAATAGACTGTAATTATTGCTGCTTTGCATCAAGACGCGGCTGGATCAAATAATGGCTGAAAAAATTGTTCTAAAAAAATACGCGAACAGGCGGATCTACGACCCTGAAAAGAGCGCCTACATAACCCTTGAACAGGTCAGCGAACTCATAAGGGCCGGCCGCCAGGTTTCGGTAATCGACGCGAGGACTTCGGAAGATGTCACGGCCTTCATTCTATCCCAAATCATCGTAGAAGAGGCAAAGAACAAGAACATTCTTCTGCCTGTGCCTTTTCTCCACCTGGTGATCCAGCACGGCGAAAATGCACTGAGCGAGTTTTTTGAAAAATATCTTGAACTCACCATCAAAAACTACCTGTTTTACAAAGCCTCCTTTGATGAGCAATTCAAGAGGTGGCTCGATGTTGGCAAGGACTTCTCCACGGTTGCCCGCAAAACCCTGCCTGTTGCTACACCATGGGAATCCTTGCTCGACCTGTTCTTGAGCCCGGGGGAAAAGGCCGAGAAGAAAGATTCACAGCCCTAGCCTTAAAGTGCGGACCGGTGCACTTTTGCATGATTCGATGGTTTGATTGCCGTGCCGGATGTGGAAAAGGATTATTTCAGGACAAAAATTTCGATGGAAGCTATATGGCGTTGAGTCCGGGCAAAGGTCCGGACGTTTTCCACATTTTAGACTGAACGGGAATTGAACTTCATTTCATCATGAAGCAGTCTCGTTTAGAAGTTTACAGCCGCCCCAACATCAACATCACCCAGGACTGTGTCCACATCCAGGATCATTTTAATACCGCTGGCCATTTTGGCCATCCCGAGCACACAGCCGCTATTGAACTTAAGAAGGAAGTCGTTCACATCCTCGATGTCGGCACCTTTTATGTAAAGAACCTCTGAAACCGAATCCACAACCATACCTATCAAAGCAGTTCTCCCATCCCTTGTGGTTTCAAGTATGATAATGCAACTGCGATCCGTGTACTCGGATTCCTGTATCCCCAGTTTAGCCCGCAGGTCAGCGACGGGAACAATTTTGCCTCGAAGATTTATAACGCCTTTCACATATGGAGGGGTCTGGGGCATAGGAGTAACCGGCATTACCTCTATGATTTCCTTTACCTTCATTATTGAAATCCCATAGTCTTCTTCCGCTACCGAAAAGGTCAGATACTTACCGGTTTTGCGCTCGCAACTCATCAGCAGCATCTCCTGCTGCTTCTCTTCCGTGATGTCCATAATAATGCCGGTAACGAATTCCACCTCGTCATTCTCCGCGCAGACAATCTGGCTCCACTCCCTGAGCCAGACGATATCACCATTTCTGGCCCGGACCCTGTACTCTCTCATATAGGTCTTGTCGCCCTTGAGCGCCTGAGCGAAGACTTGCTTTATATGCGCCTTGTCTTCTTCTAAAATCAAATCCGTCCATTTACAGGCTTTTGAATCAAAGTCCAGCCTGCTGTAGCCTACCAGCCCTTCGATCTGGTCTCCCAGGAATTCACTGGTACCATCTTTGTAGCCCTTAAATGCGGCGTTCCGAACTTTAGCTGTTTTCCCTGGCTCCGCAATCGCCGGTTTTTCCATCGCCCCAAGCCTCCCTCCTTGCGCTGCACCATAGTGATATGTTCATTTCCTCAAAAGGACTTCGAAATCCCATACCCTGGCCGTCCCTGCACAGCCGCTTCAAAGCCATGTGAAATCTCTGCGCCACTCGTAAATTCCGCCGCAATTCAACCGGTATTACCCGGAATAGCTTGAGAAGAGCGGGTATAAGGCTTTGAGCAAGACAATCCATCCGGCTGTCCAAATACCTATTCGGCAGGGACTGCCGGAATCTTTAATAGTTAAGGCCACATATCACACGGCAACAACCCAAAACTGATAACAACCCTAAACTTGCCGATCCTTTCTTCATCGCTTACAATGCATCGGTAGACTATAGCGCACTCGGACGTTCTTCCGGATCGGCAGACTTTTCCCGCTCACATTCCCATTCATAAATTGAACCTGCTCCGCCTCGGGCGCGCAGTCTGATTTTGTCCTTCTCCTTGTTTCGAGGATAAGACCGATGGCTGACTCAGAACAAAAAGACACATCTTTTGCCATTCTCATGGTTGACGACGACGAGGAAGATTTTATCCTGGTTAAAGAGGCCCTCGAATCGAAGCAGCTTAGAGTGGACCTCTACTGGGCCGAAGATGGCGATGAGGCAATGAATTTTCTGTTCCAGCGAGGCGGATATTCAGATGTTCCAACTCCGAATTTGATCCTGCTCGATTTAAATATGCCCGGGAAAAATGGCTTCGAGGTGCTCAGGGATCTGAAAGCGCACGAGGGCCTTCGAAAAATTCCCGTCGTAATACTTACCTCTTCGAGGGACCAGAGAGACGTATCGCGCGGATATAACATCGGAGCCAGCTCGATTATGTTGAAGCCCCTGTCCTTTGACGAGATGGCCAATGCCATGCAGTCTCTGTGCGAATACTGGTTCGCTCTGGTCCAACTGCCGAAAAGCCCTGCCGGCTCCGCCCGCAAAACGGTAAAGAAAGCTCCGATCTCGCCTGATTCATCCAATTTTGAGCCGATCCAGTAGAATTTTCCCTTGAGCCGGCAACCAACCGGCAGGAAAAAATATAAGGGCGGAGGTTATCCCCCGCCCAGCAGATGTAATCAAACAATCGACGCCGCTGTCCGCTTATTTCTTGAATATGCAGGACGCATAGAACTTCTTGCCGCCCTCGTCATGGCAGTAGGAGCAAGACTGCACTTTCCAGGATGCGCTCGATTTGCTGTTGAGGAATCTTGTGAATTCCCGGTCAAAAGAACTTGCTTCCGAGCTGAACGTTTCAAATTTATAGTCGTCTTCCATGAAGCAGCCTCCTTATCCAGATCACTTCTTATTTAGAGCCTCCTTATCTGGAACATTTCTTAAACATAAAATGCTGGAAGGCACTGTCAAGGGAAAGTGAAGATGATGCGATGACAGGGAGAATCGGGAACGCAGGAAGAAAAACCTTTCACCGGACGCAGAGCAGATGAGAGTTGCGAAATATTTCCCCAAAGGGATTAGGGATTTGAAGATTAAGGAATTTAGGGACTTAGTCCCTGATTGCTCAATTTTCCAATTGCTGAATTCTTCTCATAACTCGGCGCTCCCTTGATGCCCGGACCATATCCCGGTGGGTTCTTCTCTTAGTCCCCAGCCTCTTTCGGCAGGCACTCGGGATCGTGGGGCAAGCTGCCCCGGCGGGAGCGCAGGAAAGCAGTCGGGGTCACCTGCAGGAAATTTGAAACGCGCGCGGTGTAGATATCGGCATAGCGTTCGATCTGCCTTGCGAGATGGCTCTTGTCAATGCCGGTTCGCATGAGCAAACCCCAGTTCTTGTTGAGAAGCTGCCCGGAAGCCTGTGCGATTGGAGCAATCCTGGAATCGAGTTCCACTATCCTGCCGTGCAGCTCGGACATTTGCCTCCGAAGGTCCGTGATTTTCGAGTTCTCACGGGGCCCGTATCCTTGCTGAATGCGCTGGGCGGCGAGCCGGAGCGAGCAGTATTGAGACTCCATGCGCTCCTTGGTCTCCATCAGCGCGTTCAGTTCCGCCTGTTTGGGCAGAAATTGGTCAACCGCCGCGATTTCATCCTCAAGCTCTCGAATCACCAGGGCGGTTCGCCACCTCGAAATGCTCTTCGAAATATTTACGTCTGTAAATATGTGGTCCCCGACATACATAAGCTCTTCGCCTGAAAGGCCCAGGCTTTCCTCAACGAGCGGAGCATTGGCACCCAGGTAGATGCGGCCCGGACACAGCATGCCACGGTGCTCCCGAAGAAGGCCCTCTGCATTCATCACTTCAAAGGCCGGCATTTGGAGGGTGAAAAAATCGGGCTTTCTCGCCCCAATAATTATTATATCGAACAGGTCGCGCCATTTAATGGATTTTGGCAGGAACGGGTTGAACACGCCGCTCATTATCGGTTCCACATAAGACCATTCGGAATTGGTTATCAGAAGCAGCTTCTTGCCTGACTTTTTTTGGTCGAGAAGGGCCAGGGGCGTTTCTTCGTCAGGTTGGACGAACTGAGCCGGGTTGGCGAGGATTTCGGCCTTGAGCCGTCCCTCCATGTGAGCCTCGTCAGACGCACGGCGCACTCTCCCGAAGATCTCCTCGTAGCCAATGCATCCGCGCAATTCCCCGGAATCAAGCAAATCGACAAGCTGCATGAAGATGCTTGCCTCAGAGATTGAGAAAAGGGTGTTCAGAAAATGCCACCGGGGCTCACCAAGATCCACGAGTGTGCGCTGATAGACCCTGCGCAGCTCTTCGAATTCGAGCGGTCTTGTCCCGTGGAATGCCCGTTTTATGTAACCGAACCGGTTTGCCTTGACGACGTTTCCCAGTTGCGTGTCAATCACAAGTCCGCGCATCGCAAGTTCTGCGTCGAATACCAGGGTTTCCAAACTCCATCCCGCCTGGCGGATCCCCTCTTTTATATAATTATAGGCGCGGTGCTCCCAGGACGTCATACGATAATGAACGAGTGTGTAGTCCATATCGTAGCCAATTGCGCGGATCGCGTTCAGATTGAGCGTTCGATTGCAGAAGATTCCGCGAATATTGAGATTGCAGTTCATTCACGATCCGTTGGTGACGCGTTGCCGGGGATATGACGGGACTTTGTCAACATTTTGGAACCACAGAGTCTCCCGCTCCTCCGAACGCATGAATTTAGTGAATGAGGCCTGTTTTGTAAACAGGCGGGATGAGGCAGCTTGATCAAAAAGCCATTACCGTAGTAAAATACACAAACGACGCTGGAAAACAGAAATTGCAGGCGGTACAATTATAACTAGAATCGCGAAGGAACGATATCTCGAGCATTGCCGGGCGGTCCTTTCCTGAATTTATTGTAAACAACGGAAACCATGACTAGATGAAGAATTCATCTGAAAAAAAATATGTTTGTATTCATGCACATTTCTATCAACCTCCCCGCGAAAACCCCTGGACCGAGGAAATCGAGCGTGAGGATTCCGCAGCCCCTTATCATGACTGGAACCAACGCATCAACCTCGAATGCTATCGGGCAAACACGGCGGCGCGCCTTGTCGATAACCAGAATCGAATTCTCGATTTGATGAACAACTACAGATATCTGAGCTTCAATTTCGGCCCCACCCTGACTCACTGGCTCGAGCGGCACGATCCATGGGTTTACCAGACTATTTTGGAAGCCGACCGTCAGAGCATGGAGGCGCACGGGGGCCACGGCAACGCCATAGCTCAGGTCTATAACCACATCATAATGCCTTTGGCAAATCAGCGAGACAAGCTCACCCAGATCCGCTGGGGGATTCGCGATTTCGAACACCGCTTCGGCAGGCATCCCGAGGGGATGTGGCTGGCCGAAACGGCCGTTGACGGGGCTACACTTTTGCTCCTGGCGGAGGCCGGAATAAAATTCACCATCCTCTCTCCCCACCAGGCGGCGCGGTGGCGTTTTCGCGAGGGCGACACCCAGTGGAGGGATGCAGCCGGTGGAACAATTCCCAGCGGGCGCGCCTATCGTTATTCCTGCGGCGGGGGGAAATACATCGACATTTTTTTCTACGACTCCGCCCTGGCACACGGCGTGGCTTTCGGCCGGTTACTTGAACACAGCTCCAAGTTGCTTGAACAGATCGACAGGACATGGTCCTCGCGCGCGCCCCTCAGCGGGGAACCCTGGCTGGTTAACGTAGCCACCGACGGAGAATCCTACGGGCATCATTTTAAATTCGGCGACATGGCACTTGCCGCCGCTTTAGAGGAACTCAAGCGCGATGCCTCGACTGAGATAGTCAATTATGGGTGGTTCTTGTCCCAGTTCCCGGTCGTCGCCGATGTTGAGATATTAGAGCGAACGGCTTGGAGCTGCTCTCATGGAGTTGGGCGGTGGAGCAGCGACTGTGGCTGCCATCTGGGAGGCGAACCGGGCTGGACTCAGAAATGGAGAGCACCTCTGCGCAAAGCGCTCGAATACGTTCGAGACAGCCTGGCCGGGCATTTCGAAACTCAGATGGCAAACCTGTGCGCAGACCCTTGGGGCGCTAGAGACGAATATATCGATCTAATCCTGGACATAAAGAATCACCTGGCCCCGTTTTTGGAAAAACACCTCAGGGGTGGGTCGCGCTCATCCGATGTCTCACGATTTCTCGAGCTTTTGGAAATGCAGAGGCTTTCCCTGTTGATGTTCATATCCTGCGGCTGGTTTTTTGATGAAATCAGCCAGCTTGAGTCGGTCCTGATTCTCAAGTACGCCGCCATGGCAATCCAGCTTGCCGAGAAGACGGGATCGCCACCGCTTTATCCGGAGTTTCTCAAGTTATTGGAACTGGCGCCCAGTAACCTGCCCGAATACGGAAACGGCGCAAACGTTTTTATCCGCGAGGTCGGGCCCAAGGAGTTCAATGGAGCAAAGGCAGCGGCAAATTACGCCATACAGTCTATCGCCAGGTTCGAGCAGCGAGAGTTCCAGATGAACGCGTACAGCATCATGCCCCAGAAGGAGGAGGATTTAGGGGCGAGTCCGGTGAGGTGCCTCTACGGCCTGGTTTCCGTCAAAGACAACAGAACGCTCGATACGGAGAGTTTCCTTTACGCGGTGGCCCATTTCGGCGGGTTGGATTTCCGCTGTTCGGTCAAGCCCTATCTGAATGAGGGCGAGTATAAGTCCATTCTTGCCGCCCTCCAGGATGCCATCGAAGAGCAAAAAACGATCAAGATCGTGCGCGTGCTGGATGAAAGATTCGGGACCGATTACTACGGACTCGAAGACGTCCTGAAGGACCTCAGGGCCTCGATTGCATTGGACGTAAGCCGCAAAACGATCGGCACCTACACAGATCTTCAGCGGAACCTGTTCAGTACATACAAGCCTCTGCTCCTGTCACTCAGGCAATGGGGAATAAGGATTCCAAGCGATCTTCGGGTCTCTATCCGGCGCGTCCTGAGCGAAGAGGTGGAAAGCCTGGTGGAAGACATCCTGGTGCATGTGGTGGAGCATGTCTCTACGGATGCGCCCTGGGATTCGACTGACTTTTTTTTCCGGGTGCACATGGCCAGGCTTAACTCGCTTCAGGAAGAGGCAAAATTATGGGGCGTTTCGCTCTATCTGGTGGAAGTCTCCGAAAGGCTGGGACGGTTCATGGTGAGGATCCTTTCAAGGCTGCTCCGAATCTTCGACGAGGGAGATGCCGGGCGATTGTTCCGGCTACTTACGCTTTGCCGCGCATTGGCGATCCGGCCGGAAACCTGGAAGCTGCAGACGCTCTTTTTCCAGTTTGTAACCAAAGGAATTGAAAATCCGCAGCTCATAACAAAATTTGACCGGTTTGAAAATTTTGTAGAGGAACTCGACGGAATGCTCAACTGCCGGTTCGCACCAATTTTGCGCCGCAGCTCCCTGCAGCTTACCCGTGCGACACAGCAGACCTGAAGGCATCCTGCTGACGGCCCCGTCTCTGGTCATTGACAGATCGGGGAGAGCGTGGAGAATGGCGGCGGGATGCCTTCCGCGCTACGCTAAGTACATCGCTAAGGGATGCCCGCGAGAGCATTTCAGCAAATGATCGTCTAGTGTAGTTAACAAGTCTGTCATACGAGGAAGGGTGCATTTTTCCCCTTTGAATATCGCTCCGGAACCGGTATTACAGATGAACGCGAGATATGCTTGGAATCCAACTCATCAGGAGCTCAGTAATGTGTGAAGCAAATGCTTACATGGTAAGGGAAGGTAAGGAGGAACTCATCCTGGAGGCCGTCGACAAAGTCGAGAACGAGGGCGACCAGATCAAGATCGAAAATATTTTCGGAGAGCAAAAAATAGTCCACGGGCGAATTCGCAGCATGTCCTTGGTGAATCACCGGATAGTTATCGAAGAGTAGCAGCAAAAGCAGTGGGCGGTCTTCGGTGGTCAGTCACTGCTTTTGCACTGACCACTGACCACCGGCGACCGGCGACTGACATACCAGTCGATCTGCCTGCAAATGCCCCGAATCAGTTGCACATCACGCCCGCGGAGCTGCATCCTGCTGAAAAACCGCCTGGTGCTCATCATCCAGTAATCGGGATTTTCCGGGTTTATGAAATTAATCTTTGTCAGCGTATCTTTCAGGTGAAGGTACATGGATTCGAGTTCGCCGCGGGTTGCAAGGCGCGGCGAAAACCCCTCCTTTTTTTCGGATGCGGCGGTGAAAACCTCATAGACCATTATCATAACGGCCTGCGCCAGGTTTATGGAAGAAAACCCGGCTGTCGGTATCGTAACCAGAGCATCGCAGTATCTGAGATGTTCGTTGGCCAGTCCGCTAGCCTCGGGGCCAAAAAGGAGCGCGACGTGGTTTTTCTGGCTTAAGGGTATAAGTTCGAGGGCAAGCTGCCGGGGATTTTTGACGAACTGGCGGTGGGACCCCGTTCGAGCAGTGCTTCCAACCACGTACTGAAATGATTTTAGCGCCTCTTCGAGCCGGTCGTAGACTTCGATGCCCAAAACGAGGTCTTCCGCATGGTGTGTTGCCATCCTTAAAATCCGCGTAAGATCGCAGTCAGCCGGATTTACGACCAGAAAACGCGAGATTCCCATATTCTTGGCCGCGCGAACCGCTGCGCCTATGTTTTCCGGATAATGAGGCTCATTTAGCACTACGGCTATATGTTCGAGGTTGATTTTCATTGCGCCCGGGTTTTTTCCTGATGGTCCACCTAATCATCTTCCATGCGCATAAGATTTTTTGCCATCTTCTTTTTGGACTCAAAATCGGTGAGATACGAAATCATTACGCGCTGGGTCTGAGGCGCTCCCGCTCCGTGCCAGGTACCCGGGCCGTGCAGGCCGGCGGTCCAGTGCTGGAGGAATTTGGCGACCTTAAACCGCTTGTCCGCAGGTGCCGCGCTCTGAAAGAATTTCTTGAGCAAAGGCCCGACCTCGGGGTGCTCGAGGTCTTTTAGCCGTGGCATCGTCACAACCAGGCCGCCGCCGATATCGCCGGCAATCTTCAGGATTTCCCAGAAACCGTGGGCTATGCTCAGCTTGGCTACGTTGCCGAAGAGGTCGTCGGGCATGAAAACGCCCGAGCCTTCAGGTTCCTCCCTGCCTTTCACTGCCGCTGCTATCGCGCACGCATGGGAGGTTTCGCTCAGACGCACCATTTCGATCAGCTTATCCTGGATGTGAGGTATCTTCTCTACACCGCTGAATTCTGCCGCCAAGAGCGTGGCGCCGATGATGAGGTCGGCGAATCCCACCTTGCAGGCGCCTCCGCAGTTCATCCGGTGCGTTTTGGCGAATCTTGAGATCAGTCTTCCGCAGTACTTCGTCTCGCCGCAGAGGAAAACCCTGTCCCAGGGGATAAAAACATTGTCGAAAACCATTGTAGAGGTCTCGCGCTGTCCGAATACCGGGTTTCCAAGCTCCGATTCGTCTCCGGCCATCTCCCTTTCGGCCGAGTATGCGTTGTACTGGCAGATGTAGGTCAGTCCGGGAGAGCCGTTCGGGACAGCAAAAGCGACCGCGAAGTTCTCCTCGCCATCCTTGAGCGCTCCGCCCGGAAGAACGAGCGTTTCGTGCGCCCCTATCGCCCCGCTCTGGCTGACCTTTGCACCCCTGACCACTATCCCGTCGGCACGTTTTTCGGTAACGTGCACGTACACATCCGGTTCGTCCTGCTGGGACGGGCGTTTTTTCCTATCGCCCTTGGCGTCGGTTATGGCCCCGGAAACGGCAAGATCGTCCTTCTGAATGCCGGCAAGCCAGTTATTGAAGCGCTCGCTATAGTTTGTTCCGAGGTCGCGGTCCATTTCCCATGTAGTTGAGGCGAGGCCGTTTATCGCATCGCAGCCGACGCAGCGGTAGTTGCAGGTGCCGACCGTACGGCTTGAAAGAAGGGCCATTTCCTGCCGCATGTCCAGATCGTGATTGTTGCGGGAGACATGAACGTTTCGGTTGATCGGGTTTGCGGTGAGGTGAGAGCGGGCAAGCATGACGCTTTGGAATCGCTCGTCCTGCGCCAGGTCGTAAATAGCCGCATTGGCCATGACCATCGACCTGGTTACCGGATGGTCCAGCAGATTCGAAACCCATTTCCCGCCCACGTAAACTTTAGGGGTGAGCTTCTTTATGCTTTCCAGGTATTCCTGAGATGTCTTGAGAGCCATAAGGCAATCCTTTCGTTCGGGGGGGGTGCTTCGCTTGTCACTCGCCACATGGATAGTAAATGATTTATCATATGGGAAAAAGGGTGTTGTTGAGGTTCGGCTGCAAAGCTTTTTATTTTAGCAGTTCCGGCCTTTTCTGATAAACCTATAAACTGGTTGAAGTCAAGGTTCAGGGGGAGGCACATGCATTTATGAACTTTCGCTTCTGTCCCCATTGCGGCGCTTCGCTCATAAGAAAAGCAGCAAAAAAGGGCGCAAGGTCTTTTTGTCCTGATTGCGGCAAGGTTTTTTATCGCAACCCTACGGCAGGTGTCGCAGTTCTGCTGGTCGAAGGGGGCAAAATCCTCCTTGTCAGGCGTAAGGGATCGTACCGCGGGCGGTGGTGCATTCCGTGCGGCCATCTCGAGTGGGACGAGGAGGTTCGGGAAGCGGCCGGACGTGAATTCTTCGAGGAAACCGGGATAACGGTTCAAGTCGGCCGGATTTTCTCAGTTCACTCCAACTTCCACGATCCTGAATCACAAACGGTTGGGATGTGGTTTTGGGGAACGCGGACGGGAGGAGAACTCCGTCCGGGCTCGGATGCCAGTGAAGCCGCTTTCTTCAGCCTGGACGATTTGCCGGACATGGCCTTTCCCACGGACAGAATTGTATGCAGTGAGTTGAAGGAGTACTTTGAATCCCGCTTGTTTGAAGAAGAGTGATACCAGGTTCTCAAATATGACTTATACAACCCATAGCAATTTTCTGAAGGAGGTTGTCATGCCCGGCAGCGTTTATGATGTTCCCGCTGTTTCTCTGAAAACACGCATCGGATGGATCGGGACGGGAGTAATGGGACTTTCCATGTGCGGGCACATTATGGAAAGAGGCTACAGCACCACTGTTTTCAACCGCACGAAGGAAAGAGCACTCCCACTGATCCAGAAGGGCGCCGCCTGGGTTGATTCCCCCCGGGAAGCCACAGAAAAGTCTGACGTCATCTTTACCATGCTGGGGTTCCCTGAAGACGTGCGGGAGGTTTATTTCGGGAAGAGGGGCGTTCTGGAGGCGGTCCGCCCGGGTGTTATCTTCGTTGACATGACCACCACCGAACCATCGCTGGCAGCGGAAATCTACCTGGGCGCCCGGGAACGGGGGGCCTTCGCCGTGGATGCTCCCGTCTCAGGTGGCGACCTGGGGGCGCGCAATGCCACTCTTTCCATCATGACGGGAGGAGATCGGGAAGTTGTGGAGGCCATTCGGCCCATCATGGAAACCATGGGAAAAAACCTCGTCCACCAGGGACCTGCGGGTTCGGGCCAGCATACTAAAATGTGTAACCAGATCGTCATCGCGGGAACGATGATCGGCGTGTGCGAAAGCCTCTTATACGGTTTCAAGGCGGGCCTCGATCTGCCGACGATGTTGAGTTCCATCCAGGGCGGCGCTGCGAAGTGCTGGAGCCTGGACAATCTGGCTCCACGCATACTGCGCAGAGATTTCGCTCCCGGCTTTTTTGTCGAGCATTTTATCAAGGATATGGGCATTGCGCTCAAGGAGTCGGCGCGCATGGGCCTTTTTCTTCCCGGCTTGGCGCTGGTCCACCAGCTATACCTTGCGGTAAAGGCCCAGGGACACGGTAAGTCGGGCACCCAGGCGCTCATGCTTGCCCTTGAACAAATGTCGCGGACCGTGGTGGGTTGCGGATCAGCCTAATTATTGTTATCGGGACAGAATAATGCATAATGAAATCGCTGAATACTTGTTAAAATATAGGGATCGTATTGATGAGCTTTAATTCGGCGGCTGGCTGCGATTGCCGGCGAGCCGGAAGCACTTCAACACTGGCAGATCAAACGAGATAACACACGACGTGGCATAGTAGAGGTGATCAGCGATGATTCACAACGATCAAGAACTTGAGGCGACCAAAGAGCGTATCAGGTATTTTCAGCAACAGATGGAAAGACTCCGACAGGTCGAAATCAATCCGCAGAATTATCGGTTATCAGCAGGAGGCTATCTCGCTGAGATTGATCGGATGAATCTGGAGGTAAGGGAGTACCTTTCCCTTCATCCAAGTGAACTCAAAGAACAAGCGGCTTGAGTTGAGGCAAGCCCTTGAAAATACAATAAATATTAACTAAATTTCCAGTAATCGCCTGTGCTTATGAAGGCTCATGTCCTGTCAAGGGGAGTTTAGAATATGCGTGTAAAGATGAATTACGGCAAGGATGGATTGCTTCTGGATATTCCGGACTCCTGGAATGTAACCGTAATCGAAAAACCCGCTATGCCCATCCTGGGCGATCCAGCAGGGGCTGTTTCCAAAGCTCTGGCCGATCCTGTCGCGTGCGGTCCGTTGTCCGAGATTGCCGCCGGTCGCCATAGCGCGTGCATTCTCATCTGCGACATTACCCGGCCGGTGCCCAATTCCGCCATTCTACCACCGCTCATCGGGGAGCTGATAAAAGCAGGAATCGATCCCGGTGCGATTACGGTGCTGGTTGCCACAGGTTTACACAGACCCAATGAGGGGGAGGAGCTTCGCGAACTGGTTGGAAGCGATTGGGTGCTCGAGACGGTCAAGGTGATGAATCACTTCGCCCGAAATGACGAAGACCACGTCTATCTTGGAAATACTTCACGGAATACCCCCGTCAAGCTAGACCGCCGTTTCGTCGAAGCAGACGTGAAGATTGTGACGGGGCTGGTTGAGCCGCACTTCATGGCGGGCTACTCCGGGGGCAGGAAAGTGATCGTTCCGGGGGTCGCCCACCAGGACACCATCACTACGCTTCATAACGCCGGCTTCATGGAGCACCCAAGGTCAGCCAACTGTATTCTCGAGGGCAACCCGCTCCATGAAGAACAGATTGAAATTGTCCGCATGCTCGGCCGGATGTTCGCCGTGAATACGGTCATAGATGACAAGCGGAATCTGTCGTTTGTCAATTTCGGGGAAATTGAGGCCAGCCACCTCGAGGCCGTTGCTTACATGTGCCCCTATTCCGAGATCCCTTCGCAGGCAAGATACCGTACCGTCATAACCAGCGGAGGCGGCTATCCCCTGGACAAGACCTACTACCAGACGGTTAAAGGCATGGTCGGGGTCATGGGATTGCTAGAGCCGGGAGGAGACATCATTATTTTTTCGGAATGTTCGGAAGGGATGGGCTCCAAAGAATATGTCGCAGCTCAGCGGTTGCTGATACAGCTCGGAGCAGAGGGATTTCGAAAGTCGATCCTGCCCAAGTCCCGGGCATCCATCGACGAGTGGCAGACGGAGATGCAGCTCAAGCCTATGCAGATCGGCAGAATCCACCTCTTTTCAGATACGCTGTCCAAAGAAGACAAGTTGCTGACGGGTGTCTACTGCAAGCAAGACGGGACCTTGCCGCTCGACTTCATCCGGGGAATCGTGGGGACCGGCGGAGAACCCATCGCCGTCATACCGGAAGGACCATACGTTGTCCCCATGTGCGAGTGCGCCCGCACCCCGGCGGGTTTGCGGTGATTCGCCCGCTTGATGCCGGATGACGGATTGAAAAACCTCCCGATAACGAGAGGTCTTGCAATTATCGCGAATTTCAGGCGCCTTGCTCGTCGATCTTCAACCACTTATCCAGATCCACCGTTTTCTCATATTCCTTGTATGTGAAGAGATCGTCCATTATCTCTTTGATGGAGCCGGTCTGCTTCAGGGACACAACGGCCCTTTGCACCGCTTTCATTGCCGCGAAGAGCGAAAGGTACCAGTAGAGGACCATCTTCACACCGGTTTTCTTCCATTGGTCCAGGGTGAAATCAGGTTGGATGTAGAAGTGCGCGGGGTCGGCGGCACAGACGACCAATGGAGCTTTTACCTCCCGGACAAGCCGCAAATATTGGTCAAAAGTATATAAGTCACCGACCATGGCCATATCGGCCCCGTTTTCAATATACATGTTCAGCCTTTTTATGGCTTCATCAATTCCTCCGGCCACTTTGGAGTCGGTTCTGGCTATTATTACAAAGTCTGCATTCTTCTTCGCATCGACTGCCGTCCTGATTCTTTTGGCGAATTCTTCAACCTCCATGAGCCTTTTGCCTCGAATAGCCGCACATCTCTTAGGAAAGGTCTGGTCCTCGATGTGGATCCCGCTAACGCCTGCAGTCTCGAACATCCTGACGGTCCGGTAGATGTTGAGTCCACCCCCAAAACCCGTATCTGCGTCACAGACAACCGGGACATTCACCACTCCGGCTATATTTCCAGCCTTCCTGACGATTTCCGTAACAGTGGTCAGCCCCAGGTCGGGATACCCGAGATCACTGGCTTCGTTACCAAGCCCGCCCAGATACGCGAGCGGGAACCCTGCTTTCTCAATGATGAGGGCGGACACCACATCATAGGCCGCCGGGGCGATAATGATCTCTTCTTTATCCAGCAATTCTCTGAATTTCATTTTTGTCCTCCCGATGGGAGCTGCTCGAACGGCCCCTGCATCGCTCCGCGATGAGTGAACAGTGGGCAATGAATAGTGAATAGTGAATGGTGAATGGGGAATGGAAAAAACGAAAATCCCCCCTGCCCCCCTTTAGAAAAGGGAAGGAAATACCAAGAACATTACATCACCTTGACGATCCAAGCTTGCGGACCCAAAACGAGCGGATGCCGGCGCCTGGACAATCCGGCTCCACGTATATCGAGCCGATAGATTCTCTCATAAAAGCGAAGCTGGCGGGAATACGAAAGCGACCCTCTTACTTGTAGTAGTTGTTAAAATATTCCAGCACCATCCTGTGGGTATTGAACTGAGGGGTTATGTCGGAGATAGACCGCCTTATTATGGAGAGCCACTTTCTGGGGTTGGCGTAGTAGGTCGTAACCATATCTTCAAGGTCCCGATAGAAGTCTTCGGTGGCGGCTTCGTCATCCTGGTCTTCGTCGTCACCGATGGCCCACCCATTCACCCGGTCATGGCAGGCTTCGCGCCACCATCCGTCCAGAACGCTCATATTCACCCCGCCGTTAAAGCAAACTTTCATGCCGCTCGTTCCGCTCGCCTCCCTTGGACGGCGGGGAGTATTGAGCCAGACGTCCGCCCCCGCGGTCATCAGGCCTGCCACCCAAATGTTGTAATTTGGGACAAAGACCAGCCGAAGCTGTTTTTCGTATTGCTTCCCGATATTTACTATCTGCCGGATCAGCTCTTTTCCCGCCTCGTCCTGCGGATGAGCTTTCCCGGCGAATACGAACTGCACCCGGTCGTAGGAAAGATTGAAAAGAAATTCCAGATCGCTGAAAATGAGGGTTGCGCGCTTATAGGCTGCTGCGCGCCGCGCAAAGCATATCGTCAGCGGTTCGTCTGTAAACCCTGCGCCCGACAGGGAATTTATGTATCTTATGAGCCGCTTTTTGGCCTTCCTTTTGGCTTCGACGATATCGCTGTCCGGAATTACCGAAATGTCGCCCAGTCGTTGGGGGTCCTGCCGCCAGAGCGGGATGTATTTGTCGTATAGCTCCTTGAAGTCAGGGCCGGTCCAGCTCAAGTGGTGCACGCCGTTTGTGATGTAGCCGATGTTGAACCCGGGAAACATCTGCCTGGATATTTCCCCGTGCAGTTGGCTCACCCCGTTTGCGGTGCGCGACAGATTGAGGGCCAGAACGGTAGTGTTCAGTTCATCGTAGCCCGCAAGCTTCCCGATATTTGAGGGCAGGTATTCCCCGATTACCTTCGATGCGAGGTCGTAGCCGAATTTATCGTGGCCGGCGGGAACCGGCGTATGCGTGGTGAATACGCACTTCGATCTTACCTGCTCTTCGTCTCCTCCAAAGTCCTTGAGCATGGCGAGGGTGAGGAAAACCGCGTGCCCTTCGTTCATGTGATATGTGGTGATTTTCGGCTCCAGGCGTTTCAACGCGAGATATCCTCCGATTCCGAGAACCGCTTCCTGCGATATCCGGGTATGCTGGTCTCCACCGTAGAGATACTGGGTTATGAGCCGGTCTTCGGGCGCGTTTCCCGGAAGATCGCAATCGAGAAAATAGACCGGCACGCGTCCCGATCCGGTCTCGTTATGCATCCCAACCACGTTATGCTTCCAGACGCCTATCTGCACGTCTCGACCCGCGAGCCTTATGGTTACCTTGAACGGAAGAGGTTCCATGAACGCGCGCGGGTCGAAGTAGGGGTAGATCTCTTCCTGCTGCCCAAAGGGGTTTATATTCTGAATGAAGTAGCCGCGTTTGTAGAGAAGCGTTACGGCGACCAACGGGATGTTCAGGTCGGCAGCGGATTTGATGTGGTCCCCGGCCAGAATGCCAAGCCCTCCGCTGTAGGTGGGAATGCTTTCATTGAGCCCGATTTCCATGCTGAAGTATGCGACTTTCATGAGGCGAGTTTCGCTCCTGTGGTCTGATTTGTTTACAGATTTAAATTTATATCACACCGGCGGCAGTTTTCAAAAAAAACATGCCGCAAAGACAGTAGCGCCGCCATGGAAGGCGGCGCTACCAACGGAATGGATTTCATTTCCCCAAAAATGATGAAAGATTCATGTGCTTCTGTCTACCCTTTAAGGAGGACAAATTTACCGTGACCGCAAGCCGGACCGGGTCTTGTTAAATGTGATCGATCTTTACTCGAAAAATCTCCGAAAAATGCTATCATCTAAGACCTGACCCATAACCAACCGGGGAAAGAGCTATGCGCGCGCTCCTGATTTCAGCCAATACGGAACAACTCCAGATGCCTGTGCTGCCGATGGGTCTGGCCTGTGTCGCTGCGTCGGCCGAGCATGCAGGCCATGAAGTCAGGCTTTTGAACCTCATGACAAAAGACGACTCCGAGGAACTCAAACTTGAAAATGCCGTTTCAGGCTTTAATCCCGAACTTATCGGCGTTTCGGTCAGAAACATCGATGATCAGTGCATGAACTCTCCCAAATTTCTTCTGGATGCCGTAAAAAATGTCGTAACTTCCTGCCGCCACCTCACCTCAGCCCCTATCGTCCTCGGAGGAGCGGGATACAGCATTTATCCTCGAAGCGCCCTGGCCTATCTTGGAGCGGACATGGGGATAAAAGGCGAGGGGGAAGCCGCTTTTGTGAAACTGTTGAATGCACTTTCCCGAAAAGAGGGCCTGACCGGTGTTCCAAATCTGGTTTTGGCTGATTCTGCCCGCGAAAATAAGACCGAGGTCCTGAAAAGGCTCGACGACTCGGTGTTGCCCGATCCCACGGGCCTTTTTTCGTTTCCCACCGAATTCAAAAATCAGAAGATATGGCTCCCCTTCCAGACCCGGAGGGGCTGCCCGATGGAATGCAGTTACTGTTCGACCGCAACCATAGAGGGGGCGATTTTGCGGAAAAGGTCCCCCGGGATTGTAGTCGATTCGATTTCACGGTTCGCTGAAGCAGGGTTTAAGAATTTCTTCTTTGTGGACAATACTTTTAATTTTCCTCCATCATATGCCGGCGAGCTTTGCGACGCGCTGAGCGGGAGAAATCTCGAAATTCAATGGCGCGCCATCCTTTATCCCTGGAAAGTCGATGAGGTTCTTATCGAAAGGATGGCCAGGGCAGGGTGCGTCGAAGTGGCCTTCGGATTTGAGAGCGGATCGAGGAAAATACTGCGTTCGTTCAACAAGAGGTTTGAGCCTGAAGAAGTCCGCAGGATTTCAGAAATGCTGGCCCAATACGGGATCGGGCGAATGGGGTTTCTTCTGCTCGGAGGGCCCGGGGAGACCAGGGAAACAGTTGAGGAGAGTCTGGAGTTTGCGGATTCTCTCGAACTGGAAGCAATGAAGGTCACCACCGGAATACGGATTTATCCATATACGGCCCTGGCCGCTGCCGCAGCAGCCGAGGGGGTTATTGCACCAATGGACGATCTCCTGCGTCCGGCGTTTTATCTGGCGGAGGGGCTTGAAGGGTGGATAGAGGAAACGGTTTCGGATTGGATGAGACGAAGACCGAACTGGCACACTTAAAGGGGAGCGGGGAGCAGGAAGCGAGAAGCAGGGAGCAAAAGCTTCCCGCTTCATGCTTCTCGCTTCTTGCTTCCAACAACTCAGGAAGGCGCATATGGCTAAAGTCATGATTCAACCCGCAAGCTATGAAACTATCCGTGAAGCCGTTGACCGGGCTTTCGATCTTTTCCCGCTTGACATCAGGGGCAGGAAAGTTTTGATCAAACCCAATGTGCTCAGGGCCTCGGAGGCAAAGGAAGGTATCGTCACCCACCCATCGATGCTGCGCGCGGTCGTTGATAAAGTCGAAACATTGGCCCCGGCATCCATGGTCGTAGGCGACAATCCGGGGCTTTTCAATTACGGCGCCAACGAGGAGAGCTTTGCAAAAACGGACCTGATGGAAGCGTCCGGGGGTTACTATCGGAACATAGGGACCGATTCGTTCAAGGTCAATTTCAATCCCGATTTTATGCCAGTGGTGAGTGTCTCCCGTATCGTTTTGGAAGCCGACATCATTATCAGTCTTCCCAAGTTCAAGACCCATGGCTTAACCGTCATGACGGGAGCAATCAAAAACAGCTACGGCATTTTGCCCGGCGCCCAGAAAGCGATGCTCCACAAGGCGGCCGGCACGCCCGAACGGTTTCATGAAATGCTTGTCGACGTCTTCCGGCTTCGGGTCCCGGACCTTTTCCTTGTGGATGCGGTAGTGGGCATGGAGGGAAATGGGCCGGCCTCGCCGGAGCTAAGAGAGATAGGCCTGGTTCTGGCTTCCAATAACGCCGTAGCGCTGGACTCAGTGATAGCAACGATGATGGGTTGTGACCCGGCCCGGTTGAGGTTCCTGCAAAGAGCCAGGGAACTTGGCCTTGGGGATTACGATATCAAAGGGATCGAAGTCATAGGGGAGCTTAAACCAATACCCGGTTTCAAGCTTCCGCCGCTGGGCGGCGAAGCGATTATCCGTAACGATGCCGTACAGGCTGTGATTCACAGCCGCACGGTCCTGCGCCCCCAGGCAGACCCGGACCTGTGTACGGGCTGTGGGACCTGTGTCGATCAATGTCCGGTTTCGGCCCTCTCCATGGGCGAGCGCGTCCCGAGTGTGAATCCCGATATTTGTATCACATGTTTTTGTTGCCAGGAGATCTGCCCGGAAAAAGCTATCATGCTTAAATGAACGATAATTATCTCACGCGTTTTTGTCCTCGAAGAAGCGGAGGGCAACAACACCAGACACGGATGGACACGGATGAACACTAAGGGAGGAGAGTAGCGGGGCGGATGGAGGAGCCTAGCGCGGTGGATAAAAAAACCTATGAATAAGAAAATGTCTTTGGGCAAAGAGGTCGAAAACCTCACCGCTTCCATTATCGGAGCCGCATTCGAGGTTGCCAACACCCTGGGGCACGGGTTTCTCGAAGCCATTTATCGAAAAGCGCTGGTTCATGAACTCACGATAAGGGGCCTGTCCGTTGGAGAAGAAGTCCCTTTTGATGTTGTATACAAAGAAGCCACGCTGGGGAGATACTACTGTGACCTTATCGTTGAGAAAGCGATCATCGTTGAATTGAAAGCTATTGACCAATTAAATTCCATACATGTCGGGCAGTTGCTGAACTACCTGAAGGCCGGCGGTCTCCATGTCGGTCTATTACTTAACTTTGGCAGACCCCACCTGGAGTACCGAAGGGTCCTGTTATGAATCGGTCACTCTCCATCCATGTCCATCCGTGTCCATCCGTGTCAAAATGGGTCCTATCCATACAGGAGGATAAAAGTTGAAAGGTCTTTTGATAAGATGGCTGCTTTTAACGATTTCAATTATTCTCACTTCCTACCTGGTCGACGGTATATACGTGGCGAGCTTCTCTTCGGCTCTTTTCGCCGCGTTGGTCCTCGGCATACTGAATGCCCTGTTCAGACCGATACTGATCGTCATTACGCTTCCGATCAACATCCTCACCCTGGGCCTTTTTACATTCGTTATAAACGCCCTTCTTTTGAAGATGGTTTCCGGAGTAGTTTCGGGCTTTTACGTCCACGGCTTCTGGTCGGCGGTTTTTGGCTCTCTCATAATCAGCATCGTGAGCTGGCTGCTCAGTTCCTTTGTCAATGAGAGGGGCAGGATCAGCTATATCGAGCTGAAGAAAAAAAACGGAGATTTCTGGGGATAGATGAAAGGTGAGGGTGAAAATCTCTCCCGGCCAAATTGAACTTTGCGGGGCAAATCTTCATTTGGTCAACAACCCTGATCCCCAAACGCCGGGTCCTAAATCCGATATTCCTCCGGGAAGATCATCCCTCCTTCCTGTCATTAGCTTTTCAAGATGTCCGGTTCTATTGACAAGTAAAGCGAGCCGGCCAAGCATGCCTGAAAAGCCTCAAGAATACCCTGACAGTTACCGATTTCAATTCATGACATTTCAATTTAATGGGAAGGCGTCGATTCCTTAGTTAAGGCCAGGCAGGGTAACTGCATCAGCAGAATAAACGTCATTGCGGAGGTGAAATTATGAAGCAATGGTTATCGGTATTTGCGGTTTTTCTCTCTTTGTCAATGGGCTGCAACATGGCCGTGGCGGCTGATGCCGGTACAAAAGACGAAGCTGTCGCCATGGTAAAGAAAGCGGTTGAGTTCATCAAATCAAACGGAACCGAGAAGGCCCTCGAGGAGTTCAGCAATCTTGAAGGCCAATTTGTCGATAGAGACCTTTACATCATCGTCTACGACATGAATGGGAAGTGTCTGGCCCACGGCGCCAATCCGAAAATGATCGGCCGCGACCTTATCGACAACAAGGACGTTGACGGCAAAGAGTTCGTGAAAGAACGGGTCGCGATGATGAAAACGAGCACATCCGGTTGGCAGGATTACAAGTACCGCAATCCAGTGACCAACCAGATCGAACATAAAACTGTGTATCTCGAGCGCCATGAGGATCTCATCATTGGATGCGGGGTCTACAAACAGGAGTAGATCTTCGAGAGACAGACCTGCGTGATGCCTGGATCGCTTGACAATTGGGAACGAAGCCGGAAACCCCTTAAACTTCCGCCTTCCGATAGCGGGCTTGGCGGCTTCCTCGTAACATGACATCCTGAAGCGAGCGAGATCACCTGAAGTCAGTCTGCGCGCAAGTGGGGAGCGAACTGAAATGAAGATAAAGTTGCACACAAGGTTAGCCCTGGGTTTTTTTGCGCTCATTCTTGTCATGATTGGGCTTGGGGCCGCAGATTTCGTCATGTTCAAACGCGCTGACTCGAATGTCGTGGACCTGAGCGCACACAATCTGCCTGCGGTCAAGCAAGCCACGGCTATAGAAAGGTCAGCTTTCGAGATCATACAGGAAGAGAAAAACTATCTGTTTGAGAGATCCGATGAGGTGTATGCCAAAGCCGGGGCGAAGCTCAAAGAGCTGATGGGACAAATTGATGTAATGGACAAAGCGGCTCAGCGCTTCAACGAGCAGGACCTCCTGTCCAAATCCGCAATGGTCCGTGGAAGTTCAGCAGAATACGGCCAATTGTTTGAGAAGGCTGCAGCTGCACTGCAGCAAAACAGGCTACTGGAGCAACTCATGGATGAAAAGGGCTCCAAGGTTGAGGAAGAAGCCGATGCATTCATGGAGGCAAAGAAAACCGAGTACCTCGATGCCAAGAACGCCCTTGCCGTCGCTAACAACATCAATGCATGGATAGTCGAAACTCGTTTCCATGAAAAAGTCTACATGCTGGAGCACAACCAGCAGGAAGTGAAGGCTATCGAACGGAATTTAAAGAATCTCCTCAATGCCTACGACGCGCTTGATAAGCTACACCCCGACGTGACTGAGAAAAAACAGATCTCGAATGCCAGAGCGGCTACACAGGATTACTCAAAAGCGGTCAAAACCTGGGTGACGGAATACAAAACGGACCCCCAGAGCGAAAGTCTGTCTGAGTTCTCTACGATCATGAACCGTTCCGGAGATACGGTCAGCCAGATTGTTGACGACTACATGCTCCCCAAGCAGGGCGCAGTCGAAAAGACTGTGGAGTCGGTTTTTCTTGTCCGAAAGTTGAGTGGGACGACCCTCAGCGCACGTCTGAACGAAAAGGCATACATCATCACTCGGAACCCAAAATACTGGGAGGCCCTCAACCGGGAAATGCAGGAATTGATCAAGATTTACGGCGCCCTCCGAAAGATATCCGTAAACCCCGAGGACGTGAAGAGGATCGAACGTGCTTCGAAAGCAACGGAGGAGTACTTGCAGGCCGCCAATACCTGGATCAGCAACGACACGGAAGTCCACGAGAATCTTCTGCCCAAGATGAAGGAAAACGGGGAAGTTGTCATCAAGACAGCCCAAACGGTCGAAAACGATGCATGGGCAAAATCCGATCAGATGAGCCACCTGATACAGACGGTCTTTGAAACCTCAAAATCCGCCATCATCCTTGCACTGATCATCGGTATAGGAATCGGGGCATTGTTGGCGTGGACCATTACCCGTTCCATAACCCGGCCCATCAATCGTATAATCGACGGTCTCAGTTCGGGGGCAGACTTGCTTGCAGAAGCAGCCGGTGAGGTTTCCAAGGCATCCAACCAACTGGCGGAAGGATCGAGTGAACAGGCTGCAGCCATCGAAGAGACGTCTTCGTCAGTAGAGGAAATATCTTCCATGACCAGGCAGAATGCAGACAATGCAAACCAGGCCAACCAACTGATGACAGTGACCAATGGGACTGTCTCACGAGCCAGCCAGTCGATGGCAAGGCTGACCATTTCCATGGGGGAGATCTCCAAGGCGAGTGAAGATACCTCGAAGATAATCAAGACCATCGACGAAATCGCTTTCCAGACAAATCTGCTTGCCCTCAATGCAGCGGTCGAAGCAGCACGTGCCGGAGAAGCCGGGGCCGGTTTTGCCGTTGTCGCCGACGAGGTTAGAAACCTCGCCATGAGGGCTGCAGAGGCTGCAAAGAATACGGCCAGTCTCATCGAAGGGACCGTCAGGAAAGTCAAAGATGGTTCGGAACTGGTCGGAAAGACCGAAAAGGAATTTAGCGAAGTGGCTCTTAACGTTGAACAGTCCAGCGGACTGGCCGGCCGAATCTCTGCGGCCTCCCTCGAGCAGGCACGGGGAATCGAGCAGATAAACAAAGCCGTTGGCGAGATGGACAAGGTAGTACAGCGAAATGCCGCCAATGCGGAGAAATCCGCCTCAGCGGCCGGGGAAATGAATGCCCGGGCGAACCAGATGAAGGATCGCGTTGAGGAATTAGAGAAACTGATCCGCGGCGCCAATGGCAACGCGACAGGAAAAGCTGAATCTGCGAGCGCAAAAAAGCCGGTTACAAGTCCATTAAAGGTTCCCGCTGCCTCTGCGAAAAGGGCGAACGGTCATTTCAAGAAAGGGAACAGAACGGCAAAGACTGGGCCGGAGCAATTGATCCCGCTTGGTGACCAAGGGCTCTCGGATTTCTAAGGCGCTCGGTATAACTCATCTCTTTTCTGTACGCAACAAAACAGATGATTTACCCCGGAACGATCGGGGGGATTATCTGCCCTTATGATTCCCACGAATCGGCAATCCCGGGTTCTACGACAAACGGGACTGCCGGGATAATCTTCTCGAATGTTTCTTCCATTGACTCAACCACGATCTTTGTACCTGATCCGATATGTCTTCTCTTGGATTGTGTGCGCAAAATTCTGCAAAATTGCGAAAGCTCAAAAGAGCGGGGGAAAGTTTTTTCAATTTAAAGATCCCCCACAATCTCCAGGCTATCCCTGATCTGTCCAGGACCACAGGCGGAACACGTTGTGAGACCCGGTGGTGACTGTCCCAAGCCTAGCCGGATTCCCTCTACAAGAAGAGCATTATGTGCAGCGAACCTTCCGCACCCGAAATGCCTCCGCCATTTTGGTGCCCTGAAAACCGGATTTCCCGAGCTGAAATTCTCAGGTAGGCTTCTAAAAGCAAATCATATCTTGAAAAATGAAAAAGTTACGACGTTGCAAGGAATATTAACTCCGCTTTGCGTGATCCGAATTGTGAGATGCCTGTTCTATTTGTCATCCCTCTCAAATGCTTAGCAGAATCTCCCCCGCCTGCTCGAGCCGCGAAGGGTCGCTTCAGTTGAAGCAAAAGGACCTTGGAGCCAACTCGAGTACATTCCAACGAAACAGGCACACCTTTCAGTTTTTTCCTTTGACAAGGCAGTCTCGAGTTATGCAATAGTGATTAGTAACGATATGGCTGCGAATCGAAAATCCGCTGCAAAAAGGGGGAAATATCCAATGGCTCGAAAGCTCGCCTTCGCCGGTTTAATCATCGCCTTTTGTCTTTGCTTCTTTGCGCCCGCGCTTCAAGCAGCCGGAGTCAGTGAGGAAGCCAAGGTACAAGCAGCCACCGCCGTTATAAGGGAAATAATGGACATTCCGGAGAGTGCAATTCCGCCCAGCCTTTTGCGCCAGGCGCGGGGTATCGCTATATTTCCTGATCTGCTGAAGGGTGGATTTCTTATAGGAGCCCGCTTTGGAATCGGGATACTGCTGGTGCGAAACCCGGACCAAACCTGGAGCAACCCTCTCTTCTTTCACCTTGTTGGCGGCAGTTTTGGATTACAGGTCGGCGCACAATTGAGCGATGTCATTCTTGTGATGAGAAGTATTCCCAATCTGGATGTGCTAATTAACGGCAAACTCACTCTGGGGGCGGACGTTGCTGTAGCGGCGGGACCCGTCGGCAGGCAGGCCGAAGCGTCAACGGACTCCTTGGGCATAATCCTTTCATACTCTAAATGCCGAGGACTTTTTGCCGGACTCTCGCTCGAAGAAGCGGTCATGCAGATTGACAACGGTTCAAATGCCGCTTTCTACAACGATCCCGCGCTGCTTCCGATGGAAATACTGGCAAATCCAAACATGCCGGCCCCTGCGGTTGCGACTGAACTTAAAAGGGTGCTTGTCTGGTACTCCACTCATTGAAGCGGGATCTGAACACTTGCTCTGTTACAGCGCGGAATGAGGCGGTTTAGATGAGGTGGGGATTTGATTTTATAGACGTTCCAGCATCTTCACCGTTTTCGAATCATTTGTTTACCGAATCGCGGCAACCTGGACTCTTTCCATGTCGGCAAGTGCACCGCCAGCCATAGCCTCTGCCTGATCCCAATATCGAAAACCTCAGCAAGCGTTTCCGATCGTGGAAATCCAGGATTTCGGTCCCGGGTTCGATATTATTCGTCTTGAGCCTTGCAAGCTCTGCCTCGAGGTCATCCACCGCAAAGCATACGTGATTGAAGCCGAGATTGCTGAGGTTTTCGATATTGGGATCCAGGACGCCGCCGTGGAAGGCGGCGCTACCCATAAGTTGATGATTTATTTTGGGGACTTCGCCAGGCCAGGTTCACCGTGCCAAATAAAGAATGACCACTGGCTATCCCTGACGACCGGACTTATTTTCAAAAGATTCTTGAAAAGTTGAGGTACATTTCCTGAAGATAAGATTTTATCGGGCGGAAACGCAGCTATCTTTTCATCGGCCCAACAAGGCATCCCGCTCACGGCACCGTCTCCGGTCATTGACAGATCGGTGAGAGCGTGGAGAATGGCGGCGGGATGCCTTCCGCGCTGCGCGAAGTATATCGCTAAGGGAGCCCGGCAGAGCATTTCACCAAATGATCGCTTACTGTTGTTAACAAGTCTGTCATACGAGGAGCGCTATGAACCATTCGACATATACCACCCCAATCGAGGACCACTGCCTTGAGGACTATGTAGTTGGTTCCGTGAGCGAGTTCGGTTCCATGACCGTAGAAGAGGCCGATATCATCGACTTCGCGCGCCGCTTCGACCCGCAAGTGTTTCACATCGATCCTGAAGCTGCGAAAAAAAGCTTTTACGGAGGTTTGATCGCCAGCGGTTGGCATACAGCCGCCATGATGATGCGCCTTATTGTGGACCATTATCTCCCGGGGACGGCGAGCATGGGCTCTCCAGGCATCGACGAACTGCGCTGGATCAGGCCGGTGCGCCCCGGCGATGAACTTTCTATCCGCGTGACCGTTCTGGAAGCCAACCGGTCAAATTCCAAACCTGATCGTGGCGTCATCCGGTCGTTCGTCGAGGTGCTCAACCAGAACCGTGAGGTGGTGTTGACCGTGAAGGCGGTTAACTTTTTGCTCTGCCGTGGTACGCCGCAACAGGGCTAATTAGTTTCCGTCCGGAGTTTCCGGATGGAGGCTAATGAACAGATGTTTCCGGAAAAAATATGGTGAGCCTCCCTATGTCATTCGATGCGATAATGATTATTAAAAGAGAGTTGAAGGTTACTTGGGAGGTGCTAAATTATGAAACCGGATACGTTGATTTGGGCAAAAGATAAGGTGGGGCGAAGGCATCTTTGTCCCATGAATGAACTGGATGACCCCAACAAGGTCAGCGCCAGGGAAATACGCAAGTGTATCGATGACGACAGCCGGCTGAAGAGCCGGGAGCATGTGCCGTCAAACGATCCCGGAGGAAAACTGAAGTTTGCTAAGTCCTTCAGTGTTAATTAGTACTACTCCGACATTTATGACCGACTCTTCGAGAGATGCAGAAGAATTGATCTTGTTATCTGACGTCTGACATCCGGTAGAGAAGGCATTTTCTGATTCCTTTGTTTTTGGCACCACC